>NZ_JANHZR010000002.1:735737-862492 GCF_041414715.1 Pseudoalteromonas sp. DY56-GL22 | reverse complement strand
ATATGTTTGGGTTCAATGTTAATAACCAGTGATTTTATATAGCCTATATTAGATCAGATATTTAAGCGGAATGGTATTACCACGCTGTTGGGTTTCACTCCGTTCTACCCAACCTACGCCAGACTTCCAAACCTTTACTCCTTCAACTTTCCCCTCGCTAACTTTACTCTTGTAATTCACGAACTCGCTCAGCTGCCGTTCATTAAATTAACTTTGCTTTGTTTATGGCTTTGATTTAGGATCAAATCAGTTTAAAAGCAAGAACTAATGGCCTGTGTCTAGATTACTTATTTGTTTATTATTATTATTTTTTTCGAGTGCTTCAACCTTTGCTGTTGAGGTGACTAATTTATATCAAGATACTCTTAAAGTTGCAGACAAATCACGTGATGCTCGTTTGGCAGCAAGCCGTGAAGCGCTGCTAAATGTGTTGGTGAAAGTAAGTGGGGACACAAGTGCAGATCAAAACCCGGTTGCTAAACAACGCACCCGCGACATTTCCGATTACATGCTCAAATTTGAATATGATGAAAAAGCAGATGGCAGTTTAAATCTGGTCGTTAAGTTCGAAGCCAATAAGATTAATGCATTAATCAAAGATCTTGGCTTGCCACTTTGGGGGACACGTCGTCCTTTAGTGGCGATCTGGCTAGGTATTGAAGATAACTGGCGCCGTGAATTGGTTACTCAAGAATCATACCCACAGCTTGAACAGCTTATATACGACAAAGCAAGTCGTCGTGGTTTACCTGTGGTTGTGCCACTACTTGATTTACAAGATCGCGCTATTGTTGGGATACCAGAAGTGTGGGGTAATTTCTCTGAGCCTGTAGAGCGAGCTTCAAGCCGTTATAGTGCTGAGCGCAGTATTACTGCAAGAATGTATCAACAAGCTGATTCAGAAACCTGGATCCTTGATTGGCGTTTCACTAATGCTGAATTATTCGATACTAATCGTTTGATGGGTGATAAGCAGCAAATTGTTGCAGATATGATTGATAGTTTAGCGGGTGGCTTAGCAGCAGAATACGCAATAGATCCAACGATGATTGGCCAACTTGCTACAGCAACTTTCTATCTTAAAGGTATCAATAACTTTGTAGATATTGAATTTGCTAAACGCCGTTTAGAGAGCTTAAGTGTTGTTACTCGTGCCGTAATATCTGTGCGTACACCTGATAGCGTTCAATTTACTGTTAATCACACTGGCAGCATGAATGATTTTAGAAAAGCGTTAGAACTTGATAGTGCCTTTAAAGCGTATCAGGACCCGCGTGATTTCTATCAAGTAGTCAATAAAGATGAGCTTGAATATCAGTGGCAGGGGCTTTAATCGCAGTGCAAGAACCAATGCAAATGGCATTACCTGTTACTTTGCCTGATGATGAAACATTTACTTCTTATTTTGGTGGCGAAAACTCGCTTGAAGTGAGTCACCTTAAAGATGCGTTCACAAAGCTTAGTAACAAATTTCAATATACTTATTTATGCGGTTTGGGCGATTCAGGTAAATCGCACCTGTTGTATGCGACCTGTATTCACGCTCAAGAGCGCGGTTTGTCAACCATGTTACTTTCGATGCGTGAAGTGATTGACTACGGCCCTGTGGTACTTGAAGGTCTCGAAAACCTTGACGTGTTATGTATTGATGACGTGCACTTGGTAGCAGGCAACGATGCATGGGAGAAAGGATTATTTAACTTTTTCAATCGCTTTAATGAGCCGGGCAAATACCTTGTGGTCACAGCTGATTTATTACCTGACATGCTACATATCAACCTACCGGATTTAGTTTCGCGTTTGAAGTGGGGCACAACGTTACAAATTCGTTCAATGAGCGATGATGACAAAGCCGAAGCGCTCGTACGCCGTGCTCACATGCGTGGCCTTGAATTGACGGATGAATGCGCGCGCTTTTTATTAACGCGATTAAGCCGTGATATGCGTGCATTATTAGACGTTTTAGATAAACTTGACCACGCCTCAATGGCTGCACAAAGAAAATTAACAATTCCTTTTATAAAATCAACGTTAAAGCTTTAGTAGGGCTAGAATCTAGTCCTTGCTTTCAGTTATCATTAGCTATTACAAAAATCCTTCTGTGAAAGACCAGGTACTCAATGAACTTAGAAAATATTTTAGCGCAAGCACTTGAGGCAGTTGCCAGTGCGAATGAAATCGCGCAACTAGAAGATATCAGGGTTAATTACCTTGGTAAAAAAGGTGAAATCACCAGCTTACTTAAAACGCTAGGCAAGATTGCCCCTGAAGAGCGTAAAGAAGCGGGTCAAGTGATTAACCAAGCAAAACAAGAAGTACAAACAGCCATTAACGAAAAGCGTGAGTTACTAGCAAGTAAGGCTCTTGAAGAGAAACTAGCTGCAGAAACGATCGACGTAACTTTACCGGGTCGTGTTATGCCAACAGGTGGCTTACACCCAGTAACTCGTACTATTGAACGTATTGAAAGCTTTTTTGGTGAGTTAGGTTTTGCGGTTAAATCAGGTCCTGAAGTTGAAGATGATTTTCATAACTTCGATGCGCTAAATATTCCTGAGCACCACCCAGCGCGAGCTGATCACGATACTTTCTATTTCAACCCTAAGCTTGTGTTACGTACGCAAACAAGTGGTGTACAAATCCGTACGATGGAAACTGAGCAGCCACCACTGCGCATCATTTCTCCAGGTCGTGTTTATCGTAACGATTACGACCAAACACACACGCCAATGTTCCACCAAGTGGAAGGCTTAATGGTTGATACAGATGTAAGCTTCACTGAGTTAAAAGGTATTCTGCACGACTTCTTACGTAACTTCTTTGAAGAAGATATGGAAATTCGTTTCCGTCCTTCTTACTTCCCATTTACTGAGCCATCAGCTGAGGTTGATGTTATGGGTAAAAACGGCAAGTGGTTAGAGGTATTAGGCTGTGGCATGGTTCACCCTAACGTTCTTAAATCAGTGGGTATTGATCCAGAAAAATACACAGGCTTCGCATTCGGTATGGGTGTTGAGCGCTTGACGATGTTGCGTTACGGCGTAAACGACTTACGTGCATTTTTCGAAAACGATTTAAAATTCCTAAACCAGTTCCGTTAAGAGTGAAGATATAAAATGAAATTTAGTGAAAAGTGGTTAAGAGAGTGGGTTAACCCAGCAATCGACACACAGGCTCTTTCGGAACAGTTATCAATGGCTGGACTTGAAGTTGACGGTGTTGAGCCTGCAGCAGCTGAGTTCACAGGCGTTGTTGTTGGTGAAGTAGTTGAGTGTGGTCAACACCCAGACGCTGATAAGTTACGTGTAACTAAAGTAAACGTAGGTGGTGATGAGCTACTTGATATCGTGTGTGGTGCACCTAACTGTCGCCAAGGTTTAAAAGTCGCTGTTGCGACTGTTGGCGCTGTATTACCAGGCGACTTCAAAATCAAAAAAGCCAAACTTCGTGGTCAACCTTCACACGGTATGCTGTGCGCATTCGTTGAGTTAGGTATCAGCGAAGAGGGGGATGGCATCATGGAATTACCAAGTGATGCACCAATCGGTACTGATTTACGTGAGTACTTAAGCCTAGACGACAACATTATTGATGTTGACTTAACACCTAACCGTGGTGATTGCCTAGGTATCAAAGGCCTAGCGCGCGAAGTGGGTGTACTTAACAGTGTTGATGTAAACACACTTGAAATCGCACCAGTTGCTGCAACGATTGAAGACAAAGTATCGATTGAGCTTGTGAATGATGAAGCGTGTCCTCGTTATTTAGGGCGTGTAATTAAAGGTATTAACCTTGATGCAGAAACACCACTTTGGATGGTAGAAAAACTGCGTCGCAGTGGTATTCGCTCAATTGACCCTGTTGTTGATGTAACAAACTACGTGTTATTAGAGCTAGGTCACCCAATGCACGCATTTGATTTAAATGCGATTGAAGGTGGTATTAAAGTACGTAGCGCAAACGCGGGTGAAGAGTTAGTTCTATTAGATGGCAACACAGCTAAACTAAACGAATCTACGCTTGTTATTGCTGATCACAACAAAGCGCTTGCTATTGCAGGTATTTTTGGTGGTGAGAAGTCTGGTGTAACTGAAGCAACTTCAGACATCTTATTAGAAAGTGCGTTCTTTAACCCTGTCGCTATTGCTGGTCAAGCACGTAGCTACGGTTTACACACTGATGCGTCACATCGTTACGAGCGTGGTGTCGATTTTGCACTGCAAAAAGATGCAATGGAACGTGCGACAGCATTACTTCTTGAGATTGTTGGTGGTGAAGCAGGACCAGTTGTTGAAGCAGTCGCAACTGACAAATTACCAAAAGTAACAGAAGTGCGTTTACGTCGTGAGCGTTTAGACCGTGTAATTGGCCATCACATTGATGATGCAAAAGTAACTGACATCCTAACGCGTTTAGGGTTAGACGTGAAAATTGTTGATGGTGTATGGAGTGCTGACGTACCTAGTTATCGCTTTGATATTCGTATTGAAGAAGATTTAATTGAAGAAGTTGCGCGTGTTTACGGCTATAACAGCATTCCTAACGTTGCACCAACTGCTAAATTAAAAATGACTAACCATGACGAGTCACATGTTGCGGTTACTAAATTCCGCAATACGCTTGTTACTCGTGGTTACCAAGAAGCAATTACTTACAGCTTCGTTGATCCAAAAGCACAAGCAATTTTACACCCGCAAAGTGATGCGCTTGTATTGCCACACCCAATTTCGGTTGAAATGTCAGCAATGCGCGTGAGCTTAATGCCAGGTCTATTAGCGTCGCTAGTTTACAATCAAAACCGCCAGCAACCACGTGTACGTTTATTTGAGCACGGCTTAAAATTCTTACGTGACGAAAATGCTGAAAACGGCGTAAACCAAGTTGCTGTTATCGGTGGTGTAATCTCAGGTCTTGCACACGGTGAACATTGGGTTCAAGAAAAGCGTAGCGTTGATTTCTATGACTTAAAAGGTGATGTTGAAGCACTTTTAGCTATTAGTAACGATTCGTCACGTTTTGAGATAAAAGCAGAGCAGTCTGATGGCTTACACCCAGGCCAATCAGCGGTTATTTATGTTGATGGTAAGAAAGTTGGTTTCTTTGGTGCAGTGCACCCACAAGTGCAAAAGTCACTAGATATCAACAACACAGCATTTGTGTTTGAAATCGAAATGTCTGCACTAGAAAAAAGAAAATTACCAGAAGCCGTGGCAGTGTCGAAATTCCCGTCAAACCGCCGTGATATCGCGATTTTAGTGGAAGATCACGTAAAATCTGGCGATATTTTAAATGTCATAGAAAAAGTTGGCGGAAATCAATTGGTTGACCTAAACTTATTCGATGTGTATAAGGGCAAAGGTATTGAGCCAAATTATAAGAGTTTGGCGATTGCTCTAACACTGCAAGCGGTTGATAGAACGCTCGAAGAGAAAGATATCAATCAAGTAGTTGATAATGTGGTGGCCGCACTGGCCGAACAATTTAACGCATCGTTGAGGGACTAGATATGGCGCTTACTAAAGCCGACATAGCTGAACACCTATTTGAAAAACTCGGGATCAATAAAAAAGATGCCAAAGATTTAGTTGAAGCGTTTTTTGAAGAAATCCGCTCAGCGCTAGAAAAAGGCGAGCAGGTTAAGCTCTCTGGATTTGGTAACTTTGATCTTCGAGACAAGAAAGAACGTCCAGGCCGCAATCCGAAAACAGGTGAAGATATTCCTATTTCGGCGCGCAGAGTTGTGACTTTTAGACCAGGTCAAAAGCTAAAAACTCGTGTAGAAGTTGGCACAAGCAAAGCAAAATAAGAAAAGGCAGCGTTAGCTGCCTTTTTTATTTGTTTAAAAACATTACTTGCGAGTGGCTAGAATCCGCGCGGCGACACAAAAGTGCCGGCTTGGATACTGTCGTAAGTTTTTTGTGCTAAATCATCTAGGCTGTCTAGGCTCTTACCAATGGCAGCGAGTTGATGTTCGATAGGTAAAATATCGACATTTTCATACCCTGATAATTGTGCCACGCGTGCAAAAGTGTATGCGTGCTTATACTTTTCGTGTTTGTAAAATAAGCTGACCAGAGTCGGGTAGATCTCTGGATTCGGTGTTTCACCTGGTTTATTTAACTCGAGCGTTTTGTATAGCAAATCAATGGTTTTTTCATCATCAAACTTCACGTAGTAGCTTGCCAAGAAAAACTGCATTTCAGCATCTTCGGTCACCCGTTTATCTTGTTTTTCTTCAAGGGCGAGTAGTTTAGTTAACGCTGATTGGTCGTTATTACGTGACCAATGGTAATACAACAAACCAGGGTGGTTCGTATTTTTGGTATCTTGAAAAATACGTGTCATTTCTTTGATGCTTGTTAAATGACCTTCAACACGAGACGTGGTTTTTTCTTTTAGTTTTATATGCTCAATCTTGGCCGCAAGCGATACGCATTGATCGTATTTCTCAAAGTCTTTTAATAATTGATATTTGTTTTCGTCTGTTGGCGACTTATATTCAACATAACGTTGAATGATGACCTCGGCACGTTGCTCTTTACAGTGACTGTCTTTATTTAAATCACTGCAGAAGCCAGGTGTTTCGTCGCACACTTTCGCCAGTGTAAGCGGATCTTCACAGCCTGCTAATGCCAATAAACCAAGCAACACGCTTGCTCTTAATAACATTCCTTAACCTCTACTTAATTTGTACTACTTTATTCTAGCGCAATGATTTGTTCTGTAACAGTGGAGAATCGTTCGAGTTTAAATTAGAATACCCCTGCCTGAGATGTGTTGCTCTCAAATCACAACACATTTTTTAAGGCTATCCGTTCAAAATTGTTTAATTAGGTAAAAAAAATGACCTCATCTCACGAGTTAGAATACACAAGCAGCTGGCAAGAACGTCAAGATTACGCAGAAAGTATGCAACCTATCATTGGTAGACTTTACCGTAATCGTGGTATCGAAATCGCTGTATATGGCCGTCCTCTCGTTAATGCCAGTACAATCGATATCATCAAAGCACACAAAACAGTTGCTCAGTTTGAAGGTACAAAACTACGTTTACGTGAAAGCTTCCCTTTCTTAGAAGCAATTAGCAAAATGGACTTAAACTCAGCACGTATCGATATTGGTAAACTAGCGTATGGTTATTTGTTTAACGATGCTGCTAAAGGTCGCTCAGTTGAAGAGTACTTAACTGACGAATTAGCAGAAATCGCAAACTCAGAGCGTAAAGAACCACGTGATGTAGTGTTATACGGTTTCGGTCGTATCGGTCGTTTATTAGCGCGTCTTTTAATCGAGAAGTCAGGTCCTTATGCAGACCTACGTTTACGTGCAATCGTTGTACGTGGTGGTAAAGATGGTGACCTAGAAAAGCGTGCAAGCTTACTTCGTCGTGATTCTATCCACGGTCCATTCAATGGCTCAATTACAATTGACAAAGAGCGCAATGCAATTAAAGCTAACGGTAGCTACATCCAAGTTATCTATGCTAACTCACCAAGCGAAGTTGATTACACAGCTTACGGCATTGAGAATGCGCTTATTGTTGATAACACAGGTATTTGGAAAGACGAAGCAGGCCTTGGTCAGCACTTAGAAGCGAAAGGCGCAGCAAAAGTATTATTAACTGCACCAGCTAAAGGTAACATCAAGAACATCGTGTACGGTGTTAACAACCAAGATATCAAACCTGAAGATAAGATTGTCTGTGCAGCAAGCTGTACGACCAATGCTATTACGCCAACGTTAAAAGCGCTTAACGATAAGTTTGGTATCAAAAATGGTCACGTTGAAACTGTTCACTCGTACACCAATGACCAAAACTTAATTGATAACTACCACAAAGCTGAGCGTCGTGGCCGTGCTGCTGCACTTAACATGGTTATCACTTCAACAGGTGCTGCAAAAGCGGTTTCTAAAGCTTTACCTGAGCTTGAAGGTAAACTAACTGGTAACGCTATCCGCGTTCCTACGCCAAACGTATCAATGGCTATCTTGAACTTAAACCTTGAAAAAGGTACAACTGTTGAAGAACTAAATGGGTTCTTACGTGAAACAGCACTTCATTCAGACCTTCGTGATCAAATCGATTACACAGCGTCTACTGAAATCGTATCGACTGACTTAGTAGGTAGCCGTTACGCAGGTGTTGTTGATTCACAAGCGACAATCGTAGATGACAACCGCGTTGTACTTTACGTTTGGTACGATAACGAGTTCGGTTATAGCTGTCAGGTAGTACGTTGTATGCGTGATATGGCTGAAGTAACTTTCCCAAGCTTACCTCGCTAATACCTAAGTTATAAAGAATCTAGAAGCCAGCATTATGCTGGCTTTTTTAGTCGTGAAAGTTTTTGCAAATTTTCAGCATGTGATAGGCTGTTAAGGGTCTACACCATATTACTAACAAAACGTTCTAACTACAGAGCGTTGACTTAATTCTTAACTAACAAGCGAATAGCTAAGAATTATTTTTAACCAATAGGTTTATAGAATGAAAATCACCAGCAATTTTGACAGTGGTAATATCAAGGTTATTGAAGCCGTTGATCCACTGAATATTCAATTAGAAATCAATAAAGACAATCAGTCTGATTTTTTCCAGTGGTTTCACTTTCGTCTTGAAACAACTGCGTTTCAAAACCATAAATTACACATTAATAACCTAGAGAACTCAGCATACCCTGATGGCTGGGAAGGTTACCATGCGGTTGCATCATACGACCGTCAAACTTGGTTCCGTGTCCCATCTGAGTACGTAAACGGCACACTATCATTTGAAGTAGAGCCTGAGTGCGGCAGCATGTACTTTGCTTACTTTGCGCCATACAGCTATGACCGTCACTTAGATTTACTAGCATGGGCACAAAGCCAACATGCCTGTGAATTAGAAACATTAGGCGAAACCCTTGATGGTCGTGATATGAGTGTTTTACGTGTGGGTATTCCTAGCAGTGAGAAGAAAAAAATCTGGATCACGGCGCGCCAGCACCCAGGCGAAACTATGGCTGAGTGGTACGTTGAAGGTTTACTTCATAAATTACTTGATGATGAAGATCCACATGCAGCGGCACTATTATCTAAAGCGGTATTCTACATCGTGCCAAATATGAACCCAGATGGCAGTGTGCGTGGTCACCTACGTACTAACGCTAAAGGCGTTAACTTGAACCGTGAATGGCAAACACCGAGCATGGAAAATAGCCCTGAAGTTTTCTTAGTGCTTAACAAAATGCGTGAAACGGGCCTTGATATGCACTTAGATATTCATGGTGACGAAGCAATTCCTTATAACTTTGTTGCGGGTAGTGAAGGTATCCCGGGCTACGATGATCGCTTAAAAGAGTTAGAAGATAGCTTTAAAGCTGCGCTTTTAACTGTGACGCCTGAGTTCCAAGACGAACATGGTTATCCAAAAGATGAGCCGGGCCAGGCTAACTTAACTGTCGGTTCTTCTGCTGTCGCGCATGAATTTAATGCATTAGCTTACACGGTAGAGATGCCATTTAAAGATAACGATGATTTACCAGATCCAGATTATGGCTGGTCAGATCGTCGCTCGTATCAATTTGGTCAAGATACGTTAGCGGCTATTGTTAACGTGGTTGATAAATTAAGATAACGACCCTTACGGGCATCAGCAAAACTGATGCCCGTAATTGTATCTGATACCAATTTGCAAAAATACTTAATTAAACAAATTGGTATGAAAGTTAAAAAAGCAGCGGTGCAGAGCAGGATGCATCGAATGTTAATTTAGTAGGTACATTTATCATATTGAAAATTAACTGTTAACAAACTTGGTTGGTTTAAGTTAATATCCAATATATTCAGCTGTGAAGTAACAAAATTTCATTTTTATTTCTCACAGTTATCGTGTCGCGCATTCTCACAAGCTCACGCTGAGTATCGTAACTAACAATAAAAAATATAATCATAGAGGATATCCATGGAAGCTTTAGTAAGCGCCGTTAACGACATAATTTGGAGTGATGCACTCATTTATTTATGTCTAGGTGCAGGTCTGTTTTATTCCGTTTTAACCCGATTCGCACAAGTTAGACATTTTAAAGAAATGTGTAAATTATTACTTAGCTCTAATAATTCAGATACGGGTATTTCTTCGTTTCAAGCGCTAGCGGTTTCGTTATCAGGCCGTGTAGGTGTAGGTAATATTGCCGGGGTTGCTGCAGCAATCGGCTTTGGTGGTCCGGGTGCGATTTTCTGGATGTGGATAGTTGCGTTTCTTGGTGCAAGTACTGCGTATGCCGAGTCAACACTTGGTCAGATTTATAAATCAGAAGAAGACGGTCAATACCGCGGTGGCCCAGCATATTACTTCGACCGCTGCTTACAGCAAAAGTGGTTAGCCGTATTATTTGCAGTATCGGCGATTATTGCTTGTGGTGTATTCCTTCCGGGCGTTCAAGCGAATGCGGTAGGTAATGCATTCACACAAGTTTTTGGTGAAGGCACATTGGTTAGCACCAGCTTTGGTGAAGTAGGTAGCTTTAAGTTGGTTGCTCTTGCAATCATCTTAATTGTGCTTGCATTTATCATCTTTGGTGGCATTAAACGTATCGCAAACTTCACACAAATTGTGGTGCCATTTATGGCGCTAGGTTACATCGTGTTAGCGTTAATCGTGGTGTTCTTAAACCTAGATAAAGTGCCAGGTATCTTCTCAATGATCTTATCTGATGCATTCACCGCGCAAGCAGGCTTTGGTGCTGCTATTGGTTGGGGTGTTAAACGTGGTATTTACTCAAACGAAGCAGGGCAAGGTACGGGTCCGCATGCAGCATCAGCTGCCGAGGTAGATCACCCAGCTCAACAAGGCTTAGTGCAAGCATTTTCTGTTTATGTTGATACCATTTTTGTTTGTACAGCAACTGCGTTAATGATTCTAATCACTAAACAATACAACATTGTGGGTGAGTTACCTGCAGGTCAATTCATTGTGCAAAACGTTGATGCTGCAACTGAAGTAGGCTCTGCTGCTTTTACACAAATGGCATTATTTAGCGTATTTGGTGGCTTTGGTGAAGCATTCGTTGGTATTGCTTTATTCTTCTTCGCATTTACTACAATTCTTGCTTATTACTATATTGCTGAAACGAACGTTGCTTATTTAAACCGTTATTTCAAAGGCAATATTCCGTTGGTTGTTGTGAAGTTTGTCATCATGTTTATGGTGGCTTACGGTATGGTAAACAACTCAGGTTACATCTGGAATATTGGTGACATTGGCGTAGGCTTAATGGCCTGGATCAATATTGTGGGTATTTTGGCTATTTTCTTTGTCGCAAAACCTGCACTTAACTGTTTACGTGATTACGAAGATCAAAAGAAAGCCGGTGGTGAAATCACTTTTGATCCAGTTAAATTAGGCATTAAAAATGCGACTTTCTGGGAAAAGCGTCTAGCTGAAAAGGCGAAACAGAAACAATAAATCGTTTTTTTGAGTTTTTACGGTGAATTTAGTTGTGCAGGTTTTCGAATCTTCATAAATGAATGAAATTCAAAAAAGACATCGACTCATAAAACAAGTACAATAAAGGGCGCCTAAAGGCGCCTTTTTTATGCGTAGTATGGAGAAAGATATGGCGATTATTAGTTGCCCGCAGTGTGCAAAATCAATATCTGACAAACATAAGCAATGCCCGCATTGTGAATGCCAAGTCACCGATCTAAGCAATGAGCAATTGCAGCAAATGCAAAAAGAAACGCGCATTCGTAGACAACAAAAGTTTATGAATCAGTCTTTCCTCGCACTGATTTTATTTTTAGGGGGCTTTTTCTGTTATTACTTTATGCACCCCGAAGCAAAGTCTCTTGAGTGGTATGCCTATACATCGGCAATGGCAGTAGGTTTTGTGTGGTATCTTGTAAGCCGCATCTATTTAGTTGTTTTAAAAAAGAAAAAGTAACATGAATATTGATCACATCGTTAAAAATATCACCCCAGAAGTATTTGAACGTCTTCAGTATGGTGCCTCTACGGGTAAGTGGCCAGACGGCACTCCTTTGACTGAGGAGCAAAAACAACAAACCGTTCAACTCGTGATGCTTTATCAGGCTAAAGTTTCGCAAAGCAATGAGCAGTTTACCATTGGCGCAAATGGTGAAATGGTGCAAAAGAGCAAAGCTCAATTGCAAAAAGAATTCGCATCAGAAAATGAAATAGCTAGGTTTAGTGAAAATGATCTTTAAACACCTGTTTACTCCAAAATGGAAGCACCCTAAAAACCAAGTCCGTTTAGCTGCGGTTGAACGTCTTGATACAGAGCGTGACCTTAGCATCTTAAATAGCATTGCCCTTGAAGACAGCTCAGCTGAAATCCGCAAAAAAGCATTAAACAAAGTGAACGATATCGTTTTATGGTGGCAAGCATACAAGCAAGACCAAGCACTGAAAGACCTTGCTGAGCAGCATATCAATCAAGCGGTTTTAAATACCGACAGCCAACTAGATGCAAATATCAAAAATGAGTTTATTGAGCGTTACGCACCTGTCAAAACTCTTGAGAAACTCGCCTTTGCAGAAAAAGAACTTCAAGTTCGTGTTAAGTTATTAAAGCGTTTAGCAAACCCAAGCTTAATTGATAAAGCTTTTAAAGAAGGCCGTGAAGAGCTGCAATTGCAACTTGTTGAGCTTGTGATTAATCATCAACTTGCTAAATCACTATTAAAGCATGCAAAAGGTGAGGCGCATACCCAACTGGCGACTCATCTTGACAATGAACGCTTAGCGATAGAAATGCCTGCCAAAGTAGAAGCTGATACACGTGTGGTATTAGCAAAGCTTAATGCGCTTCGTGATAAAAATGACTTTCAGTTAGTGTCGATGCAACATGCTGAGTTATTACAGCAGTGGCAAGCTATCGAACTAAAATGGCTGAGCGATGAGCAAGTAAGCACGCTTGATAAAAAATATTCAGCGATTACGCAAAAGCTTGAATCGCATATTGCAGTTTTAAGTAAAGAGCATGAAGCAGCGCAGCAAGCGTTAGCTGAGCAACAACGTCAGGTATTAGCACTTGCAAGCCTTGAAGCAATTGGCGAAGAAATTGAAAATGCATTGCAATTAGGCTTAGAAACACCAGAGCAAATTCAACAAGATTGGCTAGAGGCAAAAGTTGTAGAGGCAAAAGATGCCTTAGCAGAGGCGAACTTATCTGAAAGTAAACATGTTAGTGATGTAAAACAGCATTTAGCAACTTTATTTAAGCAAGTTGAACAGTTACCGCAACTAGTTAGCGCGATTGCTGAGTTTAAAGAGGCATTTGAACAATTAAATATCGTTGCGACAACTGAAGATGAAAGCGAGTTTGACGGGTTAAAGCAGCAGTTTGAGCAACAGCAAAAACTAGCACGTAAAAAGCTGGCAAGTATTCCTAGTCGTTTACAAGGTCGCTTTAAAGCCAATTTAGCTGAAGTAGTAAACAGCTGGCAGCAAGCGATGGCACCGCTGACGAATAAGTTTGAGAAAAATCAACAAACAGCTAAGCGTAAAGCTCGTGATGTAAAACGCTTAATTGAGCAAGGTCGCTTTAATGTTGCCTTTGGTGTGTTTAAAGGTTTTGAAGAGCTATACGCAACACTTACAGACTATTACAAACAGCCATTAAATAGCCTTAAAGCTGATTTAGAAGCCCAACTAGCAGAAGCAAAAGATTGGCAAAAATACGCATCGGCACCAAAGCGTGATGCGCTACTCGTTGAAGTAAATGAACTTGTTGCAACCGAGTGTACTGACCCTAAACAACGTGCAGAGCATGTTAAACAGTTACGTCGTCGTTGGAATGAGTTAGGGCGTTTAGATACTGATGCAGAAAAGCAACAAGGCGAGTTATTCGATCAACAAATTGAATTACTGTTTGCGCCGTGTCGTGAGTATTTCGCAGAGCAAGAGCAACAACGTGAACAAGCTAAAGCACAGCGCGTTGAAATAATCTCGCAAATGCAGCAGTTAACAGAGCTTGATAGCTCTTCTAATGAGTTTGATTGGAAGCAGTTTGAAAGCAAGTTCAACCGTACCGCGAAAGCGTGGCGCTCTGCAGGTAACGTCGATCCTAAAACATACCGTGAACTACAAGCGCAATTCAAAGCTGCACAATCACAAGTACAAGGTCAACTTGCTGCATTTCATAAAGCAAATGCTGAACAAAAAGCAGCACTTGTTGAGCAAGCAACACAGTTATCACAAAGTGATGATTTAGCTGCTGCGTGCCAAGATCTAAAAGCGCTTCAACAAACTTGGCAGACTATTGGCTTTGCAGGAATGAAAGCTGAAAACACCTTATGGCAGCAATTCAGACGAGTTAATGACGAGACTTTTGCTAAGCGCAGTGCCGAGTTTGAACAGCAAAAGCAAGTACAGCAACAAAATGACGAAGTTGCCGCACAGCAGTTAAGTGAGCTTGAGTCTGCACTTGAGACCGTGATGCATCTTGCACAGCTTAAAGATTTAACAGTGAAGCTAGCAGAGCTTGAATACTCAAAAGCGTTATCGGCACGCGTGACTCAGTTAGAGGCAGCGATTAGTGCAAAATCAGCGCTAATTAGTAAGCAAGCAGAGCAGTCTAAATTAACGGCTTTATTTGCTGCTCTTGAAAGCAACAGCGAACTGCCTTCGCAGTTTCAAGCTTCATTAACAACTAAGCTAAACGCTGCGCAGCTGTTAACCCGTATCGAAATTCTGGCAGGCGTAGAATCGGCTGATAGTCAGTTACGTATGACAGAGCAAGTTGCGATGTTAGATGATAAACACCGTGGCGAACAAGCAGATGTTTATTACTACTTAAAGCAATTACTTGCAGTCAGTGAGGGTTCAGTTTCAGCTGACACACTAGCAAGGCTTAAAGCAATATTTGCAATTTAACGAATAAAACCGCTTTTTAAAGCGGTTTTTTTCCGTGTGTTTTTGAGGAAAACAATGAGAATTTTATTACTACTTACCTGTTTATTTTTAGGGGCATGTAAAACGACAGATCAAGGGATGTCTGTTTACTCGTTTAGCAATTCTGAAATTGAAGCAGCCCTTGCTAATCAATTACCAAAACTAAGTGAACAGATTAAGCTGATGGGCTTACCAGTTGATTTTGCGGTAAACGACCTGAGTGTCAATGTTGGCCCAGATAAACGTGATGTGGTGGTTTTAGGGGCCGATTCTAGTGCCGTCATCAAAGCGTTTGCGCTTAAGTATCCAGTACGCTTAAAGCTACAAATCGAAGGTAGCCCATTTTATGACAGCGAGAAAAAAGCGGTCTTTTTACGTAATGTAAAACTGGTTGATACAACAATCGACACCGCGGGTTTCAAGGGCAGCTTAAACTTATTAGATGATCAGGCAATGCAAGTGATTAACGGCTTTTTAGCGGTTAACCCTGTCTATAAGTTAAATATGAACGACCCTAAAGTTGCACTATTGAGCAAATTACCATTAGATATGAAAGTATCTCAGGGCGAAATTATCTTAGTGCCTACACTGTAAACCCATACGATATATTAAAGCGGCTTCTAGTCGCTTTTTTTATGATTGCTTGTTAAGCATGTTCAACCTTGTCATAATTGCTCGTGATATTTCGCGAATTGAGTGATTACTATGATCAAGGAATTTTTAAACGACCCCACGTTATTGCTAAACGCCGTTGGCGAGGGAATTTATGGCTTCGATTTATCGGGTAATGCGGTTTTTGTAAACCCTGCCGCTGAGCGCATGACAGGCTGGAAAGCAGACGAACTCCTTGGTAAAAAAATACATCAATATCATCACCATACTCGTAAAGATGGCTCGCCATATCCCGCAGATGAATGCCAAATATATTGCACCATGTTCGATGGCAAACACCGTCATGTAAACGATGAGGTATTCTGGCGTAAAGATGGTAGTTATTTTGCTGTTGAATATACATCAACACCAGTGTACAAAAACGGTGCCCTGATTGGGGCAGTCGCGATTTTTCGCGATGTATCCAAACAACAGCAAACAGAAGTGGCGTTACGTGATGCCTTAGCACAAGTTCAGCACTTATCTGAGCAGCTACAAGCTGAAAATGCTTACCTTATTTCAGAGTTAAACGAAGATTGGCAAGACTCTGGCTTAGTTGGGCAAAGTCATTCATTTCAAAGTATGCTCGAGCAAATTACCTTGGTAAGCCAAACCAATAGTACGGTTTTGATTTTAGGTGAAAACGGCACGGGTAAAGAGCTGGTGGCACGAAACCTTCACCGCTTGAGCAATCGTGCTGAGCAACCTTTCATAAAAGTAAACTGCGCGGCGTTTTCCGCCAACTTAATTGAATCTGAGTTATTTGGTCATGAGAAAGGGGCGTTTACTGGCGCTAATGAACGCAGAAAAGGGCGTTTTGAACTGGCTGATAAAGGCACTTTATTTTTAGATGAAGTGGCAGAGCTGCCATTAGAGGCGCAAAGTAAATTACTGCGGGTACTACAAGAGCAAGAGTTTGAGCGCGTCGGGGGCAGTCAAACTTTAAAAGTCGATATCCGAGTGTTAGCTGCAACAAATCGTAACTTGTGGCAAATGGTTGAGCAGGGCAGCTTTCGAATGGACTTGTATTATCGCTTAAATGTGTTTCCTATTCGAGTGCCTGCGCTTCGTGAACGCAAGGAAGATATTCCACTCCTCGCAGCAAATATTATAACGCAGTTAAACAAGCGCTTAGGTAAACAGTTAAAAGGGCTAAGCAAAGCAACACTCACCAAACTGGCGAATTATGATTGGCCAGGCAATATTCGTGAGCTACAAAATATCCTTGAGCGTGAAGCTATTTTGTCTAAGCAAGCTGTATTACAGCTTTCAGCACCTTTGAGTAACGAGCAATCAAATGAGCAGGTGGTTTCTCTTGATGCTGTTCAAAAGCAGCATATTTGTGAGGTGCTAAAACGCTGTAACGGGCAAATATCAGGTGAAAATGGTGCTGCAACCTTGCTGGGACTTCCCGAAAGTACCCTTAGATCAAAAATGAAAAAGCTAGCGATAAAGCGTTAGTTCGTGATATATCGCGATCATTCGCGATATATCGTGCTTTTGAGCGTTCAAATATAAATTTAATCATTTAATATCAATAACTTATTTTTAATTTTTCTTGGCCTGATTGTTGCTCTGTCAGGTTATTACCGACACAAAAGTAAGTAGCAAAATGAAATTTGATATTAAAGAGCAAGACTTAATCATCAAGCCC
Source organism: Pseudoalteromonas sp. DY56-GL22 (assembly GCF_041414715.1). Classification (NCBI taxonomy): domain Bacteria; kingdom Pseudomonadati; phylum Pseudomonadota; class Gammaproteobacteria; order Alteromonadales; family Pseudoalteromonadaceae; genus Pseudoalteromonas; species Pseudoalteromonas sp. DY56-GL22. The sequence goes on along the minus strand of NZ_JANHZR010000002.1, from coordinate 845,291 downwards.
TACAACCAAGAAGGGCCAATTTATATTCGTGAGCAAAAGGGGTATTTCCAACGTATCCGCCGTTACTTAGGCTGGGTGCTGATGCTGACGTTCATCGCCATTCCGTGGATCCCCTATGATGGCCGCCAAGCCGTATTACTCGATGTAGCCAGCCAAAAATTTACCCTGTTTGGTTTAACGCTGTTACCACAAGATTTTATGATCTTAGCTATGTTATTTATGACAGGGGCGTTTGCATTGTTTTTCGTCACTAATTGGTTAGGGCGTGTTTGGTGTGGTTACACTTGCCCTCAAACAATTTGGATGCTGATGTTTACTTGGGTCGAACACAAAGTTGAAGGTAACCGTAATCAGCGTATTAAACTTGATAAAGCTGAATGGTCAGTGAGTAAATGGCAAAAGAAAATTACTAAGCATGCAGCTTGGCTGGTGATCTCATTGATTACATCTATGTCATTTATGGCTTATTTCATCCCCGCTAAGTCTCTATACATGAGCTTATTTACCCTAGAAATGTCTGGTATCGTCAGCTTTTGGGTATTCTTGTTCGCGTTTTGTACCTATGGTAATGCGGGATTCTTACGTGAAAAAATGTGTACAGTGGCGTGCCCATATTCGCGTTTTCAATCAGTGATGTTTGATAAAGACACGTTAGTTGTTACCTATGATCAAGCGCGAGGGGAGTCTCGTGGTGCGCGTAAGCGTAAAGCCGACCCTAAAGAATTAGGCTTAGGTGACTGCGTAGACTGTAACCTATGTGTCGAAGTATGTCCGGCGGGTATCGATATTCGTAATGGCTTGCAGTATGAATGCATAAACTGTGGCTTATGTATCGATGCATGTGATAGCACTATGGAAAAGTTCAACTATCAAAAAGGACTGATCAAATACGCCTCAGAAAAACAAATGGAAGGCAAAACGACCAACCCATTTAGGTTAAAACTGCTTGGCTATGGTGGTTTAACGGCGCTGTTTGTCGTGGGCATGGTTGTGTGGATGGCAATGCGAACACCTATTGAGGCCTCTGTCATTCGTGACCGTAATGCCCTGTACCGCGTTAATTTTGAAGGTTTAGTAGAAAACCCATATACCTTATCAATTATCAACAAAACACAACATAGCTTGAGCTATTCAATCGGTATCACTGGTATTGCAGAAGCAAGTTTACAGGTGCCGGAAAAGATAACTGTTGAAGCAGGTCAGATGAAACGTGTGCCTGTCACTGTGGTTGCTGATGGCTACGAGTTAAAGTCAAAAGTAACGCCTATTAGTTTTCACATTCAAGCATTAGAAGATGCTGATATCGCAATAACTAAAGAAACTAAGTTTTACCGAGATTAACCTCAATCACGGCTATAGAAACGAAAATGGCTTGTTTTTAACAAGCCATTTCTGCAAATTCTAGCTGCTTTAGCACATAAGCTTTAGCGCTGTCTAAATCATCAAATAAACAGTCCATTATTTGAATTGGAGATTGTGCTTGTGCAATGATGCGTTTCATTTGATTAAGCACAATAGACGAGCTAAACATATAAGCGGTTGCTATACAGTTAGTGCCTTGCAGGGCACGGAATAATTGAGTAAAACCACGTTCTGCATCAGGGGTGGTAGCAAGTAAATGGGTAGAATGACTAATATACGCCCACGGCTTTCCAGCGAAAGCAGTAATATGCTTTTTTAAATTGATTGCAAAGTCATTGACTAAACGAGCGTTAATATTGCCAGAAAACTGCCCAATAACAATTGGACCTTCAGTAATAATCCTGACACTGCCATAGTGATTCTTAAATTCCAATTTGCTTCCTTTTGAACTTAAAAAGAGCGCGAATTTTATACAATTCTATGTATGTGTCTAGTTATTTAGTATACAAATTTAAAAAAACATAACTTTTTCATTAATTTTATTTTTATGTGAATCCTATCTAATTATTTTGCATTGGAGTGAATAAATAATCCACTCCCTTTTTAAAGTATAGCTAACTATTTGTTAACAATGTAATTTAGAGCACCGGTAATTGAGGCTACTTGTGCATCAATACAAATGTCATCATTTGCTTGTGGACTATCAGGGTAAACCTCTGTTGTTGTGACAAATTCTGCATCAGTTAAACCCATACATAAACCAAGCTTTTTCGCTTGGTAATTAATTACACCGAATTGGGTTTGTGGTACGCCAATCAATTGGTTATTCTCATCACTTGGTGCGATGTGGGTTACTTTTCCAACTGATTTTATAATCGCTGCCTGAAATGCATCATGCGGACGCTCACTATCAGCGACAAGATAAAAGCCATCTGGGATATTCCAGTTATCGTGGGTCGTTGCATCACGAGCAGCTAGAGCAGGGCGAAACTCACTATTATCAGTGTCTGTCGTTTCATGTAGGTCAATATGCACATAAGGTGAAATAGTGTTATCGGCTAAATATTGCATAATTGCTGCAGACTCTTCAGCGGGGCTACCTGCATAGAAAGAGCGATTTGGATCCGTGGCATTTGGATTCCAGCGGTTAATCGTTTCATATCCCCAAGGGCTGATACACGGAGCCACTAAAATATTAAAATCAGCAAAGTAGTCTTTGGCACTTCTCTTAGCAAACGCTAAAGCACCATGCACGCCACTTGTTTCATAACCATGAACACCACCGGTAACCAGCACAACAGGTTTATCAGCTTGCCATTGTTTGCTCTTTAAAATGTAAAGAGGGTATTTGTCGCTGTCGTAACTTAATGCGCCATATTGCTCAATATTGAAATCGCTTGTTAAAGAGTCTAGTTGCGATACAACATCATCTAAATAGCTACGCTTTACTGACTGTAATTCAAACCATGCTTTCTTATCTTCTTTGTTCCACGGCTTACCAGGGGTTCCTATAGGGTAACTCATAAAATACCTTGTTGTGACTTGCTGCAAAACGCCAAGCTTATCTAAGCTGTTAAGCTGCTGCAACTAGATAAGCTCAGTAGTAAAGTTACCTTGCTCGTATAGCTTTGCATGATGGTGCTTATGGGTCTCAAATAAGTAATTACGAAGTGCATCTTCACCCTGACACACTTTCACTATTTTTCCGGCAATTCCTTTGCTGGTCGTTCTTATTGGCTTTACGCTAAGAATAACCTGTTCTTCACTCGGTAAATTAAATGCCAACAGTATTTCTTTATTGAGAATAGGAGTTTGACGCTTTGGCTTGAGTAACACGCCTGTGCTTGATAAAGACAATATTTGAAATTGTTCGGTGTGTATTTCGAGATCAGGCGTACGCCAGCTGCGCTCAATGCCTTTGGTGTCTATTACTTCTGGTGCGCTAAGTACAGGGATCAGCTGACCATTCTCGTCCTTGGTAAATTCAAGCGGAAACCACAATTGATAAATCCCCACTTCAGCAAGCAGTGTCAGTTTGGCATTGGTAAGTAAGCCGTTTAATTTATCAGGCAAATTGAGCCTAACAGACATTTTTGTATCGGTTGGATCGCTATCAGTCCGTTCTGCCTCGAATAAACGGTTGAAAAAAGTGAGTTCTTGTTCGGATAAATGTGCCATATAAAGCTCCTTTTAAAGCACGCTTAGTTATATGTATCATAAATTGTTCAAATTATGCACGTATAAAGAGCATTAATTGTGCCAGCAGCTTTGTGATTTATTTTGCGACGTATTTCACTTACACTGATAAAAAAACTAACAAGGATTTTATTTTGTCGAGCCTGACTGGTGTAAATAAAAGTTTAGTGATATTTGCTGCTTTAGTCGTTGTTTTAGCTGGTATTAAAGCTGCAAGTGTGATTGTTATCCCATTTGTATTGGCAGCCTTTATTGCCATTATTTGTAATCCCTTAATTCGTTTCTTTGCCAAATACGGTATCCCTAAAGGCATTGCTGTTGTATTTGTGATGTTGATGATTGTCGGTGTAGGGATAAGCCTTGCCGGGTTGGTTGGGCAATCGATGACCGATTTCTCTGAAAAGCTGCCTGAGTACAAAGCACAACTAAAAGAAGAATTTGTCTGGGTGGTCAATGTTGCAGCGAGTTATAACATCCTGATTGATAAAGAGCAGATTATTTCTTTATTCGATCCGGGCAAAATGATTGATGTTGCAACCAACATGCTCACAGGCCTTGGTGGCGTGATGGCTAACTTGTTTTTGATCATCCTAACCGTGGTGTTCATGTTGTTTGAAGGACCTATGCTGAGTAAAAAAGTGCATTTAGCACTGGACGATCCTGAAATGAAAATGCAGCAGGTTGATCGCTTTTTAGATTCAATTAATTCTTATCTGGCTATTAAAACGCTGGTTAGCTTAGGCACAGGTATGCTTGCAGGCTTTATGCTGTGGGCACTTGATGTTGATTACTTTGTACTTTGGGGTGTAGTGGCGTTCATGCTTAATTACATTCCAAACATAGGCTCTATCATTGCTGCCGTGCCTCCTGTGTTACTTGCTTTGATAACTCAAGGCCCACTGGTTGCAGGGTTTATTGCTGGCGGATATTTGGTTATTAACACCGTCATGGGTAACATTGTTGAACCGCGCTTTATGGGTAAAGGGTTGGGTTTATCGACGCTGGTGGTGTTTTTATCGTTAATATTCTGGGGCTGGCTGATGGGGACCGTGGGCATGTTGTTGTCAGTCCCATTAACCATGATAGTTAAAATAGCCTTAGAGACTAGTCAAGAAGGGCGATGGTTAGCTACCTTGCTTGGCAATGGCGAAGAGCTAAAACTTGAAGAGTAATACCAATCCGCAATAATACTTAATCATTTTGAGGGATTAAACCTGTCGCTATCTGCGTTAAAAATTTCTGATTTAGAACAACTAAATAACGAAATTTTTGCCTTGCTATCAACGAGGTTTTCTTGCCTCAAAATAGACCACTTAATTAAGCGAATTGGTATAAAAAGGCGCTTAAGCGCCTTTTTGTCCATGAAAATCTGTGAGTTGCTATTACTTTAGAGGTCGCTGTAAAACCTGCACATGGTTTTTTAGGATCTCAATTTCACATTGCTTGTAGGCAATAGCGGCTTTCGTACTATTTGGCATTTTTTGTAGATAACGCCAACGACAGCTGTCTTCTAAATAACGCTCTTGGTTCTTGATGCTGCGATTAAAAATCGGTAGCAATTGGCTGTTACCGCTATCTTCTTTGATTTTCTCAAGATCCATAGTGAGCTTATTAATCCACATCTTTTGGTCACGCTGCAGATCGGCGATAACTTGATCAAGACATTGAATATAGCGTTTGGTGTCATCGGTATTGTTGCTAGCAAGCTCACACGTTTGCTCTGCTTGAGCATGCGATGCACTCGCAATTAAAGCTAGAAAGCTGCCCTTAACGAGTATTGATGTTTTATTTTTTATCATGGTAATTAAACTCTAATATAAACTCAGCACCGGCTAGTTTCTCTGCATCTTTAATGGTTAAGGTGCCATTATACGAGTTGACTAAATCCGACACGATAGCCATGCCGACACCGTGGCCACTTTCATAGGTATCGAGTCTGGTACCGCGAGTCAGTAATGATTCACGCTTGTGCTCAGGGACACCTGGGCCATCATCACTTATACTGAGGGTTAACTTTTTGTTCTGCTTAACCTTTATATCGACCTGTGAACGGCAAGCTTTACAGGCATTATCGATTAAATTACCAAGTAGTTCCATCAAATCTGTTTTATCACCCAAGAAATAGTCTTTTTCACTAACCTCTGATGTAAATATAATATCTTTGTCGCGATAAACCTTGCTCATCGCGCTTATAATTGAGTCAATAACAGGCTTGATATGAGTTTGTTTCTTCCATGTGTCAGACGCACCTGTTGCAGCGCGCTTTAACTGGTGTTCGATCATCACATTAATTCGGTCTAGCTGCTCTTGTGCATCCGCATCATTGGCTAAAGGGCTTGATTTAAGCACTGCCAAAGGCGTTTTTAATGCATGAGCAAGGTCGCTCAACGAAGCACGGTAACGCTCTTTTTGGCGTTGCTGCGATTCAAGCAATAAGTTTAAATCGGCTTTAATAGTTTGTAGTTCAACCGGGTAAAGACCTTTAATTTGTTGGTTATCACCCGACTCAATGGCTTTAATTTCTTTATCGAGTCGTTGCAGTGGTCTTGCACTCCAAACAAAACCAATCGCCATGAGTGCAGCAATGGACACTCCCATGACATACATCCAATTTACGAGTGTCTGCTTAAAGCCATCCATCAACCTCAGTAGGGCATCATTACGCTTTAATAGGATAAAACGTGCATGCTCAGATTGATCAATGTTTTCTAAAATAACGGTAAGGGTTAATTGCCAATATACGGTATTGTTGTATTCAACCCGACGAAAATCCGCAGAGCCAGCTGGGGCTTCAAAGTTATCAGGAATAAAGTTGATATTAGTAGCCGATTCAGAATACCAAACTGGTAAGTCACCGCGATAAACCATCGCGTAGGTATCTGAGTTTAATCGATTTAGCTCTGGCGTTAAGATGGTGCTTGGCATAACAATGCCACGTTCAGTGAAATCAACTTCAGAAATTAATGAATATAAGTGAGCTTCGAGGGTTTTTTCGGTCGCTTCGACCAAAGAGGCGTAGTAAGCCTTACCAATTGAGAAAAACAGAATTGGTAGGGCGACTAATAAAACAAAGACAAGGATAAATCCTTGCCTTACTTTAAGCGGTATTTGCGATGCTACCACTGACTTTTTAGCCTATAACCACGGCCGCGTAATGTTTCAACAGGGTTAAGGGTACCATCAGGGTCAAGCTTCTTACGTAAACGCAATACGAAAACTTCGATTACGTTTGAATCAAGGTCAAAGTCTTGGTCGTAAATGTGCTCAGTTAGTTCAGATTTAGAAATTACCTTTTGTGGATTAACCATTAGGTATTCTAAAACTTTGTATTCGTATGCCGTTAAGCTAAGTTCTTTATCGTTAACCCATACTTGCTGTGAGCGAGTATGAATTTTAATAGGGCCAGCTGTCATTTCTGGGTTTGCTTTACCGGCGCTACGGCGGATAAGCGCATTACAGCGGGCAATTAGCTCTTCAACGTGGAAAGGTTTAGTTAGGTAGTCATCTGCACCTGCATCTAAGCCTTCTACTTTATCTTGCCAACGGTCACGTGCCGTTAAAATCAAAATAGGAATGGTAATACCTTGTGCGCGTGCTTTGGTAATTAGTTCAATACCATCAACTTTAGGTAAGCCTAAATCGACTACCGCCATATCTAGCGGGTATTCGGTAATATGGAATAAACCAGCTTCACCATCGTGACAAAGGTCAACGCTGTAACGCTCTTTTTCTAGGGCATTACGAAGGTTATCTGCTAAGTGTAAATCATCTTCAATAACTAAAATTCGCATTCTTAATCCTTTTTCACTTCGCCAGTCTTTTTGTTCACATGGACATCAACCACGTGGCCGTTCGTTTTTAAAATTCTTACGGTAAATACTTTATCTTGCTCTGTGATTTTTAGGGTTCGGCCGTCTTCAGACTTTTTGGCGATCGTCACAGCCTGCTTTTTAGTCACCTCTTGGGCTTGTTTCTTATTGGCATCAGCATGAAAGCTTGATAATGCAAATAAAAGACTAAAACTGAAGGCTAATAATATGCGCATGACGGGGAACTCCTAAACCAGACCCATTTAGTTTAATTAACCAATTAACTAAAATTCAAGTAATTACGTTAAATTCTGTAATTCAATAGCCAAATCTTAGTTAATAAGCCGTGAACAAACACTGAATTATTGGTTCAGTTAAGTTCAGAGGTTAACCAAATACTTTCTTAAATGGTTTTACCACTGAGTTGTCGTAAACACCCGCCGCAATATACGGATCGTTTGCTGCCCATTCACGTGCTGCTTCTAATGACTCAAACTCAGCAACCACTAATGAACCAGTAAAACCAGCGTCAGCCGGATCTTCACTGTCAATGGCTGGCAATGGGCCTGCCGTAAATAAACGGTTTTGATCGTCTAATTCTTGAAGGCGTGCTAAGTGAGCAGGACGTGCAGATTTGCGAGCTTCTAAACTATTTTCAACATCAGTTGAATAAATCATATACAGCATGGTGTGTTCTCAATGTTATTTTTAAAAAATAGTAGCATATTCTTAGCAATAGACGAGAGATTATTCGCGTAATAATCTTTACACAAACCCATATAACTTTAACTTATAAAGCTTGAAATACGCGGTGTAACACTGGTAGAGTCGCTGGGTTGAGAAAATAATAATAAGGTTTTTAAATGAGCGAAAAACGCGAGCATTTTAGCTCCCGCCTCGGTTTTATTTTAGCGGCAGCCGGTTCTGCTGTAGGTATCGGAAACTTAGTAGGTTTTCCTGTTTCAGCCACAAAAAACGGCGGTGGTGCTTTCCTTTTAGTCTATGCATTGTTTGTCATTTTTATCTGTTTGCCAGTGATGATGGCTGAAATGGCCATGGGTCGTAAAGCGCAAAAAGATCCACTAGGTTCATACAAATTTTTAGCGGGTAATGATCCAAAATGGAACTTTGCTGGCTTTTTAGCTGTATTAACGCCATTTATGATTGCTGTTTTTTACATGGTGATCACGGTATGGATTTTCGGTTATTTATCGCAAACCGCTTTTGGTAATCTAGATGCCTTGGCGCAGCCGGATAATTTTGGCACCTTTATCAATAGCTACACCGTGTTTGGTTATATGGCCGTGGTTGCCATCATCGTTAACTTGATTTTAGTGGGCGGTGTTAAAGAAGGTATTGAAAAAGCGGCTAAGTTTATGATGCCAGCTTTATTTGTACTACTCACCGCGTTGGTTGTATACGTACTAACTCTTGATAACGCAATGGCCGGTGTTAAGTACTATGTTGTTCCTGACTTTTCAAAAATGGATGCCAGCGTATTAAATGGTGCATTAGCTCAAGCGTTTTTCTCGTTGTCACTGGGTATGGGTATCTTAATGACCTATGCATCGTATATTTCTAAGAAAGATGACATTGTTGGTAGTGCAAAAATGGTTGCAGTTACTGACTCGATGGTGGCATTTATTGCTGGTCTAATGGTGCTTCCAGCTATTTTCAGTTTTAACCCAGATACTGACCCTAGTAATTTATCAGATTCGTCAGTATCGATGATTTTTGTTTACCTACCAAAAATTTTATTAGCGTTACAAGCTGATATTGGCTACGTGGGTGCATCAATTGTTGCGTTTGTATTCTTCTTACTTGTCTTTTTTGCTGCAATTACGTCACTTGTATCAATTGTAGAGGTGCCAACAGCGACTTTAAGCGACCGCAAAGGTATTAGCCGTAAAAAAGCACTGGCTATCTTAACTTTATCTACAGGTGTTTTAACTGTGCTGTGTACAATGTCATTTGGTATGGTTGACTCGCTTACAAAGTTTGTTAGCTATGGCGGTGCAGATAAGAGCTTATTTGATATTGTTTATGATGTGTTTTACGACACAATTTTACCGCTTAACGGTTTAATGGTGTGTTTATTCGTTATGTATCGTTGGAAAAAAGCAAACTTGTCGGCAGAGCTAAGCCAAGGCTGTGAAGGCTATATTGGCAGCTTCACAGAGAAGTATGTGAACTTCTCGCTATCAACGTTTATCCCTGCCATTTTATTACTAATCTTTGTAAATACGGTGGCCACTAAGTTTTTTGCATTTAGTATTTTCGGATTTTAAAGACCAGTTCAATACTTAGCCGCGCACTTTGCGCGGCTTTTTTATGCCTATTAAATTAAAAGGCCCCCGCATCGAGCACATTACCCAAGCCAAGGGTAAACATCCAAAGTCCCCATAAGCTGTGTTCAATCACACACACGAAGGTTGAGCGGCTTTGCGCGTAAGTATAAGAAAACAGCAGCCCACCTAAAAATGCTAGAAGCACGGCCAATACATTCGCATAGACAATATGCGCCAACGCAAACACCGATGCGCTGACAATAATACGCACCGTTTTACTTGGCATAATGCGTTTGTAGCGATGGAAAAAATAGGTTCTAAAAATAAGCTCTTGCGGCATCACCGATAAAATAGGGTAGAGCAATAACAACATTAGCCAATCGTTAAATGAGTTTCGTGGCAGTGAAAACCAGTTTTCTTGATTCATGATGCCGTAAAACATTCCAGAGAATAGCGCCCCTAAAAAGAAGAAACTAAATAAGCGACGTTTTACCGCACTAAATTGCCCAAGGCTAGTTAAACGAAAGCGCTTAAAATGGGGATCAGATAAAAGCAACATGCCGCACACGGCCATTAAAATAATAAGGGCAGGAATAAGCCAGTTAGCGAGGTAGGCACGAAGAAAGAAGCCTAATAGCGGCAGAGAAACAAATATGAGGGTAAATTCAAGCCAGCGGTATTGGTTAGCGTTCAATGTCGTCTCAGCGTGTTTTTTGTTTACGCTAACAAGCTAAGACGACAGATTTATGACATTAAGATTGCTTTGGATCTTTCTCTTCGTCATCTTCAGGTAAGTATTTGAATAGGGTGATGATCGTTGCTAACACGCAAACAAAGGTAATGCCCATTAAGCCAAACACTTTAAAGTTAACCCAAAAATCGAGCGAAAAGTTATAGGCAATGTAGATATTCAGTGCCGAGATACCTGCAGTCACTGCAACCCAAAATAGGTTAAGCTTATTCCAAAGGGCTTCAGGTACGTTGATTTCTTGTTTACTCTCAGAGGCATTTTCTAAAATCGAGCTAAGTGCTTTTTTCACTAAGTTCTTGCCAAGTACATAGCGGCTTACTAACAAAGTAACACTGAAAATGGCATACACAATGGTGGCTTTCCATTTCACAAACTGCTCATCGTGGAACACTAAGGTGAGGGTACCTAACACCACTGCTATAGCAAAAAACACCCAGTGACGGGTTGGCACTTTACCATCTTTAAAATAACAGTAAGCAACTTGAATTAAGGTGGTTAGCATCAGCAAGGCTGTTGCCCAATAAATATCAACTAACTTGAAAACCGCAAAAAATAAAATCAGCGGGATGTATTCAATAATCGCATGCATAAATTTATAAATGCTCTAATTTAAAAAGATACTGGGTTGTATCAAGTTATCGTGCAAGATACAAGGTTGACTTAGCAGCCCTGAAAGCTTAGCCTCCCGAGCCAATCTGGCCTAAACCTGCGTTTAGGTTGTTTTACCTTATCTTTTTCCGCTTAACCTCAGATGATTAAGCGGCGTATTTTGGAGCACTTTTTATGAATAAAGCCGAGTTAGTATCGCAAATGGCTGCCCACAGTGAATTAACAAAAAAAGACACTCAAGCTGCCTTAACCAGCATGTTAAATTCTATCGAAAAGTCTCTTTCTGAGGGCGATCAAGTGCAAATTAATGGCTTTGGTACGTTTGCTCTGAGTTATTACCCAGCACGCAAAGGACGCAACCCACAAACCGGTGAAGAAATTGAAATTGAAGGCGCTAACAAGCCAGTTTTTAAACCTGCTAAAGCACTCAAAGAAGGTTTATAAGCAGGATTTGCAAAGCGGGTGTAGTATTTACAGAGCATAAATAGAACACCTGAAAATTTATTCAATATTTTCAATCTATTAAGTTTGGCATGTTGTATGCTGTTAATCATTTAGGTTTACCTAAATAAGGAGATAACATGTCAAATTTAAATAGCCAACTGAATGGTAAAAAGATTGCTATTCTTGCAACCAATGGTTTTGAGCAAAGCGAGCTATTGTCACCACGAAGCGCATTATTAGAAGCAGGTGCACTTGTCGAAGTTGTGTCACTTGATCGTGGCGATATCACCGCATGGGATGAAAACCAATGGGGTGAGCGAGTCAGTGTTGACCGTGTAGTCAGCGAAGCAGACTCTGCAGAGTATGACGCGTTACTGCTTCCTGGTGGCTTATTCAACCCAGATACGTTACGTCAAGATAGCGAAGCAAAAGCCTTTGTTGATGGTTTTTTCAGTGCCGGTAAAAACAAACCTATCGCCGCGATTTGCCACGGCCCATGGCTATTAGCCGAAATTAACAAACTAAGGGAGCGCAAAGTAACCTCATACCCAAGTATCAAAACGGATTTGATCAATGCAGGGGCTAATTGGGTTGATCAAGAGGTGTGTGTTGATAAGGGCATAGTTACAAGCCGAAGCCCAGCCGACTTAGAGGCCTTTAATCGAAAATTCATAGAAGAAATTAAAGAAGGCGAGCACCGCCATCATTAATCATAAATTGTTAAGTACAAAAAAGGGCCTTTATGGCCCTTTTTTAGTAATAAAAACAAACTTACTTTGTAGCTGCTTTCATACTAGCTACAAACTCTTTTAAACCAGTTAGCATTGCTGCTTGATCATCAAGGTTTGCCTCGATAATTTTAACAACCGCAGAGCCTGAAATCGCACCAGCGGCCCCTGACTCAAGTGCTGATTTAACATCTTCCGGTGTTGATACACCAAAGCCTAATAATGCCGGTGCAGCATGGTAATCTTTTAGTTTTTTAACTAATGAATCTGCTGGCATTTGTGCCTTGGTTTCTGTGCCTGTCACACCTGCGCGTGAAAGAAGGTATGTGTAACCGCGGCCATATGACGCACACTCTCGTAACGTGTCATCATCAGCATTCGGTGTAGCAATAAAAATTGGGTCAATACCATTTTTCATCGCTGTTTGGCGAAATAGCTTTGACTCATGTAGCGGCACGTCAGCCACTAAAATTGAATCGACACCGGCTTCTTTAGCATCTTGATAGAACTTCTCAATGCCACGTTTAAACACTAAGTTTGAATACAATAACAGGCCAATTGGAATATCGGCATTGTACTGGCGCACTTGTTTAATAATATCAAAGCAATCTTGGGTATTAATGTTTTCATCAAGAGCACGAATGTTGGCAGCTTGGATCACTGGGCCATCTGCAATCGGATCTGAAAATGGAATACCTAGCTCAAGGGCATCAGCGCCGCCATCAATTAAGCTTTTGATGATTTCTACGCTCAGTGCTTTATTAGGATCGCCAATCGTAACAAAGGGTACAAAAGCACCTTGGTTTGTTTCATTTAATGTGGCGAACAGTTGTCCGTAACGGTTAGTCTGGCTCATAGTGCGCCTCCTTCTGATAAAACACTGTGTACGTGAGCTAAATCTTTATCGCCTCGACCGCTTAGGTTAACCACTAAAATGGTGTCTTTGGTTTGTTGCTCGGCATATTTAAGGGCATATGCGAGAGCATGGCTTGATTCAAGCGCTGGAATAATCCCTTCGTTTTTAGCCAGTAGTTGGAATGCTTCAAGCGCTTCAGTATCGGTAATACCTACGTACTCTGCACGGCCAGTTTCATGTAAGTGCGCATGCTGTGGACCAACAGCTGGGTAATCAAGACCTGCTGATACAGAGTAAGACTCTTCAATTTGACCATCATCATCTTGCATAATATAGGTATAGGTACCGTGTAAAATGCCTTTTGTGCCTTTACATAAGGTTGCACCATGCTGGTGGGTATCTAAGCCTTTACCAGCAGGCTCTACACCAATTAATTTTACGCTTGGCTCATCAATAAAGTCTGTGAACATACCAATGGCGTTAGAGCCACCACCCACGCAAGCAAGCACAGCATCCGGTAAGCGGCCTTCAGCTTTCAGTACTTGTTGTTTTGCTTCTTCACCAATCATTTTTTGGAACTCTCGCACCATGGTTGGGAATGGGTGAGGGCCTGCTGCAGTGCCTAGTAGATAGTGAGCATCTTTGTAATTTGCTGACCAGTCACGCAGGGCTTCGTTTACGGCATCTTTTAAGGTGCCAGAGCCCGCTGTGACAGGAATAACCTCTGCGCCCATTAATTTCATACGAAATACATTTGGTTGTTGACGTTCAACGTCTTTTGCACCCATGTAAATACGGCACTTTAAGCCAAGTAAGGCACAGGCTAGGGCTGTTGCAACACCGTGTTGGCCGGCACCTGTTTCTGCAATCACTTCTTTTTTACCCATGCGTTTGGTAAGGAGTGCTTGACCAAGTACTTGATTGGTTTTGTGTGCACCGCCGTGCAGTAAATCTTCACGCTTTAAATACAGTTTTACCTTAGGGTTTTTAACTAAGTTACGTGTCAGTGTTAATGGCGTAGGGCGGCCTGCGTATTCATTTAATAGTTTTTCAAACTCAGCCTGAAAAGCTGGATCGTTTTGCGATTTATTAAACTCTGCTTCTAGTTGCTTGAGTGCTGGCACAAGCAGCTGTGGTACAAACATACCACCGAATTCACCGAAATAAGCTGGATTTTGCATTCTAACCTCAATAATTTCTGATATGCGAAAACGCATTTTGTAATTTTGTTTGGCACTTTTTACCCGCTGACGCTTCAACGCCAGAATTTAGGTCAAGACCATTAGCACCGCGATAAAGCGCTGCGTGAATATTTTCTGGGTTTAAACCCCCGGCTAACATAAACGGCACGGTTGCCGTCTCAAGCACAGACCAATCAAATGCTTCGCCTGTGCCGCCTTTTTGGCTTTTGCTGTAAGTGTCGTACAAATGGCGGTCAACCCCTTCAAGCGGTTTGGGTAATTCGCCTTTAACGGCTTGGGCTTTCCAAATTTCACAGCCAAGCGGTAATTGCTTTCTGAGACTTTGAATATACTCGCTATTCTCGTCACCATGTAATTGCACTGCAGCTAATTTTAAGCTTTGTGCATAATCGACCACTTGTTCTAGAGGTGCATTGACAAACACACCCACATACGCGAGCGGGGCACTTTGCGTAACTTGCTTGGCACAGTCGATATCGACATAACGCGGTGACTTAGGATAAAAAATTAAGCCACCATACACAGCACCACTGGCGTAGGCTGCTATCGCATCTTGTGAACGGGTTAAACCGCACACTTTGTTCTCACCTAAAATGACTTTACGGCATGCGGCTTCTAAGTCGCGCTCAGCCATTAATGAGCTGCCAATTAAAAAGCCATCGCACAATGGTGCAAGGCGTTTTACATCTTTATGGGTATAAATGCCTGACTCTGAAATTACCACTTTGTCATTTGGGATAAGCTGACGTAAACGCTCAGTTGTTGCAAGATCAGTACTTAAATCACGAAGGTCGCGGTTATTAATACCAATTAGGCTGGCATTAAGTGCAAGAGCACGGCTTACTTCTTGCTCATTACTGACTTCAGTGAGTACTGACATGTTTAAAGAGTCAGCCACCTTGTGAAGCGCTAAATATTGCTCGTCATCAAGGACAGAGAGCATTAATAAAATGGCATCACCACCAGATAAGCGTGCTAAATATACTTGGTACTCATCAATAAAGAAGTCTTTACAAATAAGCGGCTGTTCAACTTGGCTGCGCACATACTCAAGGTACTGATAGCTACCTTGGAAATATTTTTCATCCGTTAGTACGCTCATACAGGTTGCGTACTTTTTATAAACCGATGTAATTTCGTCTAAATTAAATGGTTCGCGAATAAGTCCTTTTGACGGTGAGGCCTTTTTACATTCTAAAATAAACTGTGTACCGGTTGCTGCTAATGCGCCTTCAAAGTCTCGCTTGGTTGGCACAACCTCGCTAATGAATGACTCAAGCGGGCGCTGTGCTTTTCTTTGTTCTAATTCAATACGTTTGTCGGCAACAATTTTGTCTAACACGTTAGCCATGACTTACCTCAATAATTGCGTTCAATGTGTCCATCGCTTTGCCTGATGCTAATAAATTGCTTACTTGATCTGCGGCTGCTTTTAAATCACCTGCTTTATCGGTTAAATAAAGAAGAGCGGCAACGTTGGCTATAATGGCTGCGTTATGCGCCATTTCACCTTGACCTTGTAAAATCGCTAAGCTTGCTTTTGCGTTATATTCTGGGCCTTGGCCTGCTAGTTGTTCAAGTGAATAGTTTGCAAGACCAAAATCGCTCGCTGTTAGCGTGTATTCACTCAGTTCACCGTTATTAAGTTCAACCACTTTGGTTGTTCCGTGTAAGGCAATTTCATCAGTGCCTGCACCGTGAACCACCATAGCGCGTTTTGTGCCAAGGGTTTTTAGGGTTTCGGCCATTGGTAAACACAGCGAAGGGTCATAAACACCAAGCAATTGCACCTCAGGGGCAGCAGGGTTGGCCAGTGGCCCTAAAATATTAAAAATTGTGCGGCTTTTAAGGGCCGTACGCACGCCCATCGCATGGCGTACACCACTGTGATAATGCGGTGCAAATAAGAATGTAAAGCCGGTTTTGTCTAAACAATGGGCAGCTTGCTCAGGGCTCATATCGATATTGATACCCAAGGCTTTGAGTAAATCTGCAGAGCCCGAGTTACTCGACACACTGCGATTACCATGTTTGACCATGTTGATGCCCGCAGCGGCAGCAACAATAGCAGCCGTGGTACTAATATTAATTGTGTTTGAGCCATCGCCACCGGTACCACAGCTATCAGCAAGTAAGGTTTTGCTGGTTTGAAATGGCACTGCATTGGCGCGCATTGATGCCGCAGCACCGGCAATTTCATCACTTGTTTCGCCTTTTAGTTTTAGGGCGATAAGTGCAGCCGTTAATTCAATATCATTAAGCTGGCCATTCATGATGGCGCCAAACAATTGAGTTGCTTGCGAAAATGATAAATCTTGCTTTGCTAATAATTGGTTTAACTGGGTTTGAGTTGTTGCTTCCATGTTATTCCTCTACTGCACGCGTGCGGTTAAAAATTCAATGCTTTGTTGTAATAGCAATGCGCCATTTGGCGTTAAAATTGACTCAGGATGAAACTGATAGCCAAGGGCATTATCTTGTTGATGGTAAATTGCCATCGGAATATTTTCATAACAAGCAATTACTTCAACGTCATCAGGGACTTTGGTTGCCATTAATGAATGATAACGAGCAACCGGCATTTTATCGCCCATACCCGCGAATACTGGGTGCTCAGTCAACGAAATAATTGATGACTTGCCATGCACAGTTTCGCCTGCATGACCAATAACCCCACCGTAGCTTTGTGTTAGTGCTTGCTGGCCTAAACAGATGCCGAGCATAGGGAAGCGGCCTTTACACAGTTCAATGAGCTCCATTAAACAACCCGCATCAGATGGCGCGCCAGGGCCAGGTGATAGCACTAATAATACAGGCACTGTCTCTTGGCACATTTTGTCGAAGATGTTTTGTGCACTGATATTATTACGGTATACCACTAACTGGCATCCTAACATAGAAAGTTCATCGACTAAGTTATAACTAAATGAATCAAAGTTATCTAAAAAGTAGATTTTATAGGCTGATGTTGTCGTCATTATTGTGCCTCGTAAGTCGATTGAATCGCAGTGATCACAGCTTGTGCTTTAGCGCGGGTTTCATTGGCTTCTGATTGTGGATCTGAATCAAACACCACACCTGCACCTGCTTGCACATAGGCTGTGCCGTTTTTAACAAAGGCAGAGCGAATAACAATACAGCTATCCATGGCGCCATCGCCCGTTAAATAACCCACAGCACCACCATAGCTGCCGCGGCGTTTTTGTTCGGTTTTACGAACTAACTCAGCAGCGCGTACTTTAGGTGCACCCACTAAGGTGCCCATGTTCATACAAGCTTGGTAAGCATGTAGCGCATCGAGTTCAGGTTTTAAAGTACCCACCACGCGTGAAACTAAATGCATCACTTGTGAGTAGCGGTCTACTTTTAATAATTCTTTTGCGTGACGTGTGCCTGGTACGCTAATACGGGCTACATCATTTCTTGCTAAATCAACTAACATCAGGTGCTCGGCACGTTCTTTTTGGTCGTTGCGAAGCTCAAGCTCAATGCGGCTGTCTAGGTCTGGATTAATTTGCCCATTAGCAAACTTGCCACGAGGGCGAGTGCCGGCAATAGGGTATACCTCAACTTGTTTACTCTCTGCGCAATATTTGAGGGCTGACTCGGGTGATGCGCCGAATAACACGAACTCTTCATCGCGCATGTAAAACATATATGGGCTTGGGTTTTGTAGTTTTAATTGGCTGTAAGCATGAAGTGAGTCAGGGCAGGCGAGAGAAAAAGTACGTGATGGCACAACTTGGAAAATATCGCCATCAACGATGTTGTTTTTTAACTTGATGACATGTTCGCAGTATTGCTCGTCGCTAACATCAACAGAAATTGGGTTTGAGCCTGCTTGCTTTTGCCCTTGGTAGCTTTGTGCATTGTCACATACGGCATTTAAACGCTCTAACTGTTGACCAACCTCAAAGCAATTAGCATGAACTTCAGGGCCGTTAAATACATTGCCAATTAGCTCGGTTGTTTTTGCTTGATGGTCGATGACAACTAACGTTTCGGCGAGGTAGAAAACATAATCAGGGCAGCTGTTTTCGCCGTCAGGCACATCAGAAAGGGTTTCGAAATTAGCAACCATGTCGTAGGCAAACACACCGCCTAAGAACACAGAGAATGGGTTGTCTGTGGTGCTTTTAATACTGTTAATGCAGCTACGTAGCGCACTAAATGCATTATCTGCTACTAATTTACTGGCTTCATCAATATCGCTTGCGACCTCGTTGTAGGTTAACGTTAATGTATCTTCTACAAGCTCTGCAGAGCAGTTTTGCACATGAGTTTGTAAATAAGGCAGTAATTGCTTGCCATTATTTGACTGTGCAGTGAGTGTGACCTGTTTGCCTTGGCAAACAATACGTAGCGCTGAGTCAACCAAAATTAGACTTTTTACACTGTCTTTAGAATCAATTTCAGCAGACTCTAACAGCAGTGAATTAGGCTTATCGAGTAAACTGTATAACGCAAGTGGGCTACTGATGTAGTCGCGCACTTGAGTGATACTGGTTACTTCACCCGGTGTCGTTGTTATATGACTAAAAATCAAACCTCATTCTCCCTCATTCCCAAAAACTCTTTAAAAAACAAAACCCCGCGAAGCGATGCTTGGCGGGGTTCGTATAAAGATGCCTATAAATTAGATAGACCCTTACCGTCCCGCTAAGCCAGGCGCCACCACCAATGATGTGTAAGAGTTGCTATGTAATTCATTATAAAACCTTAAAATTTAGATATAAAAAAACCCGCTACTTGAGCGGGTTTTGAAATCGTTAGACACGACAATTCGTCACCCGCTAGTTACGAGTGCCACCACCAAATTGTGATTTGAATTGTTTTGTTCATTGTTATTGCTTATTTAACGTGTCTGAAAGTGCATACAGTAAAGCGTACCTAAGCGGATACTGTCAAGTATTAATTTACATATTAGTACGAGTTCGGCATTTACCCATCGCAATTGCCGATTTATGAGGGT
This sequence comes from Pseudoalteromonas sp. DY56-GL22, assembly GCF_041414715.1. Taxonomy (NCBI): domain Bacteria; kingdom Pseudomonadati; phylum Pseudomonadota; class Gammaproteobacteria; order Alteromonadales; family Pseudoalteromonadaceae; genus Pseudoalteromonas; species Pseudoalteromonas sp. DY56-GL22. The sequence goes on along the minus strand of NZ_JANHZR010000002.1, from coordinate 826,074 downwards.
AAAACACACAGTTATATAAGATAATCACGCCCTCGCAGTAAATTTTTGTTATACTCACATCATTGATTCAAGAACTTACGTAAAGCAGTCTTTCCCTTTGATAAAATACGATTTACATAGCCACACCACATACTCAGATGGTCAGCTATCAGTCGAGCAATTGTTACACCGCGCGGTTGAGAAAAACATAGATGTGTTTGCAATTACCGATCACGACACGTTAAGTGCGATAAAACCTGCTCGCCAAGTCATTACAAATGATAATTTACCGCTTAAATTAATTGCTGGCGTTGAAGTATCAACAAAATGGGAAAGCTTTGAAATTCATATTGTTGGCTTAAATGTTGATGACGAAAATGACGCACTGTTGTCATTATTACAAGCACAACAAGCCAAGCGTGAAGAGCGCGCTTTAGAGATCGGTCGTCGCCTTGCGAAAAATGGTTTTGAAGGCATTTATGACCAAGCAAAAACATTTGCTGAAAACGCCCAGATCACACGGGCGCATTTTGCCCGTGCACTGATTGAACGTGGTGTAGCTAAAAACTTTCCTGGGGTATTTAAAAAGTACTTAGGGCGAGGAAAAACAGGTTATGTACCAAGTAGTTGGTGCGATATGCAAACTGCAATTGCTGCCATTCATCAAGCCGGTGGGGTTGCCGTTCTAGCACACCCTGGGCGTTATCAAATGTCGAATAAGTGGCTACGGAAATTAATTATTGAATTTAAAGATGCCGGTGGCGATGCGATGGAAGTTGCACAACCACAGCAAGCACCCAGTGAGCGCCAGTTTTTAGGTGAACTTTGCCGTGAATATGGTTTACTTGCGTCGCAAGGGTCAGATTTTCATTTTCCGACAAGTTGGTTGGAGTTAGGTAAAAATTTATACTTACCAAAAGATTGCCAAGGGGTTTGGCATGCATGGGAAGGGCAATAGGAGCGTGTAATGAGTCAGTTTTTTCATATTCATCCAGATAATCCGCAACCACGCTTAATCAGCCAAGCGGTTGATATTATTAAGCAAGGCGGTGTTATTGTATACCCAACCGATTCGGGTTACGCACTTGGCTGTAGCATTGGTAATAAGCAAGCAAAAGAGCGTATCGAACGTATTCGTGGCATTGAAAAACACCATAACTTTACTTTGGTCTGCCGCGACTTATCTGAGCTATCTACCTATGCTCGCGTTGATAATCAGTTATTCAGATTGATTAAAAATAACACCCCTGGGCCTTATACGTTCATCTTTAAAGGCACTAAAGAAGTACCAAAGCGTTTATTAAACGAAAAGAAAAAAACCATTGGTATTCGTGTTATCGAACACCCAATCACCTGTGCTTTATTGGCTGAATTAGGTGAACCGTTAATGTCGTGCTCTTTAATTTTACCGGGTGAGCAATATACCGAGGCAGATCCTGATGAAATTCGCGATCGCATTGAAAAGCAAGTTGATTTAATTATTCATGGTGGTTATCTTCCTGAACAGGCAACCACAGTAATTGACTTGTCAGATGATAGCATCGAAATCTTACGTGTGGGTTGTGGTGATACTAAACCATTTGAGTAGAGACTTCATTGACTAGCCCAGAGCTTGACGCGCCAGATAATTTACAAGAGCCAGTACAGCAAAAGCTGCCACTGGCTTTTTTGCATGGCAAAGCAGTGGTTGATAAACCTGAAGATTTATATATTCCACCCGATGCGCTAGAGATCATTTTAGAAACTTTTGAAGGTCCTCTCGATTTACTTCTGTATTTAATCAAAAAACATAAACTCGATGTACTAGAGCTCTCTATTTTTAGTATTACAGAGCAATACGTGAGTTATGTTGAAATGATGAGCGAGTTTCAGCTTGAGCTGGCAGGTGAATACCTTGTGATGGCGGCGCTATTAGCACAAATTAAATCACGATTATTATTACCAAAACATGAAGAGCTTGAAGAGGAAGAAGACCCACGAGCTGAGCTTGTAAGACGTTTACAAGAATACGAACAATTTAAAAAAGCCGCAGAAAATCTTGATGAAATCCCTCGCGAAGGCCGCGATATCTTTGTTGCCGAAGCACTGGTGCCAGAATTCAGTGAGCGTGAGGTACTGTTACCTGACGTTGACATGAAAGACTTGTTAGTTGCGCTAAGCGACGTTATGGCCCGAGCTAAAACATTTGAACACCATCATATTACCGCAGAAGCCTTATCGACCCGTGAACGGATGAGCTTAATCTTAGATAAACTCTCAGAGGCTCAATCACAGCTGCCTTTTAGCACTCTTTTTACGGTAGAAGAGGGCAGAAGTGGCGTTGTAGTAAGCTTTATCGCCATGTTAGAGCTGGTGAAAGAAAACCTGATCAGCTGCTTTCAGGTAGATGCCAATAGCCAGATTTATGTTGGTTTGGTGGAAGAAAGCGAATAACTAGAAGTTAATGGTTTTAAGCAGTAAGTTTTAAGTTAGCTGTCAGAGTAGACTGAAAAATATAAGGAAAGCAGATGCAAAGTAAACATTTTACAATCAAAACCATGACCAAGAAGGAAGTCGAACTCATGATTGATTGGGCTGCAGCAGAAGGCTGGAATCCGAGCCTTAATGATGCAGAGTGTTATTTTGCTGCTGATCCTGAAGGATTTCTAGTTGGTTTTCTAGACGATGAACCTATTGCTACAATTTCTGCCATTAATTATCACGATGCATTTGGCTTTATCGGCTTTTACATTGTTAAACCTGATTACCGAGGCAAAGGCTACGGAATGCAAATTTGGAATGCCGCGTTAAAGCGCCTTGAAGGGTTGAATATTGGCCTTGATGGTGTGGTGGAGCAGCAAGAGAACTATAAAAAGTCTGGTTTTAATCTGGCTTATCGCAATATCCGTTTTGCAGGAGTAGGCGGTGGTAATTCACCGCAAAATGCAGACATTGTTGATCTTAAGACTGTGCCATTCGAAATTATTGACGCATACGAACAGGCTTTTTTCCCAGTAAATAGAGCAAACTTTACTAAAGCCTGGTTAAGCCAACCCCAATGCGATGCGTTTAGCGTAATGCAAAATGGGGAATTGGCAGGATACGGCGTTATTCGCAAATGCCAGAACGGCTTTAAAATTGGCCCTCTATTTGCCGACTCACCAGAATTGGCTGAATCTTTGTTCCTTGCTTTAAAATCTAAAGCGAGTGCATCCGACGCTATTTTCCTTGATACGCCCGAAATCAATCAAGCTGCTGTTGCTTTGGCACAGAAATACAACATGCAGGTGTCATTTGAAACCGCCAGAATGTACACGGGTGAATGTCCGAACTTGCCATTAAACCGTATTTTTGGCGTCACTTCTTTTGAAATCGGCTGAGTTTATTGGGTTGAGTGATTAAACGGTTGTGCGTAAAACTCAAAATTTATCACGTTAAGAATTAGATGCTTTTATCAACGAGTATTCATAATATTGCTAGCACCTAGCACCTAGCACCTAGCACCTAGCACCTAGCACCTAGCACCTAGCACCTAGCACCTTCTGTCTTTTTCCTTTCCACTTTCCCCTTACTACTTTCACCTTTCTCCTTTGCCTGGGTGTGCATATACGCACAGAAGCTGTTCGTTTTACGCTATTTTCATTATATAAATCCTAAGCTAAGCTGTATCTAGTTTCACGATTCTCATGGGAAATGAGTATGTTAAAGAATTCAAAGTCAAGTTATGGCTGGGTGGCCATCTTAGTGCACTGGTTAATGGCACTTGGGGTGTTTGGTTTGTTTGGCTTAGGCGTATATATGGTTGAGCTAACCTATTACGACGCTTGGTACAAAGGTTCTTTGGACTTGCATAAAAGCGTTGGTATTACCTTAGCGGCATTATTGCTGTTTCGATTTGGTTGGCGCTTGTTAGGCACCCAACCTGAGCCTGTTGCAGGCAGTTCAAAAGCAATGAATCTAGTTGCTCACTCAGTTCATAAACTAATTTATTTAGCTTTAATCGTCATTGTGACATCTGGCTATTTAATTTCTACGGCTGATGGCCGTGCAATTGAAGTATTTAATTTATTTGCTGTGCCGGCATTACCAGAGTCGGTCGCGAACCAAGAAGATATTGCAGGTAAAATTCACTTTTATGCCGCGTATGGGCTAATAGCTGTGGTTGTTTTACATGCTTTAGGGGCACTAAAACATCATTTTATCGATAAAGATAAAACCTTAATTAGAATGATCAAACCATTGAAGGATGATTAATATGAAAAAATTACTATTAGGCACAGCACTAAGTGCTGCACTTTTCTCAACAGCTAACGCAAATGCAGCTGACTATGTTATTGATACAGATGGTGCGCACGCATTTGTCACTTTTAAAATTAAGCATTTAGGTTACAGCTGGTTACATGGTCGTTTTAATACTTTTTCAGGTGATTTTAGTTATGACGATAAAGCGCCTAATGCATCTAAAATCAATGTAACGATAGATACTAAAAGCATCGACTCAAACCATGCTGAGCGTGACAAGCACTTACGCGGAAAAGACTTCTTAAATGTTGATAAATACCCAACGGCAACATTCAAAAGCACCTCAATCAAGTTTGATGAAGACGGTGATGAAGCAGATGTAACAGGTGAATTCACCTTAAATGGTGTGACTAAAACCATTACTTTTGAAATTGATAAAATTGGTGAAGGTAAAGATCCATGGGGTGGATACCGTGTTGGTTTTGAAGGTGAAACAAGCCTTAAACTAGCTGACTATGGTATCGACTACAATCTAGGCCCTGCTTCTACGCATGTTGATATCGGTTTATTCATTGAAGGTGTGCGTAAGTAAGCACCATTAATACGACTGCCAATTCGCATAACTATGTGGATTAGGAAATTAAAAGTGCCGCTCAATGAGCGGCACTTTCGTTTCTATCTTTTAACCTTTTTTCTAAAATGGGCTGTAAATTATCAGGTAGCCAGCGAACTAAAACATCATGAAAAGCGTTTGTGTGAGCTATTTTTTCAAGGGTTTCATCTAGTAGTTTTACCGTTTCTTTGCCTTGTTTGTTATTTGTACAACCTATATAACCAACGCTTAATGCCGGTGCTTCGGTGAGTGTCAGTTGGGTCAATTCATCTTTAAAGCCCATTGAGTGCGCCAAATAGTAATGTTCGCTAGGGTAGCCAAGTAATATATCAATGCGCTTCTTATGCAGCATATAAGTTAAGCTTGCGAGTGTATCTCTGCCGGGGCGTGAGATAATATTAGCGTCATGGCTTTCGTTAATCACGCTATCTATATCGGCGCCAAACGAGCGGCTCATTGATACCCCTAATGCCAAGTGTTTTTCGTTTAATAACGACTTTAAAGACACGGGTTTTGTCACGTCTAACTTAAGTTTTGTGGCTAACTCTTTACGTATGGCAATGGAGGGTGATAAACCCACTGTTGAAGTGTGCTCTGTAAACTGAATATGCTGCTTACGGTGCTCGCTTTGATATAACGACAGCATACAGTAATTGTTGTGTGGGTTTGATAGTTCATGCACGGCGCGACTGGCTGGCAATAGGGTGCGTTTAAATGAAACCTCTGGCAGAAATTGCTCTAGTAATTTGATCACACTTTCGTCACGACCAGTTCCTTCATATTTGTCATTCATGATGTAGTAGGGAGCAAAATCAACCATGATCCATTCGATTGACTTCGGTTGCTTGGTTGCAGCAACTGGCAGGCAGAAAAGTAATAGTAAAATAGAGCACGTAAAACGCATTTTTACTACCTATTTGTGGGCTTAAAATATAAGTGTAGCAGGAATTTAGCTATATGCAGGCTGGTGATGAAAAACTAAAACGCCAGCGTATTGGCTGGCGTTTATCGGTAGGGTTTAGTTGGCTTTTAGCCACTTCACAAATTGGCGTGCATCACTTGCCTTTTGGAAGATGGCGTTTTTTAAGCCTTGCGTGTCACTAAAAATTACACGCTGTTTATTTACCGAGATTGATTGCACTGGGTGTGCGATCTGGATCAAAGATCCGTTGTATTTATATGACATAATAAAACTCACTCTTTCTTTTGTCTGTGTCTGTAGAGCTTTAATAGGCATTTAAAAAATACAGACCGACATTTGTTGTCTTGCTAACAGTGTTGACTAAGTTTGTGACAGTTTGGTGATGATTTGAAAATTCATCAAAATGTCATTTAGCAAACGAGTTGCAAGTATTTATACGAATATGCGGGAATTACTGGATCAAGGTAAGGGGTTAACCGCGTGGTTTCTAAAAACCAGACAAGTAGATTACTGTAAGAATTAACTAAGCGCAAGGTTTATTTTTTAAACATCAAAAATAATTTCTGGATGTTTAATAGAAACGGGCGTATTGTGATTAGGCACAAAATAACAATAAGAAGTATGCATATGAATTACCTTTTGGTGTCAGATATATTTGGTAAAACAGCGCATTTATCGCAGCTTGCCCAGCAGCTTCGCGGTAAGGTGAGTCTTTGCGACCCTTACCAAGGAGAAATTCAGCTCCCTATAAATGAGCAGTTTCAATACCAGCATTTCTTAACACAATGCGGCCATGATAGTTATTTTGAAAAAGTACATTTAAAAATGGCTGCTATTCGTCAGCCAACCACGATTATTGCATTTAGTGCAGGCGCTGCTGCCGTTTGGCGAGCTCAAGCAGAGTTAAAAAATTCATTCATTAAAAAAATTATTGCCTTTTATCCATCCCAAGTCAGATATCATCTTGAGCTTGAGGCTAACGTCCCTTGTCGATTTATTTTTCCTCACAGTGAAGAGCATTTTGATATTAAGCCTGTGGTTGCTTCATTAAAAAGTAAAGCGAAGGTGAGCTGTGAAATAGCCGACTTTGGTCATGGTTTTATGAATCCGTTATCTGAAAATTTTAATCAGTTTGGCTATCAGCAATTTACAGAACAACTGTTAAAAGAAAGTTGTCATCTAGAAGTTACCACCAACCATTAAAAACTAGTCTATAGTCATTACTAAACAATAATATAAGTAATAACTATGACGGACCAAGCAAATTTCAGCCACTTCTTATCTAACCCGGTTGCTAAACCACCTTGTCGAATGATCAATGCGCAAATGTACGGATTTTTTGTTGCAGGGTGTGAGCAAAAAATGCAGCAGTATGTTGATGCAACTTTAAATTTATTAGCAACCGAATCAACCTCGTTTAATGTGTTAGGGAGTACTTGTTTACTTACCTTCACTGATATCGAAAAAATCTCTTCGTTAACGCCACCTTTTTCAGATCATGGCTGGATGCAAGAAACCGATATTATTATTTGGCTTCCAGTGGCAAAAATGCAAGGTGGTGACATTAGTCATTTATATTGGTATCCGGCATTTATTAGCGTCAATAACATTTATGCTTTAATTAATGGTCGAGAAGCCTGGGGTTATAATAAATACCTCTGTGAATATCAAATGCCTGCGACTGTGAGTGATGCGGGCGCCTTTAGCATTTCTTTAGAATGTTTTGATGTGTTTAACCCAGACTCTAAATTAGCGATGCATGAGCTATTAACCATTGAGCAAACGCAGGCAAGCACCAAGGAAAACCTACTCGATAATTTATCGCATTTTTCTAAACACGTGACAGATTTGTTTGATGCGCAAATTCAAGGCATTGATTTATCACTTCTTAAACAATTATTAGACGGGTTTATTCATCCGCAGATGGATCAGATTTTGTTTAAACAATTTCCCGATGGTCAAGGAGATAAAGCCGTTTATCAAAGCGTGGTTCACTCACCATCGTTAATCAAAAAAATTCACCAATTAAAACTTTTACACAATGATTTTAGTTTGGATGTAAAAGCCCTTGCGAGCTTTCCTCTGAATGACATGTTTGGCATTGCACTTGGCAAACAAGCGGTTTATTTACCCTTTTACGTCAATATGGACTTTGACCAGCTTGGCGCAACACAACTGTTACCGGTATAGGGGGAAGCATGGAAAAAGAAAAAATTACCATTGTCGGTGGCGGTGTTGCAGCGATGACCGCGGCAGTGTATTTAACCGAGCAAGCTAATTGGCAAAGCCAGCGCGAGATTACCATTTATCAACAGGGGTGGCGCCTTGGTGGTAAAGGGGCGAGTGGCCGAAACGCCCATTTTGGACAGCGAATCGAAGAGCATGGTTTACATGTTTGGTTTGGTGCCTACGTAAATAGCTTTCGCACCTTAGAAGGGGTGTATAACGCACTCAATCGACCAGCTAGTTGTTCATTGGCTACTTGGCAGCAGGCATTTAAACCACACAGTTTTATTGCCTTACAAGAGTTTATTGATAACGAATGGCAAACTTGGCCGATAGATTTTCCTACCGTTGAAGGGAACCCCGCTGATGGCAGCCTAGATATAACAGTGTGGGACTTTGTCACCATGACATTAGCATGGCTAAAAAAATGGACCGAAGGCATTGAGCATGTTTGTCAGCAGCAAGATGCTAAAACCACTTTAGTGACAAAAAAGTCACGGGATCAATCGTTACTTAAACACATGTATCAAGAAATCAAAGCAGACATTGATACCCATTTAAATGGCGCAAAGCAGTTTATTGATGATATTGAAGCAGGCGCAACTGAAATTGCCTCGAACCCACGAACATTGATAACTCATTTGCTGCAGTTCACCGAAAAGCAGGCCACTCATACAGATAAACAGGCCGATCGATTGGTGATTTGGTACATCGTCAGAAAGTTAAAACGTTGGTTTAAAGACCAAGTTATTGATTTACTGGATGATAACCCAGAGCTGCGCAGACTTTATATTTGTGCCGATCTTGCGATTGCAATGCTCACCGGATTGATTAAAGACAAAGTATATCGCGACGGTTTTGGTGTCATTAATTGCTTCGACTTTCGTCAGTGGCTCGAAAAAAATGGTGCTAACAAAACTTACAGTGTCGATTCAGCGCCAGTGCGTGGCTTTTATGATTTGGTGTTCGCATACCCTAAAGGTGACTTTAATAAACCCAATGTTGAAGCAGGCGTTGCCGCCCTTGCTATGTTACGTATAGGTCTTTGCTATAAAGGCGGCGTGATGTGGAAAATGCAAGCTGGGATGGGCGATGTCATTTTTGGGCCAATTTATGAACTTTTAAAGCAGCGCGGCGTTAAGTTTAAGTTTTTCCATCAGTTAACTAACTTAGCTGCAGGGCAAACTGACCAAGGTGAACAGCTGGTAAGTGAAATTGAGCTTTGCCAACAGGTGAGCTTAGTTGGCCAAGACTATGATCCGCTCATTGATGTAAAACAGCTACCATGCTGGCCAAGTGAGCCTCTGTATGAGCAAATCAGCTCTGAACAAGCGCACTTATTACAAGAATATCAAATCAATTTAGAGTCATTTTGGAGTAATTGGCCTGAGGTGTATCAAGAGCACTTTGGTACCCCATTGCCAACAGTGACGCTTCGCCATGGTATTGATTTTGACACACTTATTTTAGGTGTATCGGTTGCCTCACTTGAACACGTGGCCCCTGAACTTTTAGCTGTAGATTACGCGCTCTCTCAACAAGCTACAAAAGTACAAAGTGTAGCGACTCAGGCTTGCCAAGTATGGTTGAATAAAACCGACCAAAAACTTGGCTTTACGCAAACCAATGCCGCTCATGAAGGACCTATTTTAAGTGGCTTTGTTGAGCCGTTTGATACCTGGGCGGCAATGGGCAACTTGCTCGATAAAGAAGATTGGCCAAGTGAAAATGCGCCCGTGAACATTGCCTATTTTTGCAGTGCATTTAGCTGCGAAAACTATCCACCTGCCAGTGCTCATCAATTCCCAGAGCAAATGAAAGCCGAAGTAAAATCAAATATGCATAATTTGTTTAGTGCAGATATGCGGCCACTTTGGCCTCAAGCCTATATTGATAACAAATTTGATTGGCAGGTTTTTTACAGTGATCCGCACAGCATTTTACCTGCTCTCGAGCAACAATACTGGCGCGTTAATGTTGATCCCAGTGAGCGCTACGTCTTATCTGTGGTTGATACAAGTAAATACCGCCTAGCTACTGATGGCAGTCAGTTTGTCAATTTGCGCATCACTGGCGATTGGATAAAAACCGGTGTTAATGCTGGCTGTGTTGAGGCTGCTGTAATGGCCGGTATGCAAACAGCGCGGGCAATATGTGGTTGGCCAAGCGAAATTAGTGGAGAGCATGCATTCGAAAAAAGTTAGGGTGAGCAAAGTTATAAATAAGTATGCGTATAAGTCATGAATTTTCATGATTTATATGCGACTTTAATCTATTGTTTGGTCTATACTTACCACTAAATTACAACAATTTAACAAGTTTCCCTCTTTTAAGGTCTAAAAGCCAATGAAGCGACCCTTTCTGAATGATCCTAAATTTATGATGATGTCGAGCACCTGCTTGGCAGCATGTGTAATGGCAAGCGCTTTTGCACAAGGAGCTGAGACTGAAAAAGACATGGAAGTTATTAGCGTTTATGCACAAAAGCGTCCGCAAGCAATTGAAGATGTGAGTGTAGCGGTAAGCCAAGTGGATGGCGAAATTTTAAAAGCTCAGCATTTTAAAGATTCAACTGAAATTGGCTTGTTTGCGCCAAATGTTAAAATCACCCAAAACGCCGCAGAAGGGACGCCTCCCGCTGTGAGTATCCGTGGGGTGGGGTTACTTGATTACAATACGGCGAATACCTCACCTGTTGCTATGTATCTTGATGGCGTTGCGGTGGGGTCTGCTAATAATCAAATTGTTAACTTGTACGATATTGAACAGCTCGATATTTTACGCGGCCCGCAGGGTACCTTGTTTGGTCGTAATTCTACCGGTGGTGCAATACTTATACGCTCAAATCGCCCTGAGTTTGATAGCTATGGCTCGTTGACATTAGGCGTTGCCAACAATAATGCCACCAGCGTTGATGGTATGTGGAACCAGCAACTATCAGGTTCCAGTGCATTACGAATTGCGGTTAACTATCAAGACTACGAATACTCAACAAAAAACACTTATGCAGACTCGCCAACAGCAGGCATGGAGCAAAAAAATGCCCGTGTGTCTTTTTTGTCTGAGTGGGATGAGGTTGATCTTTACCTGCAAGCGCATATTGAAGATTGGGATGGTATTGCCCAGCCAGTTGGTAGTATTGGTATTGTCGCAAACCCTTTAACGGGTGAGCTGTGTTCACCAGCAGATGCGGGCTCAACACGCTGTTTTGATAACTTTGGTTTTAATGATGGCAGTGATGAATTCTTTGCGGTGAGCGTCAATAACGATTCACCTCATAAATCCGATGGCTACGGTTTTATTGCTGAACTGAATTGGCATTTAAACGAGCAAAGTACATTTACTTCACTGTCGAGCTTTAACGATTTAGAAAGAAGCCACGCTTTTAACTGCGATGGCTCCCCAGCTCGTTTGTGCGAAGGGGTATTAGGGTTAGATACCCAACTATTCAGCCAAGAATTCAGGTTATTAAACGAACTTGCTGATTACACACTCACCAGTGGTATTTATTTTGCCGATGAGACAATTGAGCAAGATAATTTAAATGATATTTTGCGTGATTTCCGGGGTGTTTTACCGACAAATTTAACCGCGACCTTTATCTACGATAACGAAATCAAGATGCAAAATTTGGCTGTATTTAGCCAAATTGAAGTGCCTGTCGCAGATAAATGGATGATTACAGCCGGTCTTAGATATGACTATGAGTCACTTGAGTATGACCCAATCGCCACCTTAAATGCGGTGGTTGATGTAAACGACTTAGATGGGGTAGTGGTACCATTTTATCGCGTTACCGATGAGCAATCGGATAACGGTTTTACCGGGCAATTTGCCGTTAATTATCGCTATTCAGATACAAGCAATCTTTATTATCGTTTTGCTAATGGTAGTAAAAGTGGTGGCTACAATGGCGGCTTTTTGTCATCCGAAGAACAAGCAATCTTGGCAAACTATGGCAAAGAGCGCTTAAATGCCCATGAAATTGGCTTAAAGTCGTTCTGGCCTGGGAAGCAACTTAGAATGAATTGGGCGGCGTTTTATTATGATTATAACGACCAACAAGTGTTTATGAACCAAGCGTCAGAAACACCGCAAATGCCCCCAGTGCAATTACTTGAAAATGTGGCTGATTCAACTATTTACGGCCTTGAAACTGAAATTAATTACCAAGCAACTAAACAATTAGCCATGCTACTTTCAGTAGGCTATATCCCTCATGCTGAATTTGAAGAATACGTTGATCCACTTGGTAATAGTATTACCGATAACCAACTACCATTTACTTCTAAATGGAATGTATCAGCGGGGTTAAAATACGACACCAGCTTGGCGTCGTATCCGTTATCGGCCAACATTATTTACGATTATCAGTCTGAGTTTTATTTTGACCAGAACATGAACCCATATGCCCGCCAAGACGGTTTTAGCATTGTTAATGCGCATCTAAAATACGATGTTGAAAATTGGTCATTTACTTTATGGGGCAAAAATTTATTTGATACTGAATACAGTCAGTTAAAGTTCGATTTAAGCTCGTTCCTAGGCATGCTTGAAGACTTTAAAGGGGAAGGGCGTCGCTATGGCTTTGATGTTTCACTGCAATTCTAGTCGTTGCCATCTCCACACTGGTACAGGGGTTTTGTGAATGCGGTTTAAGCTGTATTTTAGTACTCTGCTGTTTTTGTTGTTATTAAGTGTTTCGGCTAATGCACAAGAGACGTTTGTCTACACCGATGCTGTGGCTGATCAAAATCTTCATGATGTCGGTGATGTGTTTACGGCGAACGATAATATGTTCCCGCAATCGGTGGCTGAAATTGATACTTGGCGAGCCAGCAAAAAGCCACAATCTCGAATAAGCTCGGTTGGTGGTAGTTATTGGTTAATTGTTGAAATTGAAAATCAAAGTGATATCGAAGATTTAGTGCTCTATCCGTATAACACCTTGGTTTCAAAAATAGAAAGCCGCATTTACGATATCACTGATCCAACAGCCCCCATACAGCACTTTGTAACGGGTGGTAAAGAGCCAAATCAGTTTGCATTCCACTATGGTAATCGTTTGTCTCTTGAGAAAGGCAAGCGCTATACGCTAATTACCTATTTTGAAAGTGACTACTTTTATACCCCTGCAAAGCTAGTATTAACGCCATACCAAGATTATTTTCAGAATATAACCGTTGAAAATATGGTCATGATGCTCTGCTTTGGGGTGGGTATTGCGCTTGGCTTATATAACTTATTAATTTATTTGGTTTCCCGTGATGTGACACATCTTTACTATGCATTATTTACTGCATCTTGGGTGTTTGCTTGGAGCCACTTTTTCCATATTTCGGATCAGCTATTTGGTTACTATAATCCTCACCTTCATTGGCTTGGCTTTGCGCTCACGCCATTAACCAATATTCTGTTTTACAACAACTTGCTTAAACTCAAAGAGACATTTCCAAAACTGGCGCAATTATCATTGATGGTGGGTGTGATCGCGACCTTGGGTATACCGTTTTGTATTTTATGGCCAAGCTTTGGTTTTTATTGGTCAACGTTAGTGACGGGCGTTGCTTTATGTTTAGGCTTATACATAGGTATTCGCTGTATGCTTATTGGCTTTAAGCCAGCGCGATATTTTGTGCTTGCTTACATAGCCATGATGCTACCGAATATGGTGGGTAATTTAACGAATTTAGGCTTGCTACCAGCAACCTCCATTAATTTATATTTATTGGGTTTGATAGGCACCGCTATGGACGCTATGTTGCTTGCGTTTGCTGTGGCCGATAAGTTTAGACTGCTTCACGATGACAACGTAGAGCTCAACAAAAATCTAGAAGAAAAAGTCCATTTAAGAACGTTGGAGCTTGAAGAACTCGCCTCAGAGCTTCGCGATGCAAATGAGGCTAAAAGCCGTTTCTTAGCGAATATCAGTCATGAAATTCGCACCCCAATGACGTCAATCATTGGTTATGCAGATGGCATTATGCTCGGCGACATTAAGCCCCATGAGCGCAACCATGGAATTGGGGTTATTTTGCAAAATAGTCGTCATGTTCTTGGATTAATTAACGATATCCTCGATATGTCGAAGATTGAAGCTAACAAGCTCGAAATTGATTTAGTCGAAACGGACTTGTTTGCCACGATTGCCAATATAGAGTCGCTCATTGGCAAGCAAATTCGCGATAAGGGCTTAAAGTTCAGTGTCGATTATCAGTTCCCATTACCAGACTACTTGATTACCGATCCTAGTCGATTAAGGCAAATCTTATTAAACTTAACAACCAATGCCCTTAAGTTCACGCAAGTGGGGCGTATAACCTTAACTGTGAGCTGTCACAACGATAAGTTGTCAATTAGTGTAAAAGATACTGGCATTGGTATGACTGAAAAAGAGCAGCAGTTGTTATTTAGTGCTTTTTATCAAGCGGATTCGAGTATTTCTCGGCAATATGGTGGTACTGGGCTTGGTCTTAATATTTCAAAGAGCCTTGCGCAGAAATTGGATGGGGATATCAGCGTTAAAAGTAATGTCGGCTCTGGCAGTGAGTTTATTTTCACTATGTCGGTGTACACCACAGACAACACTCGTTGGCTCAATGATATGAGCGAAGTTAAACTTGTTGAAACCTCACCGTTTAGTAAGCTTGATGCGCCAGAGAACCTAAAGGGCAGGGTATTACTTGCCGAAGACCACCCAGACAACCGACGTTTAATTGCGCGAATATTAGAGCGTATGGGGCTGACAGTGACCACCGTTGAAAATGGTAAAGACGCAGTACAAGCAACCCTCGAAGACAGCTTTGACCTTATTTTGCTCGATATTCAAATGCCGATTATGGACGGCCAAGAAGCTTTAAAAATGATGCAAGCAACCGGAGTAAGCGTGCCTATCATTGCGCTAACAGCGAATACTATGAAGCATGAAGTGACGCGTTATATGAAGCAGGGCTTTAATGATTTGATTGCAAAACCAATCGATAGAAATGCCTTTAGTCATAAAATTGCCAGTTATTTAGAATGCGATGAGTTAGCAGATATAAAGTTGCCTGAAAAAGAGTTTCAGGCATTAAAAAATGATTATATAAAAGGGTTAGAGACACAGTACAAAGAAATGCTAGAACAATATAAAAAAATGGATTTAGAAGGGTTCAGCAAAAATGTGCATATGCTCAAAGGTGCAGCTAATATGTTTGAGTGTGAAATGCTGTATGTAAAAGCAGTGGCTGTCGATACGGCCTTAAAAGAGGATACTGTAACCTTGGATACCCAGTTAATTGGCTCATTATTTAATGCGATGGAAAATGAATTTACCAAGGTAACTCATTGATTGTTTGAATAGCGGCTATTTATTTGTAAGCACAGACAAATTAGCTATTTCTTGATATTAATATTGTTAAAACTCTTTGCTGAGAAGGCATGATGCAGTATCAACATATTTCAGTCCCCTCGAACGGCGCGCAAATTACGATTGATAGTAAGGGCCAATGGCATATTCCTGATAACCCGGTTATTGCTTATATTGAAGGCGATGGTGTGGGTCAAGATATTAGCCCGGTGATGCGAGATATTGTCGATGCTGCGGTGAGTCATGCTTATCAAGGTGATAAACAAATACATTGGATGGAAGTGTTCAATGGCGAAAAAGCGGCAGCATTATACGACGGCGACTGGTTCCCGCAAGAAACCCTGCATGCCGTTAGACAGTATAAAATTGCCATAAAAGGGCCGTTAACAACCCCCCTTGGCGGAGGCTTTCGCTCATTAAATGTGGCTCTTCGTCATGAGATGGATTTATTCGTTAACATGCGGCCTATTCGCAGTTATCCGCATTTACCATCGCCATTAAAAGAGCCTGAAAAAACCCAAATCACAGTAATACGCGACAGCTCAGAAGACGTTTACTCGGGCATTGAGTGGCAGGCTGGCAGTATTGACAACGAACGTATGCTTGATTTCTTATGCCAAGAAATGGGTGTCACCCGACTTCGCTTTGATAACCAATGCGGCATTGGCATTAAAAATAGCTCGAAAGAGGCAGCAGAGCGACTAATGCGTTACGCCCTCAATTTTGCCTTTAAAGAGCACAGTGAATCACTGACTGTGGTACACAAAGGTAATGTACTTAAATTTACCGATGGCGCCTTTAAACGTTGGGCATTTGCCTTAGCAGAGCAAGAGTTTAACGCTGAAGCGCATGAAAATGGTCGTTGGTTAGTGATCAAACGAGACAATCAAGATGATTTAATCATTAAAGAAGTGATTGCTGATAACATGCTACAACAAGCGCTGCTCACCCCAGAGCAATTTGATGTGGTGGTAACAACCAATCAAAACGGCGATTACTTAGCTGATATGCTAACCGCACAAGTCGGTGGGGTAGGTATTATGCCTGCGGCAAACTTAAATAATGAAGTGGCCTTTTTTGAACCAACTCATGGCACATTTAATCGCATCGCCGGGGAAGACAGTGCAAATCCAACAAGCAGTATTTTAAGTGCGGTCATGATGCTATGTTTTATGGGCTGGCACGAAGCGGCGAATAAAATAGAAAAAGCCCTAGAAGAGACGCTTAGCGCAAATGAAATGACGTTTGATTTGGCTAACTTAGTAGCCGATGCGACGATGCTTAGTTGCAGTGATTTTGCAACAAGCATCATCGCGCGAATAAGTAACTCAAATAATGAACCATATTAAGCGGCATTGGCGCTTTTAACTGCGTAGACACATGGTTTACCTGTTAACTGTGCTGCACGTTGATAAATGTGCTCTGCACCTGGCTCATTGCTTGTCATGCCTGTTAATGTATCCATTAACGCAACCACTAAAATAGCTGGTACTTGGCAGCAGTATTCATCGAGCACCGCAGTTGTTGTTTGTGCATCAACATGGCAATGCGGGTGAGTACGTACTGTGCTATATGCTTTTAACAGTGTGTCTGCTTGTAAAACATCATCATCTTGATGTTTGGTTTTACGACATTGGCAACCAAACTCATCAACCATGGTTGCCAGTGTTTGGTAAATTTCTTCGCAAGCTAAATCGCTTTTTTTACAAAGCTGCTGCTCGATGAATGAGTGTAATTGACCATTGATGTAAAGGCCGTCCTGTTGAGTGAATTGCGCTGAAGTTTCCATAATCATTTTCTCTTTGTTTATGTGCTTAACTTCACTCTAGCCCTTCACTCATTATTAATGAAATTGTTGTTTTCAATAACTGATATTGATTTTATCAATATTATGCTTGTTTTTAGCGATCAGCCACAGTACTGGCAAAGGCGAGTAGCTCTCTACGCAGCCACTGATGCGGGTTTGCGTGATGTAGCAAAGGGCTCCATAACATTTTTACTTCAATAGGAACTATTTGAAATGGCACTGGACTTATTACCAAATCAGTGTGTTTTGCAAGTAACATGGCTTGGCGGCGGGGCAATGTGGCAATAAGTTGAGGTGATTGGCAAAGTAGGCTCGCCACCATGTAATGGCGGGTGAATACGCGAATATTGCGGGTTTGTTCTAATTGCCATAATGCCTCATCGACCCAGCCGAGTTTTTGACTGCCGGATTTATTCGTTACGGCCGCTTCAACGCCCCAACCAGCCCGATTCACCCAAATGTGCTCTTGTGCAAGGTAGCCTTCGAGGTTTTGCTGTTGTAAGTAAGGATTGTCTGGGTGTGTTAAGCAGCAGTAATTGTCTCGCCATACACTGGCTTGGTGGAATGAGCGGGGCAGGCCGTTAAAGCGATTAATGGCAAGGTCGATGGTGCCTTTTTCCATATCTTGAAGGTTAACATCGCTTGGGCTCAAAATATCAAAATTAAGCCCCGGGTTTTTTGCTAGCTGCTGGGTGATAAACGGCGCAATAAGCGTTGATTCAAGGTAGTCGTTTGCCATGATCCGAAACGTTATATTTGCGGTGCTCGGGTCGAATACCTCACTAGGCTGAGTAATTTCCTCAGCCATTTTTAACAGTGATTCTATTTCAGGTTTAAGACTGAGCGCTTTTGCCGTTGGCGTCATTGTGCCAGCGGCTCTCACTAATAATGGATCATCAAATAAATCACGCAAACGTTTAAGGGCATTACTCATTGCAGGTTGAGTCAAAGCTAGTTTATTGGCGGCTTTAGACACACTTTGTTCATCAATGAGTACATTTAAATACACTAATAGGTTGAGGTCGACGTGCCTAATATTCATTTGATCAATCTTATTTATTATCTTTATTAATTACCTAAATTAAAGCGCGCTTGCTATTGTGTGTAAACAAGGCGACTAAAATAATCAGCATAAGCGATAAAAATAATGCCACAGCAAAGTTCACATTTGGCTGTTAAATCACACAGCGAACAGTTAAATCAGGTCGTAGCGACTAAGCTTGCCCGTGCGGTGTATGCTGGCTTTGAGGCTATGTTTGCAGAGTTTTTAAATATAACTCTCGGTGCACAAAGTCGTTTTGAACAGCGCCAGTGGCATCAAGTTCAAGGGGCTATGAAATCGCGATTGCAAGTTTACGAAGGGCAAGTAAAAAAGGTAAGCCAAGCGGTAAAAATTATTGCTTATAGCGAAGTAGACGACCCAGCGCTTTGGTTATTAGCCAAACAAATATACGCAGAAATGGTGCAAAGCCATGAAAACCAGCCTATTGCTCATACGTTTTTTAACTCAACCTTCGGTGCAATTTGGGACTCACGAAAAATCCGCAATGTGCACTTGTTTGTACTAAAAGCACGCTATCAACTGGGGCCAAGACCCTTTGATTCACTGGTTAGCCGCATTTCCCTGCAAAATGGCTTTGAAAGTGCCATCAGCAGCTTGATTAAATGCCATGTGTTTCGCTCACAATACGCTAACTTTGCTGATGATGTAGCCATGTTACAGCGCACCTTGATTGCTGGAGCGAAACAACAATGCCCACAAGTTTATGAGCTGCTAGCTCTCAACGATGGCTATATTGAATACGCTAATTCATTGTTTTTTAGAAATAAAGCCTGCTACATCATAGGCCGCTGTATTGCTAAAAACGGCGATAACATGCCATTTGCGATTGCGCTATTAAACAGTGAAAAAGGGTTGCACATTGATGCCGTGATGATGGGAGCTGATCAACTCAGCTTGTTGTTTGGCTTTGCGCGTACTTATTTTATGGTCGACACTGACCAACCCGCCCGTTACGTAGATTACCTCAGTGTTTTAATGCCCCATAAGCAACGTTTTGAGTTGTTTAATGCCATAGGCTTTATCAAACACGCGAAAACCGAGTTTTATCGTTACAAAGTTGATACCACCCGTAATAGCCCCGTTGACGATAAATACACACTTGCGCCGGGGACGCCGGGCATGGTGATGCTGGTATTTACCACCCCAGGCTCAGATTATGTCTACAAGGTAATAAAGGATAAATTTAGTGCGCCAAAAACGGCCACCAAACAACAAGTAATGGCCAAGTACGACTTTGTGAAACAAGCCGACCGAGTAGGCCGGCTAGTCGATACCCATGAATTTCGTTATTTAGCGTTTGATTTGAGCCGATTTAGTGAAGAGCTCATACAAACAATGCAACAGCAAATTGGTGACAGCCTTGTGATTTCGGGTAATGCACTTATTTTGCGTCATGTGTATGTAGAGCGCAAAATGACGCCGCTTAATTTGTATATCAACGACTGTGATGAGCGAAAACTGCAGCAAGTAATGGTTGATTACGGTAAAGCAATAAAAGAGCTTGCGGGCGCTAATATATTTCCCGGTGATATGCTGATGAAAAACTTTGGTGTAACTCGTTGGGGAAGAGTGGTGTTCTACGACTACGATGAAATTTGCCCGATGACAGAGTGCCAATTTCGAGAGCTGCCCAAAACCGAGGATTCATTAGATGAACTCAGTAGCGAAAGTTACTTTGATATCGCAGAAAATGACGTATTTCCGAGCCAGTTTAAAGTATTTTTTAGCGCCAATAAGCGAGCGTTTGATCACTTCAATGCTGCACATCAAGATATTTTCACCGCCACAATGTGGCAGCAATTACAAACAGCTATAAACGATGGGCAATTGCTTGATGTTTATCCTTATAAGCAGTCTTGGCGCTTTTCTTCGATGAGAGCTCAAATGAAAAAATCTCAATCTATAACTGTTTAATAGGAACATAGTGTTAGCGTATGCTGTTTAAAAAGCTAAGGAACGCACTATGAAAAACACACTGTTAATATCGAGTTTATTTATTTCGTCTATGGTAAGCGCCAATCCGTTATTAGGTAGCTGGCAATTTGTTGAAGGCAAATATGCAACCAATGACGGCTATGTGACGGCAAAAGCGCCAGAAATAACCTCAGTTAAACTAATTACACCCAGTCATTTTAGCTATATCACCCAAAAGCAAGGCAACTTTCATTATGCTGGTGGCGGCAAATATGTTTTGCAAGACCAGCAATTTATCGAAACTTTCTCCTATGGTAATGTACCTTCACTACTTGGTAAGACCATGGCATTTGATTACAAAATAGAAGGTGACTTGTGGCACCACACCTTGTATGAAAATGGTAAGTTAGTCGAAGCTGAGATCTGGCAACGAATTAAATAGAAGGTGATATGCGTTATATTAAGCACGATGACTCACAGTTACATTTTGCGCATACAGATAAACCAACCCTAAAAGATAACGAAGTTCTTATTGCTGTTGCAGCAATCGGCGTTAATCGCGCAGATTGTTTACAGCGACAAGGTAAATACCCGGCCCCAAAAGGTGACAGCGAAATTCTAGGGTTAGAATGCGCCGGTACCATTGTTGAGCAAGGTAGTGCAGTATCCGGTGACTGGCTTAATAAACGCGTTTTTGCCTTGTGTGCGGGCGGTGCTTACAGCGAGTATGTTGCCGTTGATGCTGCGCAAGTAATGCCGTTACCAGATGAAATGACAATGGCCCAAGGCGCTGCAATCAGCGAAGTTTATTTAACGGCTTTTTCTGCCTTATTTCAATTTGGTCTGCTCAAAGCGGGGCAAACGGCACTGATCCATGCGGGAGCTAGTGGTGTCGGTGGGGCGGCAATTCAAATGGCAAAACGCGCGGGTGCTCAAGTAGTGATCACCGCAGGTAGTGATGAAAAGTGTGAGCATGCCAAACAGCTTGGCGCAGACCACACCATTAATTATAAAACCACTGATTTTGTAGAGTACTTCAAAGCCAATAATTTACAGGCCAATACCATTGTTGATCCTGTCTCAGGACGCTATTTAAATAAAAATGCTGCCGTTGCAGCAATGGATTGCCAAATTGTGATGTTAGCCTTTTTAGATGCGCGCTTTGCTGAGGTTGACTTTGCAAGGCTGCTTAGCAAACGAATTTCCTTTCATGCATCAACTTTGCGTAACCGTTCAATTGAATTTAAACGTGATTTAAAAGAGCAGTTTATTTCGCGTTTTTATGATGACTTGGCCAACGGGTTGTTCGATTGCAATATCTATAAAACCTTAAATTGGCAAGAAGCGAATGAGGCTCACCGTATTTTAGATAACAACGAAAACTCGGGAAAAGTGGTGATGTTAGTTGAATAACATCAATTTGCCCATATTATTGGTTTTATTAGTAGTTAAAAGTAAAGGTTAATATGAACCCTATTATTGCAATGCTCAAAGAGCACAATGTAAGTGACGAGAAAGTGCGTGAGCTGTTTCAAGCGTTTATGGAAAACCCAATGATGGCAATGGGTCTGGTTCAACAGTTAGGTATTCCACCAGAAAAGCTTCAACAGTTGATGGCATTAGTGATGACACAGCCACACCTTATTAAAGAAGCAGCTGAATCAGTAGGTATCAGTGATGATGAAGTTGAGCAGGCCAAAGCGCAGTTCAAAAATCAGCAGTCATAAAATTAAATGATACGAATATAAAAAAGGTTAGCTCTTCGGCTAACCTTTTTTGTTAATTACTGATACGAAAACACGTCGTCTAGTTTTTTATCAAACAGTTGAGCAATCTTAAAAGCCACCTCGAGCGACGGTGAGTATTTACCTTTTTCAATCGCTACTATGGTTTGCCTTGAAACTCCAACAGCCTCTGCCAATGCTTGCTGAGTCATTTCATTGTGATGAAATCGAAGTTCCCGAATAGTATTACTGAGCTGTTTTGTCATCTAGCTGTCTCTTCGATATAAATACGCTTTGCTGGCAATAGTAATAATTTCACTGACTAAAAAACCAATAATAAGAAAGTGCATAATATTATATAGATCAGAGACCTCAGGTAACAGCATGCGTCCAGATACGCGCTCAATTTGCGTCGCTAAAAATACACATATTAAGATAGTTGCAGAGCAAAACCAGTGACCAAGCTTGGTGCTTTTTAGGTCAATGAGCTTATCACGCTCATCATCCCCTAAGTCTGCTTCTTTGTGTTTAATACCAGCAAGTACAGATTGCATAATTATCTCTAGGATCACCGCAACTACGGCAACCCTATACAAATAAGACACCATGGTCTCTTGGCTTAGAGCACCCGCGGCTTGTAGTGAATTAATACCTAACAGGTAATAGCTTAACAGGCCTATGGTTACCACCAAGGTGCCCCAAATTGTCATTTCTTTGTAGCTCATTTTCTTCCACCCTATGTAAAAAATATTTGACTTGGTGTTAAGTAAACTACTTATTGCTTGCTGTGTCAAATATTTTTAACATCATGTATGGTATTTTTATCATTGACGCATTTCGTTACATTTAGTTAAGAACTAATTTGTACCGCTCAGACTCCTAATGACACAAACAATAAATAAGGAACGAATATGAACTGGCTTTTAAAGGTATGGAAAAATAACCGCTCATTGATTTTATTTATCTGCTTGATGAGTGTGTTTAGAAGTGCAGTGGCTGATTGGTATGAAGTGCCAACAGGTTCTATGAATCCGACCATCGTTGAAGGGGACCGTATTTTAACGGATAAAATGGCTTATGATCTGCGTGTACCATTTAGTCATATTTCGCTAATGCGTACTGATGAGCCAAAAGCCGGCGATATTATTGTATTTGATTCTAAGGCTGCAAATAACCGTTTGATAAAGCGTGTTATTGGCGTGCCGGGCGATACAGTGACTTTAGTCGATAATAAATTGATCATTAACGGTAAAGCACTTGATTATTTATTGGCTGATGACAAGCAACAGCAGCAAACACTGATTGAAAACCTTGCCGGTGTTCAGCATGCTATTCAGGTATCAAAAACGCCTTCGGTGATGCAGCATTTTGCACCTGTCGTTATTCCAAATGATATGTATCTAGCGATGGGCGATAACCGAGACCACAGTGCAGACTCGCGAGTGATTGGGCTAGTGCCTCGCAGTGAGTTATTAGGCAAAGCTAAAAGAGTCATAGTGTCACTTGATTATGATGATTATTACTTACCTCGAAAAGAGCGACTCTTGCATGATTTGTACATAGCACCCTAGATAAAAATCGTACAAAATTGGCAATTTATAATTTTATGTTTCAATATTAACGACATAAAAATAATAAGCCAAAAGGTAAAGTATGATAAATGATAAGTTTGCGAGATTAATTCGATCTTTTTTGTTACTCGTCTTTTCGATCAGTCTGGTTGCATGTGGTTCGAGCTCAAAAAACGAATCTACAAAAGTTGATGACACTAACAGCTCAACACCGGATACAGGTGTTGAGCTTGTCGATAACAGTGGTAGTGCTGACTATAAAATTATTATTTATGGCAATAGCCATAGTGCTAGATTAGGGGATTTGCTTGAACAGCTTATTTCCAGTGAGTTAACCAACGCTCAAGTTTCAACGCTTACCGTCAGTGGTCGTTTTTTAGATGAAATAGTGAACACATCGGGCAATGTTGAAAAGCTACAGCAAGCCAATTGGAGCCATGCTATTTTTCAAGGTCAAAAGTATTCTCAGTCTGGCTCTGTTAATTATTCTACAAGTGAGGCTGAGCGATTAATTGCCAGTGCAAAAGAGCTGGAAATTACACCTATTTTGTTTCCTGAGCATCCGCAAAGAGGTGATAGCAAAGAAGGGGAGCTTGTTTATCAATTGCATTTGTCGATTAGCGAAAAAGAGGCAAGCTGTGTTGCACCAATCGGCTTAGTTTGGGACAAAGCAATCGCCGCATTACCTGAGCTTAATTTTTACAGCGCAGATGGTAATCATGCATCAAACGCAGGGCACTTACTGACCGCGATGACTTTTTATGAAGTTATAACAGGTGAGCTTGCAGATACCCTAGCTTACAATGCTGCTTTTGCGATTACCGAACAGCAACACCAGCAGTTTGGGCAAATAATTACACAAGTGCTTGCTGAATATCCTGCATGCCCCAGCTCTTAAGCTAACAACATTAATCTAAAGCATTCATTAAATACAAAAAAACCGTTGTGTCTGAAACACAACGGTTCTTTATATTAACTAGCAATTGTGTAATTACATTACACGCATGCCAGGCTCTGAGCCTTCATCAGGGTTAAGAATATAAATTTCTTTTCCGCCAGGGCCTGCTGCTAATACCATGCCTTCAGACATACCAAAACGC
Source organism: Pseudoalteromonas sp. DY56-GL22 (assembly GCF_041414715.1). NCBI lineage: Bacteria > Pseudomonadati > Pseudomonadota > Gammaproteobacteria > Alteromonadales > Pseudoalteromonadaceae > Pseudoalteromonas > Pseudoalteromonas sp. DY56-GL22. The sequence goes on along the minus strand of NZ_JANHZR010000002.1, from coordinate 801,586 downwards.
ATCTTACGAGGCTTAAGGTTTGCTACCATTACCGTTAGCTTGCCTTCGATGTCTTCTGGTGCATACGCCGATTTAATACCTGCGAATACTTGGCGCGTTTCGCCACCTAAATCTAAAGTTAGCTTTAATAACTTATCTGCGCCTTCAACGTGTTCTGCTTTAGCAATTTTTGCTACGCGTAAATCAACTTTAGCAAAATCATCAAATTCGATTTCTGGGCTGATAGGTTCTTTTGCTAGTGGGCTGTTTGGATCAACTTTATCTTTTTCAGCAACTAGACTTTCTTTTGACTCTTCAATCATTTTGTTTACTTTATCCATTTCAACACGTTGCATTAACGGTTTGAACTTATTAATTGCGTGACCAACCAGCGCTGTTTGCGCGCCTTGCCATGTTAAACCGTCGTTTAAGAAGGCTTCAACGTTTGCAGCCATACCAGGTAGAACAGGTTTTAAGTAGGTGATAAGTACACGGAACATATTTAAACCAAGTGAGCATACATCGTGTGCTTCTTGTTGTTTTGTTTCGTCTTTAATTAACACCCATGGCGCTTTAGCGTCGATGAATTGGTTTGCTTTATCAGCAAGGGCCATGATTTCACGAATTGCACGGCTGTAATCACGGTTTTCGTAGTGATTTGCAATGCTTGCAGAAGCCGCTTGGAACTCACCTAATAGCGCTTCGTCCATTACGGTGTCGCTAAGCTTGCCGTCAAACTTCTTGGTGATGAAGCTTGCACAACGACTTGCAATATTAACCACTTTACCTACTAAGTCTGAGTTTACACGTAGTGCAAAGTCTTCAAGGTTTAAATCAAGGTCAGTAATGCCGTTGTTTAGTTTTGCTGCGTAGTAATAACGAAGATACTCAGGATCTAGGTTATCAAGGTAAGTGCGCGCCTTAACAAAAGTGCCTTTTGATTTAGACATCTTCGCGCCATTCACAGTTACAAAACCATGGGCAAATACATTTGTTGGCTTTCTGAATTTTGCGCCATCTAACATTGCAGGCCAGAATAAGCTGTGGAAATAGATGATATCTTTACCAATGAAGTGGTAAAGCTCTGCATCTGAGTCTTCGCGCCAGAATGCATCAAAATCAATCCCTTTTTTATCACACAGGTTTTTAAAGCTTGCCATGTAGCCGATTGGTGCATCGAGCCACACGTAGAAATATTTACCCGGTGCACCTGGGATTTCAAAACCAAAGTAAGGTGCGTCACGGCTGATATCCCACTGCTGTAGGCCATCTGCAAACCATTCATCAAGCTTGTTCGCCATTTCTTGTTGAATCGTGCCTGAGTGTAACCACTCTTTAAGCATGTCTTCAAAAGCAGGTAGGTCGAAGAAGTAATGCTCAGAATCTTTTAAAATTGGCTCAGCACCCGACATTACAGAGCGTGGGTTAATAAGCTCAGTTGGGCTGTAAGTTGCACCACAAGAATCACAGCTGTCACCGTTTTGATCTTCTGACTTACACGTTGGGCAAGTACCTGTTACAAAACGATCTGGTAAGAAGATACCTTTCTCTGGGTCGAAAAGTTGAGAAATAGTATGCTTTTTAATGTGACCTGCTTCATTTAAACGGTTGTAGATTAACTCGCTGAAATGACGGTTTTCTTCACTGTGCGTGCTGTGATAATTATCAAACTCAATGTTGAAATCAGCAAAGTCACGTTGACGTTCAACACTCACGTTTTTAACCATCTCTTCTGGCGTGATCCCTTGCTTTTGCGCATTCAGCATAATTGGTGTGCCGTGAGCATCATCCGCGCAAACGTAATAGGTTTCATGACCTTGTTGTTTTTGGAAACGCGCCCAAATATCAGTTTGGATATATTCTAGTAAATGACCTAAGTGAGTCGGGCCATTGGCATAAGGTAATGCGCTAGTAATCAGGATCTTTCGCTGTGCCATAATCATTCCGAATTGAGATTAGTTCGATGCAAATATGCTCGAATATCATTATTTAATTCATTGTGAGTTGCTCATATGCAACCTAAAGCAATGATATTATCTAATTGTCTGGTTTTAATGCCTTGAATGTTACATAATTCCGCAGCACTTTTCATCAAAGAAACGCTAATTTATTGCTATGTTTGGACTGTCAAAACTATTCTCAAGTAAATCGGCTGAAAAAGCACCTATCATTGCTGCCTTAGCCGCTTATCGTAGTAGCGCATTTGCCATTGGTATTGAGCAAGATTGGCTCGAAGAGCTTAAACAAAACAGCGATAAAAGCTGGCAAGTCAAATTAAACCTCCCTTTTGCAGGCTTGGGCGAAATCAACGACATTGAAAAATTTGTCGCCGATAAACTATCAGTGCCTGTGTCAATTAGCGCTAAAGTGAAATTACCAAGCACATATAGTTTTAAGCAAATCAAACATATTGTGCTCGTTGCTTCAGGAAAGGGGGGCGTTGGAAAGTCAACTACAGCGGTGAATCTTGCCTCAGCTTTAGAGCAAGAAGGTGCCAAAGTGGGTATTCTCGATGCCGACATTTATGGCCCGTCTATTCCACTGCTTCTGGGCCTACAAGGGGCTGAGCCGAAAACAGCCGATAATAAAAACTTACTTCCTTTTGAGGCGCATAACCTCAAAGCGCAATCGATTGGCTTTTTAGTACCAAGCGATGATGCAACCGTTTGGCGCGGACCAATGGCATCAGGTGCACTTAATCAATTAATGAACGAGACCGCTTGGGGAGAGCTTGATTATCTCATCGTTGATATGCCTCCAGGCACGGGTGATATTCAATTAACCATGAGCCAAAAAGTGCCAGCCAGTGGTGCGGTGATCATCACCACGCCTCAAGATTTAGCCCTAGCCGATGCACAAAAGGGCATTGCCATGTTCAATAAAGTGAACGTGCCTGTGCTTGGCTTAATTGAAAACATGAGCTACTTCTTATGTGGTCATTGTGGTGAGCCTAATCATGTATTTGGTAAAGATGGTGCCGTAAAATTAGCACATCGTCATGGTGTGCCTGTGCTGGCAAATATTCCACTGGCCATTGAAATTCGTGAAAGCTCGGAGCAGGGCGATTTAATTGCCAAAGACAACGCGGCTCAAATAAGCGAAACCTACAAAACCGCTGCCCGTGTGCTTGCCAGTAGCTTGTATTATCAACAGGCGCACACAAGCGCAGTTGAAATAGTCATTACTGAAGATTGATTGTTGCAAAGATTTTGTTAATCGATTTTTCTTATTAACAAAATCTTGGGTGGTTCTTTATCATTAACTTTGCTCTTAAACCCCTCTTTTAGCCGTATATAGCCTACATTTTCGTCAAATATGTCTAAAAACAAAATCGCCACAAATGTTAATATTTTATTGACGTTTTAATAACCTTGTCATAGTCTAATGAAAGCGCTTACATTTACGGGGCTTTTTATTTGTCTTTAAATGTAAGCGCTTACAATTGACTGGTTAGAATAATATTCATATAAATCAGTTGAGTACTAACAAACACATAATGTTAGGGTTCAATGCAATGAACAGATTCAAAACACACTTAACACAACTTACAATGGCGCTTTCAGTAGCGACATTAGCTGGCTGCGGCGGCTCTGCCACAGATACGAAAATTGATACTGTCAACCCAACTGAGCCTGTTTCAGACTGGGTGATGGTTTGGGAAGATAATTTTGATGGCGATGCTATCGATGACAAAAAATGGAGTTTCGAAATAAACTGTGTGGGTGGCGGTAATAACGAAAAACAATGTTATACCGACAGTGAAGAAAACGCCTTTATTGCAGACGGTATTCTTAATATCGTTGCATTGCCTGCAGAAGACGGTGCTGATAAGCCTTATACCTCTGCGCGTATTAATACTCGTTACAAAGCTGATTTTAAATATGGTCGCTTTGAAGTACGAGCAAAGCTGCCTAGTGGGCAAGGTTCTTGGCCTGCGTTTTGGATGATGCCTACCGATGAAGTTTATGGTGGATGGCCTCGTTCAGGAGAAATCGACATTGTTGAGTCGGTTAATTTAAAAGTACCAACCGATGACGGTGTAGAGTCAAATATCTACGGCACGTTACATTACGGCCAAGAGTGGCCAAATAATGATAGCAGTGGTAAAGCGTATACCTTTTCGCAAGATTCTAATCCTGCTGATGATTTTCATACTTATGCTATTGAATGGCAAGAAGGTGAAATTCGTTGGTACGTAGATGACTATTTATATGCAACACAGCGCCAATCAGAGTTACTTTACAATGCAAATGGTGAAGCTTTAGCTCTTAAACATAAGGGTTGGTACACAGAGTACTTTGATCAAATAACCGGAGAGTTAACGACTTTTTGGGATGCATCTCCTTACGATCAAGAGTTTTATTTAATCTTAAACTTTGCGGTAGGTGGTGATTGGCCTGAAAACGTTAATGCAACCGGTATTGATGCAACTGCATTCGAAAATGGTCAAACTTTTGAAGTGGACTATGTTCGTGTTTATGAGTGTGCGCAAGACCCTGACACAGGTAAAGGTTGTGAAACCGTGCGCCCGGGTTACGACAACTTAGAAGATGCACTTGTGCAAGGCAAAGCTCCGGCTCCAACACCACCAAGTGATGGCACTGTTACGCCGCTGACTATTTTTGATAGCAGCTTTAACCCTAACTGGCCGGCATGGGACTGTTGTGGTGGCACAACGCCTGGGTTAGTTGAAGATGCCGACCGTGGTAATGTAGTTGAATTTAGTGTGGGTGCAGAGCCTACGGTAAATGGTTTTATTAGCCGTGATGCTTTTATTACCGATGAAAACGGTGAAGCCACTCCTTATGACGCAAGCGCTATGCTAGAAGACGGTTATGTGCGTTTTGATATGCAAGTGACTTCATTACTTTCTACTCCAGATGCACCTTGGCTTTTCAAAATTGAAAGTGATGAAGGTGCGACAGCCGTTGAGCTAAACCTGAGTGCTAGCACTGAAGGTGTTAGCCCTGTAGCTGGTAAGTGGCAAACTTATACCTTCCCACTGCAAACATTAGCTGATGCGGGTTTAAATGTATCGCTGATTGATGTGATCATGATTTTCCCAGCGTGGGGTCAAGGTGAAGGTGCAGTATACCGTGTTGATAATGTTGAAATTACCAATGGCGGCACAACAACATTGCCTTCATTAACCTTATTCACCGATGAAACGAATCTTGATTGGCCGCTGTGGGATTGTTGTGGTGGTTCAACACCTGTTGAAGTAGTCGACGACGAAGAACATGGTGTGACTGCTGAATTCTCGATTGGTGCAACACCTACCGTAATGGGCTTTATTAACCGTACTTCATCAGGTGGTAGTGGTACGCAGTTTGATGCATCAGCACTGGTTGATGATGGCATGTTGCAATTTGAGATGAAGATCACCTCTTTATCATCAACGCCAGATGCGCCTTGGCTGTTAAAAGTTGAGTCAAATGAAGGTGCAACAGCGGTTGAAGTTAACCTAAACACAAGCACAGAAGGCGCTGACCCTGTAGCGGGTGAATGGCAAACCTATACATTCCCGATCAGTACTTTATTAAACGCAGGTTTAGATGTAAGTGCGATTGATGTCATCATGATTTTCCCTGCATGGGGTCAAGGTGACGGTGCTGTTTACCGTGTTGACAATGCTCGGATCTATGCACCAGAGCAAGAATCTACAGCATCAGAGCTAGCGCTATTTGCCGAAAACGTGGCAGATCTGTGGAGCATTTGGGATTGTTGTGCAGGGAGTACACCAACAGTCGAAACGGATGACGAAACCCATGGCTCAGTGGCAGAATTTCAAATTGGTTCTACCGCTACGGTAATGGGGTTCTTAGCTGATGATGGCGTGAGCTTTGATGCATCTCATTTATTATCTGAAGGTGTGGTTCGTTTTGAAATGAAGATCGTTTCAAACGCCAGCAACCAAGATGCTCAGTGGTTATTCAAAATTGAATCAAACGATGCAGGTCAAGCTGTGGAGCTTGCGTTAAGTGCAAGCCAAGAAGGTGTCGAGCCAGTTGTGGGTGAGTGGCAAACCTATACGTTTACACTTGCTGACTTACTCAGTGCAGGTCTTGATATTAGTGCAATCGACGTTGTCATGGTGTTCCCGTCATGGGGGATGGGTGAAGGTGCGGTTTACCGTATTGATAATGCAGTAATTGCAAACCCGTAATTAACATTGGCAACAAGTGATGGGTGCTGAATATGGCACCCAGTATCCATGACAACATATTGCAAAAGCAGGTAAATCATGAAAAGCACAAAATTTATTAAAACACCTCTTGCAGCGTCAGTTGCGATGATCTTAACTGCAGGGCTGGGCACTATGTCTGCTTATGCACAAGATGAACAAGAGAAAGCTGATAACGATATTGAAGTTATCGAAATTAAAGGTATTCGTGGCAGTATGATCCGCGCCATGGATATGAAACGTGATGCAACAGGTGTTGTAGATGCGATTTCAGCAGAAGAGATGGGTAAATTCCCAGATACTAACTTAGCTGAATCATTACAACGTATTACCGGTGTATCAGTGAGTCGTTCTAACGGCGAAGGTAGCGAAATTACGGTACGTGGTTTTGGTCCTGAGTTTAACCTCGTAATGCTGAATGGCCGTCAAATGCCAGGTACGGGTTACACCCGTTCTTACGCCCTTGAGAATATTGCCGCTGACGGTGTCAGTGCACTTGAAGTAGCGAAATCAGGGCAAGCAGATGTACCAAGTGGTGGTCTAGGTGCTACGGTAAATATTATTACTACGCGCCCATTAAATAGCCCTGGCGAGAAATTTAGCTCGTCTATTAAGGCTATTCACGATTCATCTAATGAGGCCGGTGATGATGTAACCCCAGAGTTTTCTGCAATGTACAGCAATACTTATGTTGATGATACATTTGGTTTTGCGGCATCATTCTCACATCAAGAACGTGATTTTCAACAGCAAAACGCCAATATTCAAGGTTGGCAAGCCAATGTTGATTTACCGACCCTTGATGAAGCTGACTACATTGACCCACGTGCAGTCGATAGCGAAGGCAACCGTGTCGGTAATCATTTCTTTCCGAAAGACATGAACTACAGCATTGCTGATGTTGAACGTGAGCGCACTAATGGCCAAGTAACTTTACAGTACTCGCCAATTGAAAGCTTCACTGCAACGGTTGATTACACGGCGAGTCGTGCAATCACCGGTGTGAATACCGTGGGTTGGGGTATTTGGAATGAGTTTGGCAGTAACATTAACAGCTATGAGCTTGATGAAAATGGTACAGCGATTTATGCCGATATCAGTGGTAATGATGGTTCATTTACAGCAAGCCGTGGCACTACTGAAGTTAAAGCACGTTCAATTGGTTTAAACCTAGAGTGGCAAATTAACGACCAGTGGGAAGTTGAGTTCGATTATCATGATTCGAAAAACGAAACAGATAACGGCGCAGATGATGGCTTAGGTTCTGATGGTCAAATCATTCTTGGCTCAGATCAGTTACAGAGCAAAGTATATGATTATCGCACTGGTGAAGTTCCGCATGCCTACGTTAATTGGAACAATGGCTCAACAGTGCTTGATCCAAGTGAGATTGATTCAAACTTCAGTCAGTTTATTTATTCGCCTGGTGAGTCTAATGTTGAGCAAGCTCAGCTTCATGCAACCTGGTTTAATGAAAGCTTTGAAATTCCACTTGTTAAAGTGAAATTCGGTGCTGCCAATACTAAGCAAACTATGGGCGGTTTTACTGCATGGAGTGGCTTACGTGGCGGCCCTGGTTTTAACCCATCATTCACCGAAATCTTCCCTGATGGCATGTTCACTTATAATGATACAGGCGACATGCTAGATCAATTCTCTGGTGGTGGTAGTGCCCTTGAACCAAATTACTATTACACCTATAGCTTTGAAGAAGCGTTAGCGCGTCAACTTGACTTTTTAAACGAAGATTTATTGGGCGATAATCAGTACTCAATAGACCCATTCTTTGATGGTATCGACAGTGAAAGCTACGTAGAAGAGAAGACACAAAGCTTCTATGTGAACAGCTTATGGGAGTTTGAATTATCTGATTACTTCGTACAGATTAACGCAGGTCTTCGTTATGAAGAAACAGATGTGACCAGTACGGTTCGTCAACGTGTTGAAAGCCAAGTTAACTGGGTGAGTGCATCTGAGTGGATCATGCAGTACGAAACTGGCGGTACAGATAACTTTTATCAAGAAGAAGGTAATTATGATATCTGGTTACCAAATATCGACGTAAAAGTTGAAATTACAGACGAGCTTGTTGGTCGTGTTTCATGGGGTAAAACCATGGCACGTGCGCCGCTGGGTAATTTGGCTGGTGGCCGTAGCTTAACGGGTAGCCCGAAACCAGGTTCGCGTACAGGTAGCCAAGGTAATACTGATCTGTTGCCATTTGAATCAACTAACCTCGATTTATCACTTGAGTACTACTACGGCGAAGGTAGCTATGCTTCGGTTGGTTACTTCAAAAAAGACGTAGATAACTTTATTCAAACGCAAATCACTGAAACAACCATTGATGGTTTATACGATATCTTAAATGGTCCTCGTTACCTTGAAGCTGTGGCATCTGTAGAAGCTCGTGGTGAGCAAGCTACAAGTGACGCTGTGTTCAATGAAATGCTGGCATTAGGTTATGGTAATGCGGATGGTGCTATTGAACCAACGAGTTCTGATCCACTGATGGTATGGAATATTTCTCAACCACAAAACACGGATAGTAAATCAGTTGATGGCTTTGAACTAGCTGTTCAACACTTATTTGGTGAAAGCGGCTTTGGTTTAGGGGTTAATGCTACGTTTGTTGATGGTGATGTTGAATTTGATGTAGCAAGTTTGACTCAACAAGCTCCTTTATCTGGCTTAAGTGACTCAGCTAACTTCCAAGCTTTTTACGATAAAGATGGTTTATCTGTGAAAGTGACTTACGCATGGCGTGACTCTTACTTAATTGGTGTTGGTCAAGCACAAGGCTCATCTGATGCGCCGCCACAATTTGGCGATACATATGGTCAGTGGGACTTGAGTGTTAACTACGACATTAACGAAAACATGACTGTTTTCTTTGAAGGTATAAACCTTAACAACGAAACTGAGCGTGGCTATGGCCGTTACGAAGAGCAGTTCTTATTTGCTCGTCAATATGGACCACGTTACACAATCGGTGCCCGTTATAGCTTTTAATATGTGATCTCAAAAGGAACAAAAGCCGCTCGTTGAGCGGCTTTTTATTATCTATTTTAATTAATTAATAATTATTGAAGCAACGCACAGTTGATTTGTGTAATATATGCCTCACTAAGTCCACTATAATTAGCTTTTCGTAGACGCAAAAGGTTTGTGTTTTTTGTTAAAGTTATCGTTTTTTCCAACTTTAAATCAAATGTTTAAGTTGTTTAGGTAGAATAATAAATGAGATTATCAGATACCCATATTCAGCAATATATTGACGAAGGCCGCATTGTTATAGAGCCAGCACCAAGTAATGAAATGATCTCGGGTGTCACGGTTGACCTGCGTTTGGGCAATAAGTTTCGTGTTTTCCAAGATCATACTGCTGCGTATGTTGATTTAAGTGGCCCTAAAGATCAGCTTAATAAGGCAATGGAATCAATCATGAGTGATGAAATTGTGCTTGATGAAGAAGAAGCTTTTTTCCTTCATCCAGGTGAATTAGCATTGGCTATTACTCATGAAAAAGTTACTTTACCAGCAGATATTGTTGGTTGGTTAGATGGTCGCTCGTCGTTAGCACGCCTTGGTTTGATGGTACATGTAACAGCGCATCGTATTGATCCAGGTTGGTCGGGTAATATCGTTTTAGAGTTTTATAACTCAGGCAAGCTGCCACTTGCGCTTCGTCCAATGATGAAAATTGGTGCCATGAGTTTTGAAACCATGACAAGCCCAGCACAGAACCCTTATAACACGCGTAAAGATGCTAAATATAAAGATCAAAATACGGCAGTAGCAAGCCGCATTAGTGACGATAATAAATAATCCTTCAACATGTGGTCTTTGGACCACATATCATTATTTGTTAAACTTTTTACTTATTTGCATTCTCATAAATTGGCAATTTAAGCGTATTCATCCCATACTTTTAGCTGGTGTTTAAAGCACGGAGCTAAAATGCACTTTATTGGCAAGCTGATCCATCAGGTTATAAAAAATTTGCTCGTTTTACTGGGCTGCGTATTGCTTCATAGTGCCAGTATTAATGCTGCAAGCAATAACTTACCGGTATGGGTACTTGATTCAGAACAGCCTTTAGCCAAACTTAGTCAGACCCTCGAAGTATCACTGCAAAATGCTGAGCCTTTAAATGCTTTAGAAAACAATACGGTTCGCCTCGCAGCACAAACCTCCTATTGGTTAATTATCGATTTACAGCAATTGCCTGAAAATAAAAACTATGTTGTTTATCTTAGTGAGCCTAACTTAACGTGGGCAAAGTTTTATCTGTTAGATGAAAATTATCAGTCCACCAATGATCAGCGGCTTGCTTCTCTAGAAAGTTTATCGAATGTGCGACCTCATTGGTTAATAGAGCACAGCCAAGGAGCTCGCTGGGCGCTAGTTAACTTCGTGCACAAAAGATCGCTAACATTAGAACTAGGTGTCGAAACAGCAAAAAGTTTTGAAGTTGACTTACATCAAACTATTTTGAGTTACGGTGCGATTTTAGGGGGGCTGATTTTGTGTATGTTTGTTTGTGGTGTTTACTTTTTTGTATCCCAGCGAACAAAATACTTAGTCCTAAATGCCTATTTTATATTGGTCACCATTGGGTTTTTAATCGATAACGGATTAATAAATTATCTAATTGGTGGTTTTAATTGGGAATCTAAATGGCCTGTTAATGAGTTCGCATTATGTTTTGTGAGCTATTTTTTATATCATTTTTTAGCGATCCATACCTATACAGCAAAGTTTAAAAAGGCCTGGCAAGCAATGATGCTGTGTTTATTCAGTGCAGCTTTATTGTCATCACTATTGCCTCATTTTAATCGTCAGTGGTTATTTATAGTCAGCTGTTTGGGCTTTTTGTGCTTTGCCTCTGTAATATTTTATAGTTTGATTAAGCGTAAGGGTAATCGTACTCATCTGCGTATTTTTATGCTTCTAATTATTGTTATTCAGGCGTTAAGTCTGTTTTTATGGAATGGATTTGGTATTGGCTACCATGGAATTCATAACACCATTTTATTGCTCACATCATTGGCGATCTGCTCCGTACTGTTATTAAAAGACCGTCAGCAAATTTCAGCATTTAGTTATTCGATGCTGCACGATGCGGATACGAAGCTACCAAATAAACAATTTTTACTCGCGCAAATGATGAAAAAAGTGTCGCAAAAGCAACATTTTTCAGTTTTATTATTTAAACCTCATGTACTCTCAAATGCACGTTCTACCTTTGGGTTTGAGCAAGCTAATATTTGTATCAATGAAAAACTAAGTATATTAAACATTCAGATGCAGACCATGAATACATTAAAGTTGGAAGTTCAAGCCACCAGAAGCACATGGCTTGCTCATATTGACGATAGTACATTTGGGTGTTTGATCTTGGGCGAACTAGAATTAAGCCATATTGAGCAATTTGCCTGCATGATCCATGGTGTGTTTGAAGAGGGCCTTACTCATGAAGAAATTAACTTAGTCGACCGTGTTGATATTGGTGTTGCTTATTACCCGATGCATGGCAATACCGCGAAACAAATATTGCAATGTGCAATACAAGCAATGACTGAAAAGCGCCTACAAGGTGAACGTTGGCGTATGTTCGACTCAGAAAGTGCGCGGCTTTCTGAACAAAGGTTATCCATTGCGGCAGCGCTTAAAATTGCGATTGATGAAAATCAGCTAAGTTTGCACTTTCAACCGCAGATATGTTTGAAAACGGGCAAAGTAGTTGGCTGTGAAGCATTACTGCGCTGGACACATCCAATTTTTGGTATTGTTAGTCCTGAGATATTTATTCCAATTGCAGAGTCAGCAGGGGTGATCAATCAGCTAACAGAGTGGGTCGTTGAAAAGGGGGTTGAATGGCAAGCGAAGTTTTGCAAACTGATACCCGATCATGTTATTTCCATCAATATTTCTGCAAAGGATTTATTAAATAAAAATTTACCTGTGCTGCTAATTACCATTTTAAATGAGCAAAATGTGGCGGCTGAATCAGTGATGTTAGAGCTCACTGAATCAGCGACCTTAGAAGAAAGTAAAAAAATTAAAGCCATGCTTGATGATTACCGTTTAATAGGTCTAAAACTCGCTATTGATGATTTCGGTACAGGCTACTCATCACTTGCCTATTTAAGCCAACTTGGTTTTGATGAAGTCAAAATAGATAAACAATTTGTGTTAAATCTGCCGTTTTCGGTTAATGATCAAAGTATCTGTAAGGCAACCTGTGATATCGCCACTACTTTAGGTGCACATGTTGTTGCTGAGGGTATTGAAGATGAGCAAAGCCTCGCTATGTTACAAAGCTATGGTTGCCAGTTTGGACAGGGATATTATTTTTCAAAACCCCTTGCTGCAGATGATTATTTAGACTGGATAAGCGAGGTAAAAAAACTTGACCTTAATCTTGATGCAACAGCGAACCTAGCTGATTAAAATATTTAAGCAAGGCTTCAAAACAATTCATCGTATGCTGCTCATCCGGGTAGATTAAGCCACTTTTCGATAAGCCACTCACTAAAAAGCTATTTTTGATGTTAGGGTGGACGCTAATACACTTTTCAAAACAGCGGGCAGCTAGTTCCTCAGGCATACTCATATAAAGTTGCTTTACTTGCTTATCAAAAGCGATAGATTGTTTTACGAATTCATTTGGATTTTTACCAGAGTTATCTAAAAATACCTGATGATAAAACTCATTTAAGCGTTGATTAAGTGGATGACTCAAGTCTGGTGACTGTTCGAGCCACAGCGCCGAACAGAATTGCATGCTCTTTCTGCCGCTAAATAAGTGCTGACAAATATGATGGTCAAAAGCATGAAACCATTCATGGGCGAGTGCGCCACCACCTGCATTTTTAGCCAGCGCAAGGGTTTGGCTGTGAGCATTATAATGAGCCTGCACACCTTTTTGTCCGCCATGACCAAAAGCAAAATTGAGTTTCCCTCTAAGGCCAATTGCCGTTGGCGGTAAAGTCAGTATTTGCGCAAGATCGGCTAAAGCATCGTAAATTAAATTCGCCGCTAATAGCCGTTCTTGCTTATTAACCCAATTACCAACCACCATAGTGCGAAAACCAAAGGTGTCGCGAATATCGTCAAAATCGACCTGATCATCAAAGCGATAATCGGGTCCCTTACGATGAAAACCTGCGCTTAGTCGTTTTGATACACGCATTATAGATAGCGTGCCTTAACATCATCCGGCATATGCTGAGTTTGCTTATCGACCAGTGCTGCTAATAATCTGTATAGTGGTGTTACATCAATGCCTTCAATTAATTTAAGGCTATGAGCTACAGCTTCTAAAGTTGATAAACTATCTGCTCGAGGTGCTTTACGGATGACGTATTTGTTTTGTGGTATGTGCTTAAAACTCACCGTTTGAAATGCACGGAGGCTAGGGGTTAATTGCAGCATTTTGTAGGCTTTTTTCCATGTACCATCAATTACGATTAAATGATTTAAAGACTGTTTGAAAGCATCTGTAGTGGCAGTGTGCTCATCTAGACTTAAGGCATCCTCAGTAGGGTAAAGAACCGCTGTTGTTGCTTTTGGCAATGTTGCAAGCTGTAAAAAGTCTTGCTCTGACTCACCAGCGATGATCTGGCAATTTTCTAAACCTAAATTCAGTAAATTGGCCGTATTTTTAGTGACTTTTTCCTCACTTGGGTGGCGTAATATAATGATTTTTAGTTTATTATTGATTATGCTTATTGAATCACATAAACAGGTTTTAATTGAAAAGCCACAATGTGAGCATAATTCTCTAGCCATAGATACTCTTGTATACATTTGAAGTCTCTTTAGTATACATGAGCTAGAGCTGTAATTTTGCATTTTTAAAGCAGACAGCTAAAATTGCGATTTAAATATTTGGTTTTATTAAGGGATAAAGATGACGACTATCACTATCGATGAAAGTGCGCTTGAAGGAATGGAGTCGCTACTGGGTGATCAATTTGCTGACACGCTTTCTTTTTGTTGTAGCGAGTTTCAAAGGTTAGGCTCTGAGGTGCACGCTAATCTTGGTTCAGACAACGAAGCTGCAGCGCGTCATGCTCATAGCTTAAAATCAAATGCCGCCCAATTTGGAGCCCAAAGTCTATCTGAGCTCGCTCAATCAATTGAGCATGCACTCAATGAAGGGAATGCTGATATAGCACAGCAAAACAGTGCAAGTATCGATCAGCAAGTTTCTGGCTCTGTAGAAAAATTACAAGCTTGGTTCGCTACTCGCTAAAAACTTGAATTTATTTCAGTTATAACCGCAAAAATCCTCTGGCGTGGTGGCCCCTTACTAGGTTAGTCTTAAGGCTAATTAGTAGAGGTAACCATGTCACAAATCAAAAAGAGTCACAAACTAGACGGTGTCTGTTATGACATACGTGGGCCTGTGCTTGCACAAGCTCGAAAAATGGAAGACGAAGGGCAAAAAGTATTAAAGCTAAATATTGGTAATCCAGCTGCCTTTGGCTTTGATATGCCTGAAGATATGCACAAAGATATCATTCGTAACTTATATTCAGCCCAAGGCTACTGTGACTCTAAAGGCCTCTACTCAGCCCGTGTGGCAGTCTATCAGCACTATCAGCAACGCGGCTTATATAACCTTGATGTCGATAATATTTATATCGGCAATGGGGTCAGCGAACTCATTCAAATGACCACGCAAGCACTACTTGATAATGACGATGAAGTGCTTATTCCTGCACCGGATTATCCGCTATGGACAGCTTCGGTTAAATTAGCAGGGGGTAACCCTGTGCATTATCTTTGTGATGAAGAACAAGATTGGTTTCCTGATATTGCTGATATTAAATCGAAGATCACCTCAAAGACCAAAGCATTGGTGCTTATTAACCCAAATAACCCAACCGGTGCGGTATATAGCGATGATCTGTTGATGGAACTGATCAACATTGCTCGCGAGCATAAATTATTGTTATTGAGCGATGAAATTTACGAGAAAATCTTGTACGACGGTGTCAGCCACAGCTCAATTGGCGCACTGTGTGATGATGTACCAATTATCACCTTTAATGGCCTAGCAAAAACGTACCGCGCTGCGGGATTGCGAATGGGCTGGATGGTGCTAAGCGGTCGCACTAGCATGATGGACGACTTGAGTCGTGGCCTAGATATGCTGGCATCCATGCGCTTATGTGCCAATGTACCAGCACAATATGCTATTCAACAAGCTTTAGGTGGTGTGCAGTCAATCGATAACCTGATAAACCCAGGTGGTCGGCTTTATGTTCAGCGTGATATTGCATGGCGTGGTTTAAATGCCATTGATGGTATTAGCTGTAAAAAGCCTAAAGGGGCGCTTTACGCATTTGCGAAAGTAGATACCGCGCACTTTAATATTAAAGATGATGAGCGCATGATTTTAGATTTACTCAAAGCGGAGAAAATCTTATTAGTGCATGGCCGTGCATTTAATTGGCCAGATCCTGATCATTTCAGATTGGTGTTTTTACCAAACAAAGATGATTTAACAGAAGCCATGAGTAAGATGCAGCGATTTTTCGCTGATTATCGACAAAGCTAAAAAAAGCGAGCCGAGGCTCGCTTTTTTAATACGCTTTATCAACACGCACCGTGTTATCATTGAGGTACACCAAGCGTACTTTATCACCTTGGCTAAACAGCATTTGGTTGTCTTTATCTTGCACAACCATAAATTGTTCGCCGCTTTCTACTTTGATCATTAATTCAACAAGTTGATATTGTATTACGCGACTGTTTTGCTGACGGTTGTGAGCAACAGAGCCACCAATCATCGAACCTAAAATGGTTGCTACAGTACGGCCACTACCGCCACCAAACTGATTACCGATAACACCGCCAATAAGTGCACCGCCAAACGTTTCCCAGCCGTTGGTTCTGTCTTTGACCAGTTCTTGTTCGGTAATGGTTCGTACTGATTGTACTGAGCCAAATAACACCTGTTGTACTGGTACTGCTTTGTTACGCTGATAGTCAGCATAACTAGGCGAGCTCAGTAATAAACAGCTTGCTAGGATTGCTACTAGGTATTTCATAACCCCTCCTGACTACCAGCCAAAGGTTGATTTCTCACGTGTTTTACGGATTTCAGTTTCATCAGCCCATTCAACTAAGCCGCTTTTTAAATCCATTAAACGCATAGTGAATTTGTAATACACATCAGCCTTGTCAGCATTTGATTTAACAATGCTCGATAAGTTGCCGTATAACATATATTGCGCACCAACTTGCTGGCCAAAGGCAATAGCGGTATTTGGATCAACTAGTGGATCGACGTTTTGGAAATTAAGTTGTTCGCGCACAGCTTCAACACGGGTCATATCAACAAAGCGGAACTTACCACTGCGTAATAACTGTGTTGAGATTGAATCGGTGATTGATTCAGAATCAATATGCTCGCTCGTTTTGTTTTTAATACGCTCAACAAACACGATAGGGCGAGTATTTGCTGTCATGGTGCCAACCACAGGTGAAGCAAGTAACGAGTCTGTCATTTGGCTGGCTACTTTTTGTAGATCTGTTGAACCAAAATTGATGTCTGTGGTTTCAACAGCTTGCGCATCACCATAGCTAACAACGGCCTTATTAGCACAGCCAGATAGTAACAAAGCGCTTGTCATTGCAACGGCCGCAGCCGACTTAACAGAAAGTAATTTCATTGTAGTATCCTTAATCTTCAAATTCTTGTGCTTCTGTTGACACTTCACGCACTGCAAGCGAGAAGGTGACAGCATTTGCTGTCGGGGCTAGGCCCGGTAATTGAGTTTTAGCAAATCCAAATAAAGTAATGGGTTGCCAAGGTGAGTGGTTGCCACGAATAACAAAGCCATCAGCGTCATACCAAGTAAATTGATATTGTAAGTATTGAGACTTTTTATATTGGCTTGCCAGTGTCACAACCACATCAGTTAAGCCGTTCGTTTGGCGTGTTTTTACATCTGTAATGGCTAATTTCTTGCCTAGTTCAGGGTTATTAACAATCAGTTGTTGGTTATACTGTTGTGATGCCTGCTCAACACCAATGCCAGAAGTGGTAGGGCGTGAGGAGCAAGCCGCAACAAGTAAAATGGTTAATAGTGGCACTAAGTATTTCATCATTGCTCCTAGAGTTGTACAACGTGTGTGTCGTAGTAGTTATTTATGGAGGTTAGAAAAATCAAGGTTAACCCTTGCTTACCAACCGTAAAAGTTATTTCGCCATGCCCTGGCACAGTTAAAGTGTGCTGACCTGTGGGCATTGGGTGCTGAGCAATGCTAAGTTGGCTTGGTAAAGTCAACCAGCTTCGTGTATCAGCTTGCTCAGATGCAACGTTATAAATGTTGGCTAAAATGTTACCAACATCGCCGCCACTTCTTGCTAACTCTGCACGTACCTTTTCTTTTGCTACCAGACGCATTACTTGTCGGGTTATTCTGCCAGCACTTTGATCCTTTAATGTCTTCGCCGCTAGTGCTTCGAGCCTAACAATAGGGGTTAACATTATGCTTTCACCACCGATATTCACAGTGTTATCACCGCCAGCATAAGGTGTATCGCGATAAACTGGCATGGCAACACTATAAAAGCGTGCATCGCCACGCGAAGTATAAATAGGTAACCGTAAATTAAACTCTTGCCTTGCTGGTATTAAACCTTGCTCTGCAATTACAATTACTTGGCCTGTGTTTGCTTGAGTCTGCTTTAGCTTGCCAAAGCGTTTGCTAAATTCTTCAAAGTCCTGATCAAAACCTTGTTTTTTGGCAAGACGTAACACTGCTTGCTGTAAGTAGCTATTCTCACTGTTTATTTCGAGCGCTTTCTTATAGTCGATATAGGCATCATCATATTGTTTATCTGCCTCATAAAGTAGGGCCGATAAATAAAACGTAAAAGCATTTTGAAAGCCATTTTTGACATTACCAATTAACTCGGCCATATCAGGGTAGCCTTCAGCGGCCTTTTCTGCTTGTTCATCAAGTGCGGCTTGATTATCTTTTAGTGCATCTTCTTGCACTTTATTAGCGCGTCTAACTTCAACTAATGCAGATTCAAGTTGTTTATCAAATACATAACTCAGTGCTTTGTAGCTATGCAGCATGGTCATTTCATAGGCTGCTGGCTCATAACCAATCACTGAGTCATTGGTTAATAATGAATTTGTTTGCTCAAGGCCTGCACTTAGCTGTACTTTGGCTGCTTGACGCTTTTTTTCCATATTTTGATAAACAGCTTCAAAGGTCTCATTGGCCTGAGAATTTTGTTTAGCCAAAAACTCAAGACGGGCCGTTTCAAGCTGATTTAACAAATAGTTACTGTGAACACGGCTATTACTTGGCAAAAGCTGCTGAGCACTTGCTATGTTATTTTGAGAAACAGCTTGGCGCACAGGTCTTAGCTGCGTCGCATAATCTTGGAATAGATCAGTAATACCTATGGTACTGCAACCAGATAACAGTAAAGCAGCTCCAATAAATAAACGTCGATGCACTGAACACTCCTTTTAAACAATGTACTCAGATTAGCATACGCGGCTTAACCTTATATGATAAATTATGTAAAAAATCGTAAGTTAATAGACAACTTTCTGGTCTTTTTATTTTTTATGTTAAAGGAACACCGTATTTGTTAAGCACTGTACTTTATACCTTGATTGCACTTTGTGCGTTTGCAGCTAACTCTTTGCTGTGCCGGATGGCATTGCAAAGTGGTGATATTGATCCGTTAAGTTTTACCGTCATTCGCTTAGTGAGTGGGGCGTTTATGTTGCTTGGTATACTTTTATGGCAAACAACTTTATTGAGATCAAAATCACAATCAGCACAACCTTTAACCGATAAAGGTAGCAATATCAGTGCGCTTAGTTTATTTATTTACGCGCTGTGCTTTTCAGTTGCCTATGTTGATTTAAACACAGGCACAGGCGCACTTATCTTATTTTCAGCAGTACAGTTAACCATGATAGGCCATAGTGTTTTAAATAAAGAACCACTCAGTAAAGTGCAGTGGGGGGCTTTGTTTGTCGCTTTTGCGGGGTTTATATACTTAATGCTACCCTCAGCCACGGTGCCTTCTTTCATGCCGGCAATGCTCATGGCGTTAAGTGGTGTGGCGTGGGGTGTTTACAGTATTCGCGGAAAATCATGCAGCTCACCTTTGAAAGCAACCAGCTTTAACTTTCTAAGAAGTTTAATACTTGTGCCAATTTTAGTCTTTCTAGCCGTGGTTGATTGGCAGGGTATCACAGCAACTGGCGTTTATTTGGCGATAGCTTCAGGAGCGCTTGCATCTGGGCTTGGTTATAGCATTTGGTACATTGCACTACCTAGGCTTAAAAGTAGCCAAGCAGGTGTGGTACAGCTAACCGTGCCCGTGCTTGCCACATTAGCTGGGGTGGTGGTATTAGATGAGCAATTAACAGCGCGTTTAGTTGTAGCCAGCGCCTTAATTCTTGGCGCTGTACTGGTGTTTTTAATGGCTAAAAAGCACAGAGTCTAGATTAGGGCTTATTAACATTTAATACGTAGCGTTCATACAGGGTGTTTAGTTCGGCTAGTATCGCTTGTTTGCCGCTAAGCTCACTTTGTTCAATACATTGCTGTAATGTTGCAACTGACAAATACTGCATCATCTTAGCAGCTGCACCAATATGACTAATATGCCAAGGCTCAGGGGCAACTCCACCTTTGTATTCTTGGTAAGGGCGATAAAAACCATACTTTTCTAGGTTATCGTCAAGCCATGCAGCAAGCTTGGCAAAGGGCCCTGTGGGCGAATACTCATCAGGGGTTAATTGCAGCTGGTAATCATCGTCAATAGGGCGGGTATCGTAAATGTCGAGGTCGGTACCAAAGTGGTGCCTACTTGCCCCAGGGAGTGCTGAGTAAAGCATAATAGCGTGGCACTTTTCAGTATCACTTAGGCTTGCTAAATCTACCGTTTGTTGCTCAAGGGTGTAAACCGGTCGAAGGCCCTGAAATTTAGCATTCCAAATAGCACTTTGACGATGAAAATCGCGAAAGCTTGAGGCAATTGTCAGATCAATACCTGCTTCTTTTGCCCCTTGCTGCAGAGCTAAAAAATCATCGACAATATTACGATGCAAGCGATGATTTTGTAGCTCAACTAAATGTGAGCTACTCAACCCAGTGGCGCATTGCTTAAGCTCTGTTTGGTTCATGTAAGCAGCTGCTCTAAAATCACTTCGTAAATATCAGCAAGTTGAATTAAATCATCGGTGCTAACACATTCATCTACTTTATGGATGGTTTCATTACGCGGACCAAGCTCAATGACTTTGGCACCCGTTTGTGCGATAAAGCGACCATCAGAAGTACCGCCGGTGGTTTCAAGTGCGGTGTCGCGTCCAGTCACCTGCTTAATAGCGTGCACGGTGGCATCAACTAACGGACCATGGTCGGTTAAAAACGGTAGTCCATTAATAATCCAATTTAGCTCGTAATTGAGGTTGTGTTTCTCAACAATATCAACCACTCGTTGCTGTAGCTGTTGGTGAGTTACTTCGGTGCTAAAACGAAAGTTAAATTGAATCTCAAGTTCACCTGGGATCACATTACCGGCACCGGTGCCACCGTTAATATTCGAAACCTGAAAACTTGTTGCAGGGAAAAATTCGTTACCTTGATCCCACTCGGTTTGACTTAGCTCAGTTAACGCAGGAGCAGCTAGGTGAATCGGGTTTTGCGCTAAATGCGGGTAAGCAACATGGCCTTGCACACCTTTCACAGTTAAAAAGCCAGTTAATGAACCACGACGACCATTTTTTACCACATCGCCAAGTACATCTCGTGAAGAAGGTTCGCCAACTAGGCATAAATCAATCTTCTCACCTCGTGCTTCAAGAGTATCGATAACACGGGTTGTGCCGTTGATAAACGGGCCTTCTTCATCAGACGTAATTAAAAACGAAATTGACCCTTTATGATCAGGGTGTTTAGCCACAAAACGCTCGGTGGCAACCACCATGGCAGCTAAAGAGCCTTTCATATCGGCTGCACCGCGGCCATGTAACATACCGTCTTTTACCAGTGCAGAAAAAGGAGGGTGCTGCCAATTTTTTTCAGGACCTGTTGGTACAACATCTGTGTGACCAGCAAAACAAAAATGCGGTGACGCATCGCCCTTACGAGCCCAAGTATTTAGCGTATCAGTGAAAAACAGTGATTCAATATTAAAGCCTAGTTTTTCAAGGCGTTCGTTCATTAACGCTTGGCAACCAGCATCTTCAGGCGTTACTGATTCACGCTGAATAAGCGCTTGAGCAAGTTCAATAACAGGGTGAGTCATTAGGCAAAAATCTCATCGTATTGAGCGGCTTTAAAACCTAAGTGGTATTGGCCGTTATGCACAAGTACCGGGCGCTTGATCATCGCAGGTTGCTCAACCAGCAATGCTAATGCAGATTCTTTATCTAGGTTTTGCTTTTGTTCATCAGATAATTGACGGTAAGTTGTGCCGCGTTTATTAACTAAGTCTTGCCAATCAATGTGCGCTGCAAACTCATTAACTAGCTCAGCACTAATGCCGTCTTTACGGTAATCATGGAAAGTAAATTCTTGATTGTTATCAGTTAAATATTTTTTGGCTTTTTTAATTGTATCGCAGTTGCTGATACCGTACATGATAGTCATAAATTCTACTTTTTAGTTACAGTGAGTAATGTGTCTACCCCAGCAGTGACCTGAGATAGTGAATAATAAAGGGGTCCAAGGTGTTGGCTATTGAGAACGCAAAGCGTACCAAGCATAGGGCTGCTCAGCTCGCGTAAATCAAAATAGGCTAATCGTTCACCTTGGCTAATTTTACTGCCGTTTAATTTAGCAATATTGGTGTGGTTGATATGTTCTTCAACCGATGAAAACGATAAGTTTAATAAAACTTTTAAACCGTTTTTTGCTTGTAAAATGTATTCTTTACCAGCATTTTTAACTTGTAATAGGGTGCCATCGAATGGCGCAATGATGTTGTGGCTGGTTAGTTCAACACTAATCCCTGGGCCAAGGGTGGCAAAACGAAAAAATGGCTCAGGGTGCTCGCTAATGCTTTTTACACGCCCAGTAAATGGGCTTTTAATGGCCATGCAGCGCGCTTTTCTGAGACTGCGTTCGGGTAAGTATTGAACTTCGTTAGTCATGGCTTATTTAACATCACCTAGCACATGGTAACCGTCTTTTTTCAGAGCTGTAATGGCTTTGGCCATACTTTGTTTTTTCACCAATACATAATCTGTATCGTAGGTTGATAATGCAAAAATCGAAATCGACGCTTTTGCTAACACACCAGAAATGTTCGCCATAATACCTGTTAATGAAAAACCAAGTGGGCCAATGACTTCCAGTGCTTGCCAGTCGGTTTCTTGGTCCAGACTGTCGAGCTGGAAACTACTTGGGCAGACAATAGACAGCTCATCAGCCGTTTTTGCAATAAAGAAAATAGCTTGTTGGAGTAAGGCAGGGTCAATCGTTGCATCGACATCTAAACTATGAATGGTAAGTTCTTCACTATGAAGTTGTAACGTTTGTTTTGACATCTGCGATCCTATCTTTGAAGCCTTTGAATTTATAGTATAGGTAAACAAAGTTAAGATAAAGCGCAATAATTTTGATTGCTGAGGTTTTGCCCAATATCGCTGTTGAGGTTGTCCACAGATTCTGTGGATAAATATGGGAATAGGTCAGTATAAAGAAGGTAATAGGCTAATTTATAAAGGGTTTATAAATTAGCCTAAATTTTGAAGGGTTAATTTTCTAAGCTTTCAACTTGCTTAGCTTGAATCGCTGTAAGGGCAATGGTGTAAACAATATCGTCTACTAATGCACCACGGCTCAAGTCATTTACCGGCTTACGCATACCTTGCAGCATAGGGCCAATACTAATTAAATCAGCACTACGTTGTACGGCTTTATAAGTTGTATTACCGGTATTTAAATCAGGGAATACAAACACCGTTGCTTTACCTGCAACGGGGCTGTCTGGTGCTTTCTTAATTGCTACGTTTTCCATAATTGCAGCGTCGTATTGAAGCGGGCCATCAATCACTAAATCAGGGCGCTTTTGCTGGGCAAGTTTAGTAGCTTCACGCACTTTTTCTACATCAGCACCTGAACCCGAAGTACCTGTACTGTAGCTTATCATTGCAACACGAGGTTCAATACCAAACGCAGCCGCTGAATCAGCTGACTGGATCGCGATATCGGCCAGTTGCTCTGCCGTTGGGTCTGGGTTGATTGCACAGTCACCATAAACCAGAACTTGATCAGGTAACAACATAAAGAACACTGACGATACCAACGATGAACCTGGTGCAGTTTTAATTAACTGTAACGGCGGGCGAATCGTATTCGCTGTAGTGTTAACCGCACCCGACACTAGGCCATCTACTTTGCCTTGCTCAAGCATCATAGTACCAAGCACCACGTTATCCAGTAGTTGTTCTTGAGCAACCACTTCTGTTAAGCCTTTGTTTTTACGAATTTCAACCATAGGCGCAACGTAATCGTTGATCACATCACTTGGCTCAACAATAGTTACGTTATCGTTAAGCTCAACACCTTGTTGCTCAGCAATACGTAAAATCTCTTCTTTGTCACCAAGTAAAATTGTTTTTGCAATGCCACGTTGACCACAAATTGCCGCAGCTTTAATTGTGCGCGGCTCATTACCTTCTGGTAAAACAACCGTTTTATTCGCTTGACGAGCTTTGTCTGTCAGTAAGAAGCGAAACGCTGGTGGAGACATTTTACGAGTACGACCAACACTTTGTGCCAGGCTGTCTAACCAGTCAGAGTCAATATGGCTGGCGTTGTGATCTTTTACTTTATCGATACGTTGGTCATCATCACACGGTACTTCCATATTGAAGTTGTGCAGTAATAAAGATGTGCGCCATGTATCTTCTTCTGTAGCAAGAATTGGCAGGCCAGTATCCATCGCTTGTTCGCATAATTTCATGATGCGATCTTCAGGTTTAAAGCCACCGGTTAATAAAATAGCCCCAAGCTTGGTACCATTCATAGCCGATAAACAAGCGGCAACGAGTACATCAGAGCGATCGCCCGGAGTGACCAGTAATGCACCCGGGGTAAAGTGGCTTAAAATATTCGATACAGTACGAGCACAGAAAGTAACGCGACGTAAACGACGGTGAGCCATGTCGCCTTCATTAATAACTTCAGCCTTTAGGTATTCACATAAATCACGCACACGCGGCGCCACTAGGTCGAAATCCCACGGGATTGAACCTAATAACTTAAATGGGTGTTTTCTGAAAATAGGCAGTGATGCTAAACGGTTTAATTCGTTTTCAAGTTGCTCAGGCTCATGGGCTTCAACAAGGTCAGCACGGGCACGACCTTCGTCATCTAAAGGTGCATTAACTTTATTGAAAATACAACCTAACACGCGAGGGTGGTTAACACCGCCATAGTTGCCTGAGGCGATTTCTAAACGGTCTTCAATTTGGTCGTTGCTATCGTTACTAGGCGTTAAAACAAAAACAATATCAGCACCCAGTGTTTGCGCGATTTCACGGTTTACACGGCCTGCATAAGGCTGACGGCGTGTTGGCACCATACCTTCGATAATAGCAATTTCGTCTTCTTTAATAGTGCTTTCAAAGCGCTCTACGATTTCTTCTAGTAAATCGTCGCCTTTACCATCACCAATCATTTGCTCTGCATAGCTAAGCTCAAATGGTGTCGGCGGATTAATTGGTGAGCCATGGGTGACAATTTGCGTCGACTTTTCAGGGCCTGTATCGCCAGAACGTGGCTGTGCAATTGGCTTGAAAAAGTTCACTTTGAGCGCTTTTTGCTCAAGCGCACGCACTAAACCAACAGAAACAGATGTTAAACCAACCCCAGTCGAAATAGGGATCAACATAATTCTACGTGCCATTTACTTAACCCTCCTTTGCAATGCGGGCTGCATCGTTAGCAATAACCCATTCTTCGTTGGTCGGGATCACAAACGCTTTAGCATGCGTTTGGCCTTTTGAAATTAAGCCTTCTTTACCAAAACGTGCCGCTAAGTTTGCAGCTTCGTCACACTCAAGGCCTAAAAAGCCTAATTGGGTGATCACTTTGTCGCGAATGATATCTGAGTTTTCACCAATACCACCGGTGAAAATAAGCGCATCAAGGCGCTGCACAGGCACTAAGAATGCGGCGATTTGTTTTGCTAAACGGTAGCAAAAAATATCGAGTGCAAGGTTCGCTTGCGGGTGGCCTTCAACAGCGGCTTCTTCAATAGTGCGACAGTCATTTGATAGTTCACTAATACCTAACAGGCCACTTTGCTTATTAAGTAAGTCATCAATTTCTTGCACTGAATAATTTAGTTGCTGAGTTAAAAACGTGAATAAACCCGGGTCGATGCTACCACTGCGCGTGCCCATCACTAAGCCTTCAAGCGGTGTTAGACCCATACTGGTATCAACGCTCTTACCATCTTTAATCGCACACACTGAACAACCATTACCTAAATGCGCACTGATCACATTGGTTTGGTCGCGCTCTTTGCCGAGCATTTTTGCTGCTTCACCTGCAACATAATAATGGCTTGTACCATGGAAGCCATAACGCCTTACGCCGTGCTCTTTATAAAGCGAGTAAGGCAGGGCGTATAAGTAAGCAATATTTGGCATGCTTTGGTGAAATGCCGTATCAAATACAGCAATTTGTGGCAGCGCTGAGAACGCTTGCTGTGCAGTGCGAATGCCTAATAAGTTGGCTGGGTTATGAAGTGGAGCAAGTGCGGCTGTTTTTTCGATAGCTGCAAGTACATCATCGTCGATAAGCACAGATTCAGTGAAATGCTCACCACCGTGTACAACACGATGACCCACAGCAATTAAATTATCTGCAAGGCCTAGCTCATTAACTAGCTTCACAAGCTCAGCAATTGCTGCATCGTGGGCTTGGCCCTTTGCAAGCTCAATAAGTTGTTTTTCACCATTATATTTATATTTGATTGAAGGCGTGTCTGAGCCAAGGCGCTCAGCTAAACCAGAAATAACTTCGTCAGAAGTGGCGGCATCTAAAATGGCAAATTTTAAACTTGAACTACCACAGTTCAGTACTAAAACATGTTGTGGTGAGCAAAGGGGCGTCGACATAGCTAGGTCCTAAAAGTACGATATCAGTCAGTGTATATTAAGGCTTGATAATTAGAATTCTTTGCCAGTATAGTAAATAAGTATTTTGTTGCTACACTTAACAAAGCTAGGCTGTAATTATACTAAAGTCTGGTTGACTTAAGCCGATAACATTTTATCTCATTTAGACTTTAAACGTTAGTCTCCTAACCATTAATTTGGTATTAAAACTAGGACAGGTTTTGCAGGGATTGTATCCGGGAGTGTGTTACACTCGGTTGTGAAACAAGTTGAAAACCCTAGGAGTGATGATGCAAAAAGGTGTCATGTCACAAGTGCAAACAGGTCGTCAATACGCTAAAAAATGGCCGATGCGACAAGAGCTCGCTCCATTGTTTGCCGAATTTAGAGTGATCAAGGCCACTGATCTGGCAATTACAGTGATGCCAATTTTGGCAATGCTGACCGTATTTATGCAAGTGAATTACTTAGGTAGTGATTATTTTCCACAAGCTATCACTATCGCGCTTTTCTTTTTATCACTACCGCTTCAAGGTTTGTTGTGGCTAGGCCGCCGTGCAGAAACCCGTTTAGAGCCAGCAATGCTAAGTTGGTATACCGAGCTGCACAGTAAAATGAAGGCGCATGGTTATCAGTCACAGTTAACGACTGAAAAACCACGCTACACTGATTTAGCTCAATTATTAAAAGATATGTTCGAAAAAATGGATAAAGCCTTCACTAAAGAACACTTCTAATCGCGAATAAACTGGCTCACATAAAACGATAACGTTACTTTTTGTGGGCCTTGCTGCTCAATCTGCTGCCAATGCTCCGGGCGAAACTTCCACGCAAACGGCGTCATCATAATTAAATGTTTAATCTCATCGACAGACAACAGCACCTGCTGTTCTAATAAATTTATCGACTCTTTGCTGAAGCCTGCTGGTGGTTCTATCTCTGTATGCGGTTTTACATCAGCATAAATAAACGCTTTTAACTCTTTAAGGTGCCAAGGGCCAGGACTTGCAACAATTAAACTAGCTTGCGGCTTGGCAAGGCGGGCAAGCTCTTGTGCAAATAAAGGGGCAAACACACTAACAAGCACATCAGCCTGCGCATCTGCAAAAGGGGCTTGGCTAATCGACGCGACACTAAAATGCGCATTTTCGTAGCGCTTAGCGGCGTATTTTACCGCGGGCTTAGAAATATCGACACCATATACATCGGCACTCGACTGCGCTGCTATAGCTTGAGTATAAAAACCTTCACCACAGCCTAAATCAATCACTGAACTTGGTTCGAGAGATGCCACTAACTCAGCTAAAGCCTGCTGTAAAAACAAATAGTGTCCGGCACTTAAAAAAGCGCGGCGAGCCTGCACCATTTCAAGGTTATCGCCCGGTTGTTTCGACTTTTTATTTTGCACGGGAAGTAAATTGACATAACCCTCTTTGGCGATATCAAAACTGTGGTTATTGTCACAACGGTAAGTTTTGTCGTTTAGAGTGAGTTCAAGTTTGCAAAGCGGGCAGTGGTAGTGAAGACTCATGAGTCTAAATAGTCCTTATCATAAAAGGTTTTAACCCAATGAGGGCGATAGGTGATCATCAAGGTAATGGCCATGCCATTGAGCATTGCTTCAGGAAACCAAATTATGGCACACAGAATCAGATAATTTTCTGAAATCTCAATAAAACTGTAATCACCAAGCAAGTAATAAAACACACCGCTGGTAAGTATTTTAATACAGGCGATAACAGCAGCGGTTAAAAACGCGCATAAAAAGATATAAATAAAAAAGTGTCTTGGTAAATAGGTATAGCAAATTACAAAGCACAGATAGCTCAACGTAATTGGAATGAACGCTGTAAATAACAAATGCACAGGCAATAAACTGATTGGCAATTGTGCAACCAGCACTAACAACAAACTCGCCAAGGTACTTGCAAAAATAGCCAGTCGCCAACCTAAAATTAGGGTCACTGAAGTAACCCCTAAAATATGCAATTCGAGGCCTGGCAATATCCCCGCTTTAATGCGCCACAGTACCGCAAGTACTAAAGCACATGCGAGCACACCAACTTGTCTTATTGGCGTTGCCAATAATTGTGATGCGCTTTGCTTATCAAAGCTGAGCCAGAGTATTATAGCCACACAGCTCCATAAAGGGAGCTGCCATTGCAATGTGTCTATCATGCGTTAAATGTTGACCAAATTGGCGCATGATCAGATGGTTTTTCGATACCTCGCAATTCGTAATCGATACCAGACTCAACACAACGCTCAGCAAGAGCTGGAGTTGCTAAGATCACATCAATACGTAGACCACGGTTGTCATCAAAACCTTTTGAGCGGTAATCAAACCACGAGTATTGCTCAGTTTTTTCTGGGTAAAGTTCACGGAAGGTATCTTTAAAGCCCCAGTTTAATAAAGTGCTTAACCATTCACGCTCTTCAGGTTGGAAAGAACACTTACCTGTTTTTAACCAGCGCTTACGGTTTGGTTCACCAATACCAATGTCGAGATCGGTCGGTGAAATATTAATGTCGCCCATCACAATAACATCTTGATCAGCCGTGTGGTTATCTTCTAAGTGAGTCATTAAATCTTTATAGAACTGACGCTTATAAGGGAATTTGGTTTCGTGGGCAATATTATCGCCTTGTGGGAAGTAGCCATTCATCACCGTTAGGTCACGACCATTTTCTTGTGTCACGGTAACACTGATCATACGACGCTGTGATTCGTCGGTATCGGTTGCAAAGCCTTTAACAACTGATTTTGGCTCTTGTTTACATAACATTGCCACGCCGTAATGTGCTTTTTGACCGTGAAAATAAACGTGATAACCCATTTTTTGTACGTCTTCGAGAGGGAAGGCTTCATCATGTACTTTGATTTCTTGTAAGCCAATAATATCTGGTTGATGTTTATCAATTACGGCTTGCAATTGGTGTAAACGAGCGCGCAGGCCGTTAATGTTAAATGAGATTACCTTCATGGTGCACCTATTATTTTTGTTTCAGTGTTTAGCGCAATTCTATCATCAAACTAGGGCTTATTCATAAGCTAATTACGAAAATCAAATTGGGTAAATGTTGATCAATTGCTGCTTAATTTAAAAACATTGTTAACTCACTATTAATTATTAAATTAAATAAATAATTCAGTTGATCTGCTTATTTTTGTTTATATAATGCGCGCAAACCACCCGTTCATATTATGTACTATTTAAAGGTAAACCATGAAAAAACAATTAGTGATGCTTTCTCTTGCATGTATCTCATTTGGCTCATTAGCAAGCAACCCGCACTACTTTTCAGCTGATAACAGTATTGAATCGAAGTTATGTAGCTTAAGTGCAAACGAAGGGTTTACCGCTGCACGTAAAGAAGCAGCAAAGCATGGCATTTCAATGTCACGTTTTTCAAAAAGCATTTTATGTAACGGTACTGACATTCGTGAAATTGCAAAAAAAGCACAATCACAAGAAGTAGCAAAAGCATCGATTGAAGTGTTTGCTAAAAATGAGCAAAAAGAAACTCAACTTTGCATCACTGCACTCAAAAAAGGTTTAACACCTGTGCGTGAAAAAATTGGCAACTTAAACACGTTAAAATGTAATGGCGAAGCAGTAACAGACTTCGTTAAGCGTTACCAAAACGCAGCTATCTAATAACGGCATTTTTGTTATTTGTAAAAAGCGCTCTTCGGAGCGCTTTTTTTATGAAAAAATTACAGCAACCTATGAAAAGCTTGCTAAATCATAGGCTTAACAGTAACTTAACTAGATTGTAAGTGCTTGATTTTAGTCAATAAGGCATTTTGGCATTCAACTTGAAATAGTCTAATTGAATCTAATCGACTACAAGGAAATGTCTTATGAAAAAGTTAACTTTAGCATCTACAATTTTAGCAGCACTAAGTCTTTCAGCATGTTCTGCAAGTAACTCTTTAGCAAAAATCGACAGCGATTTTGGCAGTCTAGATAATGACAATGACGGCTATATCTCTAAGGTAGAAGCTGACGATGATGCAATTTGGGAGCATTTTTCAAACATCGATACCAATATGGACGAGCAAATCAGCCGTACTGAATTTAATGCATATATGCAATTAAATACAGGCAAGGTGGCAGCTGATAGTGAGGTATCTGAATCAGCATTTAAAGCTGAAATCGCTAAATTTGACCCAATCGAAAATGACTTTAAATCGTTAGATAACGACAAAAATGGTTATGTTTCAATTGAAGAAGCCGATGACGACGATATCGCAAATCACTTTGGCTATATGGATAGCAACAAAGATAAGCGTATAAGCCGCACTGAGTTTGTTAATTACATTAGCAAATATGGCAGCGACGTTGCCGAAGATGATGCCCTTGAAATGGTTAAAAATAGCTAATTTCAAAATTCATTTATAAATATCCCCCAAAGCCAGTGTTTTACACTGGCTTTTTTACAATAATTTTTCCAACCTTGGCCGACTTCTGTCATAATAGAGCGTTAGTGATTTAAAATGACCTTTAGTAGCAATGGCCACAAAACGTATCAGTGATGAACAGTTAGTCGAAATCATAGAAGCCGCGATTTTTGTTGCTGGAAAACCTGTGTCTAAACGTCATTTAAAAGAGACAGTATTAGCTGATTTAAGCGTATCTATGCCGCGCATTAATAATGCAATTGAACAAATTCAAACGCATTATCAAACCCGAGGCATTAAGCTTGTTGCAGTAGGCAGCGGTTACAGGTTTCAAGCCTGCGCTAGTTTAGCGCCTTGGCTGGCAAACTTATGGCAAGAGCGCGCACCTAAATACTCACGAGCACTACTAGAAACGTTATCCTTGATTGCCTATAGACAACCTATTACCCGTGGTGAAATTGAACAAGTACGGGGGGTCGCTGTTGGCTCAGGAATAATTAAAACCTTATTAGAAAGAGAGTGGGTTAGAGTTGTTGGCCATAAAGAGGTGCCCGGGCGCCCAGCGTTGTATGCCACAACATCCGCTTTCTTAGATTATTTTTCATTAGCTGGTTTAGATGAATTACCGCCGTTACCTGAACTTCAGGAGAGTAAAATCAACCAGCTATTGAGCGATCCTTCTGTGAGAGAACTATCTGAATGAGTAATGTAGAAACTGAAAAGTTACAAAAAGTATTAGCCCGTGCTGGCGTGGGTTCACGTCGTGAAATGGAAAAATACATCGATGCCAACCGCGTGAGCGTGAATGGTAAAGTGGCTCGTTTAGGCGACCGCGTAGAAGCAACCGATGTAATTCGTGTTGACGGTCACGTAGTGAAAATCGAAGACAAAGCCGACCGTATTTGTCGTGTGCTTATGTATAACAAACCAGAAGGTGAGTTATGTACGCGTAAAGACCCAGAAGGTCGTCGTACGGTATTTGACCGTTTACCACGTGTTGATGGCGAACGCTGGATTGCAGTTGGCCGATTAGATATTAATACCGCAGGTTTAATGCTGTTTACTAACGATGGTGAACTTGCTAACCGTTTAATGCACCCAAGCTACGAAGTAGAGCGTGAGTACTCAGCTCGTGTGTTTGGTGAAGTGACTAACGAAACGCTACGCACTCTAACAAAAGGCGTTGAGCTTGATGATGGTCCTGCGAAATTCTTAAACATCAAACCTATGGGTGGTGAAGGTATCAACCGTTGGTTCAATGTGACTTTAACAGAAGGTCGTAACCGCGAAGTTCGTCGTTTATGGCAATCACAAGATGTTGAAGTATCGCGTCTTATCCGTATTCGTTACGGTAAGTTAGAGCTTGATAAGCGTTTGCCACAAGGTGGTTGGGCTGAGCTTGATTTAGACACGGTTAACTATTTACGTAAAACAGTACAACTTGGCCGCGAAACGCAAACTAAGCTGTCGGTTATTCCTGAAAAGCGTAAAGACAAACGTGCTAAAATTAACCAAATCCGTAAAGCGGTTAAAAAGCACAATCAACGCGCTAAACAAACTAAGCGTCGTTAATCAGAAATATAATTGTTTGCAGATAAACTAATTTATTTGCAAACAGGCATAAAAAAAGCAGCGATTTCGCTGCTTTTTTTGTTTCACAATGCTAATTCTTATTAAGCATTTTCAACTGCTGTACGTGGGTCAACATATTCCATGTTGAAAGCTTCAGCTACTTCTTTATAAGTAACTTGGCCTTTGATCACGTTTAAGCCTTTTAAGAAGTTTGCATCGTCAAGAAGCGCTTTCTTATAGCCTTTGTTAGCAAGGTTGATGATGAACGGTAATGTTGCATTGTTAAGTGCGAACGTAGAAGTACGTGGAACAGCACCTGGCATGTTAGCAACACAGTAGTGAACAACGTCATCAACGATGTAAGTAGGATCAGCGTGAGTTGTCGCCTTAGAAGTTGCGATACAACCACCTTGGTCGATTGCAACGTCAACGATTGCAGAACCAGGCTTCATTGCTTTGATGTGCTCAGCTGTTACTAGTTTAGGCGCTGCTGCACCTGGGATTAGTACGCCACCGATCACAAGGTCAGCTTCTAGTACGTGTTTTTCTAGTGCATCAGCAGTAGAGTAGATAGCTTTAACTTTATTACCGAACTGTGCGTCTAATGCACGTAGTACGTCGATGTTACGGTCAAGAACAACAACGTCAGCACCTAGGCCAACAGCCATTTGCGCTGCGCTACGACCAACCATGCCGCCGCCGATAACAACAACTTTAGCTGGCTCAACACCTGGTACACCACCAAGTAACATACCACGGCCGTGGTTTGATTTTTCAAGCGCTTGTGCACCAGCTTGAATAGACATACGACCAGCAACTTCACTCATAGGAGCAAGAAGAGGTAAACCGCCACGTGAATCAGTTACTGTTTCGTAAGCGATACACACTGCGCCACTTTTAACTAGGTCTTCAGTTTGTGGAAGATCCGGTGCTAAGTGAAGGTAAGTAAATAGAATTTGGTCTTCGCGTAACATTGCACGCTCAACAGCTTGTGGCTCTTTTACTTTAACGATCATTTCAGCTTTAGCAAAAACGTCTGCTGCTGTAGGTAAAATTTCAGCACCAGCTGCAACATAATCTTCGTTAGTGAAGCCAATGCCCATACCAGCATCAGTTTCAACAAACACTTGGTGGCCATGGTTTACTAGTTCACGAACACTCGCAGGAACCATACCTACACGGTATTCATGGTTTTTGATTTCTTTAGGTACACCAATAATCATAGTTTTTCGCCTTAATAGAACGGGATAAAATTTTTGACTATTATATTCATGACCAGCCAGTGTGTCTCACCTTTTTTAAGTGGCATTCTAGTGATATAATCTAAAAATATATTTTAAACAGTGCAAAACTCTGGTTTGGCTTATGCATCAATTACTCGACAGAATAGACCGTAAAATTTTAATGGAATTACAGCTCGATGGTCGGATCTCTAACGTAGAGCTGGCAAGGCGTGTAGGACTAAGTGCCACCCCTTGTTTAGAGCGGGTAAAAAAGCTCGAAAGAGAGGGGTATATACTTGGATATAAAGCAGTAGTGGATCCTGCTAAGCTTGGCCAAGGTTTGTCGGTTTATGTAGAAGTAACCATCACTAAAACCTCACCAGATGTTTTCGAAGAGTTCAACGCTGCAGTTAAAAAGCACGACGAAATAATTGAGTGCCATCTCGTGTCGGGTAATTTCGACTTTCTATTAAAAACACGTGTAAATGATATGTCGGAATATCGAAATGTACTGGGTGATATTCTACTAAAACTACCAAATGTTAGTGAAAGCCGAACTTATGTGGTAATGGAAGAAGTAAAAGGTGAAGAAGGGGTCATTATTCGCCCATATATTGCCTAAACTGTTAAAATACACATTGAGTAACAAAAACTTGTTCATTATCAGTCCATCAAGGCTAAGATAAAGTGCATCAAACGGCATTTCCTGCTAAGGTATTTCACTGCTAATCGATCAGTAAAGAATAATAAGGAATAGGGAGCTATGCGCCTAAATGGTGTTCAAAGACTGTTAGAAACGGGGCTAATCATCAGCACCTTTGCTGCAGTATTTATTTTATGTGCATTAATCAGTTTTGATCCTGCGGACCCTTCATGGTCGCAAACCGGTGAATTTGTTAATGTTAAGAATATTACCGGCACAGCGGGAGCTTGGGTTGCAGATATCCTATTACTCACTTTTGGCTGGCTTGCTTATTTAGTGCCTGTTGCTATTCAGTTGTTCGGTTATTTATTGTTTAAACAGCCACACCGTATTTTCCAGCTTGATTACACCACGCTTGCCTTACGTGTTATTGGTTTTGCGTTGTTTATTACTTCTGCGACAGCTATCAGCAGCATTAATTTTGATGATATTTATAACTTCTCATCTGGTGGGGTAGTGGGGGATGTTATTGCGACAGCAATGATGCCTACCTTTAATTTTACCGGCACCTCAATTTTACTACTGTGTTTTTTCTTTGCTGGTTTAACCCTATTAACCGGTATTTCGTGGGTGCAATTTGTCGATTTTGTCGGCAAGTGGGTAATGAAAGCATTCTACTTTTTACGTGAGCAATTTTCTGCTTGGCTACATCGTGAAAAAGAAGCTGTTAAAGATATCGCCACTACAGAGCCTGACGCTAACTTTGTAGAGCCAGAAAACGAGCCTGCTATTAACTTTAATGATGCAGATGAAGAACAACCAAAGCCTGCTAAAGCTAAGCAAAAGCCTGCTGAAAAAGCCGATGATGACTTTAAAGGCTTTGATGAACTAGACGATATTCTTGACCAAGAAATTGGTTTTAGTGCCCTTGATGATGAATCATTTGATACCGTGTCGGCACTGAATGCGCTTGATCAGAGCCCAGTTGTTGAGCCAGAAAAACCTGTCACAACGGTTGTTTCGCCTGCGCGCCCAATGCCTAAGCCAAAACCTGCGTACCAGCCACCGCCAACTGCAAAAGAAAAGTTTGAAGCACTGCTTGAAGAGCAGCCGCCTGCAAACCCGTTACCATCACTTGATTTATTAGACCGCCCAGATAAAGCGAAAAACCCATTATCTCAAGAAGAGCTTGATGGAATCTCGCGTTTAGTTGAAACCAAATTACTTGATTTTAACATTCAAGCTGCGGTTGTGGGTGTGTACCCTGGTCCGGTTGTAACGCGCTTTGAGCTTGATTTAGCGCCGGGTATTAAAGTGGCTAAAATCACTGGCCTAGCGAAAGATTTAGCGCGTTCACTGTCTGCTGTAAGCGTACGTGTGGTAGAAGTTATTCCGGGTAAAACCTATGTAGGTCTAGAGCTGCCAAACAAACACCGTGAAATTGTGCGCTTAAGTGAAGTTATTAACGCGCCTAAGTTCGAATCAAACCCATCACCACTGACTATGGTGTTAGGTAAAGACATTGCTGGCGAACCGGTATGTGCTGACCTTGGCAAAATGCCACATTTACTTGTTGCGGGTACCACAGGTTCAGGTAAGTCAGTGGGCGTTAATGTAATGATATTAAGCTTACTGTACAAATCGGGCCCAGATGATGTTCGTATGATCATGATCGACCCGAAAATGCTTGAACTTTCTGTGTACGAAGGCATCCCACATTTATTATGTGAAGTTGTGACCGACATGAAAGAAGCAGCCAATGCATTGCGTTGGTGTGTAGGCGAAATGGAACGTCGTTATAAGCTGATGTCGGCACTTGGTGTGCGTAATTTAAAAGGTTACAACCAAAAAGTGTTGGATGCCAAAGAAGCGGGTCAGCCGATTCTAGATCCACTGTTTAAAGACACCGACGGTATGGCCGATGGCCCTGAAGAGCTAGATAAACTGCCAAGTATTGTGGTGGTTATTGACGAATTTGCCGACATGATGATGATCGTGGGTAAAAAAGTGGAAGAGCTGATTGCACGTATCGCGCAAAAAGCCCGTGCTGCAGGTATTCACTTAGTGCTAGCAACACAGCGCCCATCGGTTGACGTTATTACAGGTTTGATTAAAGCGAATATTCCAACCCGTATGGCGTTCCAAGTTTCAAGTAAAATTGACTCGCGTACCATTTTAGATCAGCAAGGTGCTGAAAACTTACTTGGTATGGGTGACATGCTTTACTTACCGCCGGGTACCAGTGTGCCAGTGCGTGTGCATGGTGCGTTTGTTGACGACCACGAAGTACATGCGGTTGTAGACGATTGGAAAAAACGTGGCAAACCAAATTATATTGATGAAATTTTAAGTGGCGATGCCACAGAAGAAATTTTACTACCAGGAGAAACCAGTGAAGACGGTGATGAAGAGTCAGATCCGCTTTACGATGAAGCAGTATCATTTGTAATTGAAACCGGCAAAGTGTCGGTATCGAGTGTACAGCGTAAGCTTCGTGTAGGTTATAACCGCGCAGCGCGCTTAGTTGAACAAATGGAAACATCAGGCATTGTTAGCGCACCAGGACATAACGGTGCCCGCGAAGTCTTAGTGCCAAATGGTGGAGCAAATTAATGAAAAAAATTAAATACCTAGCCCTAATTATGGGCTGTTTATTAAGCGGCCAAAGTTTTGCAGACGACAGCGAAGCGTTGCAACAACAGCTGGCTGCGATTAAAAGTTTTAAAGCAGAGTTTTCACAGCAAGTGACGGATTCACAAGGTGAAGCTATCATGCAAGGTGAGGGGAATATTGCCCTTCAGCAACCTATGATGATCCGCTGGCAACAGCAAAGCCCAGACGATACCTTGTTTGTATCAAATGGCGACAAAACGTATTACTTCGACAGCTTTGCTGAGCAAGTAACGATTATGAATACTCACAGCCTGATTGACTCAACCCCGTTTGTGCTGTTGACCTCAAAAGATCCAGAGCAGTGGGCTAAATACCAAGTTGTGGCAACTGATGCAGGCTTTAGCGTCACGCCAAACAAAGGCGTTGAGAGCCAAGTTGAAAAGTTAGACATTAGCTTTAACGCTAAAGAACAAGGTCTAGCATCACTGACAGTATTAGATACCTCTGGTCAGCAGTCTTTATTTACCTTTAAAGAGGCTAAAGTAAACGAAGCACTGGCAGCTCAAACCTTTGAATTTACCATTCCTGAGGGCGTTGAAGTTGACGACCAAAGCCAAGGTGATTAAGGCTTGAGTAACCTCGGATTTAATTTTGGTCCTGATGTGCGCCCACTTGCGGCGCGCATGCGACCTGAAACACTTAATGACTACATTGGTCAGCAGCACCTTTTAAGCCCCGATAAACCTCTTTACCAAGCGATTCTTGCAGGTCGATGCCACAGTCTTATTTTGTGGGGGCCGCCAGGTGTTGGTAAAACAACCTTAGCGCAGATTATTGCAAACCATGCCGATGCCAGCCTTATTCAAATGTCGGCGGTTACAGCGGGTGTTAAAGACATTCGTGAGGCAGTAAGCGAAGCCAAAGCAAACCTTGCCGGGCGAGGGCAACGCACCTTATTGTTTGTCGACGAAGTGCATCGCTTTAATAAATCTCAGCAAGATGCATTTTTACCACATATCGAAGATGGCACCTTTATTTTCGTAGGCGCAACCACCGAAAACCCATCATTCGCACTTAATAACGCGATATTGTCTCGTGCTCGTGTGTATGTTTTAAAAGCGCTTGAACAAGCCGACTTATTTACCGTGATTGAGCGCGCCTTACGTGAAGACGTAGAGCTTAGCCAAAAACACATAGACATTGCCGATAACGCTAAACAAGCGCTTTGCCAAGCAAGTGATGGCGATGCGCGTAAAGTGCTGAACCTTTTAGAACAAGCGGTTGATTTAACTACGGAGCAGCAGGGCAAATACTTTGTTGATCAACATGTTTTAAGCCAAGTTTTACCAACTCACTTAGCCAAGTACGACAAAGGCGGTGATGAGTTTTATGACTTGATTTCAGCGTTTCATAAGTCAGTGCGAGGTAGTTCACCTGATGGCGCTTTATATTGGTATTGCCGTATTTTAGCTGGGGGTGGCGACCCACTTTATGTGGCTCGGCGTTTATTAGCGATTGCTACAGAAGATATTGGCAATGCTGACCCGCGAGCAATGGAAGTGGCACTCAACGCGTGGGATATTTTTCAACGTGTAGGCCCTAGTGAAGGTGAGCGCGCTATTGCACAAGCCACCATTTATTTAGCCAGTGCCCCTAAAAGTAACGCAGTTTATATGGCGTTTAATCAAGCTATGCAAGATGCTAAAAATGAGCCGAGCCATCCGGTGCCTGAGCATTTACGTAATGCGCCAACCAACTTAATGAAAGACTTGGGTTATGGCGCTGAATATCGGTATGCACACAATGAGGAAGGTGCATTTGCAGCAGGTGAAAAGTATTTTCCTGAGGCGATTAATGATCGCCAGTATTACTTCCCAACTGACCGTGGGCTTGAACAAAAAATAAAACAAAAGCTGGACTATTTAACTCAGCGTAACGAGCAAAGTGATATTAAACGCTATGAATAGTTTGAAACTTTACATGATGATTGCAATGGGTGGCGCTTCAGGGGCATGTTTACGCTATTTTCTTAGCGAAACCATGCTAAAACTGCTCGGTAGGGGATTCCCTTTTGGCACGTTGACAGTTAATATTCTTGGTTCATTGTTAATGGGCATTTTATACGGCTTGATTGAAAAAGAAATAATCGCTGTTAGCCCCGCTAAAACCTTAATTGGTATTGGCTTTTTAGGTGCATTGACCACCTTTTCAACATTCTCAATGGATTCGTTGTTGCTCTTGCAACAAGGTCACTTTTTTAAAATGGCCCTCAATATCACCTTAAACGTGGTGGTGTGTATATTTATGGCTTGGCTGGGCCTTCAGCTGGTAATGCAAAAAGGTTAAAAATCGAACATGTTAGATTCTAAATATTTACGTCAAGATATCGAACAAGCGGCTGCACGTTTAGCATCACGCGGTTACGAACTTGATACTGCAGCGGTAACTGCACTTGAAGAAAAACGCAAAACATTACAAGTAAAAACGCAAGAACTTCAAAGCGAGCGTAATGCAAGTTCCAAAGCTATCGGCCAAGCAAAAGCGAAAGGCGAGCACGAAAAAGCACAACAGCTGCTTGATTCAGTAAGTAATCTTGGCGATCAACTAGACAGCGTAAAAGCAGAGCAAGACGCAGTACTTGAAGAGCTTAAGCAAATTGCACTTGCTATTCCAAATTTACCTGATGAGTCTGTTCCTGTAGGTGAAGACGAAGATCAAAACGTTGAAATTTCAACCTGGGGTACGCCTAAGTCATACGGCTTTGAAGTAAAAGATCACGTTGATGTTGGTCAAGACGTAAACGGCCTAGACTTTGAAATGGGCGTTAAAATCAGTGGCGCGCGTTTCACTGTTATGCGTGGTCAAGTTGCACGTATGCACCGTGCTCTTACGCAGTTCATGCTTGATACGCACACAGAGCAAAACGGCTATACAGAAATGTATGTGCCTTACCTTGTTAATAGCGCAAGCTTATACGGCACAAGCCAATTACCTAAGTTTGCTGGTGACTTATTCCACACATTAGGTTTAGTGGATGACGACGGTCAGCAACAACCAGGTTTTAGCTTAATTCCTACAGCTGAAGTACCGCTTACGAACAGTGCTCGTGACGAAATTTACGACGAAAGCGACTTACCAATTCGTTTAACAGCGCATACGCCTTGTTTCCGCAGTGAAGCCGGTAGCTATGGCCGTGATACACGTGGTCTTATTCGTCAGCACCAATTCGACAAAGTTGAATTAGTACAACTAGTAAAACCAGAAGATTCAATGCAAGCGCTAGAAGAGCTAACAGGCCATGCTGAGCAAATCTTACAAGCATTAGAACTTCCATACCGTAAAGTGATTTTATGTACGGGTGATATGGGCTTTGGTGCAGCAAAAACTTACGATTTAGAAGTATGGTTACCTGCACAAAACACTTATCGTGAAATCTCATCATGTTCTAACATGGTTGATTTCCAAGCACGTCGTATGCAAGCGCGTTTCCGTCGTCAAGGCGAGAAAAAGCCAGAGCTACTTCATACACTAAATGGTTCAGGTTTAGCGGTTGGTCGTACACTGGTAGCAATCTTAGAGAACTACCAACAAGCAGACGGCTCGATTGTTGTACCAGAAGTATTACGCCCTTACATGGGTGGCTTAGAAGTTATTAAATAACGTTTAAGTTAATAACGTTTTAAAAACCGTATTTTGATCAGAAAATACGGTTTTTTTATGCCTAGCATTAATAATAATTGCGGTACACAGTATTTTTAGTAGACTAAAAAAAGTACTACAAGTTTAAAAACTAAACTACATAGTATTTTATTAAAATACACGAAGGACTGCTGTTATGAAAAGACTACTCGCCGTAGCATCCGCTGCTTTATATTTAGCAAGCTCTGTCGCTTTTGCTAAAGACAAACCCAATATTCTAATTATATTCCCCGATGATGTTGGCTGGCAAAATGTAAGTGCTTATGGACTTGGTACCATGGGTTATAAAACGCCAAACATCGATAAACTCGCCCACGAAGGGGCAATGTTTACCGATCATTACGCGCAACCATCGTGTACTGCAGGGCGCGCTGCACTTATTACAGGTCAATATCCAATTCGTAGTGGCATGACAACGGTGGGCCGACCAGGCGCTGAGCTTGGTTTAAAAGCGGGTTCTTATACCCTTGCTGAGGTTTTAAAAGAGCAAGGTTATGCAACAGGGCAGTTTGGTAAAAACCACTTAGGTGATCGCAACGAGCACTTACCAACCGTGCATGGCTTTGATGAGTTCTTTGGCAATTTATACCACTTAAATACTCAAGAAGAGTTTGAGCAACGTGATTACCCGAAAGATCCTGAATTCTTCAAAAAATATGGTACGCGAGGCGTTTTACATACTTACGCCACAAATGTAGATGACAAAACAGTTGATCCACGTTTTGGTAAAGTAGGTAAGCAAAAAATTAAAGATACTGGCCAGCTTTCTCGTGAGCGTATGAAAACCGTTGATAAAGAGTTTATGGACGCAAGCATAGACTTTATTAAACGAGCGAAAAAAGCAGACAAACCTTTCTTTGTTTGGTTTAACCCAAGCCGAATGCATATGTACACGCGTTTAAGTGATGAGAGCCGTTA
The DNA here is from genome assembly GCF_041414715.1 of Pseudoalteromonas sp. DY56-GL22. NCBI lineage: Bacteria > Pseudomonadati > Pseudomonadota > Gammaproteobacteria > Alteromonadales > Pseudoalteromonadaceae > Pseudoalteromonas > Pseudoalteromonas sp. DY56-GL22. The sequence continues at coordinate 760,206 of NZ_JANHZR010000002.1, read as the reverse complement.
TTTAGCAGAAGAATACACCACAGAGCATGATTTATACGGCAGTGGTCTGATTGAACATGATCAACAAGTGGGCGAGTTAATGGCTGCACTAGATGATATGGGTGTGCTTGATAACACTATTGTTGTTTATTCTACAGATAATGGCCCAGAGCACAGTGCTCGATTACATGGTGGTACAACGCCTTTCCGTGGTGAGAAAATGACGACCTATGAAGGTGGTGTACGTGTGCCTATGATTGTTCGCTGGCCAGGTAAAGTACCTGCAAATACAGTATTAAACGGTATTCAATCGCACATGGATATTTACACAACCTTGGCTGCAGCAGCAGGTGAACCTAATATTGTTAAAAAAGCGCTGAAAGAGCATAAGCAACCGATTGACGGCGTAAATAACTTGAATTACTGGCTTGGCAAAACTGACCAAAGCGCCCGTGATCACTTTTTCTACTATTACGAATCAAGTATAAAAGCGATTCGCTACAAGCAATGGAAGCTGCACTTTGAAACGAGCGAAAATTATTATGCTCCTTATGAAAAGCAAAAGTTCCCAATTTTCTATAACATACGTATGGATCCGTTTGAAAGCTTTGATGGTTTAACCGACCGCTCAGACATAGTGCAAGCTAAGCAATGGCTGAATGAGCCTGTGCAACATCTACTTGGCGAACACATAAAATCGCTATCAGAGTATCCACCACTGCAAAAAGCAGCAAGCTTCGACTTTAGCCAGCTAATGGAACAGTTGATGTCTGGAAAGCAGTAACTCTCAATAAAACAATTTATTGGCTTGTTAATTAAATAAATAGCCGCATCGGGAAGCAAATAAGCTAACCATGCGGCTTTTTGCTTTTGGCTAGAAGACAAGTGATAGTAAAGCTAAAGTCGATCTAAACTCGAACAACCAACGTATTCAAAGCATTAAGTTAATAGTGTGAAGTAATATGAGTGATAAACAAAAGTCTGTTCCAACATCACGCTTAGCACGAGCAGCTCGGCTTGGTTCTTTAGCAGGTAAAGTTGCGAGTAATATGCTGTTTGAAGGCACAAAAGCATGGGCGACTGGCAAGCAAACATCACGACAAGAGTTATTGTTACAGCCAAAAAATATTCAGCGCTTTGCAGAGCAGCTTGCAAATCTGCGTGGAGCAGCAATGAAATTGGGGCAGCTGTTATCCATGGATAGTGGCGAATTACTTACTCCTGAGCTGTCAGCAATTTTAGCAAGGCTACGTTCAGAAGCGACGCCCATGCCACAAAAGCAGCTAGTTAAAGTAATGCGAGAGCATTGGGGCGATGCGTGGCTAGAACAATTATCGCATTTTGAACTCAGACCATTTGCTGCGGCATCAATAGGGCAAGTGCATATTGCTTACCGAGAATCGGGCGAAAAGTTAGCAGTTAAAGTGCAATACCCAGGTATTGCAAAAGGCATTGCCAGTGATGTTGATAACTTAGCTTACCTTCTCAAGCTCAGTGGCTTATTACCTAAAGAGGTAGAAATACAGCCTCTTATCGAGGAAGCAAAACAGCAGCTTATAAACGAAGCTGACTACGAATTAGAAGCGAGTTTTTTAAAACGCTACAGCGAGTGTTTAAAGGGTGATGACAATTACCTTATTCCAAATGTGGTTGATTCGCTTAGTTCTTCTCAAGTTTTAGTCATGAGCTTTGTTGAAGGGCAAGAGCTAGATGAACTGGCAAGTAAAGAGCAAGCTATACGTAATAAAGCGGTTGAACAGATACTCAGCCTATTTTTACATGAATTATTTAGCTTTAAACTAGTTCAAACTGATCCAAACTTTGCCAATTATCAGTATCAAATCGACAATCAACGCTTGGTGCTTTTAGACTTTGGCGCCACCCGCGAACTATCTCAGCATATTAGTGGTGGTTACTTACAGTTATTATCTGCTGCTATTAATAACGATAGAGCAGGTGTGGCAACAGCAGCACAGCAAATTGGCTATTTTCAACAAGGGCTTGCTCAAGAATATATAGATAATGTCGTTGATATATTTCTACTCGCCTGCGAGCCACTGCGCCACCATGGAGAGTATGTTTTTGCAAATAGCGACTTACCAAAACGCATAAAAGATCTCGGCCTAAAAATGAGCACCGCCTCAGAGTATTGGCATGCACCACCCGTAGATGCCTTGTTCGTTCACAGAAAACTAGCGGGCCTGTTTTTAATCGCTGCAAAGCTAGGCGCAAAAGTGAATGTGAACAGTATTTTTAAGGAGTTTGAAGTACTGAGGGATAAATAATTGAAAGGGAGTTTGGGGTAACTCATTTCTGGCCCAAGATGAGCGACGAGAGCATTTTCTTTTTCTGAATATCTTTAGTATCAATAAAAAATTAGAATTGGTAAAGCATTACGTTATTTGTTAAAAATAGATTTATTAATACATGAGTGTGACATCGGCAGAAAGATACGGGACGAGCGCACTATAAAATTGTTAGGGCACTATGAGATTCCTCACCATATTTTTAATCGTCGCTATTGCAGGCTGCTCTTCTAGCCTGAAAGTCATAGATGATGCTGACTCCGGTGAAGGTATTGTAATAATGAGCCGAAATGCAGAGATAATATTGGCAAAAGTAGTCTCATATCCTTCTAGAAGTTATTCATTTTATTTGGAAGAAATTAATAAGTTTTCGGGTAAATATTGTGGCAGCAATTATGAAGTTACTCTGAGAGATGACATGATTGTTGTCATTAGCTACGAATGTCGGTCTGGTCGTTGCGGAGAGACACCAAATCAAGCATATGTTTTTGAAATAACATGCCCTAACAAGGCCTTAAAGTCGGATTCTTAACAGTTGGCTCGGTTCCGCTTCGCTTCACAGTTTAGCCAACTATTAATCACCTCTTAAGGCGGCGTTATATGCCTATAGGAGCTAGATGAAACTTCTGTTGAAAATTGCCTTATCAGTTCTCACTTTACTGGTCGTGCTTTATTGGTCTAGCTTCTTTATTTTACCTGCTATCACAATCGTGAATTATTCGGGTGCAACCATATCTCAAGCGGAAATTGATTTACCAAATAGCCACTTAGATTTTGGTGCAATTTCTAACGGTGCAAGCAATACCCTTCATTATTCTCTGGCGCAACAGCAAGAGGGTGTATACAACTATACATTTATCACTGCAAATTCGGTTGCAAATCACGGTAGTTGCGGATACGTTACTAACAACGAAATAAATAAACGTGTTGTTATTTCTGTGCACAAAGACAATCGTGTCACATGCAATTAGGCATATAACAAAGGACGCAAAATAGCAGGCTTGCGTTCCTACGTCGCTAATATTAGCCTGCTATTTTGCGCCGGTTAGGCAAGCGTTGCTGTTATCCGAATATTTTAGAAAAGGATTTATTATGAGAGTTGGCTTTTTATTAATACCGTTAATTGTAAGTGGTTGTGCAGGCTTACCTAAGTATAAAGCTCCTTTAGCAAACCAGCCTACAGCGACACTAAAAATAAATCATGATTTCAATGCGCCTTTTCTTGGTTACTCTACATTTGTAAATGTTCACTCAGAAGAGGAATCATGTGGAAAATCGTTTGGTGCGGAAAGTGCAGCTCAATTAGTTATTTTGGATGACAGTAATCCTTTAATTTCGCCATTAAATCCAGATGGCGTAAATCTTATTGCTGATAAAAAATACACCTTCATGATTATGTCTGTTGCAGGCATGAGCAATTGTACAACTTACGCTTCATTCAAGCCAAAAGCAGAGCAGAATTATGAAATAAACGTGTCGGGTAAGTTAGGTGCTTATGACTCATACTGTAAAGCTGAATTAGTCCGTATTGATGGAAAATCAAAAGAAGCTTCACCTACACAATTCGATTATTATGGTAATTGCAGAGAATCGAATAACTAACACATAACAAGGCACTCAACCAAGGACGCAGCAGAGCTTATCGTTATGTTTTAATGGAGGAGTGGTGAACTTAGGAAACTGGGATTGCGCAATTATCAAAAGCCTGTCATGGGTAGCCTTAGGAATAATCCTAATAACTTTGGTTATGGGTTCACTACCTACAACCGATAGTGATATTGCTGGCTTATTTGTATCAAGTTTACTTTTTCTGGGTGTCTATTTATTTGTATCGTTGGTCGGGTGGCTATGCGTCGGCTTTCCTGTTCATTGGGTAATTTGTAAATATGCAAATGCTTCCTTCAAGATCTATATGGTAGTTAGTATTCTAGTAAGCTTAACGTTGTATTTTGTTGAAAGTCAGGATTCTGTATTATTTGCGCTGACTGCATTGTCCCAAGCAATGATATTTAGGTTCTATGTGTATAAGAAAACTTAACAAGCTGTTTAAGTGTGGGACTGCTAAAGCTTGGTTCGGTTTCGCTACCTTTGCATTTTAGCCAAACATTAATCAGCTCCTAACTGGGTGTTACCAAGGCCTTTCTTTTATAGAGCCGTCCTTCGTTTGTTCACAATAGCTTTTTTATTTCGTCAAAGTAAAGTGTTTGCATAGTCAGAAAAACGACCCAATCGCTTGTTTTTATCCTGAGGTAAAAGCGAGAACTCCTAAATTTTAATAACACTGGTAATTAGTTAACAAGTTTGTTAGAAATAATCTAATAAGAAAAACGAGCTACGCTGTGGTAGAAAAACGCGCGATTAGCTCGCTATAAACATGTTATGTTTACTTTGAGATATGACTGAATCGGAAGCTATAGAGAACTTCAAGGAATTTTGTAGACAAGAATTTAAAGAGCTTGCGCTTCGACTCGGCTTAAAGGAGGTTGTATCACCCAAACGTAAATTTGAAAACCCATATAAAATAGCCTTCAAAAATAAAGCATTTTTCATCCAGTTTGAAAGCATTAGCTATGGCTTTCGTTTGGGAACAACCTTTGGCAAGTCATCTAGGGTAAATTCCTTTAGCGTTAACAATGCCCTATGTTTATTAAAAGGTAGAGCGGAAGCAGAGAAATATAATGATACTTGCCCAAGTGGTTACCATGCGAATCTAAAAAGAGATTTGAAGATTCTAAATGATAACCTTAGTTTTTTTACGCAGCTCGATGACGAACAAAAGATAGCGGATCTTTTAAATATACAAAAGGAAAATCGAGAGCTGTATCTTGTGTAAACATAACAAACGCATTAATGAATGGACGTCTAAAGCTTGGCTGACGCTCGTTCCTCGCTGATTTTAGCCAAGCTTAATCCGCCCATTATGCGGGCGTTATATAGCACAAGGAAGTCATGCGTTATCTGTTACTAATTTCAATTATTCTAATATCAGGTTGCTCAAGGGAGCATCACCCTGCGATAGGTGTTATACAATTTTCAATTGAAGATGCCAACAAAATAGAATTGATAAAACATTTAGACTCATTTGCTCTCAACAACAACTTAGCAAAAAACTACGAAGGTGGAGAACAAATGCTCCCTGAAAAAGCTGCTGTTTTAGTTGCTGCTAAATATTCTTTGGATGACGGCGTCCATATATTTGTTCAAAACTATTTAAACCACGATTGTTTTTTCGCGGCCGCATATGACTTTAATAAAGGGAATGAAAAAAAGGCTAGAGAATTAGCTGAATTACTAAAAGCTGAACTAGTTAAAACGTTTAAAAAACGACTAACTTTTTATAGCGACAGCCAGTGTAAAAGTGCTATATAACAAGCCAATTAAGTACGGGACTGCTAAAGCTTGGCTCGGTTCCGCTTCGCTACATAGTTTAGCCAAGCATTTATCAGCCCCTTATTGGGGCGTTAGGTTACTAATGAGTACAGATATAGAACCGATGTATATTGATTGCGGTAAGCATGGAAAGCGAGTGGCTGCCGTACTATGTGGTCATCTTGTCAAACCTGAGGGAGAGCCTCTCGGTTTCATTGAAAATTCAAGCGTTCCAAATGATTTTCAAGCTTGGTGTTATCAATGTGAGGCTGTTTTTGAGGAAGAGGACGGCATGACAGAAAGATTCAGAGAGTTTAATCAAATGTCAGTCGTATGTGTTAACTGTTACGAACAAGCAGCACAGTATCACAATGTAGATTGAGGTTCGTAACCTAACAAGCTGTTTAAAATGGACGCCTTACTGCTTGGCTGGTGCTCATTCTTCGCTAATTTTAGCCAAGCGTAATCCTCCCATTAACAGGGCGTTAGTTGCATAGGTTGAACCGATGCAGCATCAACATAAATTACAATAACAAATAAGGAAATATTAATGCGTTTAGGACTATTAATTGTATGTACCATATTTTTCTCCTTTTCAGCTTTTTCTCAAGATGATGAGTATCTCAATCAGGTCCAGCAACTTGACTGGAAAGGTGTCGTTGATAGCTATGAACTTGCCTCTAATGATGCAAAGATTACGATTAGTGAAAATGAGTATTTAGTTTTGGGAAAAGATGCCCACAAATTCATGCTTCTTACAGAAGGGCACGATGGCTTCAAGCCTGACGCCGTAAAACTCAAAATACATGTCGATGAATCTGAATCTACGGCAATTTATCAGCGATATGACATTGGTTTTGTAAAAACTGATGACTGGGAAGAAAACATTGATTCCGATGAGATGTTAGCTGAAATCATGCAAGGCACAGAAGAAACCAATAAAATACGCGCTGAAGGCCATGCCAAGCTATATATTGACGGTTGGGCGCAGGCACCTTTTCTGGATAAAGAGAACTCGATTATTTATTGGGCTATTAATGGGCATACTAGTGAGAATAGACAATTTATTAACGCGAAAGCATTAAAACTAGGCAGAAAAGGTTATACAGAAGTTATTTGGGCTGGTTCGCCTGACCAATTTACTAATGCCGAAGCTGTATTAGAGCCTGTTTTGGCGAGTTACACATATAATGAAGGCTTTCAATATGATGACTTTATGCCTGAAACAGACACTGTTGCTGCAATGGGAGCTGGCGCATTAGTTTATAAACTTGCAACAGGTAAAGCGGCTGTTAAAGCTGGATTCTTAGCCGCTGCTGCTATTTTTGCTAAAAAGTTCTGGTTTATCATTTTTATACCGTTCGTATATGGTTGGAAATGGATCAAACGTAAATTTTCTGGCAAATCAGAATAAGCAACTAACAAGTTGCTCAAGTTCGTTCGTAAACTCACTGGGACAATTAACAGTTGGCTTGGCGCCTCGCGCAAGTTTAGCCAACAGTCAATTGCCCCTTAGCAAAGCGTTACTGATTAAATACTCTAACACGTTTTTGTCCAGAAATGAGTTAACTCAAATACCCTAAATATCAATTCTCAGGGATAGCTAGACATTGAGATTGGCTTAAAATAAGAGTTAATTGATTTCCATACTCTATAGTACGCGCATATATTCAAGAAAATGTGCGACGAGCGCATTTTCTTTTTTCTGAATATCTTTAAGTACTAATAAAAAAATTAGAGTTGGCGATGCCTTAACTAATTTGTTACTAATAGACTTATTAATACATGCGCGTAACATCGGCAGAATGATGCGCGATGCTCGCATTATAAAATTGTTATATACCAAGGGAAATATGGTTCAACATTCTAACTCTGTTCAAATAATGGCTTATATTTGTGGAGTCATACTTTTGCCTGTTTATGCGCTAGGTCCTCTATCTATGATTTACTTATCAAGCAATAGAATTGCGGATGGTGATTGGCAAACTTTAATTTTTTTATTTTTCTTATGTAGCGCTTTGGTTTATTTTTGTGGCAAATATTTCTTTCTATTGGTTCGTTTCCTTCGGAGTTTAAAGTTTAGTTTTACCTTCGATTCTAAAGGAATTGTTCTATGTAAAAACGAGCAATCATCATTCTATGCTTGGAGTGATTTAAAAAACTCGAAAGAATATGCTAATTGCCAAATGTATTGTTTAGTCGACTCAAATGGAGAGCACTTATTTTCTATTTGGGAGTATGCTGACAACTATCAAGAATTCCGAGATGCGGCTCTGGTACATATTGGTATATAACATGTAAATTATGTGTGGGACGTCTAAAGCTCGACTGGCGCCTGTTCCTTGCTATTTTAGCCCAAGCTTAATCCGCCCATTATGTCGGCGTTCTGTGCTCTAACAGGTCAGTGATGGATATACCAATTGAAGATGAATTAAAATCTATTTGTATTGAGATAGTTAACCAAGACTACTCAACTCATCAATGGCTTGAAATAGAGTCGAGCGATATGTTTCAGTCTCCATCGTTTGTTGGTGGCTTTGACGCTGATGAAGTGGAGTTTTGCTTTAGTTATTTCGATGAGAATCGCACTGAATTTTGGTTTCAGTTTACTTTAGACCAAGCAAAGTCAATTTCAAAAGATGAAAGCGTTAAGTTGTCTGGCTTAAAATCTGAATAAAAACACATAACAAGTGCCCAAACCAAAGGACGCAAAACAGCAGGCTTGCGCTCCTTCGTCGCTAATTTTAGCCTGCTAAGCAAACGTTATGTGTTTAGGAGGTTCAGGTGACACACGGAGGAGGTGGGGCATTATACCTACTACTTATTTTGTTATTAGTATCTCTACCTGTCACCTTGATTTGGATTTTTCATGGGCAAGGTAATGCTAGAAAGAGGCGTGCTATAGGTTTCTCTCAAATAGGCATTTTCGCTATAGCAATAATATTATTCTTTTCTGGTGTCAGTTACCTTCAAAATATTGGGTTTGTCGCTGGTTTTATTGTTTTGATAGCTATGTTGATCACACCCGTAGTATTTAAAAACAGAGTGTAATATACACCTAAAAAGGCCGTTAAACCGTGGGCACAAAACAGCAGGCTTGTGCTCCTACGTCGCCAATTTTAGCCTGCTATTTTGTGCCGTTTACTGCAAGCGTAATATTGCAAGGAGAGCTATGCGTAATCTAATCATTATTTTAGTCGCTTCGGTACTAATATCTTGCGTTGGAATCCCTGCTGAAATTTTAAAATCCAAATCAGCTGAGTATAAATTTCCTATTCTGCCTAGTACCGAAAGTACAATCGTGTATCTAATATCTCCGGTTGCATACCAAGAACCGGGTGCGAATCAACAAGTAAAAGTTAACGGCATTAATAGTAAGCTATATTTTGGAGCCTACAGTTCAATTACATTAGCCGAAGATGCAACTATACAATATCGCTTCAATCACAATTCAAACTTGGTTGATGCTGGTCAATGGAATCAACTTAAAGTAGCAGCTAATAAAAATGAGCTATTTTATGTATTAAAGAATGGTTTATTTACTCAAGTATCTAAAGAGCAAGCTATCGCTCACATTGTAACCATTGAATATCGGTATTGTGAATATAAACCAAAGCCTTGTGAGCCAATGGTTTACAATGCAATATAACAATCGCACTAAGGGTGGACGCAAAAAGCTTGGCTTGCGCTCCTTCGTCGATAATTTTAGCCAAGCTTTATCCGCCCTCTATACGGCGTTAGGTACAAAGGAAGTAAATTTGAAATTTCTAGCTCTTTTTTTGCTATCAATACTTTCTGGCTGTAGCGTTGTTGTACACGATAAAACTAATGATCCAATAGCGCTTTCCTTGATAGGAAGTTATTACCAAACAGTTAAAGATGGCTTTTTATACGAAGCAAGGTGCGCGGACATCAATGCGTCTATCCAATCAACAGAATGGTGTACTGGAATACAAGCTTTTGATTCGGGCAACGAATACTCTAAAACACCTACCAACTATCAGGCATATAAATCAGCTCAAGAAGAGTGGGATACCAAGCTATTTACTAAGTTAGCTTTTGAGAAACAGCGCTCAATAATTTCGGCCTTATCAAAAGGTACTGTTATTAAAATTACTAAATTAGTTCAGTACCCTTGGGGTACTAACGGTTATTATTGGGTTATTAGAGCAGATTTGATTAACACCGAAGGCAATCTGATAGAAGTAGAATTGCCAACAAATAGTGCGTTAGCTTTCCCTAGTTGGCTACAAGGTTATGGTGTGCAAGCGTTACCACAGTTGAAGCATGAGTATTTAATGCAATGTAAAAATGCTAAGTGCACCTAACAAGCAACTGAAGTCGTACGCTGGCGCTCATTGGGCGTTAGGTTTTACGGAAAGAAAGGACCCAACATGAAAAAAATTTATTCTCTCCACTTTTTGTATTATTACTGTAGGGTGTGCAAGCACTGAACAAGGTGCTAGTTTTTCAGGAGCCTCGTTTGAATATATTGAACCAATAGGTTCTGATATTGCCTATTTACAGCTGGAAACTGAAGAAAAAACAGATGGTTTTGGGCTTGCTCCTTATCCCCATACCGCAATTATTTACGAGCTGTGTTCACGCGAAGGTGAAAATAGCACCTTTGGTTACGCTGGAGATATTAAGGTATCTACAGAGTTAAAGTTAGGAAACCCTGCAACAGTAAAAGTAGCATCTGGAAAACCTATTTTTGTAGCTTTTGGTTTAATACACCCCGTTAATGGCTATGAATGTACATCAAAATATATATTTACACCTGAGAGAGGTAAAACGTATTCAATGGTTAATTCCGTTAGTTGGTCTGAGTGTCCAACGAAGGTAGGAGTTATCTCAAACGGTAATCAAGTTTTACCTATTAACGGTTTACAAGTTTTAGACAAAGCTACAAATTTACAGTTGGAAAATAAAGGCGTAAATGTAATTCGAAAGAAGTGTAAAACATAACAAGCTGTTTAAGCGTGGGACTGCTAAAGCTTGGTTCGGTTTCGCTACCTTTGCATTTTAGCCAAACATTAATCAGCTCCTAATTGGGTGTTACCAAGGCCTTTCTTTTATAGAGCCGTCCTTCGTCTGTTCACAATAGCTTTTTTATTTCGTCAAAGTAAAGTGTTTGCATAGTCAGAAAAACGACCCAATCGCTTGTTTTTGTTCTGAGACAAAAACTAAATCCCCTGCATTTTAGTAGTCATGGCAATTAGTTAAGAAGTTTGTTACAAATGAGTCATTCAGAAAAGCGAGCGACGCAGTGGTAGAAAAACGCGCGATTCGCTCGCTATAAACATGTTAGACTCAAGAGGGAAATGTGGATTCGAAATTAGTTATTGCAATGGTATCAATATCTGTTGGCTGGCTCCTAGCCCAGCTCACAGAAGTTTGGAAGTCAATTTATAAGACGCGCAAGCTAAAGTCGGCACTAAAAGCAGAACTTTCAGATATTTTAAGGAAGGCCAACGGCGCTAAGAAATACTGCCTAGAGTTCCGTGATGGAGCAAAAGAGAGTACAAACGGACCTATCACTCCTCAGCCTATTAAAACATTAATATTTGATAAGTTTTATCACGAGATGTATACAAAATTTAAGCCCGAAGAGCGTGATGCCATTTCAACTACTTATGGGCATATTGAGAATTTGAATAAGCTGATCTCTGAGTATAAGTTCGAGAACAGATTTGAAAGTTATGCAAATATGTATTCATCTACTCTATGGGCTATTGCGTGGGTGGAGGCTCAACTTGAAAACAGTTCCACAAGCCTTCGTAAGGAGAAAGTCCAGGAGGTGAATGAGCATATTCGGCAATATGCTGAAGAAATGGAACGCTTGTTCTCCCAGGCCAAAAGAGTCTAACAAACAGCGGCAGAGCGACAGCCAACGCTACGCAGATTTTGTGTTACTCGCTGACGCTCAAACATTAACACAAAATCTGCTCCGCGCTGGCTGCACCTGCGCTGGGCGTTACTGATTAAATACTCTAACGTGTTTTTGTCCAAAAGCGTGTTAGAGTGGCCGTCTGCTTCTCGCTCAAACCTATCAGTTAGGAGCAATTCTAACCTAATTGCCAAAAGCATAAGATCATATATGGGCTGCCACGATTCATTGCCCGTCTATTACATATTATTTATCTGAAAAGCTTTTATAAAATTCTATCTTTGGGAAGGTAACAAAGGTGCCATTAGCTGTCTTCATATATCCCCCCAATCAACACATAATCTAACCTAAAAATAAGAAAATAAATTTAGTTAACTATGGTGCGATAAATGTGCGATATAAATAAAGGAATGCAGAGTTAAGGTGCGATAAAGTGAATAGGTAAGTTATTTAACTTATTGAATAGAGTGTAGAAAAATGGTCGGCATAGCAGGATTTGAACCTGCGACCCCTGACACCCCATGACAGTGCGCTACCAAGCTGCGCTATATGCCGACGTTGAAAGCCATAGTACGGCTTTTTTTATAAAAATCAATATCCCCGCAGTTCGATTGCCTGTTAATTGTTCAGGCAATCGATATTAAATCAATGGGCTAGAGGTTAATCTAGCCAATCGTTGATCGTATTGTACATAAAGTCGCGTATTAATGGTTGAGCATCGGCATTAGGGTGCAGGTTATCGTTTTGCATAAGTTCAGGGCGGCCTGCAATGCTAAGCATGAAAAACGGCATGAGCTCAGAATCTGTTTCATCGGCAATGGTTTTAAAGCTATCGGTGAAAAGTTTTGTGTAACGCGGGCCATAGTTTGGTGGAATTTGTACTTCCATTACGGCGGTTTTCGCCCCAATTTTTTGGCTTTTTGCAATTAAATCACGTAAGTTAGCTTGCAGGCGTTTAATAGGGAAACCTCGTAAACCATCGTTTCCGCCAAGCTCAATGAGTACATGAGTGGGTTCAAATTCGCTCAGTAACGCGTCGAGCCGTCTTAGGGCACCGCCTGTGGTTTCACCGCTAATACTGGCGTTTACTAGGTATACAGATTGGTCTTTTTCATCGTACTTATCTTGTAACAATTTAACCCAGCCTTGCTCTTGTTTAAGTCCGTAAGCGGCGCTTAAACTGTCACCTAGAATTAAAATTGTGTTGTCAGCTGCTGCCGTAAGTGGTTTGATTACTAACAGTAAAACGAATATAAAACGTAGGATTGGATGCATCATATGTCAGCGCTTTCTCAATTAAACATCATTCAAGTTAAAGGACTTTCTAAAACGGTCACCACGGTTGAGGGCGACCTGACCATCCTCAGTGACATCAGCTTTAATGTCAAGTCGGGTGACTCAGTTGCCGTGGTGGGCACCTCTGGTTCGGGTAAGTCTACTTTATTGAGTTTATTGGCCGGCCTTGACCAATCTACCGGTGGTAGTATCCATTTAGATGGAGCCGCATTACACGAATTAGATGAAGAGGCACGCGCAGCACTTCGCGCTGAAAAAGTAGGTTTTGTATTTCAGTCTTTTATGCTTGTACAAAGCTTAACAGCCCTTGAAAACGTAATGCTTCCCGCTGAACTTGCAGGAAGCAAAGACGCTAAACAACAAGCCCTAGAGCTACTTGAAAAAGTAGGCTTAAGCCATCGTGTGGGTCATTACCCATCGCAATTATCTGGTGGTGAGCAGCAACGTGTAGCAATTGCTCGTGCATTTATAGGCACACCGAAAATCTTATTTGCCGATGAACCATCAGCAAACCTTGATAGCAAAAACGGTAAGTTAATTGAGTCTCTATTATTTGAATTAAATAAAGAGCACGGCACGACACTTATTTTAGTAACCCATGATGAGCAGCTTGCACAAAAGTGCCAGCAAATTTTACATATTGAAGCAGGGCAGCTAGTAACTGTTAAAGAAAACGAAGGAGTGCAAGCGAATGTGGGCTAAATTAGCACTAAAACTGTTTTCACGTGAGTTTAAGCGTGGCGAATTAACAGTGATCAGTGCAGCAATAGCCTTAGCTGTTCTCACTGTTTTAACACTGTCTATGGTTACCGATCGAATTGGTCAAAGTATTGAAGAAAAAAGCAGTGCTTTTATTGCGGCTGATCGCGTTTTAGCGAGTAACCATGCTTTACCTGTTGAGTTTTTAGAACAAGCTAACCAAGAAAACTTACGCACCGCTAAAATAACTTACTTCGACACCATGTTATTTGCCGGTGACGAAATGCAACTTGGCTCGGTCAAAGCGGTATCAAACACTTATCCGTTAAAAGGCGAATTAAAAGTAAAAACCAGCCTGACTGGTCAACCACAAGTAACTTCTGATATCCCAAGTCGTGGTGAAGTGTGGTTAAGTGAATCTGTGTTTTATGCGCTAAACATTGAAGTGGGCGATAAAGTAGAGCTTGGCGCAGCTACGTTTACGGCTAGTCATGTTGTAGCTGAAGAGCCTGATGCACCGTTTAATGTGTTTTCAAGCAGCCAACGAATCTTAATCAATGAAGCAGACATTGCTGTGACAGAGGTAATTCAGCCGGGCAGCCGGGTGTTTTACCGCCAACTTTATGCTGGCGACAAAGACAACTTAGATACCTTTTATGCGTGGTTAAAACCACAAATGAAAGAAAACCAGCGTTGGTATGGCGTTAAAGATCGCCAGTCACCTATTTCTAATAGTTTAAATCGTGCCGAAAGCTATTTATTGCTAGCTGGTTTACTTGGCATTATTTTAGCTGCCGTTGCTATTGCGGTATCGGCAAAACGTTATTGTGAGCGTCAGTACGACCCAGTTGCTATGATGAAAACGCTTGGCGGTAGCCGCGCTATGATCCGTAAAATCTATTTATTACATTTGAGCCTTGTATGTTCAATGTCGGTGATTGTCGGTTTACTGATTGGTTATGGTTTACAAGCGATTGCCACTGATTATTTGGCACAAACCATGGGCTCAGCATTGCCGAGTGCATCGGCAAAACCTTGGATCATTGCGATTAGCACGGGTGTGATTTGTGCGGTTATGTTTTCAATTAAACCGCTACTCGATTTATTTGATATTCCGCCGCTGCGTGTGCTTCGCCGTAACTTAGGCGACCGTTTATTAGTAAGTAAAGTGCACCTTACTATGTCGGCGCTTACTGTGTTTTTACTGATGTGGTTATTTAGTAACAACATCAAAATTAGTGCAATTTTGTTCCTTTCTACGGCATTTTTAATTGCGGTGTTATTTGGCTTATCAAAGGTTATTTTTGGTGGTGGCCGCAAACTTGGCTTGAGTCCGGGCAATAGTTGGTCATTGGCGATTGCGTCAATTCAAAAGCGTGCCAATGTGAATGCTGTGCAATTAATTAGCTTTGCTTTGGCTATCAAGCTATTACTGTTTTTAATTGTACTTAAGAACGACATGATTTCGGATTGGCAGTCTCAGCTTCCTGAAAATGCCCCTAATTCATTTTTAGTGAACATTACTGAGCAAGAGTTAGAGCCTATTACTAGCTTCTTAGCGCAAAATGATATGCCAACGTCTGATTTCTATCCGGTTGTTCGTGGCCGTGTAAATGCCGTAAATGGTGAGTTGGTTGCCCGCGAAGTATCGCAAGAAGACAACGAAAAGAAAGACGAAGAAGCCCGCTCTGGTATTGGCCGTGAGTTAAACCTAACTTGGCGTAAAGACTTACCCAATCAAAACGAGCTTATCGACGGTACATGGTTTAGTGAAGACTCAGTAGCCGAGGCATCGGTCGAAGAGTCGATGCTTGAGCGCCTTGATGTAAAAATAGGCGATACGCTTACTTTCTTAATTGGCGCGCAGTCGTTTGACGCAAAAATTACCAGTGTACGTAAGGTTAATTGGACCACGCTTAAACCTAACTTCTTTATTATTTTAAGCCCAGATGTGCTAGCGAGTTTTCCTGCTACTTATATTTCATCAGTGAATGTAAAAGCAGAGAAAAAACGAGAGTTTAATGAGCTAATGCGTCAATACCCCACGGTTAACGTGATAGATGTTGAGAGCTTTATTAAACAAATTCGCTCAACCATAGAGCAAGTATCGTTAGCGATTGGCTTTGTACTAGCGATTGTGGTTGCCTGTGGCGCTTTAGTACTTATTTCACAAGTACAAGCAAGTTTGGGTGAGCGAATGCAAGAGATTGTTATTTTGCGAACCTTAGGTGCGAAAGGGCGCTTAATTAAAAATGCCACCTTATATGAGTTTTTATTATTAGGCGTTACCGCAGGCTTAGTTGCTGCCATTGTCAGTGACATCGCCCTGTTAATAGTACAAAAACAAATGTTCGATTTAGCAGGTAAGTTCCACCCTCATATTTGGGTGATTGGCCCAGCAGTCGGTGGCTTATTTGTGGCATGTTTGGGTTATTTGATGATAGCGCGAACAATGCGAAAAAATACCCAAGGCTTATTACGCTCGCTCGCGTAAATGTCTTAATTAAAGGTTGACTATAAAATGCTCGCAATTGCGGGCATTTTTTATGAATTGCAATTGGCTACTGGTAATTTATACAGTGCTCTGGCATTATTAACCGCAGATAATAATGATAATAGACGAGTCAGTTAGTTGGCGATTATTTTAGGGATTGATCCTGGTTCACGATTAACAGGGTACGGCGTGATTGCCCACCAAGGTGCTAAGTTCACTTATTTAGGCAGTGGCTGCATTAAATTGGCCGATCACGATTTTCCGATACGCTTAAAAATGATTTACCAAGGGATCAGTCAATTGGTAGAGCAATTCTCCCCAGACAGTTTTGCTATCGAAAAAGTGTTTATGGCACACAACCCAGACTCAGCGCTTAAACTCGGTCAAGCACGTGGCGCTGCTATCGTTGGTGCTTCAATGGCAGAGCTGCCAGTTTATGAATATTCAGCTCGGCAAATTAAGCAGGCCGTTGTAGGTAATGGCGGAGCCGATAAGTCTCAAGTACAGCATATGGTTAAAAACATTTTAAAGCTGCCAGGTACCCCTCAAGCCGATGCCGCAGATGCTTTAGCAATTGCTATTTGTCATGCACACTCAGAACAAAATTTAATAAAACTTGCGGGCAGTGCGAGCAAAACCGTAAGAGGACGATTAAGGAAGTAATATGATTGGTCGATTAAATGGCTTACTAGTAGAAAAGCAGCCACCAGAAATTCTTATCGAAGTAAGTGGTGTAGGCTACGAAGTACAAATGCCCATGACTTGCTTTTATGATTTACCAGCAGTGGGTGAGCAAGCGATTATTTATACCCATTTTGTGGTACGTGAAGATGCCCAGCTATTATTTGGCTTTAACAACAAAACCGAACGCGCTTTATTTAGAGAGCTTTTAAAAGCCAATGGTGTAGGGCCAAAGCTTGGTCTAGCTATTTTATCGGGTATGTCGGCGCAGCAATTTGTAAGTTGTGTTAATAATGAAGATGCGACCACACTGGTTAAACTACCGGGCGTTGGTAAAAAAACGGCTGAGCGTTTAGTGCTCGAAATGAAAGACAGGCTTAAAAATTGGGGTAATGACTTATTTACACCATTTAGCGATAATGCCGTCATTGAGCCATCAAGTGATGATACCCTAGTGGCAAATAATGCTGCTGATGATGCTGTATCAGCACTTGTGGCATTAGGCTATAAGCTACCGCAAGCACAAAAAGCGGTTAAAACAGTGAACAAACCAGATATGACGACCGAGGTTCTAATTAAAGAAGCTCTAAAATCAATGTTGTGAGTAAACCATGATTGAAGCAGATCGCTTAATAGATGCGAGTGAACAAAGTAACGAAGACAGTGTTGATCGTGCCATACGACCAAAACTGTTAACCGATTACACAGGCCAGCCGCATGTTAAGCAACAAATGGAAATTTTTATTGAGGCAGCTCGCCATCGTGGCGAAGCGCTGGATCACTTATTAATATTTGGTCCACCGGGTCTTGGTAAAACCACACTTGCAAACATTGTTGCCAACGAGCTTAAGGTTAATATTAAAACAACGTCGGGGCCAGTGCTTGAAAAAGCAGGGGATTTAGCCGCACTTTTAACGAACCTTGAAGAAGGTGACGTACTGTTTATTGACGAAATTCACCGTTTGAGCCCGCAAGTCGAAGAGATTTTGTATCCAGCAATGGAAGATTATCAGCTGGATATCATGATAGGTGAAGGCCCTGCAGCACGTTCAATAAAGCTTGATTTACCGCCATTTACTTTAATTGGCGCAACAACGCGTGCTGGCTCACTCACCTCACCACTTAGAGACCGTTTTGGCATCGTACAGCGATTAGAATTTTATTCGGTTGAAGACTTATCAAAAATTGTTGCCCGTTCAGCAAGCTTTTTAGACTTAACCATGTGCGATGAAGGTGCTACAGAAATCGCCAAGCGTTCACGCGGTACACCGCGCATAGCAAACCGTTTATTACGCCGCGTTCGTGATTACACCCAAGTGAAATCAGACGGTAAAGTGAATGCCACAGTTGCAGAGCAAGCCCTCGATATGATTGATGTTGATAAAAGCGGTTTTGACTACATGGATAGAAAATACCTGTTAGCTATTATCGAAAAATTTATGGGCGGCCCCGTTGGCCTTGATAACCTAGCGGCTGCAATTGGTGAAGAAAAAGAAACCATTGAAGATGTGATAGAGCCGTTTTTAATTCAACAAGGCTTTATACAACGCACCCCACGCGGACGACTTGTTTCAGACATCGCTTATTTACACTTTGGGCTAACGCCAGAAAAATAACTAAAAACCCCGCGGTTAGTTACAAGCTTTAAGCTATAAGTATCAAGCAGCTCGAAAGGGCTGCTTTTTATCGAGATAAATTGCTTGTATCCAACGGGTAAGTAGATTTTTACCGCTTACCGCTTACCGCTTACCGCTTACCGCTTACCGCTTACCGCTTACCGCTTACCGCTTACCGCTTACCGCTTACCACTGGGTTGTTGTCTTATTTTAACATCTGTAATTCACATGCTGTTAAGTTATCGATAGGTATTCTCATTGACGTTTGTGTAGGCAAAAAAAAGCCCGCATAAGGATGCGGGCAAACAACAAGTTGAAGGAAGTAATCCAGGGAACTACGGTCTACTTAAAAAAGGTTTTATCCAGATTTAAGTAAACCTAGTGCAATACGAAATTTCATATTGCTAAAAACGGAGCTTAATGAAAGAAACTTTCATGAGGTTGCTAGCTCGGTATAGGTAAATAATACGCAATGATGGATTTTTCTTCAAACTAGAAAAATTTTATTTTCAGATAAAAAAAACTAATGTGAGTATATTTTTTAATTGTTTTCTTTTTGTTCACATTGTGAATATATTAATTTTAAGTTTATGAATGGGAAGGTTTTTATAAATTTTAAGAACTTTATTCAGGATTAGTTTAAGTATTCTGTAGTAGATTCGTAAAAGTGCTTTTGGGTGTTTATGCGTTATTTATGAATAAACGCCGAGTTTTTGGCTGTTTTGGTTGCTTTTTAGTGTCACTGTAGTGACTTATTATTAAGGTGAAAATATGCATAATTGTATTGATAAAACCTAATGTGGCTAAAAAATAACTAAGCAAATTGCTTTTTACCGTTATTTGCCGCTAATTCACAGCAAGAGCGTTGTCAGTTCATAGCTGACTAGATACACTAGATGTAACTTTTGGCCGCCTTTGTGGTCAATAAATACAAGTGTAAAAAATATAACAAATTACATAGAAATCTATTTTAGGAGTTTAACGTGGGATCAGGGCTTAACTTTTTAGATCTTATTCTAGAAGCCAGTGTACTTGTCCAGCTAGTAATGTTGGCATTAGTCGGTATGTCGGTAATGTCATGGGCAATTATCTTTCAGCGTAAAAAAGCGATTTCTGATGCACTTAATGGCGCAAAGCGCTTTGAGCAGAAGTTTTGGTCGGGTATTGACCTAAGTAAATTATACAACGAAGTATCAGCGCGTCCTGGTGGCGCATCAGGTGTTGAAGCATTATTCGTTGCAGGTTTTAAAGAGTTTGCACGTCATAAGAAAAATTCACCACAAAGTGCAAGTATTGTTATGGAAGGCACACACCGTTCAATGCGTGTTGCTTTATCGCGTGAAGTTGAAAAGCTTGAGTCAAGTTTATCGTTTTTAGCAACAGTGGGTTCTATTAGTCCTTACATCGGCCTGTTTGGTACGGTGTGGGGTATTATGAACGCATTTATCGCATTAGGTGAAGTTAAGCAAGCAACGCTACAAATGGTAGCGCCAGGTATTGCTGAAGCACTAATCGCAACAGCAATGGGTTTATTTGCTGCAATTCCAGCTGTTATTGCTTACAACCGTTTTGCAAACAAAGTAGAAAAGCTTGAAGGTAATTATATTAACTTCATGGAAGAGTTCGCCAATATTTTACACCGCCAAGCTGCTGCGCAAATAGAGGCTAAAGCGAATGTACCAGCGTAAGAAACGTCGCCCAGTAGGTGAGATAAACGTAGTTCCTTACATTGACGTAATGTTGGTACTACTAATCATATTTATGGCAACTGCGCCACTTATTACTCATGGTGTAAAAGTAGATTTGCCAAAAATGGAAGAATCGGATCTTGTTGATACTAAAGACACGCCTCCAATTATTGCGTCAATTGATGCTGAAGGTAAGTACTATGTAAGTATTGGTACAGATCCTGAAGCACCAATGGAAGCGTTGGATGTTGCTGCAGTGATTAAACTTCAGCTGCAAAAGAATCCAGATACGCCAGTGATGATCAAAGGTTCGGGCCGTGTTTCTTATCAAGAAGTACTGCTACTCATGGACTTTTTGAAAAATGCCGGTGTGCCTTCAGTGGGTTTAATGACCGAATCATTTGAGGGTTAGTATGCGTGAGTCATTAATCAAATCGATTCTATTACATCTGGGTATTATTGGTTTTTTAATTGGATCAGCTAGTTTTCATTTACCTACTCCTAAGGTAATGGAAGTAACTTTGAATCCAGCTATGCCTGAGCCAGAAAAGGCTGTTTCAGCGGTTACGGTAGACCAACAAAAGGTTGAACAAAAAATTGCTGAGCTAAAAAAGCAAGAAGAAGCGAAAAAACAAGCTGAAGCAAAGCGTCTTCGTGATCTTGAACGACGTGCCAATGATGCGCGCAAGCAACGTGAAGCGGAAGATCGTCGTCTTAAAAAGCTAGAGCAACAGCGCCGCGCGAAAGAGAAAGAAAAAGCAGAAGCCGAAGCACAAGCGAAAAAAGCACGTGAAATTCAGCAAAAAGAACGTGCTAAAGCGCAACAAGCCGAAAAGCAAAAGCAAGAAGCTGAAGCAGCAGCAAAAGCTGCAGCAGAAAAGCGCAAAGCTGAAGAAGAGGCGTTAAAGAAAGCGGAAGAAGAGCGTAAGCGTAAAGCTGCCGAAGCAGAAGCTGAACGTAAACGCAAAGAAGCCGAAGCCGAGCGTAAACGCCAGCAAGCATTGCAAGAGCAAATGTTGCAAGAGCAGTTAGCTGCTGAGCAAGCTGCACGAAATAAAGTTCGTCAACAGCAAATTGTAAGTGAAGTCGACAAATACAAAGCCTTAATAATGGCACGTATTCAGCAAACTTTACTTATCGATGAAAAGATGAAGAATAAACAATGTCGTGTAAATATTCGTCTTGGCTTTAATGGCTTAGTAACACAAGTTAAGTCATTAGGTGGTGATAAATTAGTGTGTGAAGCTGCGCTTCGAGCTGTTCGTATGGCAGATACACTCCCGGTATCACCCGATAAAGACGTATTTGAGCAACTTAAAAATATTAATTTAACAATCAAGCCAGAATTCTAAAGGAATGATATGTTCAACCAGATAAAAACAGCATGTTTTATTGTATTACTGGGCTTTCATGGCATCGCCAGTGCTGCACTAGAAATTGTTATTACCGAAGGTGTTGATGGTGCACGTCCGATTGCGGTTGTGCCATTTCAATACAATGGGGTTGGCCCCATCCCTGAAAAGTTAAGTAACGTTATTGCAGCAGACTTAATGCGTAGTGGTAAATTTAAACCTATTGATGTAGCAACAATGCCTCAATTACCAGCAACTGATACTGACGTTGACTATGCTGCATGGGTTAATAAAGGTGTTGAAGCCGTTCTTGTTGGTCAAGTTGAACAACAGCCAGGTGGACGTTACTTAGTTAAGTATGAGCTTATTGATGTTATTCGTGGTCAGATCACGGGTGGTCAAACACAGATGATGAGTAACGGTAAGTTAGTTAAAAGCCAAGACCATATTCTTGATGCAAGAGAAAGTGTAATAGCTGAAACGGGTTTCCGACGTTATGCGCACCGTATTAGCGATGTAGTTTATGAAGCACTTACTGGTGAAAAGGGCGCATTTTTAACGAAGATTGCTTATGTCATCGTTCGTGATGGTGAACCTAAGCCATACCAATTAGTTGTTGCTGATTACGATGGTTTTAATGAGCAAGTGTTACTTCGCTCTAAAGAGCCATTAATGTCACCAGCGTGGTCACCTGACGGTACTAAGCTTGCGTATGTAACATTTGAAAATCGTCAAAGCCAAATTTACATTCAAGATTTATACACGGGTAAACGTGAGCTGATCACAAGTCACCCTGGTATTAATGGTGCGCCACAGTTCTCACCTGATGGCAAAAAGCTACTATTAGTGCTCTCTAAAGACCGCAATGGTGCAACAGAAGTATATGTTTTAGACCTTGCAACTCGCAAAGAAAGACGCCTTACAAATCACCGTAGTATAGATACTGAACCATCTTGGTTCCCTAATGGGCAAGATATTGTGTTTACGTCTGAAAGGGGTGGTAATGCCCAGATTTATAAGTTAAATTTGCAAACTGGTAGGTCAAAACGCATGACGTTTGACGGAGATATGAACCTAGCAGGTTCGGTTTCTCCAGATGGAAAAGAATTAGTGATGGTGAACCGTACCAACGGTCAATACCATCTTGCTAAGAAAGAGCTAGCTACAGGTGCGTTCCAAGTATTAACTAGAACACGCCTTGATGAATCGCCGAGTATCGCACCAAACGGCTCGATGATTATCTACAGCACGCTTCATAATAATAAACAGGTGTTGGCGTTAGTTTCTATGGATGGTCGCTTTAAAGCACGCTTACCTGTGCTAGACGGACAAGTTAAGGCACCGGCTTGGTCGCCTTATTTACAGTAATTATACTGGTTTACTCAATATAGGAATCAATTAAATGCAACTTAATAAAACTTTAAAAGGCCTGCTAATTGCTGTGCCAGTGATGACATTAGCGGCGTGTAGCTCTTCTTCAGGTGTTGATGAAGGTGCTGCAAACCAATCTAACCAAGGTATGGTTGAGCAATCAAACAACACTGATACTGTTGAAGTTGCAACGCTTACTCCAGAGCAACAAGCTGAAGAAGCACTTCGTGAAAAATACGAAGCGTTACGTCAAGAGCAAATCATTTACTTTGGTTTTGATAACGCAAAAATCCAAAGCAAGTATGCTGAACTATTACAAGCACACGCTGAATTCTTAGTACAAAACCCTTCAGTTAAAGTACTAATCGAAGGTCACGCTGATGAGCGCGGTACGCCTGAGTACAACATCGCACTAGGCGAGCACCGTGGTCAAGCAGTAGAAAAATACTTACAAAGTTTAGGTGTTTCTGCTAGCCAAATGTCAGTAGTGAGCTATGGTGAAGAGAAGCCAATGGTTAAGTCTCGCACTGAAGAAGCGTTCGCGAAGAACCGTCGCGCAGTATTAGTTTACTAATAAAGAGTCATTATGAAGCCGAAAATTATTTTGGCAGCAATGATCTTAAGCGGGAGCACCCAGTTATGGGCTGCTCCCGCTCCTGTTTCAGAAGCTGCAAGCTCGCAATCGAGCATTGAGAAGCGTTTAGTCGCTTTAGAAAACATGATGAAGTCACGTAATTTATTGCAAGCTGAGCTTCAGCAGCAGCTTAATATTTTACAAGACGAAGTGAGCCAAGTACGTGGTATTACAGAAGAGCAAAGCTATAAGCTTGAAAAAGTACTGCAACGTCAGCGTGAGCTATATCAAGAAATTGAGAACCGAGTTAGCCAAGCTTATAGCCAGCCTGCTGCAACACAAACTCAACCTACAAATACTTATACAGATGTAGGTGCATCACAGGCAATCAGTTCAGACTTATCTGAAAACGAAGCTTATGAGCGTGCAGTGGCGTTAATCATGAAAGATAAACGTTATGAGCAAGCAATTCCTGAGTTTCAAGCATTCTTAACGACATACCCAAATTCAGTGTATGCATCTAATGCGCATTATTGGTTAGGTCAGCTGTTAACTATTCAAAACGATCAAGCAGGTGCGACTGAGCACTTTAAAGTTGTTGTGAATGAATACCCTAATTCTAATAAGCGCCCAGATGCAATGTTAAAGTTAGGAAACTTATTAGCGGATCAAGGTTTAGGCGAGCAAGCCCTTAAAACCTTTAATGATTTAATTAATCAGTACCCAAGTACTACCGCTGCTAAATTAGCCACAGAACGTCTGTCGCAAATGTAGATTTGACCTGATTAGACTGCTTTTTGACATAAGCGGTCTAAAATTAGGCAACTAGACATAAAAACTTAAAAAAAGAGATATTTTCTGTTGCACTCAGCATTTAAATAAGTATTATAAGCGCCCGCAGCAGGCGATTGGTAACAACAGCCAAAATGCGGAAAAAAGAGCGGGTCATTAGCTCAGTTGGTAGAGCAGTGGACTTTTAATCCATTGGTCGATGGTTCAAGTCCATCATGACCCACCATTCTCTTAAAATGGTAATCTTTAATCGACGGATTTACGTATAGCTTTTATAAGCAATTAGAGCGGGTCATTAGCTCAGTTGGTAGAGCAGTGGACTTTTAATCCATTGGTCGATGGTTCAAGTCCATCATGACCCA
>NZ_JANHZR010000002.1:599357-735729 GCF_041414715.1 Pseudoalteromonas sp. DY56-GL22 | reverse complement strand
CAGAGCGGGTCATTAGCTCAGTTGGTAGAGCAGTGGACTTTTAATCCATTGGTCGATGGTTCAAGTCCATCATGACCCACCATTCCTGATTTATC
Organism: Pseudoalteromonas sp. DY56-GL22; assembly: GCF_041414715.1. NCBI lineage: Bacteria > Pseudomonadati > Pseudomonadota > Gammaproteobacteria > Alteromonadales > Pseudoalteromonadaceae > Pseudoalteromonas > Pseudoalteromonas sp. DY56-GL22. Next base: position 735,634 of record NZ_JANHZR010000002.1, on the reverse strand, counting down.
TTTTCTTTCTAAGTTATCCTTTATTTATCTTAACAGCTCACAGCAATACTGTTCATTAGCTTAAGATTCTCGTATAATTCGCGCCATGAATGCACTGTGGACTAAGTGGTCGAGAAATGAGTCTAGCTGAACAAATTATGCCTGAAGATTATATCTTCCCTCCAAAGCCAGCTCCGTTATCAAAAGACGAGCAAGTTGAGTACAAGGCACGTATCAAACAATTATTAAAAGACAAGAACGCGGTTCTTGTTGCCCATTATTACACTGATCCTGAAATTCAAGCACTAGCTGAAGAAACAGGCGGTTGTGTTGCTGACTCGCTAGAAATGGCGCGTTTTGGCGCTAAGCACGACGCAGATGTAATTGTGGTAGCCGGTGTTCGCTTTATGGGCGAAACAGCAAAAATCCTAACGCCAAATAAAACAGTTGTTATGCCAACGCTTGCTGCAACCTGTTCATTAGACGTAGGTTGCCCAATTGAAGAATTCTCAGCGTTTTGTGATCAGCACCCTGATCGCAAGGTAGTAGTGTATGCAAATACATCAACCGCTGTTAAAGCGCGTGCAGATTGGATTGTTACTTCTTCATGTGCCCTAGAAATCGTTGAGCATCTTGATGAGCAAGGCGAAAAAATCATTTGGGGTCCAGATAAACACTTAGGTTCTTACATTCAAAAGAACACAGGTGCAGACATGATCATGTGGAATGGCGCCTGTATCGTTCATGATGAGTTTAAAACCAAAGCACTTAAGGATATGAAAGCCTTACACCCAGATGCGGCTGTATTGGTTCACCCAGAGTCTCCTGCGGAGATAGTAGCCTTAGCTGATGCGGTTGGCTCAACAAGCCAACTAATCAAAGCAGCGCAAACTATGGACAACAAAAAGTTCATCGTCGCGACTGACCGAGGTATTTTCTACAAAATGCAGCAGTTATGCCCAGAGAAAGAATTCTTTGAAGCCCCAACAGCGGGTGAAGGCGCAACATGTAAAAGCTGTGCACATTGCCCGTGGATGGCGATGAATGGCTTAAAAGCGATTGAAGAAGCACTGACAGATCCACAAGGTAAAGAAGTGTTTGTTGATATGGACTTACGCGAAGGGGCATTAAAGTCGCTTAATCGTATGTTAGAGTTCTCAGCATCGCTTCAGCGTTAAGAACGACCGTCTATATACTTAAGGCAAGGTGTTTACCTTGCCTTTTTTGTTTGATTACTAATCACTTAGCAGCACAATTTTAAAAAGCCCTTGCGTCTGTAGGGTTGTTTTCATACTATAACGCCGCTGCTAAACTCTAAGCAGCGCCTTAGGTGACGTGTCCGAGTGGCTGAAGGAGCACGCCTGGAAAGTGTGTATACGGCAACGTATCGAGAGTTCGAATCTCTCCGTCACCGCCATCCTACCTCAAAGCCTTTTATCCTGTGATATACAGCCACTTCTGTTTAAAAATACTGTACCAAATGCCTTCTATGATTAGTCCTGAAAAGCATGCCAAAAACTTGCGTCAACCCTTTCTGTCGAATTGTTTATTTTGACATTTGGGAGTCGTTATCGTTTAACTATAAGGAAGGCGAATATTCTCGAGCTAATTTTCAAATGGTCTAAAAATATTGCTCTTTTAGAGCCTTACATACTCCATCTATACCTGGGAATAAACTAGCTGATGTTACTCCCATTATTTGTAGTTCGTGCATAGCTTTGTCTCTATCATTGTATGGGATATCAATAATCGTTAATACTTTTTCACCTTTTAGCTTTTCGTGAAAGCGGATAAAATTTTCTATCCTTAATACATTGCTGAATGTTACCATTGCTTGTTGCGGAAATGCACGTTGATTATCTCTAGATTGTAAGAATAAAGGTGTAAAGGTCGGTCTAGGGTCAACGAGGGTGTCAACTGTCCCTGGGCCTATCTTTTTCCATTTGAGCCAATCCAAAATAAATACTCTGACGTGCCCCTCTATGGTTGGCCTTTTAGGTACCTCTTGGAATGCAAAGTAAGAGGCGACAAAAGGTGATTCTGACCAGTCGAGTAATGGAGTAGGAAAGCCATGATGTTGGGCAAGAAATAATAGCTCGCCAAACTCTTGGGCGTCTAGAGTGTTTAATTTTCGGTTTAAAAGAGGAGTTAAATGTCTTTGTAATGTGGTTACGTCCTCGTGAACGTAGCGTGATAATTCTCGTCGATTTTGCCTGTGAAAGTTAGTTGTTAACCTAAAGGTTGAATCTTTTTGACCTCTGAAAATTAGATCGCGGTTTTCTTTTTTAGCATCTAAAGACCATTTACTAAATTCTTCCCACGTCATTACTTTATCTGCATGGACTTCTTCGTCGGCTTCCTGATAGCGAAGCTTAAAGGTTCCTTTTGTATTTTGGTCTGAAGACCATTCACCTTCTAGGTTATTGTTGTCAGCTATAGCACCTTTTAGTGTTGTTAGTTTAGGTATTAAGCAATTAGGTTTATTGATTTCTCCATCGGAGTTATTAAAAAAAAAAGGCCTAAAGTTAGCTACCGTAGCTGAAATAGCCTTATTATCCGGTTGTACAATAATGTCGGCATTAAAAGAAGCCTTATGTTCGGTGTCAAAATCGAAAACTGAAATAGTACCAGTGTTGGGCTTATCAAAGTCTATATTTAAAAAAACGATAGCCTCATTAGTGCCTTTTATCTGTCCAATCCATTGGCCCCATAATTCTTGTGGCATAATTATTCTTCTCTAAATTTAAGTATTAACAATTGGTTTAACTTAACATCTGTTCATTACGAAATATCAGTAATAATATGAGGTTATGTATAGTTATTTTCAACGTAAACCCTAATAAATTCGACTTCACAATAAATTAAGTAAAGGTCCTTATGAAAAATAGCTTTAGATGAACAATAAAAAGGGTCAACTTTCAAAACCTCCCAGAAATGGAGAGGCATGAAAAAGTTTTATATCAAGACCCATAGAGGTCGTTAACGTCTTTCATATTGCCTTAATTAAAGCTCTCTGAATATACCCATGGTCTCCCATAAGAACTATCAGAATTGCTTTGAACAGCTTTGGGGGCAGTAAATTACTACATCCATTACCCTCAAGCCTGTTGGCTTTCTTTGGTTACACTCCCATTAGCTGTAACGTAAGCTATTTCTTATGACGGCAGGAACCCCTGGCTCATGCTTGTTTTAAATAGCAAGAGTGTAGATAGAAGGGGTTCACGATAACTCTGTGGGAACTTTCTAAGGTATAAGTAAAGACATTTAATGAAGGAACGTTCTTTTAGACGCTCACATCTAAGTACCATAACTTTAATTTATTATGTGTTAATTAGTTTACCTACTTTTCTTAAAAAGATGATTCCAATCTCTCTGGCATTTCTTAAATTTACCCCACCATAGCAAAGTGCTTTTCAAGATTACATTTAGCGCGCATTGCTATGTGGCTATTGACTTTCCTAGCAAGTTCTATCACTAATAATTCAAGTTGTTCACGGCTATAACCAAGCAGTACACAGCGTTTAAGTTGCTCGCTAACTAAGCTGCTGGCATCGTCTAGCGCAAATAAAGCGCCTAATGAGGCAAGCTCAAATACTGTGTTGTTTTGCTGATCTAAACCAAAAGGTAGTTGGCCGAATGTGAGTGCGGTTTTTAGCTGCTGCTCTGTGCGTTTGATAAGCAACGCATTTGAACCTTGAATATTATCAAGTGACTTTAAAATCTCTAGCGCCAGCAATGCTTTTGGCACCCCTGAATACACACTAATATGCGGTAAAATATCACACAACTCTTGCATTGAAACACCATCATTCAATGCGTGCTGACATGCTCGTTTTAACAAAGGCTTGTCATGAACGGTGACCAAAGCAGCGATCGCGACAAACACAAATAAATCCGTGTTGTTATGGTTCATAATATCTCTTTTGATTTTAGGTATTGAATATATTGAAGTTTTGTAGCAGTTGCTGATTACATAGAGCATGCAATCGAAAAATTGAAAATACATTATGGTCGATGATGGCTATTACTGCTTGCCATAAATGATTTAATTTTTGCCTAAAATAACGAACTGTTACCTAAAATGGTCCTAACCTCAAATTACGGTGATACACTTAATTGAGTATTTATTTGAGGTAATCTAAATGCGTCAGGCATTAATAGAAGCAGTGAAAGCAATAGCGATTGCAGACGGTAATTTTGAAACAGGGATTCCAGAATTATTGGTGTTCAGACGAAGCGAAGTTACATTACCGATGGCCTGCGTGTATGAGTTAGGGCTGGGTATTAGCTTGCAAGGTGCAAAGCGAGTTGTGCTGGGTGAACATAGTTATGATTACACTGACGGGCAATCGCTGGTGACCTCAGTCGACGTGCCTGTTGCCTCGCATATAACTCAAGCCAGTAAAGAGCAGCCATTTTACGGTCTTTACTTACGCTTAGATGCTCATGAAATCAGCCACATTGTTGCAGAAATGGAGTTCGCAGGGCAAGACAAGTTTCCCAAGCACCAAGCTATGTCGGTGGTTGATACTGATAATGGTTTGCTTGACGCTTTACTAAGGCTTATTCAACTCGACAAAGAGCCTCAATTAAAAGCTAACCTAGCGCCACTTATTAAAAAAGAAATTATATTGCGTTTGTTAAATAGCCCGCATAGCCCTTTTTTAAGGCAAATTGTGATGTCTGGCTCAGCCCATCAAAAAATCGCTAAGACCTTGTGTTGGTTAAAAGAAAACTTTACCAGTCAATTTTCAATTGATGATTTAGCCCGTGATGCACACATGAGCCCGTCGACATTCAGACTGCATTTTCGTGATGTAGTAAAGATGAGCCCGTTGCAATACGTAAAAAATTTACGGCTACAAGCGGCAAGACAATTAATGCTGAATGAGCGAATTGATGTGGGCTCTGCAGCTTTAAAAGTGGGTTACGAGAGCCCATCGCAGTTTAGCCGCGAGTACACACGCTTTTTTGGCAAGCCACCGATTAAAGATATTTCAGCACTGCGGTTACAACAAATCGCATAAAAAAGGGAGCGCATGGCTCCCTTGTATTTAAAATCGTCTTTTTGGCATGCTCAGTTGTGAGTCAAACTCATCGGGGAATAAAATGGTGCCGTCGTCTTGGTCTGTTGGAAATACAGCAATAAGTAAGTCATCTTGTTCAAGGCCTGGTGTCCAGCGGCTTAACCAGTCTTTTACAGGGATGGCTTTTGGTGTGCAGTCTTGCCATTCACCGGTTGCCCAGCTTTGGGCAAATTCGCGGCTAGGCCATACAGGCACGCAGTCGTCGTCTTCGTTTGAGAGCATGACGCAGCCATGTTCATCATTGAGGATCCACACTTGTTTAAACTCTTGTACCGTTTCAAACATATAAGCGAGTCGTTTCTTTGCGCCTAAGGCGAGTACAGTATCAAATTCAGTTTCAACACGTTTAGCAGTTGCATTATTCATGACAGGCTCACTCTTTTAGTTATACACAGCTACACCTTAATCATAAGGTGATAAATTAATATGACAAGTAAAGTTATTAGCTAAATTAATTTACTAATGCAGCAAATAGATCGTCAGCAAGTTGTTGCAGAGATTTAGGGTCTTGATTTGTCAGCGCATAGGTACGAATACCGTATATGCCCATGACTAAAAAGCGTGCAAGTTGTTGCGCTGACTTGCTACTTACAAATTCGTTGTTATTTAGGGCTTTTTGAAGTTGCTCGGCGAGGGCATGCTCGTATGCATTAAGGTTGCTACGCAGCACAGTGCAAATTTGTGGGTCATTGCCTTCAACCTCAGAAATACTCTTTGTAAGTAAGCATACTTTAGCTACTTCACCTTCAATACACTCATCAACAATCACAGTTAAGTAATGTTTAAGAGTTGATAAAATTGATTGTTGGTCATTAAAAAGGGCTGTAAATTGTTGGTTTCTGTCTTTTTGATATTGCTCGGTGGCGGCTAAAAACAAGCCTTTTTTGTTGCCATAAGCCGCGTAAATAGAACCCGGGTGAAGGTGAGTCACTTCTTTTAATTTTTGCATACTGGTCTTCGCATAGCCATATTTCATAAAAGCATGCATGGCTTGGCGTAGTACAAATTCAGTATCAAATTCAGCAGTTCTCATTAAGGCTCCTCACGCTTTATGATACCAATCCGCAATAATACTTAGTCATTTTGAGGGATTAAACCTGTCGCTACCCGCGTTAAAAATTTCTGATTTAGAACAACTAAATAACGAAATTTTTGCCTTGTTATCAACGAGGTTTTCTTGCCTCAAAATAGACCACTTAATTAAGCGAATTGGTATAAACGAAGTTTACGTAATCTTGAACGATTATTCAAAATAAACCTTGAAGTATGTTTGTTTCGCCCTTATCTTGAATGTATGTTCAAGATAAGGATAAAACCATGACAACCGATTTACTTTCTCCGTTTAAACTAAATGACAGCATTGAGTTGCAAAACCGTGTACTAATGGCACCCCTTACACGCTGTATGAGCGACGATAATCTCGTACCTACCCAAGCAATGGTTGACTATTATGCGCGCCGTGCTGATGCGGGCTTAATTATTAGCGAAGCAACGATTATTCGCCCAGATTCACAAGGTTACCCAAATACACCAGGTCTATTTACTAGCGAACAAATTCAAGGTTGGAAGAAAGTCACCGATGCTGTGCACGCAAAAGGCGGCAAAATGTTTGCTCAGCTTTGGCACGTAGGTCGTGTTGCTCACCCTCACTTTTTTGGTGGTGATGTACTGGCGCCATCAGCCATTGGTGTTGAAGGTTCGGTACCGAGAATGCGTGAGTTAACTTACGTTACTCCAAAACCGGCAACCATTGAAGACATCCAAGGTTTAATTGCTGACTACGCAAAAGCCGCCGAAAACGCAATTGAAGCGGGTTTTGACGGGGTTGAAATTCATGGTGCAAATGGTTACTTAATTGATCAATTCTTACACTTTGCTGCCAACCAACGTGAAGATCAATACGGGCAAACACCAGAAAACATGTCACGTTTTGCTCTTGAAGTCGTTGATGCAGTAGTTGCAGCAATTGGTGCAGATAAAACTGCATTACGTTTATCGCCAGGAGCGTATTTTAATATGACCGAAAGTGACGGTGATAAGGCGGTATTTGATTATCTATTGCCAGCCCTTGAAACGCGTAATCTTGCGTACTTACATGTTGGTATTTTTGATGACAGCATGCGCTTTGCAAGCTTAGGTGATAAGTCAGCATCTGAATATATGCGCGGTGCGTACAAAGGTACCTTAGTCGGGGTAGGTAGCTATAGCTTTGAGACAGCTAATCAAGCTATTGATAATAACCAATTTGACTTAATTGCGATTGGTCGCCCATTCATTGCGAACCCAGATTACATCAGTAAAGTTAAAAATGGTGAAGCGTTAACACCATACAGCGACGAAATGCTGGCTGAACTGATTTAAGCAAACCTAATAATATTGTCCAACCAACGAGCGCTCAGTTAATTTAACTGGGCGTTTTTTCTAATACTTTCTTATTTATTAAACAGTTAAGTCTTAAATCTGCCATGAAAATGCATTAATTGTTTAATTGTTGTGTCAAAAATTTTGACCCTAAATGTCATACACGCTCTGCATACTGTGCCCGCTTTTAAATACGTAACCTTGGAAAAACAATGAGCACAGTAACTAAAAAAACAAAGCTAAGCCTTGTAGTAGCAACGCTTTTAGCAACATCGGCAAATGCAAACACGAATAACGAAATTGAAGAAATTACCGTTGTTGCAAAGCCAACCAGTTATGCAAATAACGTTATTGAACCTGCCATGCTTGAGCAACAAAGTTCAGTATCAAGTGTGTTAGCCGTGATTGATAACCTACCGGGTATTAGCATCAACGAAGGTGATGCATTCGGTGGTGACGACTGGTCAACCACCATTACTATGCGTGGCTTTAGTATCGATGGTAATCAACAGCAATTAGGTATGACGATTGATGGTATTCCTAATGGCGGTTCTAACTATGGTGGCGGTGCAAAAGCAAACCGTTACTTAGACAGCGAAAACTTAGCAACGGTTGAAGTAGGGCAAGGTACGTCTGATATTGCTTCAGCATCACTCGAAGCATTAGGCGGTACTTTCAATTTTGTGAGTGCTCAACCGAGCACTGAGCAAAGCACTACGTTTGCTTACACAACGGGCGATCATAACGCTAGCCGTTACTTTGTTAAGCACGAAACTGGCACTGTGTTTGATAACACGCAAGCCTATATCAGCTATTCGCAAACAGACACCAGCCGTTGGGTTGGAGATGGTAGCAATGGTGGTAAAGACAACCAGCACATCGAAGCGAAGTTTGTATCAGACTTTAGCGACCTAACCGTAACAGGTCGTGTTTCGTATGATGATGTTCACGAAATTAACTATAACAGCATTAGCATTAGCGAGTTTGAACAAAACCCTGATTGGGATCGTTTAACTTGGAATTGGACTGGCGTGCCGCATTTTGATCAAATGTTTGCTGAGGGCTGGGGTACACTGCGTGAAAATACTCTTGCGTATGTAAAGTTTGATTACGCATTAGGTGCCACTTCAAACTTAAGCTTGTCACCTTACTATCATAAAAATTCAGGTCGTGGTGATTGGATCCCGCCTTATTTAACATCACCGGTTGATGGTGATGGCAACCCAACAACAATTGGGGGCGAAAACGCTGGCAGCTACGGCTTCACCGACAGCGACGGTAATCCACTTGCACCTGCTGCAGGCTGTACGGCAAGTTTAGAGTGGCCATGGTCTTCAGGCCCTGGCTTAAACCCAGCCTGTTACCCAGATGATGCGATTCCGGTTATGTCGTATCGTCATACTCACTACAAAAAAGATCGCTTAGGTATGACCGGTGAATACCAAGTAACCCTTGGCAACCATGACATTGAAGCTGGTTTTTGGTTTGAACAAACAGACCGTGATGAGTCACGTGACTGGCATAAAGTTATTGACGCCCGTGTCTATCATCACTTTGACCATACGCCGTATTGGACACAGTACAAGAACACCTTCGAAACAGATACATTCAAGTGGTACGTACAAGATTCAATCAGTTTAGGCGACTTCACACTTAATTTAGGTGCTAAACAGTACTTTGTTGAGCTTCAGCGTTATAATCATTTTGAAGATGAATACTCAGATAAAATCGACAGTGATTCAGACGTACTATTCAGCGGTGGTGTGCTGTATCAGCTATCTGCAAGCACAGAGCTATTCACCAGCTACAGCGAAAACTTTGCGGCAATTAAAGATGGTGTACTTGAACGTGATTCATCAACACTGACCGAAATTGAACCTGAAACAGCTGAAAACATCGACCTAGGTGTGCGTTACAGCGATGACCGCTTAAGCTTAACAGCAACCGCTTACAGCATTGAATTTGATAACCGCATTACCTTTATTGCTCCGGGCAGTGATACCGATGGTATTGACTACACCATTGGCACGAACGGTTCTTACATCAACGTAGGTGGTATTGAGTCAACAGGTGTTGAGCTTTCAGCAAGCTATATGCTGACTGACAAATGGAATCTTTACACATCGTATACCTACAATAACTCTGAGTATCAATCGAACGATCCAAGTGCTTACAAAAGCGATGGTGAGTTACTTGAAGATGCAACAGCCAGCTTTAAAGCGGGTGATGAAGTGATTGACTCAGCACAAGATTTATTTGTGGTATCAGCAGATTACTACAGTGGTGATTTCCGCTTTGGTTTATCAGCTAAATACACAGGTGAGCGTTTAGGTGCATGGACTGATGAACAAACCCGTTCACGTAACGAGGTTGATGGTTACACCTTGGTTGATTTAAACATAGGTTATAACACCAGTCTTGATTCTGGTGTGTTTAAATCACTCGACCTTGCATTTGTGGTGAATAACCTGTTTGATAAATCTTATCTAGCAGGTGGTACTGGTAATGGTTCAACCTACTTTATTGGTGCACCACGTACAGCTGCTCTAACACTTACAGCGCAGTTTTAAGCAATAAGCTAACGTTTAAACAGCCCATCTTTGATGGGCTTTTTTGCAGGTGAGATATGAAAAAAATAATTTTAGCCACGGCGGTGGTGGCTGCATCACTTTTAAGCATAAGCTGTAAAGCTGCCGACAATGTTGTGCTTGTTACTCTTGATGGGCTTCGCTGGCAAGAAGTGTTCTCAGGGGCAGATGAGAACCTTATTGATAACACTGATTTTGTTGCAAATACAGATGAACTAAAGGCTCTTTTTTGGCGAGATGATCAAGCACAGCGTACTCAAGCGTTAATGCCATTTTTTAGCGAAACATTGGCAAAGCAAGGCGTTTTGATTGGCGATAGAACTCAAGGCTCATTGATGTCGGTAAGCAACCCGTGGTATTTCTCATACCCAGGTTACAGTGAAATTTTAACCGGCATAGTAGACGAAAATATCGATAGCAACGATAAAGTGCCTAACCCCAATAAAACCATTTTAGAGAGTTTAAATTCTCAGCCAGAGTTTAAAGGTAAAACCGCGCTTTTTGGTAGCTGGGATGTGTTTCCCTATATTGTAAATCGTGAGCGCAGTGGAGTGTTTGTTAATGCTGGCTTTGAAACTTTTGATGCGGTGAAGTCAGCCGAAGTGACTCTGCTAAACCAAATGCAAAGCGAGATCCCAAGCCCTTGGCATAATGTGCGCCTCGACAGCTTTACCTACCGATTTGCCAAACAATATTTATTAAATAAACAACCGCGTTTGCTAGTTATTAGCTTGGGTGAAACCGATGACTTTGCTCATAACGGTAAATACGATGCCTATTTAAAATCGGCTAAACAAAGTGATGCGTTTATTCGTGACCTTTGGCAAATAATTCAACAAACACCGGGCTATAAAGACAATACCACATTGATCATCACCACCGATCATGGCCGCGGCAGTCATGCTGATGATTGGCAACACCATAGTTCGAAGCGTGCTTTAGCACGTTCAGAGCAAGGAAAGCAGCGTTTTCCAAACGGCATTGTCGGCTCTGAACATATTTGGTTAGCAGCCATTGGCCCAGATATAAAAGCAACAGGCTTAATTAAGCCCAAAAAAGAGCTAAAACAAGCGCAAGTAGCGGCAACTGTGCTGAATATTTTAGGCGTCAACAGTCAGCAAGTTAACCCGAAGATGGCCGCGCCAATTAAGGAGATTTTAAAATGAGTTTAACGCTTAGTTTGTTTAAAAGCGCCTTATCTGGGTTAATGCTGGTTAGTAGTGTGAGTGCGATTGCCGCGCCAAGTAAAATTTTGTTTGGCTCATGTGGTCATCAAGACAAAGCTATTCCAATTTTTGATGCCATCAACAAAGAGCAAGCCGATTTATTTATGTTCCTTGGCGATAACATTTATGGTGATACCGAAGATATGTCGGTACTTGCCGATAAATATCAACGTTTAGGGCAAAAGCCGGGCTTTAAAACATTACGTGCGAATACGCCTATCATTGCTATGTGGGATGACCATGATTATGGCGAAAATGATGCTGGCAGCGAATACCCCAAAAAACAGCAATCACGAAAAATCATGCTCGACTTTTGGCAAGAGCCTGCGGATTCTGCTCGCAGAACTCGCGAAGATGGTATTTACACTTCGTACACGTACGGTGAAGGTGAGCAAACAGTAAAGGTGATCATGCCTGATCTGCGTTTTAATCGCACACCGTTGAATCACGTATCGGCGATGACCTATCAACATGAACGAAAACCTGCAAAACAAGGGCCTTATAGCCCAACAACTGATAAAAACGCCTCTATGCTTGGCGAAAGCCAATGGCAATGGCTTGAACAAGAGCTCAAGTCAGATGAAAAGATAAAAATCATTGCCTCAAGCTTGCAGCTATTAGCTGATTTTACAGGCTGGGAGTCATGGGCAAATTATCCAGCTGATCGTGAGCGTTTATTTGCGCTTATTAAAAAGCATAAAGTAAATGGTGTGATTATTGTCAGTGGCGATACCCACTGGGGTGAGCTGTCTAAGTATCAACAAAACCTAGATTACCCGTTATATGAGATGACTAGCTCTGGGCTTACAGAAAAGTGGAAAGATGTTAGCCCTAATAAACACCGTGTGGGTGATTACACTCATGAGGTAAACTACGGCGATTTAACAATCGATTGGCAAAAAGCAGATCCTACCATTCGTATTGCGCTTAAAGGTATTAAGGGTGATGAGATAATGCACACCGAGTTCGCGTTATCGACGATAAGCCCATACCAGTAAATATTGCCTGCTGTGCATATCCTTAACATATGCCCGCAGCTCATGCCTGCAAACATGGAATAAGCCTTGTTTGCGGGTATTTCTCTCTATCCCATCTAATTAAAATATCTTACACTGTGTCAATTAGTTAGTTTCAAGCAAGGACAGTGTAAAGTGCTGAATATAATTCAATCAAATCGCATGGAAGCACTGCAAGCGCGGTTTCACGCTCTTCTTAAAGTTAATCCGCTAACGAGCCCTTTTAAAAAAGAAATTGTGCTCGTGCAGTCACCGGGTATGTCGCAGTGGCTAAAAATCGGTTTAAGCGAACACTTAGGGATTGCCGCTCAGGTTGATTTTCCGCTGCCTTCGAGTTTTATATGGCAGCTTTACCAACAATTATTACCAGATGTACCCAGTGAATCTCCGTATAACAAAGCGAACCTTGCTTGGAAGCTGTTTGCAATTTTACCAAACTGCATTGATGAGCCGCTGTATTTACCACTTAAAACCTATTTAGAAGGTGATAGCGAAGGCCAAAAAACCTTTGCCTTGTGCGAGAAAATTGCCGACGTTTATGACCAATACTTAATGTATCGCCCTAATTGGATTGCCACTTGGGAGCAGGGCATTGATGAACTTGATGATGTTGATGTGGGCATTGCACCATGGCAGCCAGATCTTTGGCGTAAGCTGGTGGCGCACAGTAAAGAGCTTGGGCAAAGCCAATATCACCGCGCCAATATGCAAGATAAACTCCTTGCAGCCCTTGAAAAAATGGACGCAAGCCTATTACCTGAGCGCATTAGTTTATTTGGTATTTCTGCAATTGCGAGCAGCCAGCTTGAAGTGTTTCAGGCCATTGCGAAAAAAACGCAGGTGTTTTTGTTTTTCTTTAACCCGAGTGAGCATTACTGGGGCGACACGCTCGATGAAAAAACAGCAGCCAAGATTGCCGCTAAATATGCCAAACGCCCGCAGTTACAAGCGCTTGAAGACAGCGCGAAAAACCCTGATCACGAGTACTTTTTTATCGGTAACCCGTTACTCTCGTCGTGGGGTAAATTAGGCCGAGATTATTTTGAGCAGTTACTGCAACTAGATGCGCAGTGGCTTGATGGATTCGATAACGAGTTTGATCAAAGCTTGTTATCGCAAATACAGTCTGAAATTTACCAATTAGCTTTTAAGGGTGAGTCATTAACGCCTGATAAAGAATGGTTTATTAATGACGAAGGCAAGTTGCCAATTCAGGCAGACGATACCAGCATTGTGCTGAGCGATTGTCACACGCCACTTCGTGAAGTAGAACGACTACATGATTACTTACTCAATTTATTCAATGAAAATAAAGCGCTAACACCAAAAGATATTATTGTAATGATGCCTGATGTTGGCACATACAGCCCGTATATTGAGGCGGTGTTTGGTGGTGCCGAAGGGCGACGTTTTATTCCTTATGCGTTAGCCGATTTAGCGATAGAGCAAGAAAAACCAGTACTTAGCTCGTTTGCTAGTTTAGCCGATTTACCTTACTCACGCTTTGGTGTGTCTGACATTCTTGATTTACTGCAAGTTACACAAATTGCCGAAAAGTTTAACCTCGAAGCCCATGAATATGAGCAAATTGGTTTTTGGCTTGAACGCGTTGGCGTTAAATGGGGCTTAGATGCCGCCCACAAAGACAGTTTTGGCTTACCCGCAATAGATTTAAATACTTGGCAACATGGCCTAAACCGCTTGTTATTAGGTGTTGCACAACGTGATGAGCAATTACCGTTTTCGGGGATTTACAGTGCCGATGAAGTTGAAGGTATGGCACTGAATACCTTAAATAAACTTATTGAATTTATTGATGTACTGGCCCGTTATAAAACTAAGCTGCAAGCTGATGCACCGCTTAACGAAAAAGCTGAGGTTCTAAAAGAGTTATTAAGCGATATATACAGCGATGAAGGCGAACAAAGCTGGGATTTATTAGTACTGCAAAAAGTGCTCGATACACTAATTAAGCATTATGACAATGGCGATTACCAACAAGCTGTTTCGCAGCGCATTGTGAGTTACTTGGTTAAACAAGGTATTCAAGAAAAAGGCGTAGGGCAGCGCTTTTTAGTGGGGCAAGTAAACTTTTGTACGTTGATGCCAATGCGTGCGGTGCCATTTAAAGTGGTGTGCATGCTAGGTTTAAATGATGCAGATTACCCGCGTACCGTTCAGCCAATCGGTTTTGACTTAGTGCCTTTCTCAAAACGCCAAAAAGGCGACCGCTCTCGCAAACTTGATGACCGTTACCTGTTTTTAGAAGCGATTTTAAGTGCCCGTGAGAATTTATACATCAGTTATATTGGCCGTTCTTGTTTTGATAACCAACCAAGAATGCCCTCAACTTTAGTGAGCGAGCTTTTGGAATACATAGCCCGTAGCTTTGAGTTTGCTGATCAAGACACTCACTTAAAGCTACCAGAGGCGCTGATTAATTATCAGCACTTACAGCCATTTAACCCGGCTTATTATCTGACCACTAACAAAGAAGGTAATAAAAGCCAAACTGATGACGAGCAAAAAGCAAACAAACAGTTAGCCACACAATTACACAGCTATAACCCTGTGTGGATGCCAACTCAAGCTGTTAACCCTGAGCCACAGAAAGCGCTTAGTGTACAGCCAGAAAGCAGTGTTGAGTTAACTCAGTTTATTCGCAGTATTTGCCAGCCGCACGAGAGCTTTTATCAACAAAGTTTGGGTTTACGCTTACCGCAATTTAACGATATTGCTAAAGATGAAGAGCCATTTAGTTTAGACGCATTACGCCGCTACTTTTACCTTGACGAAATTCTCGAAGCGAGCATTCAAGAGCTACCGCTTAACAAAGCTCAAATAATGCAGCGCGGTGAATTACCTCAAGCCCATGTTGGCGATCTTGTGTTTGAAAGTATGCAGCACCGAGTTGATGCGCTTGCTGGGCAAGTAAAAGCGCATATTCAAGGTGATGAAGCATTACCCGTTGAAGTAAATATTAAAATAGCCAACACCACTTTAGAAGGTTGGTTAAATCATATTTATGGTCAAAAACAGGTGTTTTATCGCACCGCCAGTATTAAAGCAAAAGATGTAATTCGTGGCTTTGTGCATCATTTAGCGGCGCAAATAATGGGCCAGCCGGTTGAAACCCTTATTCTTGGTTTAGACAAGCAAATTAGTTTTTCACCCTTGTCAGAAGACGATGCCCGCAAGTATTTAAACGATTGGTTCTCGCTTTATGAAACGCTTTTAACTCGTCCAGTGGCGTTTTTCCCGGTCAGTGGTTACGAGTACATAAAAACAGATAAAGACATGGTTAAAGCATCCAATAAATTCGCGCCGCAATACATAGGCATAGGTGAAGGTGAGAACCCATACATTCGCTTAACCATAAAAAGCCTTAAAGACTGTGAAGAAGAGTTTATAAAATGGAGCGAGCTGCTGTTATCGCCACTAGTTGAATTAGCACAGGAGGCCGATCATGCAAACGCTTAATCCAATGAGTATGGCGCTGTGTGGGCAAAGCCTTATTGAAGCCAGTGCCGGTACAGGCAAAACCTACACCATCACAGCTTTGTATTTACGGTATTTGTTGGGCTTACAAAAAGCGACTGGTGAAGATGAAGCATTAAATACGCCTCTAAATGTTGAGCAAATACTGGTGGTGACCTTTACTGAGGCTGCAACTCAAGAAATTAAAGACCGTGTAAGGGCGCGTATAATCAATGCCAGAGATGCTCTGCTTGGTAAAAAGCCTGATGATGAGCTGATTGAGCAAATAATTAACGAGGTAACTGACAAACACGCCGCATTTGATTTGCTAGACGCTGCGGCAAAGTCGATGGATGAAGCCGCTATATTCACCATTCATGGTTTTTGTCAGCGAATGCTGAAACAACATGCCTTTGAATCCGGCGTGGCGTTTAACTTAGAGTTTATTTTAGATGAGCGTGAGCTCATTCAAGAAACCCTTAATGACTTTTGGCGTGCCTTTGTTTACCCACAATCAAAAGAGCGCACGCAAGCAATTACCGATATTTTCCCTGTGCCAGCGTCACTGTACTCACAGGTGGTGAGTTTACTCAATAAACAAGGGGCAACAATTACCCCTGAGTATGACCTTGATGAAATATGGCAAGCGCGCGACAACTTTGTGGCAAAAGTACCAGCATTTAAAAAGGCGTGCCGTGATAGTGAATTTATTAATGCCGTAAAAGCGTCTGATTTAAGTGGCTCAAAAACTCCAGGTCGAAAAAACAGCCTTGCTGCGCTTGAAGAGTATATAAACAATGATGAGCTATTTTTTGTATTTGGTACCAGTAAATACTCGTTCGAAGTGTGGAGCACAGAGAATTTAAGCGACCCTGCAAATTATAAGAAAAACGGCAGCTTGCTGAGTCATGAAATGCTGGCTCAGTTTGATGAAATGGCTAAACTCAGTAGCCTTATCAATAACGGCTTGAATATTGCGATACTGCAATACGCAGCTAAATGGGTCGCAAATGCATTAGTTAAACGTAAGCAAGAGCAAGGCGTTATTACTCCAGATGATTTACTGAGTAACTTGCATCAGGCACTTTTAAGTGAGCAAGGCCAAGCGTTAAGTGAAAAAATTGCGACTTTGTTTCCGGTTGCCATGATTGACGAATTCCAAGATACCGACCCAGTTCAATATGGTATTTTTAGCCGCATTTATGGCATTAAAAACACCACGCTTGCCATGATAGGTGATCCAAAACAGGCTATTTATGGTTTCCGTGGTGCAGATATTTTTACTTATATTGGCGCAAAACAAGCTGTTTCAGATGATAAGCAATACACCCTAGATACCAACTACCGCTCAAGTGAAGGGGTTGTTGATAGCGTAAACCGTTTATTTGCTAAAAATGAAAATAGCTTTATTTACAACGACGCAATCCCATTTCAAAAGGTTAATGCGAAGGGAAAACAGCAAGACAAAGCGTTTTTAATAAACGGTGAAATGCCAAGTGCGTTTGAATTTTCGGTTTTTGTTGATGAATACGCCGAAGCGAACAACAAGCCAACCAGCAAAGGGGTGGCTCAACAGGCATTGGCTTTGCAGTATACGAAAAAAATTACTGAGCTACTCAAGCAAGCTGATGCAGGCGCTGCAACTATTGCAGGAAAGCCTCTCACTGCCGCCGATATCTGTGTGTTAGTGCGTGACCGAAACGAAGCACAGTTAATGAAAACTGCACTGGCAGAAGCCGCCATTGCCAGTGTGTATTTATCGCGAGATAGTGTTTTTAACCAAGAACTTAGTCATCATTTACTGAACTTTTTAACGGCATTGCATGGACAGTATGATGAATCATTACTGCGTGGTGTGCTTGCTGGGCCATTGTTTTGCTTAAGCTACAACCGCATTTATGAGCTTCACGAAAATGAAAGTGCATGGCAAGAGCATTTAAACTTTTTTGCTCAGCTTGCTCACATTTGGCATAAACAAGGCGCTATGGCGATGCTCGAGCGTTTATTAAGCCATAATGAACTTGCAGCTCGTTGGCAAGGCTTAGGCTACAACGTTGAACGCTGGCTCACCGATTTCCGTCATTTAGGGGAGATCTTACAGCAAAAGCAGATTGAGCTTGAGGGAACCCATCGATTGCTGCGTTGGTTTGCGCAAAAAGTCAGTCAACAAGATGGTGAAGCGGTGCAAGTTCGCCTAGAAAGCGATGCTAACTTGGTGAAAATTGTCACTATGCACGCCTCAAAAGGCTTAGAGTACCCGATTGTATTCATGCCGTTTGCCTGTGGCTATCGCGAAAGCAAAGAAGCCCTTTACCATAAAGACGGTAAGTTGATTTATGACCTTGCTAAAAGTGACGACGCAATGCAAAAAGCAGAGCAAGAGCGCTTAGCTGAAGATTTACGTTTACTTTATGTGGCATTGACACGTGCCGTGCATTTTTGTTCTGTGGGTATGTATAACATTGCCCAAGGTCGTAGCGCTCGCCCTGGTATTCAAAGTACCAGCATTGGCCACGTATTATTTGCAGGGTTAGAGGTTAAATCGGGCGATGAATGGCGCGCGTTGTTACAACAATTTTGTGAAGGCTCTGTGCACATACACTATGAGGCATTTAGCCAAGCAGATGAGCTTGAAAAGTTAACATTTGCTGGTACAGACAGTGAGCAAGCCTATCAAGTTAATACTGTTAAAGCAGACATTCAGCGTGATTGGCGCTCAACCAGCTTTAGTAGCTTAACGCTGAAAAAGCATACTGATCATATTGAACTTGGCCGCAGTGATGAAGACCACGAAAAAGATGAGTTTTTAGCCCAAAATGCCAATGCTTTAACACCTTACAGCTTCCCAAAAGGGGCAAAGCCGGGTAGTTGTTTGCATGAAATATTTGAGCAATTAGACTTTACCGACCCTTATGCGTTAACGCGCCCAGCCAGCGAGCAAGATGACCACGCCCTTGATAAAGTGATCAAAACGTTATTCGAAAAATACCATATTGACGATAGCTGGCAGGAAATGACCGAGCAGTGGATCCTTGCTGCACTGAATTGCCCACTAAACGATAAAGGGCTTAGTTTATCAGTACTTGAGCCCGATACCTGTTTGGTCGAAATGGAATTTAACTTACCGCTGTTATCGCTCTCAAGCGATAAGCTTAACCAAGTGTTAGTAAAACACTTTAACTTACCCGGGCAGCTTGATTTTAGTGAGGTACAAGGCTTACTAAAAGGCTTTATCGATTTAATATTTTGCTGGCAGGGTAAGTATTATATTCTTGATTATAAATCGAACTTTTTAGGCAATAGTGCGGCTGACTACCAACATGAACAACTAGAGCAAGCCATGACCAGTCATCAGTATCATTTGCAGTATTTAATTTATACCGTGGCACTGCACCGTTTATTAAAACAACGTATTCAAGATTACGATAGCGATACGCATTTAGGGGGTGTTTACTACACCTTCTTACGTGGTATGAGCGAAGGACAAGGGGTGTATTTTAATCAGTTAACAAAACAGCAGATAACTGAGCTGGATAGCTTATTCGCACAAGGAGCCATGCTATGAGTCAACTGACATTCGGCTTTGATGACCATGAGCCAAACGAGCCAATGAATAAGCAGCCAGAACAACATGCCCAAAGCGATTTAGTGTTGCCTGCCACAGAACTTAAAACACAGCCTTTACTGAGTTATTTACTTGAGGCAAAACGTATTCGCTTAGTTGATGTTAAACTCGCAGAGCTATTGACTGGCACAGAAACACTGGTAGAGAATAACGAAGCAGCGCACAACGAAGTGTTTTACCTGATTTTATTACTTGCGGCCGCGCAGCAAAGTCAGCACAGCTGCTTAGAGCTCGTGAATATAAACTGGCAAAATCCGTTTGAAATTAGAGAGCAAAGCTTTGTTGATGCCAGCATTGCAGCCCCTGATGTTTTAACCCCGTTTGCTCTGGAATTTGGCCTTAATGAGGCCGTTAAAAAACTAATGAATGCTGAGTGTGTCGGGGACGACAAGCCACTAATGTTGTTTGCGAATAAACTTTATTTTGCCCGCTTGGCAGAGTACGAAACCACACTGGCTTCGCGTTTACATCATTTAGCAACGAAAGAACTCACCCTTGATGAAGCCGAATTAACGTCATTACTTGAGGTGTATTTTCCTAGCAGTGACCATACAACCAACCTAAGCGATCCTATTAAAACATTAAACTGGCAAAAAGTAGCCTGTGCGATTGCTGCAACAAAAGGCTTTAGTGTGATCACTGGGGGCCCAGGTACAGGTAAAACTACCACAGTAACTAAGCTACTGGCCATTTTACAATCTTTGTATGCCAGTGCACCGCTAACAATAAAGCTGGTTGCACCGACAGGTAAAGCGGCAGCGCGTTTAACCGAGTCGATTTTAGGGGCAAAGCAAAAGCTTAATATGATCCCTGATAATATCGCGCCACTTATTCCAGACAGTGCGCAAACGATTCACCGTTTACTAGGCGTTGTTCCGCATACCAATAAGTTTCGCCATAATAAGCGTAATCCGCTGCATTTAGATGTACTGATCATTGATGAGGCATCGATGGTTGATTTGTCGCTTATGGCAAAACTAATCGAGGCACTACCGAGCCATGCAAGACTTATTTTACTGGGAGATAAAGACCAATTAGCCTCGGTTGATACGGGCAGTATTCTTAGCGACCTATGCCAAGGGTTAGAGCTTGGCAAAATGCCTGATTACAGCAGTGAAAGAGCAGCGCAGCTTAATCGCGTTTGTTTTAATAATCAGAGCGAAATACCCGCGGCAAGCAGTCATTTTGTACTTAACGATTGTATTGCGTTTTTACAGCAAAGTTATCGTTTTGATGGCAGCAGCGGCATTGGTCAATTAGCTCAAGCTGTAAATACCAATAACAGTGGTTTACTGGGCTATGTTGAGCAAACGATTAATCAAGGTGGCTTTAAAGACCTTAAACTTAATTACAGTGTAATTAGTAAACCGATAGAGCAGTTTGTGCAACAAGCGGCGTTGCAATATCACGATTATTTGCAGCTTATCCAGCAAGGGGCAAGTGTTGCCAGTGTGCATAAAGCCTTTGCGCATTATCAGTTGCTAGCTGCCGTCAGAGAGGGTGATTACGGTGTAAATAGCCTTAATCAGCGTATTGAAAAAGCACTGGCTCAACAAGGTTTAATCTCGCCATATCAAAGGCATTACGTGGGTATGCCAATTATGATCAGCCAAAACGACTACCAGCTAAAACTGTTTAATGGCGACATAGGTATTTTAATGCACGATGAGCAAGGTCAGTTAAAAGCCATGTTTGTTGATGAACAAGAAAATATTCGTGCCTTTTCGCCCGCACGTTTACCTGCTCACGATAAAGTGTATGCCATGACAATTCATAAGTCGCAAGGTTCTGAATTTGCTTACACAGCAATGATTTTACCACCAATAAAACAGGCTAATCAGGGCATTAACAGGCAGTTGGTTTACACGGGTATCACCCGCGCGAAAACCACACTTGAGCTGGTGGCCGATAAAAATGTATTGCTCATGGCAATGAATAAATCTGTTACTCGTGCATCGGGTTTATACGATAGGTTAAAACATGAAGCTAGTTAAAGTAACGAGTGACCAACTCAACGAGTTAATGGGTTGGTTTAACTCAGAGGCTGAACTGCGTATTTGGTCTGGGCCATTTTTTAATTACCCATTTGATACGCAAAGCTTTAAAAATGATTTAAACCCAGATGCGCTGAATTCCTTCGCGTTGATTAATGACGAGGGCCAGATGTTAGGGTTTGGTCAATACTATTTACGTGAAGGTCGTTGCCATTTAGGGCGGCTAGTTATCGCGCCAAGTGAACGTGGTAAAGGTCTTGCAAAAATGTTGATAAATTTACTAGGAGAGCAGGGTAAACAGCAACTGAACTGCGATAGTTTGTCGTTGTTTGTGTATAGTCACAACACCCTTGCTAAAACAGCTTATGAAAAAATGGGGTTTATACAAACCCAGTATCCATCGGACATGCCACTCGATGGCTGTATTTATATGACTTGCTAAGAGCGTTTAAAGCTGCTTTTACGAAACAGGTTAGGTTGCCAACCAAAGTGTATGGCGCCTAATCTTAAACAGACCGTCACAGCGAATGCGCCAAGAATGCACCAAATATAACTCACCTCCAGGGTGAATAAAGCCGCGTAAGTTAACCCGCCAGATAAGCAAGCGGTGGAATAGAGTTCTTCGCCCATTACTAAAGGCACTTCTCGGCAGATCACATCACGCATCAGGCCACCAAAAATACCTGTGGTCATACCCATGGTGATGGCTACAATCATATCTGCGCCGCCGATCAGCGCCTTTTCGATACCAATAATGTTGAAAATTGCCATCCCTACGGCATCCATTAATAGCATGGTGGTGTTACTTAAATCGGGTAAGTGACGAATTGATAGAATAGACGCGAATATGGCTATGTAAGTTGCGTACAAATAATCGGGTTGAGCTATCCAAAATACAGGTTTGTTAAGCAATATGTCTCGAAGTGTGCCACCACCCAGAGCTGTGACTGTGGCAACCACCACCACACCAAAACCACCAACACTTTTTTCATGGCCCAGCAAGGTGCCGGAAATAGCAAAAAACGCTACACCGATAATGCTTAAAAAATGAAAGTATTCTGATGTCATGGGGTTTCCTTACCTGTTTATAGTAACTAAACCCTAGCAAAATGAACTTTATTGATGCTGAACAGCTAAGAAAATAGGGCGGGTAGTGATGTCACCCGCCGGTAAGAAAATAATTATTATTTTAGGTAATCAACCACTAATTGCGTCATTGCATTTACGCCAAGCTGTAAAGCTTTTTCGTCTGTAAAAAAGTGTGGTGAATGGTTACTTGGTGCTGTAACTGCATCTTGACCTTTTGGTGTGACACCTAAGAAAAAGAACATGCCTGGTGTTTCTAAGGCGTAGTAACTAAAGTCTTCAGCACCTGCGATAAGTGGTGTTGTGATCAGGTTTTCTTTACCAACTACACCAGCAAGTGTTGGTGTCATTTTCTTGGTTAATTTAACATCGTTCACTGTTACTGGATAACCATGGTCAATGTGAACATGGGCTTCTGCGCCACTTGATTCAGCTACCATCTCAGCGGTTTTAGCTAAACGTTTTTTAATGTCAGCACGCATTTCTTGGTCAAAGGTACGAATTGTGCCCACCATTTCAACTTGATCAGGGATGATGTTGTTACGCACACCGCCATTAATGGCACCAAATGAAACCACAGAAGGCGCTTTGGTCACATCAACTTGGCGAGAAGCGATGGTTTGTGTTGCCATAATAATTTGTGATGACGCCACAATTGGGTCAACCCCATTCCAAGGGCGAGAACCGTGAGTTTGGCGACCTTTTACTGTGATAGTAAATTTATCGGCGCTGGCCATTAGCGGCCCTTCACGAAAACCAATTTGTCCGGTATTAAGAGAGCTGGTTACGTGTAAACCAAATACGGCTTCTGGCTTTTCTTTAAATAAGCCTTCTTTAAGCATAAGCTCAGCACCACCTTCTTCGCCATCTGGTGCACCTTCTTCAGCAGGTTGGAAGACAAACAGAATATCACCCGCGAGCTCTTCTTTAATTTTTACTAAAGACTCAGCGGCTGCCATTAAAATAGCCACATGGTTATCATGACCACAGGCATGCATTACGCCAACGGTATTACCTTTGTACTCTGTTGTTTGAGTTGACGCGAAAGGTAAGTCTACTTGCTCTTTTACAGGGAGTGCATCCATATCAGCACGCAGCGCAATAAGCGGGCCTTTTTTGCCCCCTTTAAGTTTGGCAACCACACCGGTATGAGCCACACCTGTTTGAACCTCAAGGCCTAGAGAACGTAAATGCTTAGCCACGTATTTAGCTGTTTCAAACTCACGGTTACTAAGCTCTGGGTATTGGTGTAAATGACGGCGCCATTTAATGACTTTTTCGCTGACGCTTTTATTTGCAGATTTAAGTTCAGAATTAATATCACTCGCAAATGCAGGGGTAGAAATAGCACTGAGAAGTAGGCTGGTCGAAAGTAGTTTGTTTAACATCCCGTATCCTTTTATTATTTAGATATCCAAACAATCTGTGAAACGCTGAATTCTGCATTTTGAGGTGGCTTGGATATATGCACACTACACCAATGTAAAGGATAAACACTTGAATGAACAAGACCTTTCGGTAATTAACCAAGACAAATGGTTTAAAAATCGCACACAATTATTTAGGGACAAGCTAGTAAAAAATGCTAAATTAATCACCTTAAATGCGGGTGATGCATTGTTTTTGCGTGGTGATGAAAATACCGGTCTGTATTGTGTTATTAATGGTGTGCTTAGAGTTTCTGGGGTCAATAGCCAAGGCAAAGAAGCCGTGCTCAGTTTTGTAACCGGTGCTATGTGGTTTGGTGAAGTGGCTTTGTTTGATGGTGGTAAACGCACCCACGATGTGTATGCTCAAACTGCGGTACGACTTTTACACGTACCTGAGCGGGCATTAACTCAGTTATTACAAGAGCATCCTGCTTATTGGCATGATTTTGGTCTGCTGCTTACCAATAAAGTGCGAAACCTGTTTGACTCATTAGAAGATCACGCACTCCTTACAGCAAAGCAAAAGGTGAGTAAGCGGTTGTGCATGCTTTTTCAATCGTCACACCAAAGCTGTTTGCCGCTTACCCAGCAACAACTTGCCGATATGACCTATTTAACACGGCAAACCATTAACCAAATATTACAATCCCTGCAAGCTGATTCAATTATTAACCTTAAATATCAAACGATTGAAATTATTGATATCGATAAATTGCAATCTCAATGCTAGCTTGGAACTAAAATTGCTACAAAGTCGTAATCAAGCTTAAATGGAAGACAACTTGTGGCAATTACATTTCATAATCAATATAACCCTTATCACGCTTCGGCTGCTGCTAAGCTGTCGCAAACGGCTCGCACTGAGGGTGTGAAAGCCATGCATACGCCAGCATCTTCAGCACAACAACTTTTACAAAGGCAGCCTGAGCCCAGCTCTTTTTTAGCACAAGCTCAAGAAGCTTTGGTTTATCAGCGGCTCGGGGTTGATAAAGAGAAAATTGATGAAATAAAAGCGCAAATAGAGAAGCTTGCTGAACAAATGCAACAACAAGGTGCCGATACTAAAGCACTGCAAGAAAAAATGAATGAGCTGCAAGCGATGCTCGATGAAGAGTATCAAAAAGGTCGCGAACGCATGGATATGCGACCAGAAGCTGAAAAAGGCAAAGTTATTGATGCGCTGGTTTAATGTGTGATTTTAAGCTAGCAACTTTAAATGTCGGCTAGTTGACATTCTTGTTGGTGAATTTTCTGCTAATCTGAATTTTGAACACAGTTTTGGCAGGAAAAACAATGAAAACATTAAAACAACAACTGACAAATTACGCCCTATATCACCGTTCTAAACGCAATATTGTCACTCACTTTATTGGCATTCCATTAATTGTGTTTGCAATTATTTGTTTATTACAACGCGTCACGCTTATCTCAGAGCCTGCCGTTATCTCCTTGGCAACCGTGGTGATTGCACTCACCTGTCTTTATTACTTAATGCTTAGCTTATCTATGGGGTTAATTATGGCTGTATGCTTAAGTTTGTTAAGCATTGCTGCTGAGCCTGTGGTGTCGCTTTCAACAGAGTTATGGCTAGCTGTGAGCATTGGCAGTTTCATTGTTGGTTGGGTGTTTCAGTTTATTGGTCACTATTTTGAAGGTAAAAAGCCTGCCTTTGTTGATGATTTAATTGGTTTGGTCATAGGCCCGTTATTTGTATTAGCAGAGTTCTTGATTATGCTTGGTTTTTATAAAGATATTGCTGATCATATCGAACAAAATGCAGGGCCTAACAAAGCATAACAACAATAATAAGGAACACACATGCAATTAAATGGTAAAACAGTTTGGGTAACTGGGGCATCATCTGGAATTGGTGAGGCACTTTGTGAGCAACTGGCAGCAAAAGGGGCAACGCTAGTATTGTCTGCCCGCAATGAGGAAAAACTCAACGCTCTTAATACAAGACTCGGCGGTAATCATCATGTGGTCGCTCTTGATTTGGCAAAGCCCGAAGCCTTACTTGAAGATATACCAGCAGTGATCGAGCGAATTGGCCGCATTGATGTGCTTATCAATAACGGTGGGGTGTCGCAGCGTAGTCTATTTTTAGAAAACGAATTTACGGTCTATCGCCAACTGATGGAAGTAAACTATTTTGGTTTAATTGCTTTAACTAAGGCGGTCGTACCACAGATGGTGAAGCAAGGTATGGGCATGGTGGTATCAATTAGCAGTGTAGCGGGTAAAGTCGGTTCAAAATTCAGAACTGGTTATTCGGGCTCTAAGTATGCAGTTGTGGGATTTATGGATTGCTTAAGAGCAGAACTAGCCGACAAAAATGTGAATTGCCTGACTATTTGCCCAGGTTCAATTAAAACAGCCATTGCGCATAATTCGTTAGATGGCCAAGGTAAACCGCAAAATAAACCAGAACAATCAATCGAAAACGGCATGGATGTGGCAAAAGCGGCTGCAAAAATGATTAAAGCCATTGAAGCAGAGAAAGATGAAGTTGTTATTGGTGAGGGAATAAGTGGTTTAGCACCGACTATCAAGCGTTTTTTCCCGGGCTTTTTTAATCGCCTCACAGCAAAAATGAATTACCGATAATCCATTGTCATTTGTTAGCGAATGATTCTCAGTAAACAATGCGCAACTTGGGTTGCGCATTTTTTGTACCAAATGGTCGGATTATTATCACTTTAATCGATAAAAGGCACTAGTTTGCTATGGTTAAACGGGGATGGATTAGCATACAATGGGGTAAAAGTAGTCCAAACAAGAGAGAACAACAATGGCCGCATTTGGTACTGTATTTATGCCACAAATGATCCAAGCACGTTTTGCTGATAACTCATGGAGTGAAAGCGCGCTGGTCCCATCTGATAAAATCGAATTACATGCGGGTGCTCACGTATTACATTATTCAAGCACCTGTTTTGAAGGATTAAAAGCATTTCGTCACGAAGATGGCTCGGTCTATATCTTTCGTATGGATGCTAACATTGCTCGTATGAAACAAAGCTCTAAGTTACTAAACTTACCTGACTTTGACGAAAGCATGCTTGAGCAAATGATCAAAGACATTGTAAAAGAGTACGCAGACGAAACACCAACACCGCCGGGTTCAATGTATATTCGCCCAACTCACATTGGTACAGAAGCGGCAATCGGTAAAGCGGCTGCACCGTCAATGAGTTCCTTGCTTTATGTATTGCTTTCGCCAGTAGGTGATTATTTCTCAGGCGGTGCTACAGCATTACGTGTATTACTTGAAGAAGACGGCATGCGCTGCGCACCACACATGGGTATGGTTAAAAGTGGTGGTAACTATGCAAGTGCATTAGGTCCAATCTTAGAAGCTCGCTCAGAGCATCAAGCAGACCAAATTTTATTCTGCCCTGGTGGTGATGTACAAGAAACGGGTGCTGCAAACTTCATTTTAATTGATGGTGATGAGATCATCACAAAAGCACTTGATAGCACATTCTTACACGGTGTGACGCGTAATAGTATTTTAACGATTGCTAAAGATTTAGGTATGACAGTATCTGAGCGTAACTTTACTGTGTCTGAGTTACTAGAAAGAGCCGCTAAACCAGGTACTGAAGCTGCGTTATCAGGTACCGCTGCGGTACTTACCTCGGTTGGCACACTTATTCATAACGACCAAGAGTTTAAAGTGGGGTCAGGTGAACCAGGTGAGAAAGTTGCTAAATTACGCCAAGCATTGAATGATATTCAATGGGGTAAATCAGCAGATACTCATGGCTGGTTAACAAAAGTATAATCGCTGAGCAAATACATGCTTTGAAGAGCCACGTTACTACGTGGCTTTTTTGTTTTTACATTGGTTTACAGCACTTCCTGTGTTTAACCGCAAATTACTAGACATTCTAATGCTTTAATTTTACTTTCATTTTATTAACAATAACTAAAAGTAAATTTATTATGATCAAGAAAACACTAGCATGTGCAATTGTTGTTGCATTGGCGGGCTGCGGTGAATCTACCCCAACAAAAACAGAACAAACAGTGAAAACTGCAGAGGTTAAAGCTGCTGTGAAATATCCAGAAACTAAAAAAGGCAATGTTGTTGACGAGTACTTCGGTGAAAAAGTAGCCGATCCATACCGTTGGTTAGAAGACGATATGAGCGACGAAACAGCCCAGTGGGTGAAAGCCGAAAATGACGTTACCTTTTCTTATCTAAAAAATATTCCGTATCGCGATGAGCTAAAAACTACGCTTGAAAAGTTGATGAACTACGAAAAAGTCACAGCGCCATTTAAAGAGGGTGAGTACACCTACTTTTATAAAAACGATGGTCTGCAAAATCAGTACGTAGTTTATCGTAAAAAAGGCGACTCTGAAGCTGAGGTATTCTTAGATCCAAATACTTTCAGTAGCGACGGCACAACCTCAATGTCGGGCTTAACATTCACAGAGGACGGCACGCTAGCGGCTTATCAAATCTCTGAAGGCGGCAGTGACTGGCGTAAAATTATCATTATTGATACAGCGACTAAACAGCCGATTGAAGAAGCATTAGTCGATGTAAAATTCAGCGGTATCTCTTGGCTTGGCAACGAAGGGTTTTATTATTCGAGCTATGATAAGCCTAAGGGTAGTGAGCTGTCTGCAAAAACAGATCAACATAAAGTTTACTACCATAAGTTAGGCACGGCACAAGCAGATGACCAATTAGTTTATGGTGGCACAGAGGCACAGAAACATCGTTATATTGGTGCTGATGTGACCCGTGATAATCGTTATTTAATTATTGCTGCAAGTACTTCAACTTCAGGTAATAAACTGTTTATCAAAGATTTAACTAAGCCTGACAGCGAGCTAGTGACGATTTTAAATAACACTGACTCAGATACCTCAATTATTGAAAATGACGGCTCAAAACTGTATTTGGTGACTAACTTAAACGCACCCAATATGCGTGTAGTGACTGTTGATGCAACTGATCCAAGCCCTGAAAATTGGCAAGATTTAATCCCTGAAACTGACAATGTACTTAGCATTTCGAAAGGCGGTGACTACTTCTTTGCTAAGTATATGGTTGATGCGATTTCGCAAGTAAAACAATACGATAAATCAGGTAAATTGGTGCGCGACATCAGCCTGCCAGGTGTAGGTACTGCATATGGCTTTAGTGGCAAGCACGATGCACAAACACTGTATTACTCATTTACGAATTACACTACACCAGGCAATACCTACTCGTTTGATGTTGAATCAGGTAAGTCTGATGTGTACCGCAAGTCGGGCGCTAAATTTAATAGTGAAGAATATATCTCTGAGCAAGTCTTCTATACATCAAAAGATGGCACCAAAGTTCCGATGATTATTTCGTACAAAAAAGGCACTGAGCTTAACGGTAAAAATCCGACTATTTTATATGGCTATGGTGGCTTTAACGTAAGTCTAACACCAAGTTATAGCCCTACAGTAGCGGCGTGGCTTGAGCACGGTGGCATCTATGCTGTTGCTAATATTC
Source organism: Pseudoalteromonas sp. DY56-GL22 (assembly GCF_041414715.1). Classification (NCBI taxonomy): domain Bacteria; kingdom Pseudomonadati; phylum Pseudomonadota; class Gammaproteobacteria; order Alteromonadales; family Pseudoalteromonadaceae; genus Pseudoalteromonas; species Pseudoalteromonas sp. DY56-GL22. Next base: position 706,259 of record NZ_JANHZR010000002.1, on the reverse strand, counting down.
GTGGTGGTGGCGAATATGGTAAAGAATGGCATGTAAATGGTACACAGCTTAAGAAACAAAATGTTTTTGATGACTTTATTGCTGCGGCTGAGTACTTAAACGAAAAACAATACAGCTCACCTGATTACTTAGCGGTACGTGGTGGCTCAAATGGAGGCTTGTTAGTTGGTGCGGTTATGACACAGCGCCCTGAGCTATTTAAAGTTGCGCTTCCTGCTGTAGGTGTTTTAGATATGCTGCGTTACCACACCTTTACAGCCGGTGCTGGTTGGGCGTATGACTACGGTACGAGTGAACAAAGTAAAGAAATGTTCGAGTACTTAAAAGGTTACTCACCAGTTCATAATGTAAAAGAGGGTGTTAGCTACCCAGCAACCTTAGTAACAACAGGGGATCATGATGACCGTGTTGTGCCTGCGCATTCATTTAAGTTTGCAGCAGAGCTACAAGAAAAAGGTGCGAAACAAAATCCGTATCTGATTCGCATTGAAACAAATGCAGGCCATGGTGCAGGAACACCAACAAGTAAGATTATTGATCAATACGCAGATATTTATGGCTTTACCCTCTACAACATGGGTGTTAAATCGCTATAAGGTAATGTATATATTACTTAACTAAAATTAAAAACGCCGAGCTTAGCTCGGCGTTTTTGTATCGATCAAGCGAATTGATATTATAAATCGATACCCAATGCGAAAATCATTTTGTAATCTTCTTTTTCTGGTACTACACCGTTTTCATCGGCAATCGGGTCGGCAAGGTAATCCCAAACTAATGACACATCAAAATCGATATCATCTGTGATTTCAAATTCAAACGCAGCCAAAGCATATTGTGAGTCACCGCCAGCATCACTGCTTGCAGTTAGGTAGCGATAATTTAATGAAAAATCGATTTTCTTGGTGACTTCTAACTCATAATTTGTAGATATAAACCAAGACATTGACGAATTACTCTTATCTTCCCCTGCAGCTACTGTATCGAATTGAGTCTTTTGGTACGCGGGACCCGCTGTAAAATCCCATTCTGTTTTGTCGGTATCTATCACATAATAACCAACACCGGCGCCGACAGTGTATTTATTGGCGATATTTTGGAACGGGTCACGATAGTATTCGAAGAAAATAGGGCGATAATACATTTTTTGTGTGTAAAACCAGTCAAATGTACCGTTAGCACGAATATTGTTTTTAGTCACTTGATCATCGCTGGTGGTGCGATAGCCTAAAATCTCAGATAAAAATCGACTTGATGCAGTTCGGCGTTTTATGTCAGCTTTAACAGAATACTCTGTTTGATCAGTATTACCACGAGCCAAATCTGCACCCATGGATAACTTTACAGTCCATGCACTGAGTTCGCTTTCAACTGAGGGAGCAATTGAGACTAAATCGCGATAACGGTATTTAGCGTCTTGTTCGCCAACTTTTACATAACCGCCCGATATATTAAGTGTACCACTGAGCTCATTACCATCGTTAAAGCGAACCGTATGATGGCGATCTGAAATAATCATATAGATATCTTCGCGATCAATCATTAATGTATCAAGAATGTCGCTGTCAAACTCAACTTCTTTGTCGTACAAAGAGACAAGCTCGCCTTTGAGCCATTCGCCAGAATTAAGCCGTATCCAATCAAAGTGGGTGGCATCTTTAATTATGATTCCGCGCTCTTCGAGAAGCGGATCTGGAAGTGTTTCTGCGCTATAGCAAGCAAATGAACTTGCAACAGCTGCACTGATGAGCAGGTATTTTTTGAGCATTATTTCAATCCATGTTAAATAGAATGCATCTAAAGAAGTGCGATTATTTATTAATAACCTGCTTAATTTTAGAACACTATCAAATAGTGTTCAAAAATTACTTAAGCAGATGGCAAAAACAACCGCTGATAGGTTTTGTAGGCGTATTCGTCACTCATTCCTGACAAATAATCACAGATTATGCGCATCGCATTATCGCCTTGTTGGTTCGCATTTAGCCACATTTCTTGCGTTGTTTCTGGTAATAAGCGCATTGGGTCGCTGGCAAAAGCACTAAATAATTCAATCAGCAGGTTTTGCCCTTTAAACTCCACTTGCTGCATCTTCGGCTCACGAATTAAGCGTTTAAAAACAAAATGTTTTAGCACGTTAAGAATTTCGGCAAATTCATCTGGAAGACTCACCGTGTACTGTAATATTTCAGATTCGAAATCTGCGTTTTGTACAACTAACTGAGCGTTAATAATAAAGGTGTTTACCAACTCACCAATGGCGTCTTTACGCTCATACTCGTGATGAGAAAAGAGTCTGGCGGTTATCGAGCTTAAATGAGTGGTTAGCCACGCAGAGTCAAGCTCTTGTAGTTGTACAAGGGCATGATTTTGCCAATCAGCCAACGTTAAAACCTCTGTTGCTATAGCGTCTTCTAAATCATGAACGGCATACGCAATATCGTCAGCTAATTCCATAATTGCTGAGTCTATCGATTTATAGTGGGTTTTGGCTCTAAATTCATCAACCTTATAATGACTGCTCAGCAGTGCTTTATCGTTATTAGACAGTGGCTCCATGATCCAGTCGAAAATATCTTTATCGTCGGTGTATAACCCCTTAGCTGGTCGCCAATGGTCAGCTTTAATAAAGCTACGCTGCTCGCTCAAAGGTGGAATGCTGTGCCACAAATCATCAATGAAGGCTGGGTATTTAATAAAACCTAACAAGGTGCGCCTGGTTAAGTTCATGCCATAGCCATTTGAATAGGGCTCAAGCTTAGAGACAATTCTAAGTGTTTGCGCGTTACCTTCAAAGCCACCATGATCGCGCATCATGTAATTTAATGCTATTTCACCACCATGACCAAAAGGAGGGTGGCCAATATCATGAGCAAGGCATAAGGTTTCGAGTAAACTACCGCTAGGAAAATTCGTAAATTCAGGGTGCTGCTTTTTCAAATGGCGTAATAAACCACTGCCAATTTGGGCAACTTCTAAAGAATGAGTAAGACGAGTTCTATAAAAATCATTTAAGCCAATACCCATAATCTGAGTTTTGGCCTGCAAACGCCTAAATGCTGCGGCGTGTATGATTCGAGAGCGGTCAACCTGCCAAGCTGAGCGGTTATCGTTTGGACGATATTTTTGTTGATTAATAATGCGAGCTTGCCAAGATTGGCACATAAAAATAACCTTCCTATTCCTTGTTTGCTTACTTTTCAGTATACGCAAGCGCTTGAAAATTGCGAGCAAACTACACTGTTACGTCAATAGTTTGTCCCTTTTATGGGTGGTTTTATAGTGCTGAATTCGCTAAAAATCATCTGCTTTGGTATACTTCGCCTTTGTGTGTGCGTGAGTTAACCGCACATGAGTAGTAGTTTATTTGAGAGAATACATGCTTAAGTACGTTTTTCGAGCTTTATTAACCGCTTTTTTTGCATGGGCGTTATTTTCGCCATTTATCGAAAAAGAAGTGACAGTTGAAGAATCTGAACAAACTCAGAGCACGCCTACCGGAACCCAGCGCGTAATCAAAAAAGAAAAACCATTACATAATGTAGAACTGCCTGACTTTGCAGCATTTACTGATGTAAAAGAGAAGAAACATGCTTTTTTTGATTTCATTCGCCCACATGTTGAGGCCGAAAATAAAAAAATTTTACAGCAGCGAGCTAAACTAGAAATTGCGCGCATGATGCTTGAGTACAATGAGCCGCTTACGAGCAAGCAAAAGTCAGATATTAAAAAAATTCTTACCAGCTACAAGTTGCCTAACACTATTGACACTTTATCGCTTACCCAAGCACTACGTCGAGTTGATATCATTCCTAAAGAGCTTGCGCTAATGCAAGCAGCAAATGAATCAGCATGGGGCACGTCACGCTTTGCACGGATTGGTTTAAACTTTTTCGGTCAATGGTGTTACAAAAAGGGTTGTGGCATGGTTCCTCGTCGCCGTGCTAACGAAGCGGCCCATGAAGTGACAGCATTTAAATCGGTACGTGCTGCTGTAAGCTCATATTTTAAAAATATTAATACCCATGCTGCGTATAAAGATTTACGATTAATTCGTGCCGATTTACGTCGCCAGCAAAAACCTATAGAAGCAACCAAGTTAACACAAGGTTTGTTATCATACTCTGAGCGCCGTGAAGCATATATTGATGAATTAAACACTATGATAAATCAAAATAGAGCTTACTTTGATGAATAAACTCCTTCCATGGTTAAAAGTCGCAACTATCGCGGTTGCGCTAAGCGCGGTTTCCTCTAAAGCCGCAGCAACTGAATTTGTTGTTGCCTATGATGGCTTTTACGATCGTTTGAAAGTTGTTAATAAAGGCGAATTTCAATACGCTCAAGTTAACTTTTATTTGTCTGATATTGCTAGCAACGAAGTATGCACAATTAAATCAGGTAAAATAATTACAGAAAAACAAGAGTTTGACTTAACTTATACAGATAAGGCTCAGTTACTTTTACCTTTTGATAAGCAGCTTGATACAGATAAAGCCGTAATAGTTGTTCAACCAGAAAACCCAAAACATGAATGCCAATTAAAGTTACAAATTGAAGCGACTGATTTGGCAGATTTTGAACTCAGTAAAGCGAACTTATATACGTTAAATGAAGAATTTGACGAGCTGTTATCTGATTTGTCGGGCTTTTTTGTCAGCAAATTAATGTGGTTTTTGCTGCCTGAACAACAAGGTGTTGTACTTAAATTTAATGGCCAAGACGCTATCTCGGCAAATGGCGTTAGCTGTAAAGAGCAGCGTTGCTCAATAAAAGTAACAGATGACTGGCAAGACGATAACACAGTGTTAAACAGTCATGCTGAGCTTATCAGCGCCACACCTTGGATTGTTAAATAGCGACTATATATTGGCTAAAAGCGTTTAAACTTCGACAAAAGGGACCTTAATTAGGTCCTTTTTTGTTGTTAAACAGATAGTTATTTTGTCTCTTTTTTCAAAAGTTTATCTCAGCATTTAGACGTATGAACAAAATTGAAAATTCATCGTAGTTAGTACAATTACTATGACTGTTTCTTTGCTCTAAATTATTCCCTTGATTCATATTTTTCCTAACTATTTGTATTGCTGTGTATTTAAGGTTCAGTGTGTTTTGAAACATAGAAATAGTCGGAATGTATTAGTGTTCTCTGATTGTTTTTTATTATAGAAAAAAGACTTGATTGTATATTGCTAGCCTGATCTTTACTTAATTATTAAGTGCTAACTTTCTATTTTTAAATGAATTTTTAAGGAATGAAAATATAGATTTAGATCAAGTTACTTAGCTATAACTGGCTTAAAGTAAAACTATAAAGTTCTCAATATAGGTAGTTATAGTTTAATAGGAGTCGTTATGCAGACAGTCAATGTCGAACCTGTATCAGTAAAACAGCAGAATTTATCCGAACACAATGCTAAACAGGATGTGGTTTTTGATCTAGATGTTAAAAACCCAAGCTTAAAGTGGAATGCTGACGGTAAATACCCATATAAACGCAAAATGGACGTAGTTGAATACGAGCGCCATAAACACGAATTGCAAATCGAGCTTTTAAAAATGCAAGGCTGGGTAAAAGAGACCGAACAACAAATTGTGATTTTATTTGAAGGTCGAGATGCGGCTGGTAAAGGTGGCACTATAAAGCGTTTTATGGAGCATTTAAATCCTCGCGGGGCGCACGTAGTGGCTTTAGAAAAACCATCTGCAAGAGAGCGTGATCAATGGTACTTCCAGCGTTACATTAACCACTTACCTACTAAGGGTGAAATCATACTTTTCGATCGTTCTTGGTATAACCGAGCCGGTGTTGAGAAGGTAATGGGGTTTTGCGATGATCACGAATATTTGGAGTTTATGCGTCAAACACCTCAACTTGAGCGTATGTTGGTGAATAGCGGTATTAAGCTATTTAAATATTGGTTTTCGGTCAGTAGAGAAGAGCAATTTAGACGCTTTAAATCGCGCCAAAACGACCCACTCAAACAATGGAAGCTAAGCCCAGTTGATATGGCATCACTGGCTAAATGGCATGATTATAGTGATGCCAAAGATGCCATGATGTTTCATACCCATACTAAGGATGCACCTTGGACACAAATTCGATCTGACGATAAAAAGCGCGGGAGAATCAACTGTATGCGCCACTTCTTAAGTTGTTTAGATTACCCGGAGAAAGATCACGATGTAGTAAATTGTGTCGACTCGCTTATTGTTACCGAACCTACCCGCATGTCTATACGCCAGTGAAGGAGAATACTATGCAAAATTCACAGTCAGTATTTGAGAAACGTCTTGCTAAGCTCGAAAAAATTCTTGAAAAGAGTAAAAAAGAAGTGGCAAGAACCACTGAACTTGCAAAAGATGCAGCACTAAAAGCACAAGCAGCTGTAGAGTGTGCCAGCGAAGCTGAGAACCTAGCTGAAAATGCTAAAAAGCGCTTTAAAGCAGCAAAAAAGCAATTAAAAGAGGCTAAAGTGTTAAAAATTGCGCAGAAAAATGCGTCGAAAAAATCGGCTATAAAACGTGCCAAACGATTGGCAAAGAATAAAAAAGCTAAAACTAAAAGCGCTTAAAGTTAACAAAGGGCACATGGCTATTGTGCCCTTTGTTTTTATTAAGCGTATCGCTGGACATTTTTACGATTCTCGATATGCTAAATGTCAATTTTTCAGGGACTTAAAAGCATCTTAATGAAACCTTTAGCGTCTATTTTTGTTATTTTACTGCTATGTTCAGCGTGTAGTAGTCATTCACTTATCAACCAAGAAATGCAAACTAAGTTGCAAGGCTCATGGCAGTCTACAAATAGCCCAGTTTGTGAAGCTAATTTTCATACCGTAGCTTTCAAAAACAACACATTAGAAATCTCATATGACGAACAGGGCTATATTTCTGAGTCTGAAGCGAGAAAAACCTTCGTTTATAATATTCTCTCAGCAGAGAAAAATTTAGTCCGTGTGCAGCTTGAAAATGAAACTCGTTTAGATAATAAGGGCAAGCCAGTAGTTTGGCATCTAAAACCACTTAGAAATGATAAGTATTGCTGGGGTAGAGATGACTGGCCTGATCTTGCTTGTACAGCTTCCCGTTATAAATGCATAGTAAAATAAATAAGAAGTAAGTTTGCAGAAGTCAGAAAATTAAAGCTTTCAGCCTATAAATTCATAGATCTTTGAGTCTATTCCCAAAGCGCTTTGCTTTACGTGGTATCTCAACGAGAGAAGCGTTTTAATTATCCCACGCTAATCATTTCAACTCGCTCAAAAAGTCCGTATAATCCACGCCGAACTTTTTACTATGAAACATGGCTTACTAAAGCCTGTATGAGCAGAGCAAATGAATCAAACTGATACTAGAAAAGAAACTCTTGAATTTAATAAACTTCAAAAGCGTCTAAGAAGGCATGTTGGTACCGCGATTACTGATTATAACATGATCGAAGACGGTGATGTTGTTATGGCATGTATCAGTGGTGGTAAAGATTCTTTTGCAATGCTAGATATTTTGCTTAATTTACAAAAAGCAGCGCCGATTAAATTTGAAGTTATTGCTGTAAACCTTGATCAGAAGCAGCCTGGTTTTCCTGAGCACATTTTGCCTGATTACTTTGAGACGCTAAATATTCCGTATTACATCGTCGATAAAGATACTTACTCAGTAGTAAAAGAAAAAGTACCAGAGGGGAAAACTACCTGTGGTCTGTGTTCACGACTTCGTCGCGGCACACTTTATTCATTTGCAGAAAAAATTGGTGCAACCAAACTAGCACTTGGTCATCACATGGATGATATCGTTGAGACAATGTTCTTAAATATGTTCCATGGTTCACGACTAAAAGCGATGCCACCAAAATTACGCTCTGATGATGAACGTAACGTGGTAATCCGTCCGTTGTCATATTGCCGTGAAAAAGATTTAATTAAATACGCTGAGCACAAAGACTTCCCGATCATTCCTTGTAATCTATGTGGCTCACAAGAAAACTTGCAGCGTCAATCAATCAAAGCCATGCTGACAGAGTGGGATAAGAAAACTCCAGGTCGTGTTGAGAGTATCTTTAAGTCTTTACAAAATGTTAGCCCAAGCCAGCTTGCAGACAGAAACTTATTTGATTTTGAAAATTTACCACTTGATAGAGAAGGCAATCGTGAAAGCTATGACTTTAGCGAGGCGGTGGTCTCATCAACAAACATTGATGAATCATTATTTATTGATGTAACAAATATATAAAACTCTTAAACTGTATATATAAAAAAGCCCCAAACAGGGGCTTTTTTAATATCTATTCAATAGGTTATTTAGCAAGTGGGCTTACATAGCCGTCTGGTTTTAGCGCTAATACATCGCAGTCAAGGCTATCAATAACATGCTCTGCTGTGTTACCGACAAGCGCTGCACTTAAGCCAGTACGTCCAACTGTACCAATCACTACTAATTCGCTGTTGAGGCGCGCAGCAACATCAGGAATAACATCTTCAGGTAAGCCTTCTTCAATGTGGCAATGAGCTTGGTCAATATCAAAGCCTTCAGCTAATGAAAGCGTTGATTCAAAGTGATGTTTTTTAACTGATTCGTTGTAAACACCTGGGTTAAACTCAGGAATTTCAATCGCGATATTAACCGGCGTTGCTGGGTAGGCATTTACTAAGTTAAGGGTGGCGTTGGCCAAGTCACAAATGAAGCGAGCGTCATTAATAATACGCTTGTTAAGTTCAAGGTGTTGTTCATTCTCACTCACTGCGTTTACAGCAGCTAAAATATTGCCTTTTGCTGGCCACTCTTTCTCTTTAACAAGTAAAACTGGAGCAGGGCACTTACGAATAAGATGCCAGTCAGTAGGAGTGAAGATAACCGATTTAAGTGTATCGTGTTGATGGGTGCCTTTAACAACAAGATCAAAGCCATCATTGATCACGGTATTGATAATAGCTTCGTACGGACGGTTATGCCAAACCACACAGCTATCAATAGTAAGATCAGGATAAAGGGCAATCTGCTCATTTAACCATTCTTGGCGGTCTTTTATTACGGCTTCGCGCATTGCTTCACGCTCATCAGCAGAAAGCATAGTGGTCATTTCATAAGAGAAGTCGTAGATACTGAGGAAAGCGGTGATGGTCGCGCCAGATTTTTTGGCTAGATCAATTGAGCGGCTTAAACTATGTTGCTGCTCTTTGGTTGGGTCTATAACTGCTAAAATTCGTTTAATTGCGTCCATGTGCTGCTCCTTAACTGTTCCGCAAAAAGTAGTACTTTGAGTGTAACCTAAATTTAGAACAGTTAAAGGGGCAAACAATATAAAGTTGCGTTAAATCAAACTCTATTTACATTTAATCGCTGCTGTTGCTGCAAGCGCTTGCTGGTCCAAAATGGTGATAAATTTGCCTTCAACTTTAATAAAGCCCGCTTTTTGGAAGCGGCTTAAAAGGCGGCTAATTGTTTCAACAGTAAGGCCTAAATAATTACCGATTTCACCACGTGTCATGGTTAAACGGAATTCTTTACGTGAGAAACCACGTTCACCAAAACGCTCTGCAAGATTATAAATAAAACTTGCTAGACGCTCTTCAGCTGACTTTTTATTGAGTAACAATAACATTTCTTGGTCGTAGTTAATCTCATTACTCATTAAACGCATAATTTGTTGGCGTAGCTTAGGTAATTTACCTGCTAATTCGTCTAGAGTATCGAATGGAATTTCACATACCATTGAAGTTTCAAGGGCTTGCGAAAAGCTTTGATGAGCCATTTTGTTGATTGCATCGAAACCGACTAAATCACCAGCCAAGTGAAAGCCAGTAATTTGCTCATCACCTTGCTCAGACAAGGTATACGATTTAAATGAACCAGAGCGTACCGCATAAATGGCATTTAAGCTTTCGCCAGACTCAAATAAATAATCACCTTTGTGTAGAGGCTTTTTACGTTCGATGATTTCATCGAGACGATCCATTTCTTGACCGTTTAATGAAAATGGCAAACATAGCTGGCTGATACTGCAATTATTACAGCTAATTGTGCATAAGCCTTTTGACTTGTTTTGTGAGAAGTCCATACATCAAATCCATTCAAATAGGTTAACAACTTTAGGTTAATGAACTAACTTATCGGTTGCTATAATTAATAAGTATATACCGTACCATATTATTACGCTGCCTAGAATAACCCTTATCCAAACATGGTTAAAAAGAGTATTCATTTTTTGACTAACAAGACCAACACTGATCATTGCTGGAAAAGTTCCCAAAGCAAAAAATAACATTACGCCTGCACCGTGAAGAGCTGATGGGCTTGTGAGTGCCCAGGTTAACGCAGAATAAACTAGGCCACAGGGTAACCAACCCCACAAAGCGCCATAAAGCAAGGCTTTAGGGGTTGTATCGACCGGTAATAAAAAACGATTGAGTTTAGCTAAATGCTGCCATATTAGCGCCTTGCCTAGTTTTTCTAGCCACTGTAGGGTTGCCGCTAAGCGCATTATGTAAACCCCAACTAGTAGCATAAAAATACCACTCAAAAACGACAACGCTATCGATATAGAAGTATTTTGCGCTGCAAAGCGACTACTAATTCCTGCTACAAGAGCACCGGCAAGCATGTAACTTAGTGCGCGGCCTAGGTTATAAGCAACCGAAAAGCTCACTGCACGGTTTTTGTTGGCAGCAAGTTGTAAACTACTGGCAATGCCGCCACACATAGCTAGGCAGTGACCACTGCCTAACAAGCCCATTATAAATGCACTAATAAACAGCGGATCAATCATTACTTTTGTTATGCTGCTCTTTATCGTCTTCGAACAGAATACTGTGACCCTGTTTATTTAAATCAGAAAACTGCTCGCTTTTTACAGCCCAAAAGAATACCCCAATTGCAATGAGCACAAATAAAATGGCAATTGGGATAAGCATATAGATGATACTCATAGTTTTAATAACCTTAATGAGTTGGTAATAACCAAAATGGAGCTTGCAGACATACCGATGACGGCCATCCAAGGAGCTACGAGCCCAAGGGCTGCCAATGGTAAAATCGAACCATTGTAAATAAGTGATAATGCCAAGTTTTGCTTAACAATACGGCGCGTCTTTTTCGAGACAGTAAGCAAATGTTCTATAGCCGTTAGATCACTATTGAGTAATACCACATCAGCACTATTTTTGGAAATATCAGCGCCGGTTTCCATTGCGATAGATAAATGGGCACTGGCAAATACCGGGCTGTCATTCACGCCATCACCCACCATAGCAACAATGGCACCTTTAGCTGCCAATGTTTCAACATGGGCTTGTTTATCGCGAGGGCTGCATGCTGCATGCACGGTATCTAAATTTAGCTGTTTTGCAATTCGCTCACCACTGTTAGAGGCATCGCCCGTTAACATATGGCATTTGAGCTGTTGTGAATGAAGTGTAGTAACCAGTTTTTCTGCGTTATCACGTAAGCTGTCTGCTAAGTAAAAGCGCGCAATGACTTGTTTATCGATATACAAGGTTGCTTGAGCATCAGCTTTTTCGGTATCAAACCAACCGCTTTTACCTATCGCAAGGTGTTGATCATTGAGTAAAGCGGTAATGCCTTTACCCGGTTCGATAGTCACATTCTCAATAGGGTTTATTGAGTCGTTGAAACCAGCAAATGCATTAGCTATAGGGTGCTCAGAGAAGCTTTCAAGTTGGGCAGATAAGCGTAATGCATCAGCTTCACTGTACTGGCTGTTTACTAGCTCAACGCGTTCAATGGTAAAGCGACCTTGCGTTAAGGTACCTGTTTTATCAAAGGCGATATCAGTTAATTGTGGTAGCGTTTCTAATACGTGGGCTTGCTTAATTAAAATCCCACGCTTTGTTAAGCTTGCAACTGCACAAGTTAGGGCAGTTGGAATCGCTAAACTAAGCGCACAAGGGCAGGTTGCAACAAGTACAGAAATAGTCACCCAAAAGGCATGCTCGGGGTCTATTTGATACCAACCAATCGCTGTTATTGAGGCAAATACTAATAAGCAGGCAACAAACCACTGTGCTACTTTATCTGTGATCTCAACTAGGCGCGGGCGTTTGGTTAACGCTGTGTGTTGCAACTTAATAATTTGATTAAGCAGGGTATTTTGACCGATTTTGTTGATCTCAATACTGATCACGCCATCGTGATTAATAGTACCTGCGTAAACTTGATGACTGATAAACTTGTTAACTGGCTGGTGTTCACCCGTCATCATGGCTTCATCAACGGTTGTTTGACCTTTTGTAACAATACCATCAGCAGGAATAGTCTCGCCCGCTTTTATTAATACAACATCACCCAGTTTGAGCTTTTTAGCTGCAATAATCGATTCTTGATTATTATCATCAATAATACGAGCTGTGAGCGGCAGTAACTTTTGCAAGTTAGCGGTAAATTCGCTGGCCTTTAAACGGGCTCTAAATTCTAAATATTTACCTAATAATAATAAAAAGGTAAACATACAGATAGATTCGAAATAAACTTCGCCAACCGACATTAATGTGGCATAACAGCTTGCCCCATAAGCACCAAAAATCGCTAATGAGACAGGTAAATCCATATTCAGCTGTTTGGCTTTTAAACCATTAATAGCATTGGTTAAGAATGGCAGGGCACTGTAAAGAATTACAGGAGATGCAAGTACTAAGCTTATCCAGCGAAAATACTGCTCGAAGTTCTCTTCCATGCCAGAGAACATGCCAAAATACATGGCAAAAGCAAACATCATTACTTGCATGGTCATCAGACCGGCAACCCCTAAACGGCGGATATAAGCTTTTGCGGCTTGTTGTTTTTGGCTCGCTTCAAGGTCTGCCTGAAACGGGTAGGCTTTATAGCCGATTTCATGTAATGAGGTGATAATTTGGCTAAGCGGTGTAACCGATTTATCCCATTGGATCATGGCACGGTTGGTCGAAGTATTTACATCAACACGTTTGATTGCTTTTAAATTAAGTAGTTGTTTTTCGATTAACCAAGCACAGGCAGCACAGGTGATGCCTTCAACCGTTAATAGTACTTCTGATAAATCATTAGTGGCTGAAATAAACTCGTCTTGAATATCTTCGTTATCGTAACTTTTAATCAACTCAAGCTGCTCTGGAACAAGCTGTTCAACTTTACCAGAGCGTACAGTTCTAAATTTATAATAATCGGTCATGCCTTGGGCGACGATATTCTCAGCAACCGTTTGGCAACCAATACAACACATAGGTTGTGCCTTACCGTCTATTTCGACAGTCGCATTAAAGCCTTTTGGCACACTTTCAAGACAATGAAAGCAATTATCGGACATTAGAGTTTACTACTTATATTCAGGGCTAATCGAAATCGTTTTATCAGTTGGTAGAATTACATCTTCTTTAAGTTTCCAACTGTTATCGATTGGTTCAATAAACACTGTATATGCACCGTCAACATGGGTGTCGAGTAGGGCAGTAAAATCGCCATGGGCGTTTTTCATTAAGCTTACATCAAAGTCATTGGCTTTAATGGTGCGATGATAAAAAGACATTTTTAAAGAGTGAACATTGCTTGCATCACCCTTGGTGAAAGTGAAAGTTACTTTATCGCCTGCAACATTTAAATCGCCATGTAAATAAAGTGCTTTTGCTTTATTAAATTTGCTGAGTTCAAGGTTAATTGCTTTGCCTTTTTTATAGTAATCATCAACAACCATATCTGGGCCGTTGCCAATTGCCATATAAATAAGACCAGCACAGCCGATGATGGCTGCAAGAGGAAAAGAGATTAAAAACCATGGCCAAAAGTTTTTATACCAAGGAGTGGGTTTCATAGTACTTATACCTTTAAAAACGTTGTACGCATTTTATCGGATTTAAAAGCAAAAGACTAAAAAAAAGCCTCCAGATGGAGGCTTTTTTGATCTTAATTAATCTATTGAATTAAAAGATTAATTGTTTATACATTTTATTAACCGCGTGGTTATTTATCTTGCGATAAGCTGTAAACGTACGCTGTTAATAAGTGAACTTTATCTTCACCTAAAATGTCTTTCCATGCTGGCATTACACCGGCGCGGCCATTGATTAGTGTTTCTTCAACAGCACGTTTAGAACCACCGTATAACCAGATGTTATCTGTTAGGTTAGGTGCACCAAATGGTAAGTTGTGTGCAACTGAACCTTTACCGTCAGCACCGTGACACGCAGCACACATTGCAAACTTAGCAGCACCTGCAGCAGCGTCTTTTTGGTTAACAGTACGGCCAGAAAGGCTAAGTACGTGAGCAGTCATTTCTTTAATGCCTTGCTCGCCAAGCGCATCACCCCAAGGTGGCATCGCAGCAACACGACCGTAAAGAAGTGTTTCTTTGATCTTGTCTGGTGAACCGCCGTATAACCAATCGTTATCTGTTAGGTTAGGGAAGCCTTGACCACCACGTGCATCTGAACCATGACATTGAGCACAGTTTTGTGAGAATAAACGTTGACCAATCTCAAGCGCTTTTTCGTCTTTAACTAGTGTTTCAATATCTTGTTTTGCGAATGATTCAAAGATTGGGCCAAAACGCTCATCAGCAGCGATAAATTCTTGGTCTAATTGTACGTTCTCACCGTTTTCTAAGGCTACTCTAGTTGCTTCTTTAGAAGCCGCTAAAGATTTTACACCTTGGTTAGAACTTGTCCATTTACCTAAACCTTCCCAGTTACCTAAACCTGGGTAAGCAGCAAGGTAGTATACAGACCAAATGAATGTCGCGAAGAACATATAAGTCCACCATTTTGGTAGTGGGTTGTTAAGTTCTTCAATGCCGTCAAATTCGTGACCACAGCTTTCGCCTTCTTTCACACCTGCGTAGTTTTTTAAGTTCCACAGAAGTAGGCCGAAGATGATAGCAAGACACGCTAGGGTTAATACAATAACCCATATACTCCAAAAGCTAGTCATTTCTCAGACTCCTTTTCCTCATTAGAGATTGTGTTGTTGTGTTTTTTTTCATCTTCAAATATGGCATTAGCAGCATCGTCAAAACGGCGTTTGCTACGCTTGCTGTATGCCCATACAACAATCACAATAAACAGTACTAAAATTACCAGAGTCAAAATGCCTCTGTATGTTCCGTAATCCATAATAATTACTTCAAGTGTGTGCCAAGCTGTTGTAAGTAAGCGATTAGAGCTTGCATTTCAGTTGCACCTTGACCACCGTTCATGGCTTCGATTTTCGCAATGTCAGCTTGTAGCTCTTCGTCACTTCCGTAACCTTTACCGTCGTAACGGTCGCTCGCTTTATCAATTCCGAAGCTATCACGGAATATTTGAAGCTTTTTAAGTGTATGGGTCGTATCGACTCTGTTTTCGTCTAACCAAGGAAACGCTGGCATGTTTGACTCAGGAACCACTGCACGTGGATCCATTAAGTGAGCATGGTGCCAATCGTCTGAGTAACGCTCACCAACACGCGCTAAGTCAGGACCAGTACGCTTAGAACCCCATTGGAATGGGTGATCCCATACTGACTCACCAGCTACAGAGTAGTGACCGTAACGCTCAACCTCGTCACGGAAAGGACGAATCATTTGTGAGTGACAGTTGTAACAACCTTCACGCACGTAGATATCACGGCCTTCCATTTCTAACGCTGTAAGAGGGCGTAAGCCATCAACAGGTTTAGTCGTATCGTCTTGGAACATTAGTGGAGTAATCTCAACTAATGCACCAAAGCTGATTGCAAAGACAGTCAAGATAGCCATTAGGCCAACGTTCTTTTCGACTATTTCGTGTTTGTTTTGTGAATTATTATTGCTCATCGTGCTACTCCATTATGCCAATTGTGCGTCAGCGTCTAGTTGAAGCGAATCTTTCTTCGCTGCAATAGTACGATAAACGTTGTAAGCCATAATTAGCATACCTGTTACGATGAATACACCGCCTAGGAAACGCATGATATAGAACGGATACGAAGCTTCTAATGACTGTACAAAGCTGTACATTAACGTACCGTCTGAGTTTACTGCACGCCACATTAGACCTTGCATTACACCAGAGATCCACATTGCTACGATGTATAGAACAACACCCACAGTGTGTAACCAGAAGTGCGTGTTAACTAGTTTAACACTGTACATACGGCCTTGTGAGAATAGTGCAGGGATTAGGTGATAGATAGCACCGATAGAAATCATTGCAACCCAACCTAGTGCACCTGAGTGTACGTGACCTACAGTCCAGTCAGTGTAGTGAGAAAGCGCGTTAACTGACTTAATAGCCATCATCGGGCCTTCGAACGTAGACATACCGTAGAAAGATAGAGAAACAACTAAGAAACGAAGTACTGGGTCAGTACGTAGTTTATGCCATGCACCTGATAACGTCATGATACCGTTGATCATACCACCCCAAGATGGAACGAATAGGATAACTGACATAACCATACCTAAGCTTTGCGTCCAGTCTGGAAGCGCAGTGTAATGTAGGTGGTGAGGACCTGCCCAGATGTATAAAGAAACAAGAGCCCAGAAGTGAACAACCGATAAACGGTAAGAATAAACAGGGCGGCCTGCTTGTTTTGGTACGAAATAGTACATCATACCTAAGAAACCAGCAGTTAATAAGAAACCAACAGCGTTGTGACCGTACCACCACTGAACCATTGCATCTACAGCACCTGCGTAGATAGAGTATGATTTAGTAAGTGAAACTGGAATTGCCATGCTGTTTACGATGTGTAAAACGGCAACAGTAATGATGAAACCAGCGTAGAACCAGTTCGCAACATAGATGTGCGATACTTTACGCTTGATTAACGTACCAAAGAATACCACTGCGTAAGTTACCCAAACAACGGCGATAAGAATATCGATTGGCCATTCAAGTTCTGCGTATTCTTTTGAGCTTGTGATACCTAATGGTAAGGTAATCGCTGCTAGTACGATAACAAGTTGCCAACCCCAGAAGGTGAAGGCTGCTAATTTATCTGAGAAAAGGCGCGTTTGACATGTACGTTGCACGACGTAATAAGACGTCGCAAAAAGTGCACTTGTACCAAATGCGAAAATTACTGCGTTCGTGTGTAACGGACGTAGTCGAGAGTAAGTTAACCATGGTGTATCAAAGTTAAGTGCTGGCCAAGCTAATTGGGCAGCAATCAGAACCCCAACACTCATGCCAACGATGCCCCAAATCACTGTCATAATAGCGAATTGGCGTACAACTTTATAATTGTACTCAGTTTGTGATGCTACTGTTTGGCTCATTTTCTGGCTTCCGCTGCAATAAATGCGTTTTAGAAATGAATTACCCACTTTTATTCAAAGTGGGGCCTACTATTACTTCACAAGCATGTTACCTAAAGCCAACTTAGCGGTGCTAGCTTCAGAAAACAAACTCGAGAAACCCTTATTTTTGCGATGGAAATGATAAAATTTTTGACCTTAAAAAGATAGGTCAATTGCATAAAATTATGACATCAATCAAATTTTAGCGCTTTGTTGGTTATTTTTTGTCAGAGATTGTATTTTTATTGACTTATTATTAGGTGCCTGTTGTCTTTTTTGGGCATTCTAATTAGTATCTGACTTTATTTTATACAGGCAAATAGAGTGCGAATAAGCTTATTTCCCGTGTTCCTTTTTAGTCTTTTTTTAGCTGCATGTGATAGCCAAAGTATAGATAAGGGCAGCACAAGTACAAGTTGTCAGAACAATAGTCATTGCAATTACCCTAATAATGTAGAAGTTTGGCTAAGTAACCCAGATATCAGTCCAGAAACACCGTTTACGATTAACCTAAAGTTACCAAAGGAGGCTAAAAACCTTTCAGCAAAACTCGAAGGTGTCACCATGTATATGGGTTTTATTCCACTGCAGTTTAAACAGACAGGGCAAGTTTGGGTTGCTGATACTATGGTTGGCGCATGCTCTGAACCTGTTATGACTTGGAAAATGATGCTCACTTATACTTCTGGCGATAATCAACCTCAAACATTGCTTTATTATTTCGATTCACTGCAAACTCGATAACATCTTCCTTCATTATTGTTGATCGCAGTTTTTAATTATCTAAAAGCTGTGATTAGCGCAATTTCTGCTTCACCTTTTTTTACTTGATGTTCTTTATTAGTCGTATTTTTATACGGTATTACAAACTGACGGAACAAAAACAAAAAATCATCCTCTAATACACTGTTTATCAGACTAACTTTGTCTATTTAGTTAATTTAAGTGAATAACTATGGTTAGCAGTCTTACCAAGCTTTTACGGTTTTTATAACGTTGTGTGATCAACTTGTAAAAATTTCATTTGTAGCATTAATTGGGCTCTGATTACACTTGATTACAAAGTGCGTGCAATTGATTTCAATCGTGTTTTTTTTGCTACTTAATAATGTTATTTTCCTGATGTGTAAGTGTTTTTTTCTATTAACATTGATACATCGTGAAACCTTATTACCTAAAGTTGGTACGTCATTTTTGGGTTGTTTTTTATTTGATCTTTCATTCAGTTTTCGTTCAGTTAACTGCGCCTAAGTTGCCCTCCGCTGACTCGTGATTCTAATAATAACGAGCGCTACCTGACTAAAGGTAAATTTCCAACAAGTAGGGTTTTCACATGAAAAAATCAATTCTTGGTTTAGCTGTTGTTTCAGCAATCCCAATGTTCTCAAGCATGCAAGTTTTAGCTGCTGATGATGCAGCAGAGTCTATTGAAAAAATTCAAGTTACAGGTTCTCGCATTAAGCGTACCGATATGGAGACGTCTAGTCCTGTAACTTTAATCGGCGCAGATGACATCAAAGCAATGGGTGCATCAAGCATCGATGGCGTTCTACAAAAAATGACTGCAGCAAGTGGTGCGATGACTAACCCTGCTGTTAACAATGGTTCAGGCGGTAACGCACGTGTTGACCTACGTGGTTTAGGCGCGCAACGTACTTTAGTACTAGTAAATGGTCGTCGTATGATCAACTCTGGTACTGGCGCAGCATCTACTGTTGACTTAAACACAATCCCAGTATCAATGATCAAGCAAGTTGAAGTACTAAAAGACGGCGCATCTGCTGTATATGGTACTGACGCGGTAGCTGGTGTTGTTAACATTATCTTAAAAGACGACTTCGAAGGTCTAGACATGAACCTTAACGGTGCTATCACTGGTGAAGGCGATGCAGACGAAACGTCTTTCGATATCACAATGGGTTCAAGCTTTGACCGTGGTAACGTTGTAATTGGTTTACAATACACAGACCGTGGCGACGCTTCTCAAGCAGACCGTGACTTCTCTGATTGTCCAATCGAAGAAGATTACGAAAACGGTAGCTTCTACTGTGGTGGATCTTCTTACACACCTTTCGGCCACGTTTGGGCTGAAAATGCAGACCTTCAAGGTCAAGCAGATGGTGAATGGCACGATTACACTGCTGCTGGAGATGCATATAACTATTCAGCAACAAGCTACCTTTACACGCCAATGCGCCGTTTAAACCTTACAGGTATCGGCCACTTTGACGTAACTGATGAAACGCGTTTAGTTTCTGAGTTCACTTACTCTAAGCGTTGGTCAACTCAACAAATGGCTCCACAGCCTGTATGGTTCGACTTCACGTACGATGCAGCAACTATGGGTGATTCACTTCTTTCTCACGGTGTAGCTGACGGTGAAGACATCTCTTACGGTCGTCGTATGACAGATGTAGGCCCTCGAGGTTACGAGCAAGTTGTTGATACTGTTCGTGCCGTAATCGGTCTTGATGGTGCATTTGACAACGGTTGGGGATGGGATACTTCAGTAGTATTCGGTCGTAACGACTCAGTTGACCGCGCAACTAACCTACTTAACATGGGTTCAATCCAAGATGCAATTGAAGAGGGTAATTTCAACCCACTTAACCAAGCAGATTGGTCAGGTAGCAACCTTGCACAGTACAACTACACTGAAAACAACTCAGGTGGTAGCCAATTATTAGTTCTTTCTGCTGGCCTTAACGGTGAAGTAATGGAACTTCCTGCAGGTTACGTTGGTTTCGCAGCAGGTATCGAGCGTCGTGAAGAAAAAGCATGGTACGTTCCAGATTCACTAACTTCACAAGGTCTTGCAAATGACCCACGTGTTGAACCAACTGGTGGTCGTTTTGACGTAAACGAAGCTTACGTAGAATTCGCTGTTCCACTTCTAGCTGACGCACCATTTGCACAAATGGTTGACTTAAGCGCTGCTGTTCGTGCATTCGACTACAGCACATTTGGTTCTGATGAGACTTGGAAACTAGGTCTAACTTGGCGTGTAAACGACGAACTAATGCTACGTGCTGTTCGTTCAACTGCATTCCGTGCTCCTACAGTTTCTGAGCTTTACCAAGGTAAATCACCTTCATTCGAACAAGTTAACTTCCCTGGTGCACAAGACCAAGCTGAAGTAACTGTTGGTGGTAACGACCAATTAACGCCAGAGCTTGCTGATACAGTAACTGCTGGTTTCGTATACGCTCCAGAATGGTTCGACGGTTTCTCAATGACTGTTGACTACTACGAAATCGAAATTGAAAACTCAATTTCAAGCGTAAACAACCAGTACATCGTTGAAAACTGTCTTGATGCTTCTACTGGCGCATACAAGAACCAAGATACTGCACTATGTCAGTCTTCTGCAATCAACTTCAATCAAAGCACTGGCCGTATTAGCTTCAACAACCAATTACAAAACATTGGTAATGAATCTACTAAAGGTTACGACGTAAACTTCAAGTACGCATTTGAAGCTGCAGGTCTTAACTGGCGCACAGGTCTTGATGTAACTATCCTTGATGAGTACATCGTTGATTCAGGCACAAGCACAATCGATTACACAGGTCTTGTAACTTCAGGTATCGGTAGCTACGCAAAAGTTAAGTCTAACTTCACTCTTAACGCGTCTGGCGACAACTGGGATGCACAATACCAAGCACGTATGATCGACGGCCTAGACAGCTACGCATGTCTTGCTGACGACAGCGAGTGTCTAGTACCAAGCGTTGGTACTGTTGTATACCACGACATCAGCGGTTCATACATCCTGAACGACACAGTGTCATTCTCTGCAGGTGTTAACAACTTATTCGATAAGCAAGCACCATACTACTCAGGTAACAATGACTCAAACACTGACCCGTACACATACGATGTACTAGGTCGTCGTTTCTTCGCTGGTATGAACATCAAGTTCTAATCTAGTTTGAAATGATTACTAAGGCCCCGTTTTTACTGGGCCTTTTTTATTGTCTGAAAGCCTATCAACGCGTAAACTATAGAGGTACTTTTAACAAACGAGGTGATATTGCTTAAACAAGACGAAAACTTATCTTTTATTATTGAGCCTGAGCTTAAACCACGCACAGAGCAACGACTCGACCTGTATTTCTCCATTCCGAATGAAATGAGTGTTAACCCACAAACACTGAGCGAAGAATCATTCTTTAATAATAACTTTAAATCGCACCTTGCGTATAACGCTAACAACATTCACTTACCCTTAGTGAGAAGCCGCTTTGTTAGTAAAAACAAAGGTGAACAGCAAGATTATCGGCAAAACTTAAACTTATATTGTTATCAAGTTCGACTCGCGCTGAATGCCGATATTAAAGACACCCTAAAACACCAAGAAGCCGAAGAGTTTTACCCTGTTGCCATTGAGTTGTGCGAGCAAACCAAAGGCTTGTTGAAAAAGCTAAGACGCTATACCCCCGATGATGAAAAGCTCCTGCCATTTTATAAAAACGCCGATAACTACTTAAGCTGGCATGTAGAGCAGTCATTTCTGAAACTATTGGATGAAGGGCCGCGCAGTAGTGATTTTGCAAAAGAGCGCAGTGATTTATTAGAGTTCTGCAAAGCTGAAAACAGTTATCGTGATGAGCAAGAATATAATTCGCAATCAACACTCGAAGATGCCAACCGTATCACTAATAAAATGCGCCTGTTACAACGTTTAATTGAGCATGGGGTGGTACTTAATCGCACTACACGGCATTTAAACAGTTATTTAAAGCGCATGGTTAAGGGTACAGTGACCGCAGTGATTATGGCTTTTGTGATGTTGGTTGTGTTAAATGCTCGCTCAAACTTTACCGAAGTAACAGCAACCTTGATTTTGATCTTGGGTGTTATTTATGGACTTCGTGAAATATTTAAAGAAGACATCACACGCGTGATCTGGCGAGCTATCGTAAGAGGGCGACCAAAATGGCGGTTTCAGTTTAAAAACAGCATAACCAAAGACAAAATTGCCAGCCAATACATTTGGCTTGAATACACCAGTTTTAAACGCCTGCCTAAAGCGGTAAGAAGAATTTTTTCAAAGCGCCGACATCAAAATAAACAGGCTGCTCAGTGGCTGCATTTTGCAAGCGAAACACAAGTTAACGCGAAAGAGTTTTTACCAGGCTACGATACCTTGCAACAAACCATGCAATTTAGCTTGGCACCGTTTGCTCGCTACTTAAAGCGGGGGGAAGGTAAGCTCTATCATCTTGATAGTAATAAAATCTCTAAGAAAGCCGTAGAGAGGCGTTATCAGCTAAATGTGGTACTAGTATTTACACAAAGCGAAGGTGAAATTTTGTATCAGCGTTACAAGATTACGCTAAATCGCAGCAAAATTGTTAATATTGAGCGCATTTACTCGCAAACTGATATTCTTAAAGATGAAAGATGAAAGGGTGGCCTTGGCCACCCAATTGGGTTTATTTAGCGTCTAAACCAGTTTTGCTATAAAGCGATACTTTGTCTGACACTAGGGTAATTTCGATATTTTTATCTTTGTTACCCCAAATACAGTTAGTGTGTAGTGTCTTTTCTTCACACTTATCTGCTGAACCTAAGATAGCTTCAACCTCAGTTTTATCCATGCCAATTTTAATTTTTTCGTAGTTCTCTAAGTTTACTTTTGAGCAACCCGCTAAAGTAAGTGTTGCAGCCGCTGCTGCAATTGCCATATATTTTTTCATAATTGTATCCATTAATGGTTGTAGCGTCTTATTTGCACGATCATACCCATACGTGGGTGATCAAAATAATGTATCTCGTTACTTATCACACGTTTAAATTGTGAAAAACGTGCTTTTTCGTAATCACCGTTTTCTAGGCGCTGACTAATATCAAAATCTGCGTTTATAAATAGGTAGTGACGAACATAAATTTTCATTAAACCATCAAATTCCCACTTTGGCACATTTTGCAACTGGTCGGGAATATAGCGCTCAGTAGGGCCCACTAGGCTTATAAAGTCGTTATTTTCATTCTCTACTGGGGTTGAGTGTTTTGCTAAGTGTTCACCGGAAAATAAACGGATACTGGGTGCGTTTCTTTCACTCATTTCAGGAAAACGCCAGCCAGTGTGCAAAATAGGGGTTAAGCCTTTTCTATCAAGCTGATTTTTTTGCTCAACAAATTGTAATTGTTCTGGCGCCATTAAGTAAATGTCGTCAGTGTCTTCACGGGGCTCAACAACGGGTGTAACAGGCAGTTGATTATAACTTGCTAAAAAATCAACACTGTCGTCACATACATTAGAGTGAGGGTTGCTATTCACTAAAGAGTCGGTAAACGAATTTGAGCGAAAGCGGCTATCACCCTCAATACAAGCCTGTTTAGCTTGTGCAGAGTAAGCTGGAGATAATAAGTCTTTGCTCCGATTAGCCTTGATCTCATCGTGTTTTAAACTGAAATCTTCCTGTAAATAAGGGGCTGGGCGCTGTTTATAAATAAGAACTTCTATTTCGAACCAACGTGCTGCAAATGACGAGCTTGTATATAAGCAACAAAGCAGTAGTAAACTATTTCTAAACAACATTAATGGCTAACCTTTTTTTCGAAATCTGCAATCATTGCAGTGACCATTTTTAAGCGTTCGCGAGCGTTGGCTTCGCTAATTGCAAAGCGCAGTTTGTTTGCGCCATCCATTTTATACACCTGCGGTGCACTTTGTATCAAACCTATAATGAAGCTAGGGTTAACCTTTGTATGCTGGCTAAACTCAAAATAACCGCCTTTCGGGTTTGCTTCAATCTTCTTAATGCCAATATTACTTGCTTGCAGTTTTAATTGCTGCAAGCTGAATAAGTTTTTCGTGGCGTCAGGTAGTAGACCAAAACGGTCAATCAGCTCTACCTGTAACTCGTCCATATCATTGAGGTTAGCACAGCTTGCAATGCGTTTATAGATTCCTAAACGTACGTTTACATCATGAATATAATCATCAGGTAATAACGCTGGCAGCTTTAAGTCAACTTCAGTTTGTTGACCGAGTAGGTTCTCAAGGGTTGGCTCTTTACCTTCTTTGAGGGAGTTAACCGCTTGCTCAAGCATTTCCATATACAAACTAAAGCCAATGGTTTGCATTTGACCTGATTGATCATCACCAAGCAGCTCACCGGCACCACGAATTTCTAAGTCATGGGTTGCGAGCGCAAAACCTGCACCCAAGTCTTCCAGTGATTCAATCGCTTCAAGGCGTTTAACCGCATCTTTACTCAGTGATTTAGGGTTACCAGTTAGTAGGTAGGCATACGCTTGGTGATGGCTTCGGCCTACACGACCACGCAACTGATGCAGTTGTGCCAGACCCAGCTTATCTGCTCTATCCATAATAATGGTGTTGGCAGTGGGTACATCGATACCGGTTTCGATAATAGTGGTACACACAATCACGTTATATTTTTGGTGATAAAAATCACTCATAATTTGCTCAAGCTCGCGCTCTCGCATTTGACCATGTGCGGTTGTTACGCTGGCTTCAGGTACCCATTCGCTAATTTCTTCAGCAACTCGGTCTATGGTTTCAACATTATTGTGTAAGAAATACACCTGACCACCGCGTTTAATCTCACGCAGAATTGCTTCGCGAATAAGTTCAGCATCTCTTTGTCTAACAAAGGTTTTAACCGCTAAACGTTTTGCAGGCGGTGTGGCTATGATTGATAAGTCACGCATACCACTCATTGCCATATTCAACGTACGTGGGATAGGGGTTGCTGTGAGCGTTAAAATATCGACATCGGCACGTAATGCTTTAATTTTTTCTTTTTGACGCACCCCAAAACGGTGCTCTTCGTCAACAATCAATAAGCCCAAATCTTTAAATTGAATATCTTGTTGAATAAGCTTGTGAGTACCAATCACGATATCTAATTTACCCTCAGCCATTTTATCTAGGGTGTCTTTTTGCTCTTTGGTTGAGTTAAAGCGCGATAAAACACCAACCTCAATTGGTAAATCGGCAAAGCGGTCTTTAAAGTTTTCATAATGCTGCTGTGCAAGCAGTGTGGTTGGTACAAGTACCGCAACTTGCTTGTTATCATTCACTGCCACAAAGGCAGCGCGCATTGCCACTTCGGTTTTACCAAAGCCTACGTCACCACATACTAAACGGTCCATCGCTTGCTTACTTTGCATATCACCGAGCACAGACTCAATGGCGTTGCGTTGATCGTCAGTTTCTTCAAATGGGAAGCTGTCGCTAAATTGACGATAAGCACTGCCATCAAGCTTAAATTTATTGCCAGGCTTTGCTTGGCGTTTAGCGTAAATATCTAATAGCTCAGCTGCCACATCACGCACTTTTTCTGCGGCACGTTTCTTGGCTTTTTCCCACGCATCGGAGCCCAATTTATGGAGCGGGGCAGAGGCTTCTTCCCCACCAGAATAGCGGCTCAGCATATGTAACGCAGAAACGGGCACGTATAGTTTTGCCTCATTAGCGTAGATGATCGTAACAAACTCAGTGATCACACCGGCAGCATCAATGGTTTCAAGGCCTTGGTAGCGGCCTACACCGTGATCAAGGTGCACAATCGGTTGACCTTCACGTAGCTCAGCAAGGTTACGAATAAGCGCATCTTGGCTGGCTTCGTACTTATGTTTACGGCGTCGACGCTGCGAGACCTTAATGCCTAATAACTCTTGCTCTGTGATAATGGTTAAACGCGGCTTACCGTCTAGCACCACACTTTGCTCAAGTGGCGAAACGATTAGGCCAACATCACTCGAACTATTGGTGAAATCGCTAAACGATTCAAATTCTTTAAGCTTTAAACCACTTGGCTTTAATAAAGTGAGTAATGATTCGCGGCGGCCATCCGATTCAACCGAGAGCAACACGCGGCCTTTTTGTTTTTTCTCACTGGCAACATAGTCAATTAAACCTTGGTATGCTTCATGTAACTTATGATCAATACGAACATTTGGCAGCTCTTTACTAGCAAGGTTTGTATGACCCGCTTTGGTGCCTAATTTTGCTTGCGATAAACGAATGCGTGCATATTTACCAAACTCAGCAAAAAGTTCATTAACGCTTTGATACAGCTTTACAGGTTCAAGTAAAGGTCTGAGCGGATCAACACGGCGGTTTTCATAGCGTACATTCACATCATGCCAAAACTGATCAGCAGCATGCTCAATATCGCCAAAATGCATAAACGTTGTATTACTTGGTAAGTAATCGAAGATGGTTGCCAATTCATCAAAAAACAGTGGCATGTAATATTCGATACCCGCAGGCCAGGTTCCTTTAGTCACCTGCATATAAATTGAGTCTTGCTCAGAGCTTGCGCCAAATTGTTCACGATAATTGATACGAAAACGCTCAATGTCAGCGTCGTTAGTTGGAAATTCGTGAGCAGGCAGTAACTCAATTTTGTCGACCTTTTCATCTGAGCGCTGGCTTTCAACATCAAATAAACGAATGCTGTCGAGCTCATCATCAAAAAAGTCTAAACGAAATGGGTGCGGGCTACCCATAGGGTATAAGTCAACGATAGAGCCACGAATCGCGTATTCACCATGCTCCATCACTTGTTGTACATGTAAATAGCCCGCTTGTTCTAAGTTTTCACGCAGTGTGTGGGTATCTAAGGTATCGCCCACTTTAAAGTTAAGGGTTGAACCATAAATAAACGAAGCAGGGGCTGTACGCAGCATCAAGGTCGACACTGGCACGATTAATACGCTTTGTTGTTCTTTTTTTAAGGTATTTAACGTGGCTAAGCGCGCCGAAATAATATCTTGATGCGGCGAAAAGTGATCATAAGGCAAGGTTTCCCAGTCAGGAAAGACCATGACTGGGTTTTCAGGCAACAGAAATTCGAGTTCAGTTTCAAGGCGTAGGGCGCTTGGCGTATCTGGGGTGACAATCACAACCAGCTCGTTGTGTTGTTTTACACCTTCTGCGATGGCGATGCTAAGCCCGCTACCGGTAAGTTGTCCCCATTGAATTTTATCTTTTTCAGATTTTACCCAAGGCAATGCTGCCCATTGCGCAAACGCCATTTACTACTCCTTTAAACTGTTTTTACTGCTTAGTCTCGATAAATCTTGGTTAAGTCCTGATAGTGATCGATACGACGATCACGAAGGTAAGGCCAAATTCGACGTATGTTTTCACTACGTGCTTGGTCTAATTCAACAACTAATAATTGCTCATCGCTGTTGTTCGCTTCGGCTAAGATTTCACCTTGAGGGCCCGCGATAAACGAGTTACCCCAGAACTGAATACCTTCACTTTGACCGCTTGGATCACTTTCGTGGCCAACACGGTTACAGCTGATCACCGGCACGCCATTGGCAACTGCATGAGCACGTTGGGAAATAACCCAAGCGTCTTTTTGACGTGTTTGCTCGTCTTTTTCATCACGCGGGTCCCAACCAATGGCTGTTGGGTAAATTAAAATTTCAGCACCGGCCATTGCCATTAAGCGTGCAGCTTCTGGGAACCATTGATCCCAACACACTAGTACACCAAGTTTACCGACAGAGGTTTGAATAGGCTCAAAACCTAAATCACCCGGTGTAAAATAAAACTTCTCGTAAAAGCCTGGGTCATCAGGAATATGCATTTTACGGTATTTACCGGCAATGCTGCCGTCAGTTTCAAGTACCACAGCAGTATTGTGATAAAGTCCTGTAGCGCGCTTTTCGAATAATGATGACACGATCACCACATTAAGTTCTTTGGCAAGTGCACCTAAGGTGTCTGTGCTTGGGCCCGGGATTGTTTCTGCTAAATCAAAAACGTCTACATCTTCGGTTTGGCAAAAATACAAGCTACGGTGTAGCTCTTGAAGAACAATAAGCTTAGCGCCTTGGCTTGCTGCATCACGAATACCAGCAATTGATTTTGCCATATTGTCTTGAGCATTATCGGTGTTTGATTGCTGAACAAGAGCAACCTTTAAATGCGTTGGTTTAGTCATTGTTTGTTCCTGCTAAAAAGCCGCGCGGTAATTGCATTGTAATACAGTGTAAGCTGCCAAATTGGTGAATAATTGGCACACAATTAATACCCACTACAGTGTGATCTGGGTATGCTTTGGCAACCTGACCAAGCGCCAGTTGATCGTTTTCATCACCATAAATTGGTACTAAAACGGTTTTATTGATAATTAAATAATTAGCGTATGTGGCAGGTAATCTGTCACCATCTTCATCGAACACTGCTTTTGGCCAAGGTAAGGCAATCAGCGTGTAGTTTTCACCCTCTGCTGTTTTAAATGATTGCAGTTGCTTTTCCATTGCATCAAGGGCTGCAAAGTGCTCATCATTTTTATCGTCGCACTTAACATAAACAAGGGTGTTGTTTGGAGCAAAACGTACCAGCGTATCAATATGGCTGTCGGTATCATCACCCGCAAGGTAACCGTGATCAACCCAAAGAAACGACGTAGCGCCTAGTTGCTCAACCAGCGTTTGTTCTATATCTGCTTTTGTGAGTTCAGGATTACGATTTGGGTTTAATAAGCACTCGCTAGTTGTGAGTAACACGCCGCGTTCATTGATCTCGACGCCACCGCCTTCAAGAACCAGTTTACTTTGCTGATAACCATTTTTAGAATTAGCGACTTGCTTTACAAGTACTTGATTAATTTGATTATCAAGATCACTTGCAAACTTATTGCCCCACCCATTAAAAATAAAATCCATTACTTTCAATTCTGTTGCGTCATCAATATTCGCACAGGTCAATGGGCCATGGTCACGTGCCCAGGTATCGTTACAGGGTGTCACCACAAAGTGAATGCGTTTAGCATCAACCTCTGCATTTGCAAGTAAAGCTGCAATATGTGCTTTGAGAGCATTATCATGAGCTACAATCACAACATCTTGTTGTTGGCTTATTGCTTGGCAAAGTGCTACATACACAGGCTCAACAGCGGTTAAATTTGCTGCCCAATCTGTGTCTTGATGAGGCCAAGTAAGCATAACAGCATCTTGCTCAGCCCATTCAGGTAAAAGTCTAAATTTCATGAAGGTATTAAACAAACTAAGGTGGGGCTAGTTTAGCATTTTAGCCATAGATGTCAGCTTTTTGTGCGCGATCCAGCGTGATTTTTATTTGTCTTGCTGATTGTTTTCTTGCTGACGTTTTTTTAGTTGGCGTGTTTGTGCGTGCAGGGCTGCTCTTACGACTAAATCTTGGTCAGCATCGCGAATGGCAGTAAACAATAATGTGTATTGGTATTTATCATCATCGCATTTTTCAATGGCCACTAATTCGGTATAGCAATAAATAGCTGATGCTTCGTGTTGTAAGAATAACTTAGTGCGAAATGTTTGCCCTAATTCATACACATCAGCGGAGGTAAGTTTTACACCGCCACCGCCATAACTATCGCAATAGTTTGCGTTATCGTCAGGCTGCTCTGAGGCTAAGATGTGACTCATGATTAAATCAATTTTACGAGATTGCGCCTGTAAAAAGGCCGCCAGTTCTTGTGCAACATCACCTAGATTACGAAGTGGTCGTAAGCTTGTTTGCTCAAGTTCGTTTACTTCGTTGGCAAGTTTAAATAGGGCAGGGATATCTGCTTCAAGTTCAGCATTGGTTTTTGGTACAGCACTTGGTTCAACCGCATACAAATTGACACGGTTGCTCTCGTTGATTTGAAAATACTGTTCAAATTCGGCTAATTTTTGATTATTCATGCTGTACTCCACACATCTTTCCTTAATACTAGCGTTCGAAGCAGTAAATTGCTAGTAATCAAATAATCAAAACAAAGGGCAAACTCATTGTTTGCCCTTCATTTTTTACAGGTTACCCTCTTGGGTTTTAACATGTTCTTGTTGATGATGTGCTGCTATCTCATCAGCAAGCTCTTGTCTTGAACGTTTTTCAGTTAACTTACGTGCCGTTAACCAATAAAAGAACAGCGGCACAAAGAATACTGCAAGGAATGTCGCTGCCATCATACCGCCCATTACACCGGTACCAACACTGTGACGGGCACCTGCACCTGCGCCAGAGCTTAGTACTAAAGGCACAACGCCCAAAATGAAAGCAAGCGAAGTCATAATGATTGGTCTAAAACGTAAACGCGCAGCCTCAAGCGCAGCCGTACTTGCGCTCCAGCCTTGTTGATGTTTCATCAAGGCGTATTCAACAATAAGAATCGCGTTTTTACTAGCAAGACCAAGAAGTGTTACCAGACCAATTTGGAAGTACACATCGTTTGTCATGCCCACAACCCAAACCGCTATAAGCGCACCAAAGGTACCAAATGGCAGGGCAAGCATCACAGACAGTGGTAACGACCAACGCTCATATAGCGCTGCTAGAATCAAAAATACCATGATCACAGCAAGGCCTAAGGCAATCCCAGTGGTGCCTGAACTGCGTTTCTCTTGGAATGCAGAGCCTGTCCACTCGTAGGTCATATTAGGTGGTAATACTGCTTGTGCAATACGTTCAACTTCAGCAATAGCTTGACCTGAGCTGTAACCCGGCGCTGCATTACCCATCAGTTTAACAGCAGGTAAGTTGTTATAGCGATTTAGGTTTTCAGGGCCACGGCTATACTCGATAGTGGTAAAGGCTGAAAGCGGCACCATAGTACCTTGGTTGTTTTTAACATAGATACGACCAATGTCGTCAGGCTTCATTCTAAATTCAGCGTCTGCAGACATTAGTACTTGCCATGCGCGACCAAATTTATTGAAGTCGTTAACGTAATAAGTCCCTAAGTTACCTGCAAGAGCAGTGAACGCATCATCAATTTCTACACCCATGGCACGCGCTTGTTCACGGTCAACATCAACACGTAGCTGTGGTGCGTCAGGGCGCCAAAGTGTTTGCAGGCCACTGATAATAGGGCTCTTTTGTGCTTCAGCTGTCATCAACTGCATTGCATGTTGAAGTTTATCTGGGTCGCTATCACCTTTGTTTTGAATATAAAACTCAAAGCCACCTGTGTTACCTAAACCAAAAATAGCCGGAGGGTTAAAGGCAAGAACGAGCGCCTCTTTAATACCTGCTGTTTTCATGAATAGCTCTTGCACCAGCGCCTTGGTATCAACTTCACGCTCATCCCAATGCTTTTGAGTCACGAATAAGGTTGCAGCGCTGTTTTTGTAACCACCTCCAATAAAGTCAAAACCGGTAAACGCCACCACGTTTTCGTTCGCTGGGTTTGATTGCACGGCCTCAACAACTTGCTGCGTGACTTGCTCTGTGCGTTCAAGTGATGAACCGTCAGGTAAGAAGATTGCAGAGATGTAATAACCTTGGTCTTCATCTGGCACAAGCGAACCTGGGGTGTTTTGCCAAAGGCCAATCGTTGCGACAATCATACCTGTCATTAAGATCAGCCCTAACAGACCACGGCGCACCATAAAGCCAACAGCACCGACATAACGGCCTGTGATCTTGGTAAACATGTCGTTAAACCATAAGAAGAAGCGGGCAGTTTGTTTGTGTTCTTGTTTTAAAATAAGTACACAAAGCGCTGGCGTCATCGTTAAAGCAACCACACCCGATAAACTTACAGCAATCGAAATAGTAATAGCGAACTGGCGGAATAACTCACCGGTTAAGCCACCTAAAAACGCAATTGGCACAAACACTGAGCAAAGTACTAAAACAATGGCTACTACAGGGCCACTTACTTCGCCCATCGCTTTAACGGCGGCGTCTCTGGCACCTAGCCCTTCTTCGTGCATGATACGCTCAACGTTTTCAAGCACCACGATGGCATCATCAACAACAATACCAATCGACAGCACCATACCGAATAAGGTGAGTGAGTTAATTGAGTAACCCAGCATATACATGCCGGCAAATGTGCCCAGTAGTGATACTGGCACTGCAAGAGTTGGAATAAGCGTGGCGCGCCAGTTTTGTAAGAATAAGTACACCACTAAGAATACTAATACCATGGCTTCAAGCAGTGTTTTTACAACTTCACGGATTGATACTTCAACAAAGCGGGTTGTGTCGTAAGAAGTTAAATGTGCAAGTCCGGTCGGGAACTGGCTTTTCATTTCTTCAATAACACTGTTTACTTCTTCAGCTACATCAAGAGCGTTAGCACCCGGTTGCAAGAAGATACCCAACAGTACAGCTTCTTTACCGTTAATTGTTCCTTTGAAGTTATAATCTTTTGAGCCAAGTTCAACGCGGGCAACGTCTTTTAAGCGTAAGCTACTGCCGTCAGTGTTTGAACGAATAATGATATTTTCAAACTGCTCAGGCTCAGACAAACGCCCTTGTGCAGTTACACTGTAAACCAGCTCTTGTGGAGATTGCGTAGTCGGTGTAGCACCAATTTTACCTGCCGCGTATTGCGAGTTTTGAACACGGATTGCCCCTGCAATTTCTTCAACAGTGACACCTAACTGGCTCATTACATCAGGGCGCAGCCAAATACGCATTGCGTAATCTTTGGCACCAAAAATTTGTACACTGGTGGTACCAGGAATACGTTTAACACGGTCTAGCACGTTCATAGTGACATAGTTTGATGTCCATAAACTTGAACGTGTTCCATCTGGTGAGTAGAAGGCATGAACTTGTAAAAAGCTAGAAGAACCTTTTTGAACCACCACACCTTGGCGGCGTGTTTCTTCAGGTAAACGCGCTTCAACCTGCTTAACACGGTTGTTTACGTTAACGGCTGCTTGGTCAACATCAGTACCAATTTCAAAAGTAACTTCGATGGTGGTTGAACCTGCACTGGTTGACGTTGATGACATATACATCATGCCTTCAACACCGGTAATGGCATTTTCAATCGGTGTCGCTACCGTTTGCTCAAGCACATCGGCAGATGCACCGGGGTAGGCTGCGGTTACTTGTACAACCGGTGGTGCTATTTCAGGATATTGCGCCACAGGTAAACTGCGCATCGCAGCAAGGCCCGCAAGCACAATAACAATAGAGATAACAAACGCAAAAATGGGTCTGTCTATAAAGTAACGAGAAAACATAAGACTCCCTGTGCTTATTCTGCGTGGCTAGGGTTAGCGGCAGGTTGGCCAACATTGACTGGCATACCCGGGAAGAAAATACGTGCCATGCCATCAACAATAACTTGGTCGCCTTCTTTTAACCCACTGCGAATTAACCAAAAATTTTGGTATTGCTCGTTTTCTGGTTTTTTGATCCATTCACCTACAGTAACAGGGGCAGGTAAAGCGACATCCATACCTTGCTCGTTTTTACTTACTACATAAACAAACTTACCGGTGCCGTTATCAAGTACTGCACGTTGCGGTACGATGAAAGCGTTTTTGCGTACTGCACCACTTAACTCAACGCGCACGAATTGGCCCGGGCGAAGTTGAAAATCAGGGTTAGGAATAATTGCCTGAAACTCACTGGTACCTGTGTTTGGATTAATACGCACATCTGAGAAGTTAACTTCACCGGTTTGTCCGTATAACGAGCCGTCTTGAAGTTTAATTTGTGTTTTCCAATGGCCTTGCTCAGGTAACGTCAGTGAGCCATTTTTAACATCTTGACGCATTTGCAGTTGTTCACGCTCAGATAAGCCAAAACGAATACGAATAGGGTCAAACTGAGTCATTTGAGTCAGTAATAAATCTGGACCAGAAACATAGGTTCCTTCAGAAACAAACTCACGTCCCATTACACCTGCGACAGGGGCTTTCACTTGCGCATATTCAAGATTAAGCTGCGCTTCTTTTAAGGCAACTTTTGCAGCGGCTAAATCAGTTTTAGCTATATCATTAGCTGAGCTTGCGTTATCGTAATCACGTTGTGAAACGGACTTTTCGGCTCGTAGTTTAGCTAGTCGTTTAACGTCACGATCAGCTTGAACAAGCGCTGCTTTTGCACCATCAAGTGCAGCTTGCGCTCGGTCAACCGCAAGTTGATAAGGTTCAAGGTCAATTGTAAACAGTGATTGGCCTTGCTCTACACGCTGACCTTCTTCAAAGTTGCGTGATTCAAGAATACCGGTGACACGGGCTCGAACTTCAACTTCTTTTGAACCAGACAGCGTCGCTGGCAGCTCAATCGTAAAAGGGGCATCGTGAGTTTCCATTGTCATAGTCGCGACAGCAGCGGGGTGCATTTGACCCTGTTGTTGCTGTGGCGCTTCAGAACAACCTTGCAGTAGCAAAGGAGTAGAAACTAATAACAACGCAGATAATGATAATTTGGCAGGTGCGAAAGGCAGACGCATGTTTACTCCACAGTCCAATTGTTAAGTAGGTATACATAAAAAGTAGTCTATCAGGATGAAAGACGTCACTATGCATTTTCAATTAGCGTTTAGTTTATACCCAAAAAAGAGAAAGGTACACCCTGTAGTTTACTTTTTTATTAGGCACAAAAAAACGCAAAGCATTTTCGCTTTGCGTTAATTTAAGGGTTTAAATCGTTTTTTACTTTTTCGTTAGTAAAGAGGCTAACTCTTCAAGGTTTTTAACAATGTAATCTGGTTGCTTTGCCAGTGGGTAAAGCGCTTTACCGGGCCTTGCGATAAACGCTGTTTGCATACCCGCTTCTTTAGCGCCTGCTACATCCCAGCCGTGAGCAGCAACCATTAAAGCTTCGTGAGGCGCTACATTTAATTGTTCAAGCAACCACTTGTAAGCGCGCAGATCGGGTTTATACACTTTAATATCTTCAACACTGTAACGGTGAGTAAAGTAATCTGTTAAACCAGCATGTTGGAACTGTGCTTTTACACCGTTATTTGACGAATTTGTAAAGCTGACCAGTTTGTAGTTTTGCTTTAATTTCGCTAAAGCTGGTTTAACATCGCTATGCGCAGGTAAAGATAAAAGCGGTGGCACAATCGCTTGTTTAGCTTGCTCGTTGGTTAACGAAATTTGATTATTACTTGCCACCATCATCAGTGCTGCAACGCCAATTTCACCAAAGTCATGATAATCATTCGATACCGTACTTACTAAAGAGTGGTGAAGCATTGTCGAAAACCAAAGCGGTAATAGCTGGGTATTACCATCAAGCGCTTCAGCGACTGAGGTTTGCATTTGTTCAAGATCAAGCAAGGTTTCGTTGACATCAAACACAATTACTTTTGGTTTTGCTTGGTGTTGAGACTCTGCCATTGTGCCTCCCGAGTAAGTTAGGGTTACCAATAAAACTAGACTAAAAAATACTTTTTTAAACATGATTTAGTGCCTTAACTGCGTTAAGTACATCTAAAGGCTCTGCTCTTAGAGTGTAATCTTCATGGGCAAATGCAAATTGAATTACCCCTTGGCTATCAATAACGTAGGTTGCTGGTAATGGTAATTCGTAGCTTTCGTCACCATTGACTTTTGGAATATCTAAACCAAGTTGATCGTAAACAGGGATCAAGCGTTCATCCAAAGTGAATACCAAACCACACTTTTTAGCCAATGAGTTAGACACATCAGAAAGCACCATATAAGCTAGCTCGTTTTGCTGTTGGGTAGATAGTGATTCATCAGGTAACTGAGGCGAAACAGCAACTAACTGTGCATTTTGATCAGCAAATGCTTGTTGCATATTGTTAAGTGCACGTAGCTCTAAATTACAATATGGGCACCAGCCACCACGGTAAAAACTCAGCACAAGCGGGCCTTTAGTTAGCAGTTCAGTCGAGCTGATTTGTTTGCCCTTGCTGTCGGGTAATTCAAATGCTGGAAACTTATCACCGACTTTTAAAGCATGTTCACTTAATTGTTCAGCAATTAGTTTTTCAGTCGTTACATCCATCAAATTTAAGATATCAGCTGGGACATTGGCTTTCTTTTGCACTTCAAAGGCGTCGATTTGGGTTTTTAAAGACATACATTCTCCAATCATTTTTTACAATTAGTAGCAAGTATAGAGTTTTAAATATTTATATATACAATACAAAACTGAAACCTAAATTCGAAAATATTGAATGAAAGCCATGTACAGTTTATGTGATTTAGAAACCTTTATTGCCATAGTTGAAAACCAAGGTGTAGTTGCCGCTGCTAAAGCTCAGGGCCTCTCACCAGCTACGGTAAGTCATCGCTTAAGTAAGTTAGAAAAAGCATTAAGTACTGTATTGTTGTTTCGTGATAGTCGGCGAATACGCTTATCGCCGGCAGGAGAGCTGTTTTATCAACGTGCTGGTGCCATTTTAGAGGCCTTGTATGATGCAGAGCATCAAATTGGCGCACGGGGCTCAGCAGTGACAGGGCTTTTAAGAGTTACTATGCCGCCTTGGGTCTTCTCAAAATTTGTGATGCCTGAGCTTGGCCACTTTGAACAGCAATATCCCGACTTAAAGCTCGATTTTATGATCACAGATCAATTCGTGAATATTGTGGATGATGCCCAAGATGTGGCTATTCGAGTTGGTCAGTTAGCAGATTCAAACCTGCTTTCTCGTAAGCTGGTTAGTAACTCTCGTATTTTGTGCGCAGCACCGAGCTATATTGAAAAATATGGGCAACCAAAATCGGTCTCGGATCTTAAAGACCATTACTGGGTGTGTTTG
Organism: Pseudoalteromonas sp. DY56-GL22; assembly: GCF_041414715.1. Classification (NCBI taxonomy): domain Bacteria; kingdom Pseudomonadati; phylum Pseudomonadota; class Gammaproteobacteria; order Alteromonadales; family Pseudoalteromonadaceae; genus Pseudoalteromonas; species Pseudoalteromonas sp. DY56-GL22. Next base: position 669,560 of record NZ_JANHZR010000002.1, on the reverse strand, counting down.
CCATGGCAGCGACAGCTTAAATTTAGCGAAGGCGGACAAGTCATTAATTATAATGCGAGAACGCGTTTTACTGTATCTAATTCAGATAACATGACACAGGCTGCGATTGCAGGCCATGGCATAGCGATTAAATCTTATATTGCAATTAAAGACGATTTAGCCGAAGGACGGTTAATCGAAATACTCCCTAATAGCCTAGTTGATGCTGATGCGCCAGTGTGGTTTTTAAAACCACAAAACAGCCTAGTGACGCGTAAAACAGAGGTTTTTTATGAGTTTATGAAATCTTTGTTTACTTAAGGTACAAAAACTTAACAAATGGCTTGTAATTAAACTGAAATCTCGTACCCTAAAGCAATAAAAATATAATAAAGGTGAGTTAAGGATGACAGAACAAACTGGGGTTATCACCGCTTTTACTGAGATATCGAGCAAGCTTAGGCGCTTTGTATCACGTATCGTCAGCCCTGATGATGTAGAAGATATTGTACAAGAAACGTTTATAAAAAGTTATGAAGCTGATCTTAAGCAAAATATCGAATATACTCACAGTTACATGCTGAAAACCGCTAAGCATTTGGCGCTAAATCATATTGCTAAATGGGACAATAAATACAAAGAATCGTTAGATGAACAACAGCAGGTTGAGCATCACATGCGTTCAATGGCACTTGAAGATGAAGTGACTTCTAAAGAGCGCTTTTTGTTTTTTTGCCGGGTGACTAACGAATTAAGCCCTCAGGTTAAAAAATGTTTTATCTTAAAAAAAGTCTATGGCTTAAGCCAAAAGGAAATTGCAGCTAAAATGGATCTCAGCGAGAGTACTGTTGAAAAACATATAGCCAAAGGCTTATTACATGTTCACCGAGCAATGAAATCACATGATGTACAACCTCAGGCATTTACCCCTACCACAGAGTTCACTGCAAAAGAGGTGAACAAATGAGTAATGTTCATCCATTTTCATCAAAAGACATGATTCAAGAGCAGGCGAGTCATTGGATCAGTGCAATTGATCGTGGCTTATCTAAAGATGAAGTAAGTCAATTACATATCTGGGCTCATCAAAGTACAGCTCATCAAGAGGCACTGTTTGAACTTGCGACCTTGTGGGATGAAATGAGTGTGCTTAATGAGTTAAGTAGTTTGTTTCCTTATAAAGCACCGCAAAAACAACCTGCTGTATTTGGTATGGCAACCGCCGCCAGCTTTTTAGTGGTGATGTTGCTTGGTTGTATCATGCTTATCTATTCAAGCTATTGGCAAAGTGAAGAAAATGACTACGCCAAATTTACCAAAATTTACCGCACTAAAGTGGGTGAGCAAGCTGAATTTGTCTTACCAGACAGCACTATTGTGCAGCTCAATACCAATACTAAACTTGAAGTTGCCTACTCAGGCGATCGTCGTCAATTAATTTTGAGCCGCGGTGAAGGGCGCTTTAATGTTGCCAAAGATCCGAGCCGTCCGTTTACGGTTATTGCTGGTGATAAATCATTTACTGCACTTGGTACGGTGTTCAATGTTCAGCGAAATACCGCTTCAGACCTAGAGCTAGTGGTGACCGAGGGCAAGGTGATGATTGCTGATCCGGGTACGCAGGTTGATGCTAGTGACTTTAATCGTTTAAAAGACGCCTCAGATAACAGTGAAGATATAAAAGCGCTTCGCGCTAATGTTGTTGTATCTGGTGAGAAAGCACTGATAAAACATAGTAAAACAGAGCCAATTAAACAGTTATCTGTTGATGACGTACAACGTGATTTGGCATGGCAACAAGAAATGCTGATTTTTAATGGAGAGTCTTTAGACGAAGCTCTGCAAGAGGTGAGTCGTTATACCGCCACACGTTTTGAATTAAATGATCCAGAACTTGCCTCTTTAAAAGTGGCTGGCGTGTTTAAAACTGGTGACATTAAAGGTTTGCTTGATTCTTTACAGGTCAACTTAGGTGTAGAACATCAACGTTTAGGTGAACATCGTGTTAGCTTAACTATCGCTGCAAAAGGTTAGTTCTGTCTATGAGAATACGCCAATCTAATGATGTTAATTGTGCGCCACTTTCTCGTCACAAAAAATTAATTAAAAAAAAGTTAAATTTACATAGCGGATTTTTCTTCCTCACTTGTTTGTTTAAATTGCGCAGTAAGCAATTGCCGTTGTTACCTGCCTCTTTTGTTATTTATGGCCTTACAGCAGGCCAAGTAGCAATAGCGGCTGAAAAACAAATGCTGCAATTTGACATCAAAGCGCAACGAGCTGATTTGGCGTTAATCGAATTTGCAAAGCAAACCGAACAAACAGTCATTTTTTCTTTCGAATTAGCAAAGCAATATCAAGCGAAATCAGTGTTTGGTTTTTACACCAAACTTGATGCACTGAATGCGATGCTAGAAGGCACTGAGCTCGATGCGGTTGTTGATCAACAAGGCTTGCTGAGTATAAAACTCAAACAAGTAGATAGGATAGATAATAACATGATCAAAGTATCAGGGGTCAGCGCTGCAGTCGTGCCATTACTGCTTGCCGCCAATACGCAAGCGTTAGCAGAAGATCAATCAGCAGAACAAAACATCGAAAAAATTGCCGTTGTCGGTAGCCGTGTAGCAGGACGCTCGGTTGAAGATTTACCGGTTCCGGTTGATATTTTAAGTGCCGAAGCACTCGAGAATACAGGTCAAACAGAAGTTGGCCGTATGCTTCAGGCTATTGCACCGTCTTTTAACTTTTCAAGCTCGTCTATCAGTGATGGTACTGATGCACTTCGCCCTGCAACATTACGTGGCTTAGGGCCAGATCAAACCTTAGTTCTTATCAATGGTAAACGCCGCCACCAAGCGAGCCTTATTCACATTAATACCTCAGTAGGTCGTGGTACGGCGGGTACCGACATGAATGCTATTCCTGCTGCTGCAATCAAACGTATTGAAGTATTACGTGATGGTGCTGCTGCGCAATATGGTTCAGATGCCATCGCAGGTGTTATTAATATCGTATTAAAAGACGCTGAAGAGGGCGGTAAAGCGGCGATTAATTACGGTGAGTACTCAGAGGGCGATGGCGAAACTGTAACTGTTGATTTCAACAAAGGTTTTGCTTTAGGTGATGAAGGTTATTTAAATACCACAATCAACTACCGTGACCGTGCGCCGACAAACCGTGCAGGTCTTCATGGCTCATGTCAATTTTACGGCTGTACTGAACTTGATGACGGTACGCTATTAGCAGGCGACCCTCGTGAGTTAACGGCACCTCGTGATACGTTTAGAATTGGTGATGCAGATTCACAGCAATTTGCTCTAACCGTTAACACTGGCTACGAGCTTGCTGGTGGTGAGCTATATGGCTTTATCACTTATTCAAATCGTGAAAACGAATCAGCTGCGTTTTTCCGTCATAACGCAAATGCTAATGGTAACCCTGTATTACAAGATGGTGATGCAACCATTCCTATGGGTTTTTTACCGAAAATTAATACTGTCATTGATGACGTGTCTTATAACTTTGGTTATAAAAAATCGTTCGATAATGACTCAAGCATTGATTTATCGTACACCTACGGTGAAAACAGCATTGATTACACCACAAGCGACACTATCAACGGCTCTTATGCTAACTACCTTCGTTATGACCAAGGTTTAACGGCTGATGAAATTCGTGCCACTATCCCGCGTTCAGCGTATGCATATGGCCTTGAATTATCACTGCAAACTCTAAACCTTGATTACACCAAAGATTACGACAACTTCTCATTAGCACTAGGTGCTGAGCTTCGTACCGATGAGTTCCGTATTCTTGAAGGTAGCGAATACGCATACCGTGATTACGATACAGTTGATGGTGTGAGCATCTATTCTGGCTTAAATGGCGGGGTAGGTAGTGTTGACGCTGCAAGCGGTACGCAAGGTTTTGGTGGTTCAGATCCGGCATCATCAGTTGATGAGTCGCGCGATGTGATCTCATTCTATATGGATGCAGAAACCTATGTTATCGATGATGTAATCATTTCAGGTGCGGTACGTTACGATAACTACAAAGGCTTTGGTGACACAGTTAACTTTAAGTTAGCGGGTAACTGGTCTGTCACTGAAGATGTGTCTTTGCGTGGTGCATTAAGCACAGGTTTTAGAGCACCTTCTATGCAACAACTTTACTTTAATAACGTAAGTACTCAGTTTGTTGTAGGTGATGATGGCAGCTTAGTGGCTGAGCAAGTAGGTACGTTTAGAAACGACAGTACCTTAGCGCAATCAATTGGTATTCCTAAGTTAAAAGAAGAAAAATCACAAAACCGTAGTTTAGGTATTGTGTATAACGTGACCGACAATATCAATTTAACCATTGACTACTACTCGATTGATATCGACGACCGTATCGTTATTTCTAACCGTTTAGGTAAAGGTTTATCAGATACGCTCGATGCTGCACTTGAAAGCTCAGGCGCAGGTGCGGGTCAGTTCTTCTTAAATGGTGCCGACACAGAAACAGAAGGTGTTGATTTAGTTGCTACATGGAACACAGAAGGCCTTGGCGGCACGCTAGATTTCACCTTTGCTGCTAACTTTACTAAAACAGATGTAGTTGATTTATTCACGCCATCAGGCAGTGGTCTTGAAACTATTCCGGTAGAAGATGTGTTTTCTGCCCAAGAAACGTCAATTATCGAAGAATGGCAACCTGAAGACCGCATTAACTTAAGCGCGCTTTACCGCTTAGAAGATTGGACTGTAAACCTATCTTTAAACCGTTACGGCGAATACACAGTTGAAGATGGTGGCCGTCAAACATACGGTGCTGAAATCTTAACTGATGTTAAAGTTAACTATTTCTTTAACGAAAACCTATCATTTAACATTGGTGCAAATAACTTATTTGATGTTTACCCAGATAAGAACACCATTGGTAATTCACGCTCGGGTACGATTGTTGATGCTAGCGGCAACACAATTGTTTCAAGCCCTGGTGTATTCACTTACTCACGTCGTTCAGCACCATTTGGTTTTAACGGTGCGTACTACTACGTAGGTGCAGAGTACAAGTTCTAAACTCCCTTTAGATTCCTTTATTATTTAACTTGCAAAGGGCCGTTAGGCCCTTTTTTAATGCAGTCATAAAAACTTCACTTTTTTTATCAACATAAATCCCTAATAATATCTGGACTAGACCAAATTTTAGGCGATATTAAAAATGAATGAATATTTACTGTTAACTCCTGGCCCATTAACAACATCGGACAGTGTAAAACAAGCGATGTTAAAGGATTGGTGTACATGGGATGACGATTATAACTTAGGTGTTGTACAGGCTATTCGCAGCAAACTTGTAACTTTGGCCACTAAAAGTTCTGACTATACGTGCACATTAATGCAGGGCAGTGGCACTGCGAGTGTAGAAAGTGCTTTAGGTAGTTTAGTCGCAAATGAACATAAGTTATTAATAATAAACAATGGCGCATATGGTAAACGGATGGCAGAAATTGCCAAGTATTTAGGTGTTGACCATTGTGTTTTAAATTACACTGAAACTCAGCTACCAAGCTGTGACGACATTGAAAAAACACTCTTGAGTGATGAAAACATTAGTCATGTTGCAATGGTGCACTGCGAAACGACGACCGGCATGCTAAACCCAGCAAAGCAAGTGGGCGAACTATTATCACGCCATAACAAAGTGTATATTTTAGACGCAATGAGCAGCTTTGGTGGCGTACCGTTTGACTTAGCAGATTGGCACATTGATGTAATGATTAGCTCATCTAATAAGTGTATTCAAGGTGTTCCAGGTTTTGGTTTTGTAATTTGCAAACGTGACTTAATTGAAGAATCACAGGGGGTTGCACGTTCGTTGTCACTTGATTTACATGCACAGTGGCAGTGTATGGAGAATAATCAAGGTAAATGGCGTTTCACATCTCCTACACATGTTGTACGCGCATTTCATCAAGCTCTAATTGAATTAGAACAAGAGGGTGGTATTGCAGCACGTCATAAGCGTTATAAAGACAATCAGCAACTTTTAGTCACTGCGATGAGAGAGTTAGGTTTTCAAACGCTCTTAGATGAGAGCTTACATTCACCGATTATCACCTCATTTTATTCTCCAACAGCGAATGGGTATGACTTTAAAGAGTTTTACTTGTTGCTTAAAAACCAAGGGTTTGTGATTTACCCAGGTAAGGTGTCAGATGCTGACTGCTTCAGAATTGGCAATATTGGTCATGTGTTCGAAAACGATATTACACGTTTAATTGAGGCAATATCAAACAGCAGATATTGGTTATAAAGAATGTTCACCCGTGTAAAGGCTTTGTTTAACAAAGCCTTTTTTCATTTATTGCCTTAGTGACCTTCTACAGTCATTTCAATGGCATTATGCAACCAATACTCAACATTGTAATCCACTAAACTGCCTAGTTCATCAAAGCGTTTACGAATAACTTTTAAACAGGGTGTGCCACTATTTTTTTGCAATACCTGTGCTACATCGTCAGGAAGGACAGTCACACTAATCGCGCACTGCTCATTGACTACATTTGTTGCGTATTGATTTGCCATTATTTGTGTTATCGAGCCATTTAGGTTGTGCTCAGCAAGTCCATCAAAACGCGCAGCATCACAAAAAATATCTTCAAACATCACTAAGCGCTCATCAAGGCTGCGGGCACGTTGCAAATGGTGCAAAGTTGATGCAGAAAATTCTGCTTTTAAATCATGATTGCTAATTTCTTGATGGCTAATCACTTGGGTATCAGCAACAAAGCCTTGTTGTTTTGCAAGTTCATAAAAGTTTACTTTAGTGGCAGGGTTCCACTTAAGTTTTGTTGGTGTTACAAACCAACCACGGCGCGTTTGGCTATAGATCAATCCTTCAGCTTCTAAACGAAGTAGTGCCTCACGGACTGTAATACGGGTCGAGTTAAATTGTTCTTGTAACAAACGCTCAGAAGGGAGTTTGTCACCCGTGTTCAGAGTCCCTTCGCTTAGTAATTGATGTATGTAATTTCTGATTTGTTGATATAAAAGCATACGGTGCCTTTTTGCTAAATACAGCTTTAGCTTAACTGATAATAAAGGGATTTATAACGTTTGATTATGAAATTAAATAGTTATCTAAGTAATCTAGCCAAAAAGAAAGTGGTTCAATATGCATATTTGGATCTTTTGCACAGTCGTCAAGTTCTCTTAATTGTAAAATTTCTTCAAAAAATGGCTGGGCTGAAAATTGATTAGCTTGTTGTAACGACAAAGGGCCACCTTGTTGTTGCAAGGTGAGTGTACTGGCAGGCGAAAGTGTTTGCTCATAACCTGCATTCTTTGCGACTAAATAGCGTTTAGCTTGAACATGTTGAGAAACCATGGAAACGACAGCATCATTAAAGTTATTTTCTTTTAAAAAAATAGCGCCAAGCTCACAGTGATTTACATATCCTTGCTTGGTCATAGTGAGATTTTGCTGCTGTGCGATTAAATGTCCAATATCATGTAAAAATGCAGCAACGACAGTATCAGCGCTTAATTTTTGCTGCAATGCAAGCCCAGCGCACTGGGCTGCATGAGAATACTGAGTACAAATTTCGTCATAGTGTTGGTAACCAAACTGCTCAAATAAATAACAGATCTGTGTAATTGTTTGTTGGTGTGTAATGGCCATCTAAAAAACTCTACGATTTCATATCGACTTTTCCTGCGCTGCCTATGAGGCTGGCAAGATACGTATCTATTGGATTTACATGGGTGTTATTGTCTTCTGCTCGTTCTTTACGACGAATTGCATTACGAATTAGGTAAGCGCCGACAGTTCGAAAGGGCTCAACTACAAAGTTGTCTAATGTTTGATTTACAAGGCCACAGTGTTGCCAAACAGGTGCATTCTTTAAAATTAAAGCACACAGAATATTTGCCCCTAAAAAAGACTGTACGACGCCATTACCAGAATAACCCCCGGCGTAGATAACGTTTGCTTGATTATTCAAATGTCCAAAAAACGGAAAGCCTGTGACACTTCGGTCAGAAGGGCCTGTCCAAGTTCGATCAATTTCAAAATTATGGTTAGGGAAAAAGCGTGATAAAGAGTTATTTAATAGCGTTTGATAGCGACTCGGCTGCTCAAATTTATCACTCATTCTGTTTGCGAAGCTAAAATAATTTCCGCCTTTGCCTAGCATTAATCGACCATCAGTAGTGGTGCGGTAATAGTTTACAAAAATACGGGAGTCTATTATTGCAGCGCCATGATTGAGACTTAAATGCGCAAGGGTTTCAGGCATCGGTTTAGTAATTGCCATATCGCTTGAAACCAGCACGATATTGCGTTGAAACTGCGGTTTTAGGGTAGGGAGCCACGCATTAACGGCAAATACAAGATGATTAGCACAAATATTACCTTGGTTTGTTTCAACATTTAGAGGGGATTGTCCGCTATGTGCTGTGTACTGGCACTGTTCAATAATTTTAACGCCTAAACTTTCAGCGACCTGTTTTAAACCACGAACTAATTTTGCCGGCTGAATACTTCCACCATGAGGTGAATAATGACCGCTAATATTGGCGGCTGATCCTGTATTGATAAGAGCTTGAGTATCACAGTGTTGCCATGCATTAAGATTGTTATCCTCAAGCATTTTTATTGCGGGGTCTAACAAGTGCTTTTGTGCTTCATTTGAGGCGGTGTAATAACAGCCATCAATTCGACAATCGCAGTCGATACCATTCTGACTGACAAATTCTGAAATTTGATGAACCGCTGATTCAGACTCTTTGACTAAAAACAGTGCCTTTTCGAGACCGACTAACTTACTTAAACTGGGCAGCTTAGTTGACCAAGTTAACATTGCACCGCCATTTCGCCCTGATGCACCTTGCCCGCAATAGCCTTTTTCAATGATGGTAACTTTTAAATTAGCTTGTTGCTGCTTAAGTTTGATAGCGGTCCAAAGGCCTGTAAAGCCACCACCTATGATACATACATCGCAATGGTGCTTTGCAGGTAATGAAAGAGGAAGCGCATAGGCTTCCTCTTGCATTGCATTATCAAACCAAAAAGGTTGAAACTGCATTATGGGCGCTCCCCTCGGCTTAGTTTTGCATCAATCTCCATTAAAACAGCTTCAATATCAGCCAGTGAGTCAACTACGAAATGCGCACCTGCAGAGTACAAGCTTTGGTAAGCTTGACGTGTCAGTTGCTGCTTTTGTTCAGCACTACATGCTTGCCACTCTTGCTCTGTTAAGCCAACCGCATTACCGCTTAATGCGAGGCCAATTGTCCACATGCCGGCATTCAAACCTTCTTCGATGCCGGGGGCTGAATCATCAATTTTGATACAGTTAGCAACTTTTTTAATGCCTAAAGCATTTACATTTTCAAGAGCCATCCAAGGGCCAGGGCGAGAACCGGCTTTAAGGTCGTCACTTGCTACCCAATGATCCGGTTGATAGCCATAGTCTGCAGCGGCACTGACTAACACTTCCATAACTTGGCGAGGGTAGCCCGAACAACTGCCTACTTTGATGTTTTGCTGTTTCAAGCGATTGATCACTTCAAGCGCACCAGGAATAGGCATTGCTCTGTCTGCTACTTTTGCCTTTTGCAATGGCATGAAAGTTTGATAGATGTGATCAATATCTGAGTCTGACATTGCTCGGCCAAACTGTGAGTGCCAGCGTGAAGCAACTGACTCCAATTTTCCAAGTGTGGCAATGTGATCCCATTTTCCCATACCCATTGGAATACGCGCTTCAGCAAGTGAAATCTCAAAGTTATAAGCTTGTTTAAATGCTTCAACAAAAATGGTAGTGGGGGCAACTGAGCCATAATCCACGACAGTTCCAGCCCAATCTAAAATGATAGCTTCTATGTTTTTCATAAGATTCTCTTTTAATTGTTTCAGGTCACAACCTGTTTTGAGTGATGAGTTCGAATAGGGGATAAACGTACTGTGAAATAACACAGTGAACATGCAACTAAAGCGGCGGCAACAATGCCAACTAAGTAACAAGCGTTAATAAAGAAGTTAAGCCAACTGAGTTCAGGCATAGCAAATGTTCTGTACAGTAAAATACTGACAGAGCCAAGATAGCCTGCAGAATCAGCAAGATAAATTAAAAAACCAGCATTAGCGACAGAGCCAACGGCAGAAATCATTCGGTCAAATAGAAAACAGTTATACGGGATGTAACTGATATAGAGACCTGAGCCAAGTAAGACCATCCACGCTTTTGCGGATATCAAGTTAGCTTCGAAAGCAAAGGTGCTCGACAATAACAAAGCGGCACCGAATAAAATAAAGCCGTGATTGACATAAAATGCGGTTTTGTTGTTTTTTACCAAAACCATCGCGCCTAATGCGATAAGGACAATAAATGACATTCTGATCCCCGCGTAGGCGAAAATGGCAGGTTCTTCACCATGGCCAAGAGCTTGCCAAATTTCAGCTGCAAAATTGTCACGGAAATCACGAAAACCAGTAAACAGCATGAAGCTTAAAATGAGGCTGCTAATACCAAACCAATACTGTTTAAAAAATTGCCAACGAGCTTTGCCATCCATAGGTAAGCGTTTTTGTCTTGCTTGTTCGTCCTCTGTTGTAGGTTCTGGAATGAGGGTTAAGCATTTAACACTAAACAATAGCAGCGGGAAAAATAGCGCACCTGTTGCTGCAGGCATCCAAAGTTCAGGTACATTTAGTGTATCAATAAGCCATTTGCCTACACTGCGAACAAGCCCTGATGCCAATATAAAAGTGACACTCAAAATAGCGCCTAGAATTTCACTGGTTTTTCTTCCTTCAAGAAAGCTAAAAACAAGTCCCCAAATCATGCCTAGTGAGAGGCCATTAAAAAATAGCCAAATAACATTTAACCCAATCGGAGTGATAGCAAATAACACCAGCGATATTTCTGCAGCGGCAATAAGGCCAATAATTGTTAAACCTCGTTGCTGATGCTGCATCTCTGAAATAACTTTTATGCCAATAAATTTAGCGCATAAATAGCCAAAAACTTGCGCCAAAATCAGTGCAATCTTAAAGCTTATCTGCCAACTCGGATCGTCGAATTCAGTGTAACTATTTGCAGTGAATGGCTTACGAAATGCGTACATAGAAAAGTAAGTGAGAAATGCAGCACTGGCTGCAAATAACACAAAACCGGTTCCTTGCGCACGTTTAAGCCAATTAGGGTGTGAAAACATTAGGTATCCTTTGCGGGGCAATGGCCCCGCATACAACTCAAAAACTGATTAGAACTGATAATTAATGCCAACCATGCCGCGTACACCGTAGTACTCTACTTGTAGAGGACGGCTTTCATCGCCTAGGTAGTATTTAAGAGGCTCGTTGGTTAAGTTATTCAGCTCGAGGTAGACTAATGCGTTTTCGTTAAGCTGATATGACGTGGTAAAGTCAACGCTTGTATTGTCGCCATAATAGCTATCAAATTGTTTGCTGCTGCCATGCTCTTCAATGTATTCACCTTTGAAGTTAACGGCTAATCGAGCTGCAAAATGCGTATTATCGTAATACACCGTAAAGTTGTAGAGACTATCTGCTTGGCGAGGAATGGAGACTTTGTCTGCGCGATCTGGAATCGTCATTTCTGAATCCATGAAGGTCGCATTAGCCATGATGCCAAAGTTATTTAGTTCAGGTGTAATAAACCCTAAATCACGATTGAACGCGACCTCGAGACCTGCAAGCCATGCGCTATCGCCATTTTCAGGGCGAATAATATTAACCCCAGTGTTATTGCCGAACTCTCCTATAGAGCTACTTTGAAAAATAGGATCGGTAATATCTTTATAAAATACCCCCAGAGAAACTAACCCTAAGCGGTCAAAGAAGTATTCAGCCATTAAGTCGACATTATTTGAATAAGTCGGCTCTAAATTTGGGTTACCAGAAGTTAATTCGTTGTCTGCTTCTAAGTAAGTTGCACCTGGCGTTAATGAGCCAAAGTCAGGACGAGCAAAAGAGCGAGTTAATGCAAGTCGATAATTGGTTTGACTGTTAGGGTGATAGGTTAAATGCAATGCAGGTAACACAGACAAGTAGTCATTGTTTGCTTTAACGCTTTCGACTTTATCTTCATCTGCAAGGTAAATATAACCGTCAACTTCGGTGTCGGTTTGAGTTAAACGAAGACCTGTTAGCATTTCCCAATTAGCATTAATGGTATATGTTGTCATACCATATAAAGATGTATGTTGTTCATTAACATCAAAGTTTCTGCCAAGTGCTCCCCCATTTTCGATTAAAGCAGATTCACTCTTATCAAGCACAAACTTGTCTTTATTGTTATTCCAAAAACTTGCTAAGTCATCAGTACTTGCAACTTGCGAAAACTGACTTTGATAATCGTAAGAAAGCTCGCTTAAATAATCACTTCGGCCCGGTTGGTCCGCTAATGTAAAATCACTCAGAGTAGGGGCTGCGCCATAGTTTTCAGTATCCCATGCATAAAATTCATCGCTGAACCTAGCAACGCGTTCTTTATCGCGATACTTTGCGCCTACTTTAACAATAAGATCATTATTGAGTTGCCACTCAAAGTCTAAAGCGGCAACAATTTTATCTTTTTCATTCACCTTAATTTTATAAAGTTCGACCCACGATAAGCCCATTTGGCTTGGTTCAAACGAAAAACCACTTGGTAGATGAGTACTGATTTGATCCCATGGATCTGAACCACCATCAATCGTGTTATAAGCGTAGTTTTTGCCTGTATCTCTGTCTTCAAGGCCTTCGTAACCGACATTTTTTTGGTCAAATCGAACTACAAAATAACTGTTATCTTCACTGTTAGGCGTGTTGCCATACCTAAATTCGTTTTCATAGCTAGATAAAGACCAATTTAATGTTTTGTCGTAGCCAAAAAAATGCTCACCAGCAAACTCAAAGCCCGTCATTTCTGTTATGAGCTCATTTCTAATATGTTGTAGCTCTGCTCTGTCTTTATCAAAACGCATACGATGCTTATAATGAGTTTCATCGTCGATTAGTGTGCCGTACATGGCACTAGCACTAACATTGCCTTGTTCTAGCTGGTATTCAACAGAACCATTTAAACCGTAAGTTTCACGAGTTCCGGTGTAATCTCTTAGCTCTAAACGATAAATTCCTAAACCATCATTTCCTCGACGTGGTTCAAAGTTATCTGTTGCCCAGTCGCGTTGCCACGCTGTTGCGTTAATTAAAAAACCTAACTTGTCATCTAAGATGCGATCGCCATAAAGTAAGTTGGCAGAGTAGTTATTGCCATCAGCTAGTTCATTTTGACCGAGTGCTAAATTGGCATTAAATACGAAATCATCAGGTGCTTTTTTGGTTATAAAGTTAACGTTACCACCAATAGCATCTCCCTCCATCTCTGGCGTTAATGCTTTTGATACCTCTACAAATTCAATAAGCTCACTTGGGAAAAAGTCAAACGCAGTGGCGCGGCTGGTGGTTTCTTCTTCTGCAGTTGGTAATCGGTTGCCATTGATAGTTGCAGAGCTCCACTGGGCAGGTAAGCCGCGAACAGCAACAAATCGGCCTTCGCCTTGGTCGCGTTCTATAGAAACACCAGGGATGCGTTGAACTGCTTCAGCTGCGTTACGGTCTGGCAACTTACCGATGCCATCAGCCGAAATAACATTTTTAATATTTTTAGCATTCTTTTGGCTATTGGCCGCAGCCATTTCACCACGTTGAATTTGACCAACAGCAACGACTTCTTCAATGGTGTTAGCTGAATTATCCATCACAATAGGATTCAGTAATTTAACCTCATTGTTGCTTATCTCAACATCAACAATCTGGCTGCGATAACCCATATATGAAACTTCAAGTTGGTAGCGACCTGCATCTAATTTAGCAAGCTCAAACTTACCATCATAATCAGTCACCGTTGATTGATTTGTGCCAACGACTTTAACCAAAGCACCTGGCAAGCGATTACTATGATCTGTGATAGAGCCTTGAATTTTTGCATCAGTGGCAAAAGCGCTATGCGCTGATAAAAATGGGTAGCTGCACAAAAAAACAGCTGTGCTGAGTGTACGTCGTTTAATCATCTGTTGAGCCTCTTATTTTTAAATTTATCTGGACTAGACCAGATTTGTTGCAGACAATAATAGAGAGGCTTTTTTACAAAGATGTGACGGTTTTTTATTTTTAATATTAAAAAAGGGTCAAATGACCCTTTGAGATAAGTTATAAAGATGTGCTGATAGCAATTGGTACATCTTGATATTGTTTTATTTTATCAAGCAAGGTGACCAAGGTTTTATGGCTGCTTTGCTCACTTGCTGTTACTTGCACATTGGTCATTTCAAACTGTGCGGCAAATAACGCAAGGTTAGCGATTATCTGCTCTGGTGTGACAAGCCTATTTGCAAAATAAATACTGTCGTTTTCAGTGATAGTAAATTGTGCTTGTTTTTTAGGGTTTTCAAGACTTGGTTTTGCTAAAGGGCGGTTCACTTCAATAGCTCGCTCTTTAACAAATGAGGTTGTGACGATAAAGAATATCAGCAAGATAAACACAATATCGAGCATAGGGGTCATATCTGCATCAGCGTTTGCAGTGGTTTTTTTATGTTGTTTCACCATAATTAGGTCCTTGTTGTTTTTGACCAAGCCACAAAATTTACGATTAAGTGGACTAGCCATAGTCGTGATTAATACCACGGATTATTTTTAAAATGCTGGGCGCCACAGCAGTTTTTCGGATCCTAAATTTAAAGTTAGCAGCTTTTAAAAAAATGGTAGTTAAATAAATATTCTAAGTTTATTAAATGTTTGTAGCGTTTTTGTTGGTAAAAAAATATTTATTAGCTTTGATGAAATCATTTCGAAGTGTATCTGGTCACTTTTGTTGGAACTAAGTTTAAAGGATGGATAAATGTTAAAAATTACGTCTTTTGTTTGTGCAATGTGTCTTGTTATACCGACAGCAAGTTTTGCTGAGCAATCAGTAAACGGGCAAGATTTTATTAATTTATTCGAAAAGCTGTCAGGTAAGCAACCCGGTATCAGAAAAGGTCACGCCAAAGGGGTGTGCGCTGTCGGCACATTTACACCTAATCAAGCAGCAAAGCAGTATTCAATTAGCCCTTTATTTAACGCACCGTCAAAAACAAATATTCGTTTTTCTATGGGCGGGGGGAACCCTCATGCTGATGAAACATCACGTTCTCCTCGCGGAATGGGGGTGCAGTTTGTGCTAGAAAATGGTGATGTACACAATATTGCAGGGCTAACTACACCAGTATTTGCAGGTAAAAGCCCAGAAGCGTTTTTTGGTTTGCTAAGTACCTTAGTACCTGACGAAAAAACTGGGCAAATCGATTATGCAAAAGTAAAAGCATACAGAGAGCAAAACCCGAGTACCTTAGGGCAATTTAATTGGCTGCAAAGCCATAACCCGCCAGCATCGTATGTGTCTTCGCGTTATTTTGGTGTGCATACCTTTTACATGGTTGATGAAAAGGGCGCTAAACATGCCTTTAGATGGACCATGGTGCCAGAAGAGCCAGAACAGGTGTTAACAGAAGAGCAAATGAAAACCTTCCCTAAATCATTTCTGGCTAAGCGACTTGAAGAAGATTTAACGAAAGGGAAGGTGCATTATCGTTTTCAAGCAGAGTTAGCCGAGCCGGGTGATGCGTTAACGGATCCTTCAGTACAATGGCCTGCGGATCGCAAAACAATTGAATTAGGAAAGCTCACCATAGAATCGACAGGTCAGTCAGGCTGCGATGTTACTAATTATGACCCTAATCTGTTATCTAAAGGCTTTTTGCCAAGTGATGACAAAGTACTTAAATTACGCTCAACAGCTTATGCGATTTCTTTTGCAAAGCGTTTAACGGGGCAATAAAAAACTAAATCGCTTGGCGGTGCTCCCGATTATTTGATTACCAAATAAACTTGGTGGTTTAACGACCAAGCGATTGTAATTTAAAAGTTGTCGTCAATAGTTAAAGTCATATTTTTCAATAATGTATTGTTTTTATACACTTTACCCATATCTATACATTTACTGAAAAATAAATAAAGGGAATTTTATGAATGTAACTTTGCGTGATGTTACGAAGGATAATTGGCTGGATGTAATTCACTTAGAAATAACTAAAGAGCAAGAGGATTACGTAGCGTTAAATTCAGAGTCTATCGCTGAATCAAGCTTTTATCCCCATTATGTTAATCGGGCAATATATCGTGAAGATGAGGTTGTCGGTTTTATTCAATATTACCAAGAGCTTGAAGAAGGGCTACCTGATGAGTTTTACATTGCTCAGTTTATGGTTGATGTAAAATATCAAGGCCAAGGTATAGGTAAAATCGCAACAGAATTAGTAATTAACGAGATGAAAGAAATTCCAGAATGTAAAAAAATAACCATACTCTATATGCCTGGCCACCATATGATGCGCAATTTTTATTCTCAGTTTGGTTTTGTGGTCACCGAAGAGGACGATGAAGACGGTGTTGTAATGGAACTTGATGTTAAATAGCTGGAACGCTCTTTTTGGGGAGCTTAATTATCATCAACCTAAATTATACCTTGTCAGGTTTTATTGGTGGGCTTTGATAAAATCTGACAGTCTTATATACGGGACAAGCAGGCTGTTGGCTAAAATTGTTTTTGCTCATAAATGAGTTAGAGCAGAAGGACGGCTCTGTATTAACGAAGGGCATTGGTAACGCCGCCATAAAGGGCCGACTGTAGCGGAACGTAGAGGAGTGTTGTTTTGATGGCCTTGTTAGCTTTACATCTGCTGGAAATCGCCACGTGCTTTTAAAACCCCTTGTTGCTTTAGAAAAAATAGCTCATTCAAATAATTGCCATAAACCGCTGTAGCTCTGTTACCACTAATGTTGTAGTAAGGCTGTGGAAACCACACTTCAACTTCTTCTTTTTCATAACCAGAAATATCAAACTCTACTGGTGAGTAAAAATCAATTTTAACAGGTTTAATTGTAGTGTTCGCATTATTTGAATGAGTGTAATCATAGGCAGCGTATGCACCAGCCCAAACACCTGATTTTGTTTTATATACGGGAGTAAATTGGTATTTTGAATGGTAATACTTTCCATCATGTAATACGACATAAAGAAGAACGTGGTCGTATTCTGAAAATTGGGGAACACCGTAGTGATCAAATACCGTAAATTCTATTTCTGCACCATGGTATGAGCCCTTATAGGGTTTTATGATCTGATATTTTGCAAGAAATTTACTATCAAATGAACTTTTATTTTCTTTGAGTTTTGGTGTAACAGGAGTCAGGCTAATTTTCTTGCCAACAAAAACAAAGTATTCACTATCTTCGGTCTCAGCTAATAGCTGGCTAGAGAGAAATAATGAAATGAAAAACAATATGAATTTATGCATGATCTATCCTTGTAAAGCTAAACATTATTGGGTCCTGTTGAACAGCTTTTAGATTACCGCAAACCACTAAAGCTTTCAGGTGCTTTTTTATAAGCTGGAGATGCCTGATTTAATCTTCTACAGATTCCACGAGTGCTTTTAATAATTTTGGCGTAGGCTCTATGAAATTTGAGCAGTTGCAAGACCAAGATACAGTATGACTGTCATCACCAATTTTTAGATATAAAGTTTTAGTTGGGCAAGGAGTACAAATCTCTATTCTTTCTATATCCTCAGATGACTCTGGTGCCACTTTTTTTCTGTGTTCAATTGAGTCAGGTAATTGGTAAAAGTTTATTTTATCTGCTTCGTGAATAATTCTCTCAATTTGAATTGTAGAAAGCCCTAATTTCTCTGAGTATTTGCCACTATCACCGCACAATTGCTTTTTGTATTCTTGTTTATAATAGTCGTATGTCTCAAAGACATCTTGATAGTGCAGTTCAAAACTTTCAATTTGAGGGCTTGAACTGCACCCAATTAATAAAGATATGAGCAGCAAATATATGTGCTTCATAGGGAACCTAACGCCTAAATATGGGGCACAAAGAGGCAGGCTACAATGGAGAAGCCGCCTGACTGTTTGTGTCCTAGCCAGCCTGCGGGCGACATAATTTTTTTGTTAGCAGTCATTGTTTAAGCCACCACTTAAGCTTTTTAATACTCGAAGAAGACTAATCGTAACTAATACGACAGCTACTGATGGGGAGTAAACCAGTAACAATTCAATTAAAGACAAAGTATCGTTTTGCTGATAGCTATACTCTGATACGACACCGGATAGGATACTTAGAACCAGCACAGCTAAGCAAGAATAGGCAAGCAGACGAGAATCTTTGGAGTTAATGCGGCGATTTAACTTAATTGAACTTACTAGCAAAGCGATGAAGCAAGCACAGATTACGAGGGCATCTAAGGCGTAAAAAAGATACTCCGGTAAAGTAAAACCGTACATTTCATATATTACTTCTTCAAAAAATTCCATTTAACTAAATCCTAGGACCTGATTGATAACGCTCAAATAAGTGGCACCAAGACAATGCGATCTTTTTGCGCCACACTTGGCGAAGCCAGGAGCAAAAAGAAGCGTTGGCCTTGGTGTCCTTCTTAATTTGCTTGTTATACACCGTTTGCACAGTGTTTTGTGATAAACCCTTCCACCATTGCCTCATATGATTCAAAAGCTGGATTATGAGGATGGACGCGACCAACAAATACATTTTTGTCACTTCTATAGATTTCCAGTGACTCGGAAAACTTATTGCAGCCATTAACTTTATCATTGTCCGTTAAGAATGCATTGCCCATTGCAAATAGAGCCTTCGATACGCCCCAGTAATCCCCATCTTTTTCAAATGCTTCAGCTGCGAGTTTAAAGTGTTCAATGGATTTACCTGCTGTCGGGTCATACTCGTTTTGTTTTGTATAAAAATCTTTGTGGTATCTATAACTTCTACTTTTGTAATACAGCCCTAAAAAGGTATGCGCCTCAGCTACCCCATACAAATTATTAGATTTTTCTAAATCAGCGAGGGCTTCAAGCCCAAGCCTTTCAGCAGCTAGCCCCCGATCTTCAGTATTCATCAATTCATAGGCGTAATTTAATTTTTTCATTGGATCACTGGTATAGGGTACGCCCGCAGCAGCACAGCCCAATAAAGTAATTGTAAAAAGTGAAATAATGATTAGCTTCATGCTCAAATATCCCTAGGTGTATAACGCCTTACTAATAGGCGCACAAATGCTTGGCAAAAATTAGCGACGAAGGAGCGCAAGCCAAGCGTTTTGCGTCCTTTTTAGTAACTTGTTAGGTTTCGATTTTACCATTTCCAAATATCAAACTCTCACATACAACATCATAAATCTCGTCGTAAAACATAATTTGATAATGCTTGCATTTGGATAAGTGCGATTGATTAAATGATGCCAACCAGTCTGAATCTAATATCTCGTGAACCGCTGCGTTAGTGTCTCCGTTCGCAACTATATTTCCGTGCACTTCATCACTAGACATAGAGAAAGCTTCGACATTTTCTAGCGTCAAATGCTTGAGGTTTTCGGGAACATAAGCATCGTCAGGGTTGAAATACTCAAAACCTAATAGGACTACTCCGTTTCGCTTCCAACGAACATTTTGTAACTCTGGGCCTCGACCATCGTGATAAAAATATTCTTCAGAAATTGGCTTTATCTTCATACTTTCCCTAGAAACCTAACATGTTAATAGCGAGCTAATCGCGCGTTTTTCTACCACAACGTAGCTCGTTTTTCTTATTAGATTATTTTTAACAAACTTGCTAACTAATTGCCAGTGTTATTAAAATTTAGGAGTTCTCGCTTTTACCTCAGGATAAAAACGAGCGATTGGGTCGTTTTCTTGACTATGCGAGCAATAGACTTTGACGAAATAGAAAAGCAATTGTGAACGGCCGATGTTCGCTCTTTTAAAATTCGCCTTAACACGTCTTGGGGCAGAAGCAATGCGCAAGTTTTGCAATTTACTCACTCGTTAATGTACATAAATGAGTTATAGTATTTATTCTGTAACGCCCGAATAATGGGCGGATTTTGCTTGGTTACACTTAGCGAAGAATGAGCGCCAGCCAAGCTTTAAGCATCCCATCCATTATTGCCTTGTTATAACCCCCACACCTGTGATGCTGCAAGAATTATTGCCCCTGAAAATACTGAAAAAGACATAATATTGATAATTTTCCAGTTCCCACCATTATTGGTAATTATTTTAAACAAACTAAACAATAAAGTTAAAAATGCACAAACTGAAACCCCAATTAAACCCAACATAATTGGTGACCAAGTTATGTTGCCAGAATTAAAGTGATAATTGAAAAACGCAATTGCCCATAGATGAAAAATACAAACAACCAAAATATATAGTTCGTTTAATCCAAATCGCTTCTGCTGAATACCACATACAGGACAAAAGTACGCAACATACTTACCAGGACGAACAGCTTTCGGGAATATTTTGGAGTTACATTTCTTGCAAATAGTCATGGTGTTCAACTGATACTACAGGGGTTATAACAGCGTATTACCGAGAATTCCCGTTAACACTCTATGTGTTAATTTCCAGAATTATCAAAATACGGTTTTTAATAATCAAATTATTAATAACTTACACATAGCTAAAAGGATTTACAATTGTTGAGGCTACGCTATAACCGAGAATTTACTTATTCGAGAATGAAGAGAATTACATTACGAGAACACGCATAAAAAATAGCCTGTAAATTAGTAACTTAAATATTTATGAAAATTTTAACGAGGATCCACTTAAACTGCATAACGAGAATTGAATTAAATACGTTGAATGTCTGCTTCGCTAAAAGCAGCCATTAGAGGGTTTACCCTAACTCATTTTGGGGCAAAAACGAGTTATGCTTGATGGTCAGTAATTGGCTCATCGCGGAACCTCGGGAAAATTGGCACTTCGGATGGTGAATTTGCTAGTTGCTGTCTCTCAATTGATGTTTAAACCTAACAATTAAACTCTCAGAATAGATACAAACCGCTTATCTAACTACTAAATAAATGGGCAACTACTTGTTTGCTACACTGCGTGAAGAATAAACGCCAGCCAGTATTTTTTCATTTTAAATTTTATTGTTAGCTTCGAACTCTACGACGCTAACTTTAACCACGTGATTAGAACAGCGTAATAATGGCCACGAAGCATTATATTGAACTTCAAGAGGCTTAGTTTTCTTAATCTGTAATTCATTCCCACTCAACCAAGTCAGCTTGAACTCAGCATTCAATTGGTAAGAAGCTATGACTCCCGCACCACAAGTGCCGTCAGCAAAATCAAGAAATACTTGAGTAACATCACCACTCACAGAACTTGTTTCAACAATATATGCCTTATGCCCAAGCGAAGAAGTTAAAACCTTAGATTTCTCCATCTTTAGCCCAGAAGGTAAAGTGTTTTTTTCACAACCCGCAAGCGCTGCAATGATGAATAGTGTGAGATACCATCTCATTAATAAACCTTTGCCCTGTAAAGGGGGTGATAATGTTTGTCTAAAAATTAGAATAGTAGCGAAACCGAGCCAAGCTTTAACAGTCCCATCACTTGGTGTGATTGTTAGCTGTACTTAGAACCAAAACTGCCATCACTTTTTTGATTTTTGTATTTTATAACCTGTTGGCTCTTTTTCATTTGGGCTTCGATTATCATCGTATTCGATACCCTGATACTCACCACTATGCCCCGTTATTACTATCTTTCTTGTATCTAGCCACAATATTACTCTTTCAGCTTCTTCAGCAATGTGAGGGTAGAATTCATCAACTTTATCATTAAAACCATCTGGACAAGTTAAACCAAGACCGTAACCTAACCCAAGGTTATCCATGAAACCAAATCCTTCGCAATATAAGTCATAACATTGCTCGATATATTTATCCACATCGTGCGGCTTAGCAATTATTTTATGGAGGATGTTGCGAATACTCCATTCATAATATTTACCCATAGAATAATACTTTGAGAGCACTTTTTGGGCTTCATATAAACTGGAAGGCGTTTTGTAGTTTATTGAAATGATTTCGAGATAATCATCAGAGTTTAAGGTTTGTTCGAGTGTAGTTTCCGTGTACACCCAATTCTCGAAGTCATTTATTTCGATTTCTCTGGATACTAATCTATAGAAAGTTAACTCGACAGGGTGCAAACAATTCTCTCACAAAGCTAACGCCACACTAAGCGGCAACTAAAACTTGGCTATAATATACGACGATGGAATACAAGCCATGCGTTTTGCGCCCGTACTCATTGCGCACTGAACCAGATTTGTTGCATAGCTGATAAGAACTCTTCTGTAACAGGATAACCAGAATCATCGCCAATGACTGAATCTATGTCACAAGTTGGACAAAGAGCTGTATCCCCATCATCTGTCCAATATACGATATTTTTGTAATCGAATATATCGAGGCAATAGAAACAACCACATTTGTTGCTATTTCGCAAAGAATCTCGATGATATAACGAATTTTTGTGAGCCGCTTTCGCAGCATATAGTAGTTCAATATCCATATTTTTTATAGGTATATAATGCCCCGTTTAGGAGGTAATTATTGGCTAATAAATGAAAACAGTGAGTAAATCCAACTGTTTTGCGTCCATTGATTAATTTATTTGTTAGCTATACACATTCCATTCTGTAGCTCAAAGTTAAATTAGTTATGCTATCCGAGTTTGCAATGTAACGAATAATAGCTTTTTCGCTGTACCAGTCACCAGACCATTTAAATCTGAACTCACCATCTAGATTTTCAGATTCATACGCTTCACCGTTTAGCATCAAATGTATAACGGAAGAACCGGTAGAGTTTCCATAGCCTTCTATCTTAATAGCTATAACTTTATCTCCACATGTACTCGTTAATGTAAAAGTTTGAGATTTTGTTAAATTCTTATAATTGATTGTGGAAACTTGATAATTATTACTACAAGCTATTAAACCAACCAATAAAAAATAGACTAAAACTCTCATTCGATTACACCATATAGCTAACGCCGAGATAAGCGGCAAAAAGTAGTTGGCTAAAATTAGGAACGAAATGACGCGAGCCAAGCTTTTTGCGTCCCATCATAATTGCCTTGTTATAAGTCCTATGCACGAACGCCATTTTCGTAATGATAGTGCTCTTGACTAGCCGTAGTAAAACCACCAACAAAGTTAGGTTGCTTACTTTTTTCAGCTAATTTTTCAGGCTTAATATTATGCACATCATTTTCTACAGCCCAGTCAAATACACCTTGATCAAGAGAGTATTTGGTAAGAACGCCAGTCAATGAGTTTTCTTTTATCCAACTTTCAGCTAAATCGAGTTCACTAAAGACACCGCTAGAAAAGCCTACATTGTTTTTGTTGAATGCCCAGACTGACTTCATTCACTAAACTCCAAAGGGCTTATAACGCCCGCATAACGGGCAAATATACGTAGGCTAAACTACCGAGCAACGCGAGGGGAGCCTACTTATATTTGTCCCTAGCGAGCAAAGCGAGTGTTAATGCGTTTGTTATGTGACGGCCTAATAAAACTACGGAACATATACCATGCCAAACTCATATTTATAGCCTGAAACTATGGGATAAATTCGACCTTTCAGAACGAGATCACTAACGCCTTCTTCTACAGTACATAAATCGATGATTAAATCCCAATAATCACCTTGCCATTGATAGCATGAACGATCCCAACATTCAGTAGATAACGCCTTTAGACAACAACCATATTCAAGAACATTTTCTCTATTAAACTCGGCCAAATCACTAGATTGAAGAGTGATGTATTCCGAGACATTGTGGAGTTCGAAATTATCTTTGGTTAATTGAATAACCACTTTGCAAATGGAGTCTTTCCATACTTCCGGTATTGAATGTTCCTTTTCCAAATCTTTTAAAGGCAAATGCATTCTTCGTCATCCTTGAGTCACATAACATGTTTATAGCGAGCAAATTGCGCGTTTTTCTTATTGGTTTATTTTTAACAAACTTGTTAACTAATTGCTAGTGTTATAAAAATCTAGTAGTGCTAGCTTTTTAACTGTATAAAACGAGCGATTGGGTCGTTTCTTGATTATGCGAGCCATTGAACTAATGGCTGTATATATATAGTTTTAGTTCAAAGAAATGAAAATTTAAGCGTGAAAATAAAATTGTTAATCTAGTCAAATTTATGTGTAATGGATACATTATAAGCGCTGAGCATTACAGGGAGCTGTAGCATAAACAACACCCACTTAACTAACCGAGCATGTAGCAACTCAGCTCAACAAACTATTATGCAACGCAAACAACGTGTCGTATAAATACCATAATGTTAGGCATACAAGGAAAGTTCGTGAAAAAATCTATATTAGTGTTAATTTGTTTTCTCTTTTCTTTTACCAGTAATGCAAATGACCAATTCACTTCAGAGCAATTAATTGAGAAAGCTAAAGCATTTGTAGCGGCAAAAAATGCACGTCAACAGCCAAACACAACCACTCAAGAAATAGACTACTTTATTTCGTTACTAGCTGATGATTTCATTGATGAACACGTCAAATTTAAATTTGTTTATTCAGATAAATCAAAACTCCGTAAGGATTTGATAAGTAAGCTAAATGATGAAGTTATCTATAGTTCAATAGAAATAAATGAGATTATGGTTGGCGCTGACGTAGTTTTTGTAAAAATGACTGAATCAGGTAAAGTTAAGCCTGCTCATTTAGACAAAACTATCGAGTACAATAAAACCAATATTGTTTCACTTGAATTTAACCAATTAGGTTTAATCAAACATATCCGGCGTCATCACGGGTAATTGGAAACTAGCAAAGTGAAAAAGAATTAGGGCGTCTAAATATTGGCTAGATGTTCGTCCCTCAGTGATTTTAGCTAACATTATTACATTTCTATGATGTAGTTATGTCTTAAGTGATTAGTATAGAAATCTCTAAAATATGTTTCTTATATAGCTTTCAATGAGTATTACAGCACTGTGTATAGGCTAACGGAGCAAGGTTTGGCTAAAGTCAAAACATAAAAATTTATTTAAAGGGAATAAAGTGAACATCAAATATATGTTATTGCTCGTTATAGTTTTCTTTAGCTTAGGCTGTACTACTTCAGGTCAGCTTAATTATGTTGATACTGAAGGTAATGAAAAGCTTGCTTGTGACGTAGAGTTTATTGGTATGCCAAGTGTCGATAAATTTGCTGTTGAATATGCTTTAAGCCTTTGTGCTAAAAGTATTGTCAAAAAAGGCGGAGCGATAAAAGAAGAATATCTTTTATCAATTGATACAGCTATTCCCTTAGCTCCGTGTGAAAAGGCTTGGACACACGAACTAGCTAAGCAGCAATATAAGTCTAACAATTTAACGAAGAAAGAGTATGGGTATATAGTTGCAAATATAGATCTAGGTTTAGCTACAGTAAATAAGTGCACATCATTGTTACTCGAAAGGACGTGAAATGGTTAGCATGAACTCCTTCGTTGCTCATATAAGCCTTTTAATTTAGACCCGGTTATTAGTTCGTTGTATTGGTGAGAATCGTGCATATTGCTATAAGTTTTAAAAGTACAAAGTTTGACGTTTCAAAAGAGCGAACAAATCCAATTAATCCGATTTTTGGTGAATCACTTTTAAAGTGGTTTAAATCTGAAATTGAACCTGACTTTGGCGTTACTGAACCAGATGCAGAGGATTGGGGTTGGTATAGCTATATTGATTGGAAGGGACGTCAATACATGCTTGGTGCATCTACTTATTTTGAAGAAGGGAATGATCCAAAGTCAGAACTCGAGTGGGTTTTACAAATAGATAAAAGCCGTACTTTCATTGAGAAGCTCTTTGGAAAAGCAAAAATATCTCAGACTGATGAATGTGTATTGTATTTAAAATCGAAACTAGAGTCAGAGCCTAAAATTAGCTCAGTAAGTTTTGAGTAATCGCACATAACAACCGTTGCAGTAAGATATTTTTAACGGTTGGCGTCATGTTTTCACGGAGTAGTGGTGATTTAAGGAAACTGGGATGGCGCAATTTTTAAAGCTTGCCATTGGTAGGCTTTGGAGTGAGTGTTATAACTCTGGTGATGGGTCGCTCAGCTTCACATATAAGCCAAACATCAAGCAGTCGCTGAATAGAGTATTATGAAGAAATTGTTATGGATTATATTGTTCTTTTAGGCTTTGGAATTGGCGGATTGTATATTTACTTTGCTCCAACAAAGAAGTTGTTAAAAATTGATTTTGGTTTAGCCAAAATATATTACAGGAGAGCCAAGGACAAAGGTGTTGGTTTAAATAAAGCACGCGCGTATTACAACAAGCTAGGTGAAGCTTTTGTTTTTGTGTCGATAACGGGGATTTTAATAAAGCTATTCTTTGTTTTATTATCGTCAGTAACATAACAAGCTACCTAAAGAGGTAGTAAAAACTTTGCCTACGCTCCTTTATTGAGTATTTTAGCGAAGCATTTTTTGCCCCATTTAGGTGAGAATTATAAATCATGGAAGGTTTTGTGAAATTAAAAAGTTTTGACGTTTTCTTAATAATTCTTTCTTCTAACGTCTTGGCTTGAATCTCGATGGAGAGTTTAAGTTTTTATTAAAGTAAGCTTATAGCTATATGTCATCTAAAGAAATTTATGTTGATATCCCCAACAAATTGAATGATAAATAGTGTTTACCAAATTCTTGCAATGGCTTTTTACTTTCAGGAGATACAGTGAGATTTCTAGTACTTTTACTTTCATTAACTCCCTTGTTTAGCCTTGCTTGTTCGACTGAAAATACGAGTGGGTTATCAGCTTTTAAAACTCAAAGTATTTACGGTGAGATATAGCATATAGAAGTTTACTACCCTTTGGATTACGGCGACGCTCAAGCTTTTCGAGCTGAAATTTCGTTTGAAAGCAATTTTGTTCAACCTGTATTAACTGTTCCCACATTTGTTAATGAACCATTAGATCTAGAACACAGTCCAGAATTGAGACCTTATAGAGTTTCAACTTTCCAGCTTGCTACTAATATGCTAGTTAAAGCTTCTATAGCCATTTATTATAAGTTTCCGAAAAGAGATGATGGTTTAATAACATTTTGTATGGGACCAAGAGTGATATACAAAATAAGTGACTTACCTGAAAAGTCTCTATAACAAACACATTAATAAATGAATGTTTATAGGCTAGCTTATGTATACAGAACGTTAACTTTAGCCAGTCATAGAGCATAAAGTGTTTTATAATTTTGATGGAATTAAATGATCTAACATTAATTTTTCTCACCTTGAGCGAGATTATTTTTCTGATTAGGGCTAGTTATAGGTTTTCGAACACTTACCGATTTTACTTTTAGTTTAGTTGATTGATTCGTTTAAAATGAAAATTACGCAATGATGATCACCCCATCAACTTGAGCCCTTGTCGATGGGATGTTTAGTTTTATTACTCAATGAGTGAATTGGCGTACATTAAACTTTTAGGTTATTGCTAGATTAAGGTTGTTGACGGGTAGGAGCAATCTGTAATTCACGAACACACACATGTTGTGGTTGCTCTTGAATAAATAGCGCAGCACGAGCGATATCATCAGCAATTAGTACTCCACCCATAGCTTTTTTCCATTCGTTGTAACCTGCTTTAATATCGTCAGATATTGTGTGGCCAAGCAATTCTGTCTCAACGGCACCAGGGCAAATACTTGTTACGCGTACCCCAAAGTCGGCCACTTCTTCTCGAACATTTTCTGTAATTGCTGATACGGCGAACTTTGAGCCGCAATAAGCTGCATGATTAGCAAATGTCTTTTTACCAGCTATTGAACTAACGTTAATTATGGTGCCACTATTACGTTTTTTCATAGCAGGTAAAACAGCTTGCATACCATTTAGTAATGCTAAAACATTAACATCGAACATTTTTTGCCATTCAGTAGACTCTTGTGTATCTATTTGGCCTAATAACATGACACCTGCATTATTAATTAAGCACTCAACAGGGCCGTATTGTGCCTCAGCTTTTTCTATAGAATTAGAAAACGCTTCTTTATCAGTAACATCTACCTGTTCACAGATGCAATTTTGAAGATTCAAAGCCTTTAAT
Source organism: Pseudoalteromonas sp. DY56-GL22 (assembly GCF_041414715.1). Lineage (NCBI taxonomy): Bacteria > Pseudomonadati > Pseudomonadota > Gammaproteobacteria > Alteromonadales > Pseudoalteromonadaceae > Pseudoalteromonas > Pseudoalteromonas sp. DY56-GL22. Next base: position 641,516 of record NZ_JANHZR010000002.1, on the reverse strand, counting down.
TTTTCAACTCGTCTTGCAACAAGTAAGAGTGGGTAACCGGCTTCGCTAAAGTGCTTAGCAATAGCTTCACCAATGCCTGAACTTGCTCCAGTAATCACTACTAACTTTTTCATTTATTACTCCTCTAGGTGAATTTAAGTTTTAACTATCTATTTCTAATGATGTTTTTCTGAAGCTTATTTTATTTATTAAAGATTTGATGATATATAGTCATTAATTCACAATACTGTTTACAGATTTGAGCGAATCTATGTGGTTAAGTTGATTTTAATGGGTATAAAACATGAAAAAAGACATCAATTATGCTGATATCAATAGCTTTCTTATTTTGGTCGAAGAGGGAAGCTTTACAAAAGCAGCCAATAAATTAATGTGCTCTCGCTCACAAATTTCTAAACAACTATCTCAATTAGAGGCTGGTCTAGGTGTCAGTTTGTTAGTTAGGACGACGCGTACGCAACATTTAACACCATCTGGTGAGCTTTTTTACGATAAATGTAAAAAAGCTTTTGAGCGCATTGAATATGCTATAGATATAACATCAGATACTGCGTCACATACATCAGGTGAAATTAGAATAAATTGTGTCGGGGGGTACATTGGTGAAAATGTTATTGGCCCAATGGTTACTGATTTTATGCAGAAGTACCCACAAATTAATGTTGTGTTAGATTTTAGTAGTCGAAGAGTCGACTTAGTAGCAGGCGAATTTGATTTTGTATTCAGAATGGGAGACTTAACAGATTCATCATTAATCGCAAGAAAGTTAACTGAGCTTACAATAGGCATTTATGCGAGCCCAGAGTACATTAAAAAGCATGGAGAACCATTAAACCCAAAAGATTTAATTAATCACAAGTGTATAGCAGGTTCATTGAATACATGGACTCTATTAAGTGAGCATACAAATGAGAAGCAAGAGGTAATCGTCCAAGGTGATCTTGAGTGCAAAAATGGCAAAGTAATGGTGTATTCTGCATTGCGTGGTAATGGCATAATCCGAGTTCCAGAAGTTTACTGTAATTCGGAGTTAAATGACGGCACCTTGATCCCTGTTTTTAAGCATTGGCACCCTAAGGCAACGCCATTCTATTTGGTCTTTTTACGAGATAAACATCAACCAATGAGAATAAAAGTATTTAAAGAGTTTGTTTATAAAAACTTTATGCATTATCTAAATGGTGGCTCTGGCTCAAATTGCTAGCTCAGCTATTGTTAAGTGACATAGTTTACTGAATTTAGCAAAAGGGCTAATTGACAAGAAACTTTGGGCAACAAGACTGGTAGCTGTCAAGAATAAGGAAAGAGTTGTTTATGTCACTTTATGTAAATCATCCCCGTTATGGGTGTAAGCCGATTCGATCTGGATACCAATACTCTGTAACAGATATAAATAATTCTTATTGGCGATATAAACACGTTAAGTTTCTCGTTGGGACAGCTATACCTGCTAATACAGAGAAACAGAATTATGGGGTTTATCCGAGGGAGAAATACATTGATATAGAAGAGTTGTGTGAGGTATGTAATAGACCTTTTATTTTCTTTGCCTTGGAGCAAAAGTATTGGTTTGAGGTACTCAGATTTTATATTGATGCGCACTGCACAAAGAGTATTGATTGTCGTAAAAGCGAACAAAAAATAAACAGGTTACAAAAGTCTTATTGTGATTTAGTTACAAATAAAAACAGGACTTCAAAACAAAATGAAACATTAAAAAAATTGTTTGTAGAGTTAACTAGGCTCGGAATAATCAAACATAAAAATAACCCTAGTTTTCGAGATAAACTTTAACAATCAATTACGGAAACATTGCTACCTGGTAGATTAGACTTACGCTTAATATGGCAATTATAGGGATTTAGTTACAGAGTCTAGGGATGATATTTAACTATTCTAACAATATAAAAGCCCAGCTTAACTGGGCTTTGCACTCTCACAATTTAATGCTTTTTCATTTTACTCATTTCAGCATGACAACTTTGAATTGTCAGTAGGGTTTTTGATAACGCGGCTTCACAATCATGGGGTTGTGGCTTTTTAAGCGCGTGCTTGATTTCGGCTAGTGTTTTATCTTCAACTTCTTCAAGCTCGCTAACATAGGTGGCGTTTTTGTCGGCACCGAGTTTGGTGATAACTGATGTATAAGCTTTACGCACTTCTACAGCAAAGTCAGAACCATTTTCGCGCTCGCCATTTTCGTTAATAGCATAAGGTTGTAAGCGCTCAACACTTACTTTGCGAGCATCTATCATGCGTTGAAATAAGGCAATAATGCTTGGGTCGGTTACTTTTTCCTGAGCTTTTTCATAAAAATCGATACCGCTATTCATAACTTGGATGATATCTGCAATATGATGAACGTCTTGTCCTTGATGAGTATTCATAATGACCTCTTTTTGAATATTAAAAACAATGCAATTAGATACTTGCAAAGCATATTCCAGTTCATTACTTAAATGTAAAGTTATTGTATTTCAGTTGGTTATTGGTTTTTAATAGGAGGGATGCTGCTGATAAGCTAAGCTAACACCTTGCTTATCAGCAATAATTACAACTGGTTGGTAAAATCTTACTTAAGCTCGTCGGCTACTTCTGCAACCTTTTGGCGTAACCAAATATGGCTTGCATCACGGTGTAATAGCGGGCTCCAAATCATATCTAGCTCAAATGGCGGAATAGGGAATGGCGGCTCAAGAATTTTAAGGCCCGGATCATCTAAATAAATATTTGCGGCTTTTGATGGTAATGTAGCAACCAAGTTTTGTTCTTTCGCTAAGTGAATAGCTACATGGTAGTTACGGGTAAAGGTGGCAATATTACGGTGTTTACCAAAGTGAGCGAGCGCCTCATCAACCCAACCTAGCTTTTGCACATCTTTAGGGTCCATACCAACACCTACACCAAAGCCTGTTTTACTTACCCAGATATGGCGGGCTTTTAAATAGCTGTCGAGGCTGAAGTCTTTGATAATTGGGTTATCTGCTTTTACTAAGCAACAAAAGCTGTCTTTCCAGATTTGTTTATAGTGAAACGACTGCGGTAAGTTTTCAAAACGGTTGATAGCCATATCCACTTTACCGTTTTCAACATCGTGGAAGGTTACATCACTTGGGGTCAAAATATCGAGTGTGGTATCGGGGGCTTCTTCGTGTAATTTACTTAATAAGCGGGGAGCAAGGGTACTTGCTGCATAGTCACTGGCCATGATACGAAAAACACGTTTACTTTGTGATGCTTCAAATTCGCGGTTTGGGGCAAGTGTTTCTTCAAGAGTCATTAAAATGCCGCGGATCACCGGCTGTAATTCTTTTGCGCGCTCTGTGGGTACCATACCTTCGCTGGTACGTACTAAAATAGGGTCGTTGAATAAATTACGGAGTCTTTTTAGGCCATTACTCATGGCAGGTTGCGTAATGCTTAGCTGGTTAGCAGCTTTAGTTACATTACACTCCCTTAGTAAAGTATCTAGGTAAACAAGTAAGTTTAAATCTATTTTACTTATATTCATTGTGTGTCCTTGGTGTTTACCAATAATGGATAAAACGTTGTGCAGCAGGGTATGGATAAATGTGGCTAACTACACCTTGCTTATAATTGTATTGTGCTTGTCGCCAATAGGCTGGATCTTCAAGCTCTGGGTGTGTACTCAATAAATATTGCTTATACACCGGGTTTGCTGTCACAAAGGTACATAATTGCTCTGGAAACACATCTTGCGGTGCTACAGAGTAGCTTTGCTCATTGGTTAAGTAATCATCGTACGACTTTGCTTTTGGTAAGGCGCGAAAGTTCATGTCTGTTAGGTACTGAACTTCATCATAGTCGTAAAAAATAATGCGATTATGTTTACTCACACCAAAGTTTTTCAACAGCATGTCGCCAGGGAAAATATTTACGGCAATCATTTCTTTTAAAGCTTGGCCGTATTCTTCTATTGCTTCAAACGCTTGTTGTTCACTGGCATTTTCAAGATACAGATTTAACGGTGTCATCCGTCTTTCAATATACAAATGCTTGATGATTAGCCATTCGCCTTCAATAATCATCGAAGAGCCAATCGTTTTATGTAACTCTGCAAGTAATTTACTATCAAATCGAGCTAGTGGAAATACGACGTTCGAATACTCTATGGTATCGGCCATGCGGCCAACACGGTCATGGCTTTTTACTAATTGATAGCGTTTTAGTACGGTATCGCGGCCAAAGGGTTTGCTTTCACCAAAGGTGTCTTTAATGACTTTAAACACATAACCAAACGAAGGCAGGGTAAATACCATCATTACCATCCCGGGTGTACCAGGGGCAATTACAAGCTGATCGTTTGAATGATCTAAATGACTTAAAAACTCTCGGTAAAACTCGGTCTTACCTTGTTTATGAAAACCTATGGCGTTGTATAGCTCTGCCAGGGTTTTGTTTGGCATAAGTTGATTTAAAAAGCGTACTAACGCTGATGGCGCATGGGTTTCAACCATAAAATAAGCACGGGCAAAACCAAAGATAACCCGCATTTGCGATGATTTGGTGAGTAGGGCATCGAGGTATAACCCTTTGTCTTCATGGTGTAACACCGCAATAATAAATGGCTGTACGCCACTTTCTGATACCACACGGCCAACAATATAAGCCGCTTTGTTTCGGTAAAACGGGGCTTGCAGTATATCAAAGCGCATTTGCCATGCTTGGTGATGTGTATCGGGCGCTTGTTTATAAAAGGCTTTTACCAGCAAGCGAATATCGCGTTCTAAATCAACAAAGGGCGCTTTAAAATCAAACTGATTAATAATTTTGCGTATTGTGGGTCTTAAACCATCAACAACAGGGTGGTAACTGCGGTATTCAACTTCCATTGGTAGTGCGGGGGCATCAGCAAGCGTCGCTTTTACAAAGATAAAGTCATTATTAAAATAACGACGATGAAATAAACGACAAAAAACAGAGTTGTAAAAGGTTTCGGCAAGTTCTGCCTGAGGGTGAAAGCGCAAAAATTGCTGATAAAGCTGTTTGGTTTCGAGCCAGCAGGTTTGATCTAAGGTAATAATTTGCTGTTCGTTAAGCGACTTGAGCTTAGCAATGGTTTCGTTAACCCGATCATCGTAATGGCTAATTCTGAGTTTGCTAATCTCATTTATTTTTTGCCAATCACGATGTGCAAACGCAAGTGGTGCTTTGGCTGTAATTGCTTGAAAAAGTTTATAGTGATTGCGAAACCCAGATAAAATTAACTCTGCAATGTGTTGTGGCTGCATATAAACTCCTTACTAATACCAACATAGAGCAATAACTCTATTGGTGTTAAGAATATGTTATTTATTCTTCAAACCCAATAGTAAAGTGTATTTAATTATAGCGAGCTAGTTTTTTCTCTAGATTTGCGAGTTTTTTATTAACACTTTTTACGTCGCGCCCGTATTGTTTGTTAATTGCTTTTAGCTGCTTTTTAATGTCTTTATTAATTTGCTTTGCTTCTTTGTCAGACAAAATTCGGTTTAAGCGCTGCTCTTGCTGGTACTGAGCTCGGTCTCGATCACGGCTTAAAATATCTAAACGGTGTTTATAGCTGCGAATTTCAGCTTCGAGGTTTCTGATAATTTGCTGGCGCTCAAGCTCGTTGAGCTCTTTAACAAAGTTTTGCGGTGCTTGTAAGTCTGGATCGGTTACTTGAATTTTATGCTTGGTTGCACGGCTACCACAGGGGAACTCACTAAATACGGTGCCTCTGTCTGTGACACATTTATAGTATTCTGTGGTGGCAGCAAGTGCTGTGTTGGTAAAACAAACTAGTGTAAGTGATATTAGATAAATGATTATGGCTTTCATGACGTCCGTGTCTCCTAATCAAATAAGGTGTCTAATATCTAAAGCTAGCTCGAAATAATGATTTATCAATAAGCGCTAGGGCGTATATCGCTTCAGCTTTTTAATGCTTTGCACTAAGAATGGAATATCGAGCCCTTGTTCAATGGCAAAGCCTTGTGCTGCTGAAATGTTTTTAAAATTACCGTCTGAATCAATCAGGGTAATTCTGTCTTTCTTGAATGCGATAAATACATTTTGCGAGTAATTAACACCCGTGTCGTCATGGCGCTTGTATAAGTTACTGCCTAACATGCTTTGTTTAGCTAGGGTTTTGCAACCTAAATAATGGCCTACGCTGGTGGCGATAATATCGCTTGGCTGAATAAGGCCTTCGGTTTGTACAACTTTTTTATCTGAGCTGTATAAACGAGAGGCTGTAACAATACCATTGCTCTGCTGTGCAAGACTAAAGGCAAATACGGCATTGGCTGATTCGCGAGCTTGTGTTTTAGCGTCTGCACGTACAAGGCGAACCGCTGGGTTTTGGTCGTCGTTATTAATAAATTCGAATTGCTCAAAACCATTAATTTGAATTGAGCGATTATCAGCAAGCCACACAGGCAGTTGCTGTTTGTCTAGAATAGGGGCTTTGTAAAATGCTGGCAGGCCATACACTAAACTAAATAACGTATCTTCTGTTTCTACAGGTTGTAAGAACAAGTCTGTTTTACGTAATGCTGGCTCAGTGGCAACAAATTGCTCAAGGTCAGCATTATTCTCAAATATTAAAATATCGATAGTCGCACTCGACTCAGCTTTACACTCGGCAAGTGGAGTAGGTGCTAAGTAATCGATATTATGTGGGTCAAGTCTTACATCGTGCGCTTCTTTGTAGCTTTCTAAATCGAGCAAATCGTTTTTAGCTAATAAGCTTTTTGCTGTAGTAGGGTAAGACAACGGCAATACATTATCTTGTTTAGTGATATCAAATTTTAAATTGGCATCTGCCCAAATATGAATACTGTGGCTAAGTGCAAAACACACTAAAATAGTGCTGGTTGCATAGCGCGGGAACTTATATTGTTTTAAACGCGCTAAGTGGTGCCATGTGTAGTTACTGACTAATAATTGGAACGCTAAAATTAGCAGTACAATGCCGCCTGCAAGAATCGTTGTTAATGCCGGTGAGTTTGTTAAGCGGTGCCACAACAAAGAAACGATTTCAGGTAGCGCAGACGTGTTTAAGTGATAACCCAAGTTAAAATAAACATAGGCATCAAGCGTTAAGAATGACGCGCCGAGGGTTGCAATAATGGCTGCCATCCCTCGGATATGCCGAGGGTATGGAAACACTAAACTTAATGGAAATATCGTTAAAACAAAGGCAATAAAAGTAATAAAGCTGGTGTGGCTTAACCAGGTCACGAGCATATATACATAGCCCATGAAGGTAGTCGGTGCACTGTCTGCAACTAAGTAGCTTAAGCTAATAAATAGCACTAACCCTATGTTTGCAAAGGTGAACCAATGGCCCCAACTTAAAAGCTGACTTACTTTTGAAGAAAACTGACTTTGTTGCGATAAATTCATAAATCTTATTTAACCGACTGTGCTAATGCTTTTGCAAAGTTGTCGGCAACAGCTTGTCTTTTCTCTGATGGTACATGCTCTTTTAAAATATGCGTGATAGAATTTCCTAAACACATAAGGCTTAAATCAACAGGCGCTTTGTGCTCTGTTAGTACATCAATCAGCTGATCAACGATTTGTTCTACTTGCTCATTAGAATATTTTGATATGATAGGCATCAGTTGGTTCGATAAAAAGAGTTATATTCCCGTATTTTAACACCAGAGGCGTGAAAAACAAAGATGACAATAGATGTTAAAAAATTAGTCGTTCATTATGTAGACAAAAAAGATGACGATACAGATATTCATTTACGCAATGATGAGATGGTTGTTAACGATAAAGTAGCCGTTTTTATAGAGCAGCTACACCATGCATATAATGGTAAGCCAGGTAAAGGCTACTGTGCATTCAGCGGCGAGAAAAACAGCATTGTTGCTTCGGCAATGCAAAGTTACCGTAACGACGAACTTGGCTTTTGGCACATGACAGAGCAAGCAACAAATGTGCTAAAAGAAGAGTTAAATAAGTATGCCTTTAACGAAACGGGTTATTTAGTTTTTTGCCATTATCAATATGTTGCAAGTGACTTTTTGTTAATTGCGATGATCAATATTAAAGAGCATTATTCAATTACTTCTGAGCTTGATTTAGCTTCATCTCGTCACTTAGATATTTCGCGTATGCAACTAGCTGCACGTGTCGATTTAACTGCGTGGGATACGCAACCAGAAGATAATCGCTATGTGTCGTTTATTAAAGGTCGTGCAGGTCGTAAAGTGGCTGACTTCTTTTTAGACTTTTTAGGCTGCGAAGAGGGCATTGATCCTAAACAGCAAAGCCAAGTTATGCTTAGTGCTGTAGAAGATTATTTATCTGAGCAACAATACGACAAGTCAGAAAAAGACGAGCTACGTAAGCAAGTTTTTGATTACTGTAATGATTGCGTAACCACAGGTGAAGATGCCAACGTTAAAGAGCTTTCTGCAACCTTATCGAAAAATGACGACAATCCATTTGAAAGCTTCTGCCAAGAGCAAAGTTATGACTTAGAAGAGTCGTTCCCTGTTGATAAGAAAACAGTCACTAGCATGGTGAAGTTCTCTGGCATGGGCGGCGGTGTTAGCGTGAGCTTTGAACGTAAACACTTAGGTGAGCGCGTCATGTATAACGAAGCAACCGATACACTGGTGATTAAAGGTATTCCACCTAATCTTAAAGACCAGCTTCAGCGCTTTATGGAGCAAGACGAAAGCTAATTTGGCTCAAGCTTAAAGCTCTAAGTTTTAAGCGATAAGATTATAAATACTCGTTTTATAGCCCAGCACTTGCTGGGCTTTTTTATTTATAAGCAATTGTGCAAGGTGAATTTAACTAATATCAATGACGTTGCTATTGCTATATCGCTTAGTTTTAATACACTCAAGGTACACATTTCCCCGATGGCTAAGGAGAGTCATAAATGAAACTTGCCCAACTAAATATTGCTCTTGCTAAATACCCATTGGATGCCCCAGAAATAAAAGACTTTGTTGATAATCTCGATTTAATTAATGGGGTGGCTGAAAACAGTGTTGGTTTTGTATGGCGATTAAAAGACGAATCAGGCGATGCCACCAATATTAAATTGTTTGATGATCCGAATATGATAATCAATATGTCTGTGTGGGAAAGCGTTGAAGATCTTAAAAATTTTATGTTTCGCACTCACCACAGAGATTTCATGCGCAGAAAAGGTGAATGGTTTCAGCGTTTATCAGAAGATAGCTATGTTTTATGGTGGGTTGAAGATAAGCATATTCCAACACCTCAAGAGGCATTAGAAAGGTTGCAAAATCTTCGTGAAAACGGCGACACACTACATGCTTTTACATTTAAAAGTAATTTTACGGCTGAAGATCTAAGAGGTTAAATCGCTATTTCATTTAATACACCGAGACTAAACGTCATTGAAATAAACTCTAATACCGCTAAATTAGAGCAAACTGCTTTAGTTAACGCTTTACCTTCGATATTAACACCTGCTGTAGTTGCAAACTTACCTGGTTATTTTCAGGGGATAGATTCTATAGCTGCTGCTGAAAAGTGGCTGGCTAACATGCTTGACGAGTGCCGTTTACTAATGCTGCAATCTCAACAGCAAGAAGTTGTTGGCCTTTTATTTATCTATACCGAAAAGCATGATGCTCATATCGGTTATTTGTTAGCTGAGCAATATTGGGGGCAGGGTCTTGCATTTGAATTATTGCAGGGATTTATAAACCTCGCTGGTACTCAGTCACAATGGCATAAGCTCATCGCAGGTGTTGATGAGTCAAATACACCATCAATTAAGCTTTTAAAAAAGTTGGCTTTTGAAGAGCAAGCATCTAAGGAAAATGGCATGTTGTTTTTTGAATTTAATTTAAAACAAGGCACACAATAATGACAATAACCGCATTTTTAGTTAACTCTTTTAGTGCAAATAATTCAGGTGGCAACCCAGCACGTGTCGTGTTGAATGCAGATAAACTCACAAACGCAGAAAAACTGACGATTGCAAAAGAAATTGGCTATTCAGAAACCGCATTTGTGGCGCAAGATCATGAAGTTGATTTTGCTGTGTCATTTTTTACGACAACTGAAGAAGTTGATTTTTGTGGCCACGCAACCCTAGCTGTGTTTGCTACGCTCTTCGAACAAGGGTTATTAAAACCTGGCTATTACACTCAACGAACAAAAGCGGGCTTGTTAGGTGTAACAATTGCCGAAGATGGGCAAATTACCATGGAGCAAGCCTTGCCAAAATACCTAGGCAACTTTGCTTATGACGACCTTGCAGGCTTATTAGGGCTTGATGAAACGACTCTTGCAGAAACTGGCTTGCCGATCGATGTAATAACTACAGGATTGCCGGATATTATAGTCGCTGTGCCGAATGGCTACTTAGATAAAATTGTTATTGATGAGGCAGCGCTTAGCGAGTTCTGCCAACAGCATAATGTGATTGGTGTGCATGCCTTTGAATTATGTGAAGAGCAAAGTGAGCTGACCGCAAGTTGTCGTAACTTTGCGCCTTTGGTTGGTATACCTGAAGAGTCAGCAACCGGTAGCGCCAGTGGCGCGCTTGCATGCTACTTATCAAAACACGTATTTGTACAGCAAGAAAACCATTTCAAGTTTGAACAAGGCCGAGCAATGGGGTGCAGTTCACATATTTCTGCCAGTGTATATTCGGATGAGCAGGGGGTTTATAAGGTTCTTGTAGGTGGCTATGCAAATCACCTAGGTATACAAAATATTGCTTTATAAGAAGAATACATACAAAAAAGCCGCGTTATAAACGCGGCTTTTTTACTTAAGCGACTAAATTAATCAGCCGCTAAGGTTTTTGCCATATCAGCACGGGCTCTGCCAGCAGGTTTAATTGAACCTGCACGAAGGCCGCTATCTGGAATAGCTGTACGCTTGTCATGCGCCATAGCCGCTGGTGTTGGCTCTGGCTCACTATCTGCAACTGGCGTAGGTTTTGCCATTGCAGCACTTGCTGAACCTTTTACTAAAATAGTTTTTTCATTTTTAGCAGGTTCTACAGCTTTCACTGACTCTTCAGCTTGTGCTGGCTCTTCAGCTTTTACTGGCTCTTCAGTTTTAACTGGTTCTTCAGCTTTCACTGGTTCTTCAGCTTGCACTGGTTCTTCAGCTTTAACAGGTTCTTCAGCTTTAACTGGCTCTTCAGCTTTCACTGGTTCTTCAGTTTTAACTGGCTCTTCAGCTTGCGCAGGTTTTTCAGTTTTAACTGGCTCTTCAGCTTTCACTGGTTCTTCAGTTTTAACTGGCTCTTCAGCTTTAACTGGTTCTTCAGCTTTAACTGGTTCTTCAGTTTTCACTGGTTCTTCAGCTTTCACTGGTTCTTCAGCTTTAACTGGTTCTTCAGTTTTAACTGGTTCTTCAGTTTTAACTGGTTCTTCAGTTTTAACAGGCTCTTCAGCTTTTACAGGTTCTTCAGCTTTTACAGGTTCTTCAGTTTCAGCCTGAGCCTGTTTTGCCTTTAGCTCAGCTTCATATTCAGCAGCAGCTTGATCTGCTACAGGAATAAATGCTGGCGCATCAGCTTTGTCATCACTCGACTTTTCATCATGCTCAGGGCGACGGCGACGTTGACCAGCAGCACGTAAGTGGCGAGGTGAACGACGAGATCGTGTACGAGGTTGAGCTTGTTCTTCATCAGTTGATGTTTCAACTACCGATTCAGTTTGCTCTGCTTGTTTAGGTTCAGCGTCAGCTTTTACTGGTTCTGCAGGTACTTGCTTTTCAGCAACAGGCTGTTCTGCTTGTTCAGTTTCAACTGCTACTTTTTCTTTTGCAGGCTTAGCTGGTTTTTCAGCTTTAGGTGCTTGCTCAGTTGTTTCAGTAGTTTGTACTGCTTTTGCTTCATCTGCGCTTTCATCTGTTACGCGAACTTTTTTGCGTAAGTTGCGACGTTGACGACGAACCTTAGGTTTAGTTTCCTTTGCTTGCTCAGATTTCGCCTCTGGTGCAGTGTCTTTATTCGTTTGTTCTACATCATCATTACGTTTTTCATTACGTTTTCTGTTGTTAGAATTACGACGACGTTTGTTGCGATTCTCGTTACCTTCTTTTTGCTCAGGCTTATTTGAAGTATTTGTGTTTTCTTCTTTAGCTTGTGCATCGTCAGGGCGTTTATTACGAGAGTTGCGACGGCGTTGGTTGTTGCTACGACGACGGTTGTCGTTGTTGCGACGATTATTGCTACGTCTTTGTGCTGCTTTTTTCTCTTCTTGCTCTTTTTCAGCTTCTTCTTCGGCATTGCTGAATAACGACTTGAAGAACTTACCAATTGCAGCAAATAATCCACCTTCTGACTTTTTAGCTGCAGGAGTCGTTTGCTCAGCTTTTGGTGCAGCTTGAGGTGCAGGTGTAGTAGGCATAACAACACCTTTAAGAACCGGCTCTTCACGAACTGGTGCTGAAGGCGCTTTAGCCATTTCAAATGCTTCTGGCTCAGGAGCAACAACTTGCTCGTAGCTTACTGTTTCGATTGTTTCGTCTTTACGTAAGCGAACTACTTCGTAATGTGGCGTTTCCATGTGTTGATTAGGAATGATCACAACATCAACGTTATGGCGCTTTTCGATGCGTTGAACACTACGACGTTTTTCGTTTAATAGGTAAGCGGCAACAGCCACAGGCACTTGTGCATTTACTTGTGATGTGTTGTCTTTGATTGCTTCTTCTTCGATTAAACGAAGGATAGACAGTGCAATTGATTCGTTAGAACGAATCGTACCTTGGCCATTACAACGAGGACATGGACCTTGGCTTGCTTCACCTAATGAAGGGCGTAAGCGCTGACGCGACATTTCAAGTAGACCAAAGCGTGAGATCTTACCAATCTGAACACGGGCACGGTCTGGGCGCGCAGCGTCTTTTAAACGATTCTCTACTTCGCGTTGGTGGCGTGGTGGTGTCATATCGATGAAGTCGATAACAATAAGACCACCTAAGTCACGTAAACGTAATTGACGGGCAATCTCGTCTGCTGCTTCTAAGTTAGTATTAAGTGCTGTTTCTTCGATATCACCGCCTTTAGTGGCTTTAGATGAGTTGATATCGATAGACGTAAGTGCTTCAGTTGGGTCAATTACAATTGAACCACCTGATGGTAAGCGAACTTCACGTTGGAAAGCAGATTCAATTTGGCTTTCAATTTGGTAGTGAGTGAATAGTGGTACATCGCCCTGATAAAGCTTAACGCGGCTCATGAAATCTGGACGGAAACGCTCAATATGCGCTTTCGCTTCTTCAAATACACGTGCTTTATCAATTAAAATTTCACCAATATCACGACGTAAATAGTCACGGATTGCGCGGAAAATTACGTTACTTTCTTGGTGAATTAAGAACGGAGCAGGGCCGCTATCAGCAGCTTGCTGAATCGCTTGCCAATGCACTAATAGTGCTTTTAAGTCGTACTCTAGTTCTTCAAATGATTTACCAACACCTGCTGTACGAACAATTAAGCCCATGCCTTTAGGTAGTTCTAAACGGCTTAGTGCTTCTTTAAGTTCAGTACGCTCATCACCTTCGATACGGCGAGAAATACCACCGGCACGAGGGTTGTTAGGCATAAGTACTAAATAGCTACCTGCAACGCTGATAAAAGTCGTTAACGCAGCGCCTTTTTGGCCACGCTCTTCTTTATCAACTTGCACAATGACTTCTTGACCTTCTTTGATCACGTCACGGATATTTGGACGACCTTGGAATGTATAGCCTTGTGGGAAGTAGGTGCGAGCTATTTCTTTAAGAGGAAGAAAACCGTGTCTTTCAGCTCCATAATCAACAAAGGCAGCTTCTAGTGACGGTTCGATACGGGTAATTTTACCCTTGTAAATATTTGCTTTTTTTTGTTCGTGACCTGGGCTCTCTATGTCTAAATCATACAGGCGCTGGCCATCAACCAGTGCAACGCGCATTTCTTCTTGCTGCGTCGCATTGATTAGCATACGTTTCATATTGTTACTCTACTAATTCTGTCGCTGACATGACGATATAAACTCGTCTGTTCAGTGGTTTCTGACGGTTGTTTTTGTGCAGTCTCACGACTGGGTAAAGTCAAAACCTGAAGTTGTTTGCTTACATTGAGCATCACTAAGTGTGGCTGACAATAACATGTTCTCACGTTATTAAATTCTTATAGGTGTCAAAACTGCCGCCAATTCTGCGGTTTTAATTTACGAGTTTTGTCCCGAAGTCGACCATGTTCAAATTTTTATTCAATGTCTTGCTACAACAGCTGCTTCTGAATGACGTTGCTACGTCGTCACTATCAGTCAATTTATCTTGTTCAATTGCTTTTTATGTTCATTAATCAACATTCGTGCTCAAATTATTCAGGCAATATATTACGCGCATCGCCGATAATTGAACGCTCGTGTTGGCTGGGTAATTATAAAAGCTTTGGAAAACTTAGCGCGGATCTGTATGATCGGCAACCCAGAATATGCTTCACGAATGTTTTAATGTGATAAAAGCACCGTTGTTACTTGCAAACTTATGTTCGCGACGGTGATTATCCCACTATTACAGTCGCGTTAGCAACTAAATTATTTACTTAAATCAGTGATTAGGCAATGTCAGAAAAAACCGGCTTACAAGTTTCGTTTGTTACCATAGGTGAAGACCATCTAGGTCAACGTATTGATAACTTTCTTATTACTCACCTAAAAGGTGTGCCTAAAAGTGCAGTTTATAAAATCCTTCGTAAAGGCGAAGTGCGAGTAAATAAAAAACGCATAAAACCTGTCTACAAACTACAACTAAATGATGTAATTCGTATTCCACCTATCAAAGTGGCCGAAAAAGAAGAGTTTGTGCCAAAGAAACTCGATAAAGTAAAACAACTTGAAGACGCCATTTTGTTTGAAGACAAGTATTTAATGGTGATCAACAAGCCTTCGGGTATGGCTGTGCATGGTGGCAGTGGCCTAAGTTATGGCTTAATCGAAGCACTTCGCGTACTTCGTCCTGAAGAGCGTAGTTTAGAGCTTGTACACCGACTAGACCGTGACACATCAGGTTGCTTGCTTATTTCTAAACGTCGTTCAGTGTTAACTGATTTACATAAACAGTTACGTGAAAAAACCATGGAGAAAAACTATTGGGCATTAGTTGATGGTCAATGGGATTCTAAAACGAAAAACGTTACCGAAGGACTTCGTAAAAACACCTTAAAGTCTGGTGAGCGTGTGGTGCGTGTTGATAATACTGAAGGTAAACCATCGCACACGCGTTTTCGTGTGCTTGAGCGATATGCTGAGTGCTCATTAGTACAAGCGTCGCCGGTAACGGGGCGTACTCACCAAATTCGTGTGCATACGCAATGTAAAGGTCATCCAATTGCTTGTGATGATAAATATGGCGTTGCAGAGTTCGATCAATACGTGAATAAACTGACTGGTTTAAATCGTTTGTTTTTACATGCCCACGATTTACGTTTTATGCACCCTAAAAATGAAACAACCATGCATGTTGAAGCACCACTCGATAATGCACTTCAAAATTGTATCAAAAAGCTACGTGCAGATAATGAACAAGTTTAAGCTGGTTATTTTTGATTGGGATGGCACAGTGATGGACTCTGTGCCAAAAATTGTCACCTGCTTGCGAAATACTGCGCGAGACTTAGGTATTCCTGTTCCAACAGAGCAACAAGCGAAAGACGTTATTGGTTTATCGCTGGCAAAAGCCACTGAAGTGCTTTTTCCGGCGCATTTACATTTAAGCGACGAACTCGTTGCAGGTTACAAAGCACAGTACCGTGAGTTAGATGTTACACCTACACCTTTATTTAAAGATGTAGAATCCGTTTTAAAGCAGTTAAGCGATGCAGGTATGCAATTGGCTGTTGCTACCGGTAAAGGACGTGAAGGCATTGATAGGCTTCTTAATGAGTCAGGCCTTGGTAAGTACTTTGTGAATGTAAAATGCTCTGACGATGCTGAGTCGAAGCCATCTCCAGATATGCTTGAGCAAATTTTACGTGAGCAGGGCATCGCAAAAAGCGATGCTGTGATGATTGGCGATAGCCAACTCGATATGGCAATGGCTAATGCCGCAGGTATTGCTTGTATTGGAGTGAGTTTTGGTGCCCATAGCCCGGCGCAGTTACAACAACATACGCCGTTATGTGTTGTTGATTCATACCAACAACTTTTGCAGGTTTTAACTACGCCCCTTGCAGCGTTAACACGTCAACACCAAACTCAGCCAGCACTTTAGTTAGTGTGATCAGTGGCAGGCCTATCAATGTATTAGGATCATCGCCACTGAGCTTTTCAAATAAACAGATACCTAACCCTTCACTTTTAAAGCTGCCTGCACAGTTGTATGGCTGCTCTGCATCGCAATAAGCATTGATCTGCTCAAGTGTGAGTGTTTTAAATGTCACATCAAATGGCACTACTGTGGTAATTGCTTTATCGCTTTGTATATCAAATACACTTAAACCCGTTAAAAAGGTCACTGTATGGCCACTAAACGATAAAAGCTGCTTAATGGCATTCTCTTTAGTATGAGGTTTACCTAAAATTGTATCGTTGAATACCGCAACTTGATCAGAGCCAATTACCAAACCTTCACTATAATGTTGTTTGGCAACTCGGGCTTTTTGTTCGCTTAAACGAGCAACTAATTGCTCTGGCGTTTCAGCTGCGATAGGGGACTCATCAATATCTGGAGAAAAACTTTGAAAAGGTAAGTTAAACTTAGTTAATAATTGCTGTCTAAATGGTGAGCTTGACGCTAATATAAGTGTTGGTTTCATAATAAATTCTGGATGAAAATTGTATTTTGCCAAGGATAAGCCACAATGAATCCGAAAACAAAGCAGAAGATCGTTAAAAACCTACCAAAATTGGTTTTTTACTTTGACTAACTTACTAACTATCTATATGATGCAGCCCCTATGCAAAAGGTGAAAATTCCCATCACTCTTCATCCCAGCAAAGCAGCTCAACATCGTTTAACGTATGACGGTATTGTCCCGCTTGAAAAACTTTCTCGTTTAGAGCAAGTTGTGCAGGAGGAAGCAGGTGAAATAGCGGTAAAGATTCATTGCAAAATTGACGAGCAAGGTTTAGTGGTAATAAGTGGTAACTTATCAACACATGTAACTGTAACTTGCCAACGCTGTAATGGAGAATTAGGGTTGGATTTGGAACAAGACTTTGTGTATTCGCCAATTGGTTTGGATGCAGAGTCAGATCATCTACCTGAAGGTTACGATGAAGTAGAGCTGGACGAAAACGGTGAAATCAACGTATTTGAGTTAATCGAAGACGAATTGATTTTAGCTATTCCAATAGTGCCTACTCACAACGAAGCTTCATGCAGTTATTCATCAGAGCCTACTAGCTTTGGTAAATTAGCAGCAAAAGATGACAAACCAAATCCATTTGATATTTTGAAACAACTTAAGAAAGATTCTTAGGAGAAGACTAATGGCTGTACAAAAAAGCAAAAAGTCTCGTGCAAGACGCGGCATGCGCCGTTCACACGATGCGATCAGTGGTCCAACTTTAACTGTAGATCAAGTTTCTGGTGAGACTCACCGTCGTCACCACGTAACTGCTGACGGTTACTACAAAGGCGTTAAAGTAATTTCTAACTAAGAGATTGCTATATGCTGACCAATCTAACCATAGCGTTAGATATGATGGGGGGCGATTACGGCCCCCGTTCATCTATCCCCGCTGCCGTGCAAGCGGTAAATGCTAATACCAACTTAAGACTCATCTTATGTGGTAATCAGCAAGTTATTCTAAAAGAACTCGAAGCACTCGATTCTGTTTCACACCCTCGTTTAATTATTCGCCATTGTAGCGAAGTCGTCACAAATGCGTGTGAACCTGCTTCAGCGGTTCGTTCTAAAAAAGATTCATCAATGCGAGTTGCCCTCGATTTAGTTAAATCGGGTGAAGCGCAAGCGTGTGTAAGCTCTGGTAATACAGGCGCGTTATTTTTTATGGCGCATTATGTATTAAAGATGCTTCCAGGCGTAAAACGTCCTGCATTAATCTCTGCTGTTCCAACCGAACGTAAAAACCCTGTTTATTTACTTGATTTAGGCGCTAATGTGCATTGTGACGCACAAACCCTTTATCAATTTGGCATTATGGGTTCTGTGGTAGCAGGGCAGGCACTTGGGTGTGATAACCCAAGAGTTAGTTTATTGAATATTGGCTCTGAAGACATCAAAGGGCATGAAGGAATAAAACAAGCTGCACAGTTAATGCAGCAGTGTGAATATCTCAACTACACAGGTTACAGTGAAGGTAGTGATATTTTCAGCGGAAAAGCCGATGTTATTGTGTGCGAAGGATTTGTAGGTAATGTGGCATTAAAAACCTGTGAAGGTATTGCCAAACTGATCATGCATAAACTCACCAAAGCCTTACACAAACATTTCTTATACAAAAGTTTAGCGTTTTTATTGCGTCCAGTGATAAAAAAACTCTACAAGCGGGTGAACCCCGACCAGTATAACGGCGCAAGTCTGGTAGGATTGCGCGGTATTGTTGTTAAAAGCCATGGCAATGCCTCACCAAAGGCGTTTCATGCTGCTATTGATGAAGCCGCGCGGGAAGTCGAACGCCAACTCCCTGAAAAAATCGCTGCGATTTTTGAGCAAACACATCCAACAACAAAGTAGTGCAGCATATCTAAAACTTGTTATGCTGCCTGCTACAGAATATTTTTTTGTTTAATTATAAGAGCAAAGTATGGCACATAAAATTGCACTCGTATTTCCAGGTCAAGGCTCACAAACTGTGGGCATGTTATCTGAACTATTAGCTGATTCTCAAATTGCTAAAGCAACATTCGCTGAAGCATCTGAAGCTCTTGGCTATGATCTAGCTGCACTTGTACTAAATGGTCCAGAAGAAGAATTAAATCAAACCCATCGTACACAACCAGCACTTCTTACAGCTAGTGTTGCTATTTACCGTCAATGGTTAGACGCAAACCCTGATGCCGATGTTGTTATGGCTGGTCACAGTTTAGGCGAGTATTCAGCATTAGTTTGTGCTGGCGTTGTAAGCTTAAGCGAAGCAGTTAAACTAGTAGAAAATCGTGGTTTATATATGCAAGAAGCAGTACCTGCGGGTGTTGGTTCTATGGCTGCAATCATCGGCTTAGGTGACGACGAAATCAAAGCAGCGTGTGAAGCATCAGCAAATGGTGAAGTGGTTTCACCAGTGAACTACAACTCACCAGGTCAGGTTGTTATTGCCGGCCATAAAGCGGCAGTTGAGCGTGCATCAGAAGCATGTAAAGAAGCAGGTGCTAAACGTGCTTTACCACTTGCAGTAAGCGTACCTTCTCACTGTGAACTAATGAAACCAGCTGCAGAGAAATTAGCTGCTGATTTAGCCACTTTAACATTTAATACACCTAAGTGTGATGTAATCAACAACGTTGATGTAAAAGCTGAGCAATCAAGTGAAGCAATTAAAGATGCATTAGTACGCCAACTATACAGCCCAGTACGCTGGACTGAAACTGTACAAGCATTAGTTGCGCAAGGTATCACACAAAGCTATGAGTTTGGCCCAGGTAAAGTATTAACGGGCCTTGCTAAACGAATTGATAAAGCAATGGTATGTGCTGCGGTTAATACGCAAGCTGCTATTGATGAAGCGAAATAAGTAGGAATAGAATGACAAATTTATTTTCTCTTGAGGGCAAGGTTGTCCTAATCACTGGTGCAAGCCGTGGTATTGGTAAAGCGATTGCAAATACGCTAGTTGCACAAGGTGCAAAAGTAGCGGGTACTGCAACAAGCGAATCAGGTGCTGCTAAAATCAGTGAATATCTAGGTGACAACGGTAAAGGTTATGCCCTTAACGTTACAGATCCTGAATCGATTGAGGCGACACTTGCTGCGATCAAGGCTGATTTAGGCGATATCGACGTATTAGTTAACAATGCGGGTATTACTCGCGATAACTTATTAATGCGTATGAAAGACGGTGAGTGGGATGACATCATCGATACTAACCTAAGCTCAATTTTCCGTTTATCAAAGGCTGTTTTACGCCCTATGATGAAAAAGAAAAATGGTCGTATCATTAATATCGGTTCTGTAGTTGGCACTATGGGTAATGCGGGTCAAGCTAACTATGCTGCAGCGAAAGCGGGTGTAATTGGTTTTACTAAGTCATTAGCACGCGAAGTGGCATCACGTGGCATCACAGTGAACGTTGTTGCACCGGGTTTTATCCAAACAGATATGACAGACGAGCTGACTGAAGACCAAAAAGCAGCTACGCTTGCAAATGTACCTGCAGGGCGTTTAGGTCAACCTGAAGAAATCGCTGCTGCGGTATGCTATTTAGCATCTGACGCTGCTGCGTATGTATCAGGCGAAACATTGCACGTAAATGGCGCGATGTACATGGTTTAATGAAAGTTAGCAAAAATTTGCTAGCGAAAGATTATCGAAAATTGTTGAAATTTTTGTGATCTTGCTTTAAACATACTTGAATTCGCTATGAAAATAAGCGATAAATGAACAAATACTATTCGAGAGGTTTGACCAGATAAGTAATTATCAGCAAATCCTTGAATCACAGAATTATGCGGCGTAAACTACGCCGCAATCTGAAAATAACGCATTGGCGTTTTTAATAAAGGAAAGAAGAATGAGCGACATCCAAGAACGCGTAAAGAAAATTATCATTGAGCAACTAGGTGTTAAAGAAGAAGAAGTAAAACATGAAGCTTCTTTCGTTGACGACTTAGGTGCTGATTCACTTGACACTGTAGAACTAGTAATGGCTCTTGAAGAAGAGTTCGACACTGAGATCCCAGACGAAGAAGCTGAAAAGATCACTACAGTTCAAGCTGCAATCGATTACGTTACAGCTCACGCTGAGTAATTTTACGCATTTTGATTTTAAGGGCAGCATTAAGCTGCCCTTAGTCTATCTATAGAATGATACTAATAAATTTGGTATACACCCCACCTAAAATAATTTCCTTATTGGAGGCAACCCGTGGCTAAACGTCGAGTCGTCGTAACTGGCTTAGGAATGTTGACACCGCTAGGTAATGATGTTGAATCTACTTGGCAAGGTTTGTTAAACGGTAAAAGTGGTATTCAAACTATCACGCATTTCGATACCTCAAGTTTCGGCACCAAATTCGCAGGTTTGCTGAATGACTTTGATGCATCAGCTTACATGTCACCGAAAGATGCAAAGAAAATGGATTTGTTTATCCAATATGGCATTGCAGCGGGTGTACAAGCACTACAAGATTCTGGTCTAGAGATCACTGAAGAAAACGCCACTCGTGTTGGTGTAGCAGTGGGTTCTGGCATCGGTGGTTTAACTTTAATTGAAGAAAACCACATTAAACTATTAAATAGCGGCCCGCGTAAGCTTTCTCCGTTCTACGTGCCTTCGACCATTATCAATATGATCTCTGGTCATTTATCGATTATGCACGGTTTACGTGGCCCTAATATTTCAATCGTTACAGCCTGTACTACAGGTCTACATAACATTGGTCATGCTGCGCGTATGATTGCATACGGCGATGCAGATGCAATGGTAGCCGGTGGTGCTGAAAAAGCATCAACACCAATTGGTATGGGTGGCTTTAATGCGGCACGTGCATTATCAACTCGTAACGACGATCCACAAGCAGCATCTCGTCCTTGGGATAAAGACCGTGATGGTTTTGTTCTTGCTGATGGTGCTGGTGTTATCGTACTTGAAGAATATGAGCATGCTAAAGCACGTGGCGCGAAAATCTACGCTGAACTCGTTGGTTTTGGTATGAGTGGCGATGCATATCACATGACGTCTCCACCTGAAGACGGTGCAGGCGCAGCTCTAGCGATGGAAAATGCCCTAAACGATGCACAAGTTAATGCAGACCAAGTTGGTTACATTAATGCTCACGGTACATCGACGAATGCAGGCGATAAAGCCGAAACATCTGCTGTTAAAACTATTTTTGGCGATGCAGCGAAAGATGTGATGGTAAGTTCATCTAAATCAATGATGGGTCACTTGTTAGGTGCAGCAGGCTCGGTAGAGTCAATAATTACTATCTTGTCACTTGTTGACCAGAAAGTAAGCCCTACAATCAACCTTGATAACCCAGATGAAGGCTGTGATTTAGACTACGTACCGCACACTGCACGTGACGCTAAATTGGATTACGCATTATGTAATTCATTTGGTTTTGGTGGTACTAATGGCTCGTTGCTATTTAAAAAGGTATAATTCTTTTTAACAACGGACTAAAAAGAAGAGCCCAGTTGTTTAACTGGGCTTTTTTGTATGAGTAAATTAAAACAAACAATAACAATAATCACACCAGACACCACAATAAGCACGCAAGATCGTGGCTTAAATTATGGTGACGGCTTTTTCACCACTGCCTCGGTGGTGAATTCTGTCGTTGAGCACTGGGATTTACACAAAGCGCGTTTAGAAGAATGCGCGCAAAGACTATTTTTCCCCGAATTAGATTTAACCGCAATTGAGCGTGAAGTTAACCACGCAATCAGTGATACACAAACCGGTATTTTAAAAATAGTTGTCACCCGTGGTGCTGGTGGGCGTGGTTATGGCTTACCAAACACACCAAGTATCCAAGTGCTGATCAGTACCATGCCTGCAGTTTCACACTATAAAAGTTGGCAGCAGCAGGGGGCAAACCTTGAAATCAGCGACGTGAAACTTGCACATCAACCTTTACTTGCAGGCTTAAAAACATTGAATCGTTTAGAGCAAGTGCTTATCAAAAAGCAAATGAGCAGCCTTGAGTGTGATGACGTTGTTGTACTTGATTATGATAACAATGTGATTGAGTGCTCTGCTGCAAATATTTTTGCTATTAAAGACGGTCAAGTTATATCACCTAAGTTAGACCGCTGCGGCATCACTGGGGTTTATCTCAGCGCTTTATGTGATAAGTTAGCCATTGAATTTAAAGCAATCCAACTAGATGAGCTTTTAGCTATGGATGCCGTATTTATGTGTAATAGTTTAATGGGCGTGGTTCCCGTTGCACGAATTGCTGATACACAGTTTGATATTGAATGCAGTAAAGCGCTATTAACGGCGCAGTTTGCCAAGGAGAGTGTGTGATAAAAGTCATTGTTAGCGTGCTGTTATTAGCATTGCTATGTTGTGGTATTGGCTATCAACAACTTCAATCAGCATTAAAAATGCCGTTAAAAGTTGAAAATAGTACTTTATTTAAAGTGGAGCGTGGCACCGGCTTTAATCAACTTTGCCAAGCATGGCAAACAAAGCAGTGGGTTGATAGCTGTTTTAAATTTCAGGTACTAGCTAAATTAGATCCTACGCTTACTGATCTAAAAGCGGGTCTTTATGAACTGGATACAAGCGCTGTGATTGATAATATTCGTCGTATCAATCAAGGTGCACAAGTGAGCTTTAGCTTCACAATTATTGAAGGTCAGCCACTTCGTGACGTTGTTGCTAATATTCAAAAACAAGCGCATTTAAGCCAAGACTTAAATACAGAAAATTTAGCGACGCAGATAAGTAACACGCAAGAGAATTTAGAAGGTTGGTTGTTCCCTGATACCTATCACTACCACAGCGAAGATAGTGCCAGCGGCGTATTAAAACGCGCATACAACAAAATGCAGCAGGAATTAGACGCTGCATGGCAAACTAGAGCGCCAGATTTGGTATTAAGTTCACCGTATGAAGCGTTAATACTGGCTTCTATCATCGAAAAAGAAACGGGTCTTGCTTCTGAGCGACCATTAATTTCTGCAGTATTTACCAATCGTTTAAAAACCAATATGCGCTTACAAACCGATCCAACGGTTATTTATGGTATTGGTGCTGATTTTGATGGCGATATAAAACGAAAAGATTTAACAACCTATACACCGTATAACACGTATAAGATAAAAGGCTTGCCGCCAACACCCATAGCCATGCCTTCGAAAGCAGCGATTTTGGCCGCGGTTAATCCACCTGAGTCTGAATATGTGTATTTTGTTGCGAAAGGGGATGGCAGCCATCAATTTTCGAAAACATTGCAAGAACATAATCGAGCGGTAAAGCAGTACCAATTAAACTAACAACCAGAATTGAGTCATATGACAGCGAAATTTATAGTGATTGAAGGCCTAGAAGGGGCCGGAAAATCAACGGCTATTGCCGTATGCCAAGCTTATTTAGAAAACAAGCAAGTCGATTTTATTAATGTACGTGAGCCTGGCGGTACAGCTATGGCTGAAGAGCTGCGTAATATCGTCAAACAGGCTCACCAAGAAACAGTGACGAGTGAAACAGAGCTGTTAATCATGTATGCAGCACGCTCGCAATTGGTTGCTAATGTTATTAATCCGGCACTTGAAAAGGGCACTTGGGTTTTAGGTGATCGCCATGATCTTTCATCACAAGCATATCAAGGTGGTGGTCGTGGTATTGAACAAACTAAACTCTCTTTTTTAGCTAATATGGTGCTAAATGGTTTAAAGCCTGATTTAACTATTTATTTAGACATTGACCCAGCTGTGGGTCTTGCCCGTGCAAAAGGCCGTGGTGAACTTGATCGTATCGAACAAGAAGCATTAGGCTTTTTTGAGCGCACTCGCGAACGCTACCTTGAAATAGCTAAAACTGATAGCAGTATCAAAACAGTGGATGCAAACCAAACAATGCCAGAAGTACATGCGGCAATCACAACCGTGCTTGATAACTTTTTTGCAGGTTTAAATTAATATGCCTTTGCCATGGCTTGAAGGGCTTTATCAGAAACTTGCGCAAAGTTTTGCACAGCAACGCTTTCATCATGCACAGCTATTTAATGGTGATAAAGGTGTTGGCAAGCAACGTTTAGTCGATTCGCTCGCTGATGGGCTACTTTGTACGTCACCTGTAAACTTAAAAGCCTGTGGCAATTGTAAAAGCTGCCAACTAAATCAAGCGGGTACTCATCCTGATAAACGTGTTGTAAAAGTAGAAGGCCAAACAATAGGCGTTGATGAAATTCGGGAGATCAGTGATTTTATCAACCATTCAGCAGCGCAAAATGGTAACAAAGTAGTGGTGCTTGAACAGTGTCATAAAATGACCACTGCAGCGGCTAATGCTTTATTAAAAACCCTTGAAGAGCCAAGTTTGCGCCGTTATTTATTGTTAACGTGCGAACAAACAGCATTATTACCTGCAACAATTTTAAGTCGCTGTGCGGTACACGAAATAAAGGTTAACCCAGAATATACAACACAATGGTTAGCATCACTGAACATTGCTAATTATTCATGGTTAGAGTTGTTCGCTAGACAGCCACTGCTTGTTCAGCAGTGGCAAAATGATAACCAACTTGAAGCTATTGATTCACTCTTTAAATTTGCAACTAAGCTAAAAGACAGCCATAATTTCAGTGCGTTAGTCGACATCCTTAATAAAGATCATAGCTTGGTTAATGTATTTGCCTTGTTTTTAACAGAGCATCTTAAAACGCAATTAGTATTAGGAATGGACTTTTTCAATTATCAAAAAGCACAATCTGCTATTTCAGAGTTTCTTTATAACAGCTCGCATGTGCTTGGCCTAAATATGGATCTAGCCATTTCACAATTAGCGTTTACTTTACGTGAAAGTCAAAATTAGGATATATCGTGCAAGAATTATTAGTAGATATCGAAGACTTAGAAGAATTATACCGCTGTTACATGCCTTATCTAAAAAATGGTGGTTTGTTTGTTCGCACTAATATGCGCTTTGAAATGGGTCATTCATTGGCTTTAAAAGTCACATTACCAGATGCACTCGAAGATGATGTAGTAACGGGTAAAGTTGCTTGGATCACACCACAAGGTGCGCAAAGCTCAAACCCGCCAGGTATTGGTGTGAATTTTATCGATGATAAAACCAATTTGAATGCCAAAATCGAAAAACTACTCGGTACTATGTTAAACTCAGGCAATCCGACCTATACCATGTAATAAAAGTAGTACCATGATTGTAGATTCTCATTGTCATTTAGATCGTTTAGATTTTGATAAACTCGATTTAGACTTAGACCAAGTTTTAGATAATGCTCGCGCTAAAAAGGTTGAACACTTTTTATGTGTCAGTGTAACTTTAGATCAATTCCCATCAATGCTGGATAAAATTAAACACTATCCAGATGTTTCTGCATCATGCGGTGTGCATCCACTTGATCAAAAAGACGCACTCGATAAGCAAAAGCTTATTTCACTTGCAAGCCACGACAAAGTGGTGGCAATTGGCGAAACGGGTCTTGATTACTATTACTCAAAAGAGACCCATATTGTTCAGCAAGAAAGCTTTGTTGGTCATATCGAGGTTGCTAATGAGCTCAATAAACCGCTAATCATTCATACACGAGATGCCAGAGAAGACACCATCAACTTAATGCGCGCTCACAATGCCGAGAAGTGTGGTGGTGTATTGCATTGCTTTACAGAAAACTGGGATATGGCCAAAAAAGCCATTGATATGGGCTTTTATATTTCGATTTCGGGCATTGTTACGTTTAAAAATGCCGTAGAGTTAAAAGACGTTGTAAAGCAAATTCCGCTAGATCGCTTACTAATCGAAACAGATTCACCGTATTTAGCGCCTGTTCCATATCGTGGTAAAACAAATCAACCAGCCTATGTTGAAGATGTGGCTTACTACATCGCTGAGTTAAAAGGGCTTACTTTTAACGAATTAGCTGAAGCAACAACCAACAACTTTTACTCGTTGTTTAATCAAGCTAAAAGGGCGTAATAGTGGACGGCGTATCGAACTTACCTCAGTTAGTAATGGGGCCAATGGTACGCCGAGCAGATGCAGGGCGAGTGTGCTTTCAATTTGTTACAACTAGGCCTTGCCACTACCGAATTGAGTTTAGCGGAGTTGAAACATACTCGAACTTAGAGTCCATCCAATTAGGGCAACATCTTTACTTAAATTTCATCAATGTCATGCCTGTCAATGGCCAGTTTGCAGTTGACTCACTGATCTACTATTCATTACATGATGAAGAAAAAAGCCTTGATTTATCGTCTTATTGCTATGAACGTGCAGAATCTCCTGCATTTGTGATCCCAAATCGACTCGATAGAATTCTGCATGGTTCGTGTCGTAACCCTCATCATCCTGCAAAAGATAGCCTTGTAGCTGCAGATAATTGGCAAAATGATCAGCGCCAGTCACTTAATGCAGGTGCTGATCTATTATTGTTATCTGGCGATCAAATATATGCGGATGATGTCGCAGGGCCTATGCTGCTCGCGATTGAAAAAGTGATTAGTCTATTTGGTGTATTTCAAGAGCCAGCGCTTGATTTAGATTTACCAGCAGGGTTCGAGCAGCAACTTTATCAGCGCCATTTACACTTACCCAAAGTACCTTGGCAAAAACGGAGCAAATTTGGTGTTGGTTATTGGCTTAAAAAAGATGAGCCACACTTCTCAAGCTTAAAAGCTGAAAACCATTTAATTCATTTTCAAGAATTTATAGCGCTATATTTATTAAACTTCAGTGCTGTTACTTGGCAGCTAATTGAGTTTGAATCAATTGAATGCCCAGCATTAGCCCCTAAATACGCTAACCTATTTAAACTTGAAAAGGACGCACTGGTTGGCTTTGCAAATGGCCTTCAGAGTGTTGAAAGATTATTCGCCAATGTGTCGACACTAATGATGTTTGATGATCATGATGTCACCGATGATTGGAACTTAACAGCAGGGTGGGAGCAAGCTATTTATCAGCACCCAGCTAGCCGTCGTATTGTAAATAATGGCCTGATTAGTTATTGGTTAATGCAAGGGATTGGTAATGATGCCGGTGATAACACTTTGTCTTTATTACCCAGTTTTAAACAAAGCCTGCAACAACAGAGCTGGCAGTTTCAAGACTTTGATAAGCTAATACTCAATTTTAACCATTGGCATTACGAGCTTAATACCATCCCCAAAGTTGTGGTTCTCGATACCCGAACCCATCGCTGGCGTAATGAGCAAAATTTCAATGAACCATCAGGCTTACTTGATTGGGAAAGGCTCACTGAATTAGAAGAAAGCTTATTGTCTCACGATAAAGTGATTATTGTATCTCCAGCACCGGTGTTTGGTGTTAAATCGATTGAAGCAATCCAAGCTATTTTTAATTTTTGCGGGCAGCCATTGTTGGTTGATGTTGAAAACTGGATGGCCCATGAAGGTTCTGCTAAAAAACTGCTAGATACTTTTCGCCGTGAAGATACGCCAAAAGAAACCTTGATCCTCTCTGGTGATGTTCATTATTCATTTTGTTTTTCAGTGCAAAAGCGCTTTGGTAAGCATAAAAACCGTATTTGGCAGTTAACCGCCAGTGGCATTAAAAATGAGTTCCCACGCAAACTTATTAATGTACTCGATAAGCTCGACTCAATTTTATATGCCCCGAAAAGCCCACTTAACTTTTTTACTAAACGTTGGCAGATGGAAGTTGATAAACACCAAACCATAGGCGAAGGGCAAAAGTATTTGGTCAGTAATGCGGCTATCAGCTTAATTGAGCTCAATGACGGTTTGCTTGCTAAATATGAACTTATTCATGCTGATAACCAAATAACTGAATTTGATTTAAACGATAATTAATCGAATCCTTTGCGATTCGCCTCAACGTAGTCAGCAACATTACTTACTGTATCTAACCAAAAACCATTTTTAGGATCTTGTAGATAAACTATGAGCTGCTCTAGGGCGTCGGTGCCTGTAGTGTACTGATTTCGTTTGCCAATATCGTGGCCTGCCAGAATGATCCAACTATTGTTAGTTCGGTGCTGCTCTATGGTTTTTTTGATCTCTTCGAAAGTAAGCCCATCAATGGGTAAGCTAGTTAACTGCGAAAAGTCTGTAAAGTTGGGGTTATTCGCCGTTTTGTCGAGCCAAGTTCTACCTGTTTTAAAGTGCTTGGCTATTAACGGTACATAACTTTTGGTATTTGCACCACGGCCAACAAAGGTGTTACCGCAAGGGTAGGCAAAAGCGGTTGGTGTCACGTTGAGTGTGGCTTTTATATAGTCTTGCCCCTTTAAGATATCTTGCTCCATTTCTTTTAACGTAAATTGTTCAAGCGACACCCCAAGTTCACGAAGCCATTCAAAGTTGCCGGTACACAAGTGGCTTGCCGTATGATTAGCAATTTCGTGACCTGTTTTTACAGCCATTTGCCACTTTTCAACACGTTCTTTTACGTTAAAAGGGGATACATAAAATGTCGCTTTTATTTGGTATTTGTTTAAAAGCGCTAAACCGGTATCAACTTGGCTATGTCTTGCATCATCAAAAGTGATACTGACAGCATTTTTAGCCTTATTAGGGTAGTCAAAGCCTAGGTAGTCACTGCTTTTTGCCAGACTTTGGCAGCTTATTATAAATGGTAGTACGACGCACAAGGGTTTAAGCATAATCAATCCTTTATCATTGTTTCTACAATGAAATCAAAAAGGCTAATGCTTTGCTATGCGACTTTTGAATAAAAAAACGCCCAGAACGAATCCGCATTGTTCTGGGCTTAGGGGGTGGCTCGTGTGAGCCTGCGCTAACTATAAAAAACACCTTCTAAATTCAGTAGGGAGAAGTAGAAAGTACTTTTAAGTGTAGTTAATCAGCAGGAAATTGCACGGTAAATGTACAAATTTTATACTAGTTTAAAATCAGTCTGTTACAGCTTTTTACCTAAATTAGTGCCTTATTTATACAGTCTTTATACGCAACTTATACCCAAGTTATCAACTGGGTATTTTGGACTAAATCGCGAGGTAAAGAGTTCTTAATTTTATTCTTTTGCCACTTACCTAGGCCTACCGGACAACCACATAACATTAAAACTACTTCACCATTATCTTGCGTTGGTTTTTCGAGCCGAATATCTTTACCGTTAAAGTAATCGTTTGCTTGGCAAGCAGACATCTCAAAGGTATTTTTATCGCAATCTTGGCCAAAGACAGTGGCAAACTCGTGAGTTAAGCGAACACCACCTTTGTGGATCACACCAAGTTGAATACCTAAACGTGAGTATTTAATTTTATCATGCAGTTCATCAAAGCCATCAGGAAACAACCAAAGCTCTTTATCACGTTGCATTAAGGTGCCTTGAAGTGATTTTAGACCGAACTGTTTTTTAATTGTTTGCATAAACGCTTGGCTTTGCTTTTTATCAAATTCAGCAAACGGAAATGCGCCTTTTTTAACTTTTTGATTTGGGTTATCGCTTGATGCTACTTTCTTAAATTTAGCGATGAAGAAACCTTCACTGTCGTAAGTTTGCGGCCAAACATGTAAATAACCTTCACTGGTTGTCGCTTTGTCTGCGCCATCAAACAGGCTGTCGAGCGGTTGTACTTCGATGCAATCAGGAAACTCTGCTAATAGATACTCACACACTTGTTGGTTTTCAAGGGGTGTTAAAGTACAGGTCGAATAGACTAATGTGCCGCCTGGTTTTAAGGCATAAAAGGCACTTTTGATAAGGGCTTTTTGCACAGCAGCAATATCAATATTAGATTCGATTGACCAATTCTTTAGGGCGTCTGCATCTTTACGAACTGTGCCTTCACCTGAACACGGGGCATCTAGCAAAATGTTGTCGAAGCACTCATACATGTAATCCCCGAATATCACACCGTCAAAATGTGATAATGCACAATTACCCACCCCCATACGTTTGAGGGTTGCAGCCAATACTTTTAAGCGTGACGATGACAACTCATTGGCCACTAACACGCCACTATTATCCATCATGGCGGCGATTTGTGATGTTTTTGAACCCGGTGCCGATGCCATATCAAGTACTGCATCGCTTTGCTTAACTTCGGCTCTTAGTGCTACCGGCGGTAACATTGAGCTGGCTTCTTGCACATACATAGCACCACTTAAGTGTAAATCGGTATTACCGATGGCAAGGGCGGCTTCTTCGTCGCTTGGTCGTGTTAGCCAGAATCCTTCTTCGCACCATGGAATTGCTGTTAACTCCCATCCTTTTTTGGCACATTGACGCTGAAATTCATCGACTGACATTTTTAATGTATTTACGCGAACAGATCGTCTTAGTGGGCGGCGACAGGCTGCAATAAAGTCGTCTAATGATAAATGTTCAGGAAGGTAGCTTTTTACATCATCAATAAATGAGTCAGGAATATATGTATTAGCGTCCACTAAATGGCTCTCACATCACGTAATAATAGCTGGATCATACCATTTATAGCGCTATCAGGGGATATTTTTAGCTTTTTAAGAGCGATATTGAAGTGTCGACACATTGCTAATATAAATGTTCTTTATAGCCATTATTTTTGATAAATATCAATTTATGTCGACACTTTGCTGGTTTTTTAGTCTATTTTTCCGATCTCAAGGTTGACAGTTTCAATGATAGGGCGCATAGTGAACTCACAAATTGTCGACAATCTTAATTTAGTACTTTGATAGACCTATTATGACAGAGCAAAAAGCCAACGATAACTACAACGATATCACGATAACAACAGCATCAGACCAAGTGTTTGTCGACATGCGTCGTGAAATTGTCCAAGGCACCATCGAGCAGGGTAGCAAAGTTTCTGAGCCAGAACTTGCTAAACGCTATGGTGTAAGCCGTGCCACCTTACGTGAGGCACTAAATCGTTTAGAGAGCTGTTATTTGGTAGAGCGTAAAGCGAATGTCGGTTGTCGTGTTGTTGCGCTAACCGCCGAGCGTTTAATCGAAGTCTATCAGGTTCGTAGTGCCTTAGAAGGGCTAGCTTGTCGGTTAGCTGCCGACAACATGGAACCTGCAGAAGTACAGGGTTTAAAACAGTTATTGAATCAGCACTTACAAACACAGCGTGTAAAAGAAGGTGAATCATACTACCAAGAAGCGGGCGACCTTGATTTTCATTATCGCATTATTAAAGGGTCGAAAAACGCACACTTAATTCATCTGTTATGTAATGAGTTGTACCAGTTAATTCGTATGTACCGTGTACAAATGGGGATGGTTGGGCCACGTGTATCAAAAGCGTTTGATGAACACTTGGCTATTATTAATGCCATTGAAAACCATGACGGTGAATTAGCCGAAATGCTTATGAAACGCCATATTAGTGCGTCTCAGGCAAATATTCAGACGAAGTTTGACTTACTCGCAGCAAAAAATCAGTAGCGCCGTAGTTAAACAGTCACAATTTAGATTTAAAAAATAGAGTTAGCCAAAGAGCTGAAACCGTTCAAAGATAGGAGTTATCCAATGTCAGCAGGATTAAAATTCAAACAGGCAATCGCCAACAACAAGCCATTGCAAGTGGTTGGCACCGTCAACGCGTACTGCGCAATGATGGCAGAGAAAACAGGCCACCAAGCACTTTACCTCTCAGGTGCGGGTGTTGCTAACGCATCATACGGCATGCCAGATTTAGGTATGACTAGCCTTGATAACGTACTTGAAGATATTCGTCGAATCACCAGCGCTACCGACTTACCGCTTCTTGTTGATGCTGACACAGGTTGGGGCGGTGCTTTTAATATTGCTCGTACCGTTAAAGAAATGACCAAAGCAGGCGCAGCGGGCTTCCATATTGAAGACCAAGTAGCACAAAAACGTTGTGGTCACCGTCCTAATAAAGAGATCGTGTCTAAAGATGAAATGGTTGACCGTATTAAAGCTGCGGTTGATGCCAAAACAGACAGTGATTTTTATATTATGGCGCGTACTGATGCATTCCAAAAAGAAGGCTTAAATGCCGCGATTGACCGCGCAGCAGCGTGTGTTGAAGCTGGTGCAGACGCTATCTTTGCAGAAGCGGTACATGATTTAGCAGATTACCAAGCGTTTGCTAAAGCTTTAAATGTGCCAATTCTTGCGAATATCACTGAATTTGGTCAAACGCCACTTTATACAAAAGAGCAATTGAGCGAAGTGGGTGTTGAAATTGTACTTTATCCACTCAGTGCATTTAGAGCGATGAACAAAGCCGCACTTAATGTGTATTCGTCTATTCTTAGCGAAGGCTCGCAACAAAGCCAAGTAGACAATATGCAAACACGTGCGGAATTATATGAGTTTTTAGATTATCACTCATATGAAAACACACTCGATAACCTTTTCTCAGCTAAAAAATCATAACGACAACATATAAGGAGAACACTCATGGTAGATAAAGCATTAGGCGGCGCAGGTTTACGTGGTCAAGTAGCAGGTGAAACAGCTCTGTGTACAGTAGGTAAGTCAGGTTCAGGTTTAACTTATTGTGGTTATGATATTAGTGAATTAGCAGATAAAGCGCAGTTTGAAGAAGTGTCTTTTTTACTGTCGCGCGGTGAATTACCAACAGAGTCTGAGCTGACTGAATATAAAGCAAAGCTAAAATCACTTCGTGGTTTACCTGACGCACTAAAAACTGTGCTTGAGAACATTCCTAAAGACGCGCATCCAATGGATGTAATGCGTACGGGTTGTTCAATGCTAGGTAACCTAGAAATGGAGCAAGACTTCTCAGAGGCGAATGATGCGATTGATCGCCTAGTTGCCGTATTCCCAAGCATTATTTGTTACTGGTATCGTTTTAGCCATGACGGCGTTCGTATTGAAACTGAAACAGATGATGATTCGGTAGGTGCACACTTCTTACGTTTATTACATGACGAAGCACCATCAGCACTGTTTGAGCAAGTAATGAATGTGTCTTTAATTCTTTATGCAGAGCATGAGTTTAATGCATCAACATTCACTGCGCGTGTGTGTGCATCAACATTGTCTGATATTCACTCTTGTGTAACGGGTGCAATTGGTAGCTTACGTGGTCCACTGCATGGTGGTGCGAACGAAGCGGCTATGGATATGATTGAAGGCTTTACAAGTGCAGACCAAGCTGAAGATGCGCTGATGGGCATGCTTGAGCGTAAAGACAAGATCATGGGCTTTGGTCACGCTATTTACCGTGAATCAGATCCACGTAACGTGATCATCAAAAAATGGTCAGAAAAGCTGGCTGCAGAAGTGGGTGACGATGTTCTATATCCTGTATCTGTTCGATGTGAAGAAGTTATGTGGCGTGAAAAGAAATTATTCTGTAATGCTGATTTCTTCCATGCATCTGCGTATCACTTCATGGGTATCCCAACTAAGTTATTTACGCCAATTTTCGTGATGAGCCGTGTAACAGGTTGGACAGCACACGTGAAAGAGCAACGTGCTAATAACCGTATTATTCGCCCAAGTGCCGATTATACTGGCCCAGAAGCGCGTAGCTACACGCCAATTTCTGAGCGTTAATCGTTAATTAAATCAGTGATAGGGGTGGCTTGGCTACCCCTTTATGAAGGGGCGAAATAAATACAAAAACAATCAGCCCACCTTTGTTCACCGTCACCAAGTACAAGTAGAATCATCATGAATACAAATTTTAGAAAACCATTAGCAGGCACCGGCGTCGATTACTTTGATACTCGCGCTGCTGTTGATGCAATTAAACCGGGCAGCTATGCCACACTTCCTTATACATCGCGAGTACTTGCCGAAAACTTAGTTCGTCGTTGTGACCCTGAAATGCTAAATGATGCACTGTCGCAATTGATTAACCGCAAGCGTGATTTAGATTTTCCATGGTTTCCTGCGCGCGTTGTGTGTCACGACATCTTAGGTCAAACAGCGTTAGTTGATTTAGCAGGCCTGCGTGATGCCATAGCTGCAAAAGGCGGCGATCCTGCAAAAGTGAACCCAGTGGTACCAACACAGTTAATTGTTGACCATTCATTAGCGGTTGAACACGCAGGTTTTGAACCTGACGCATTTGAAAAAAACCGTGCTATTGAAGACCGTCGTAACGATGACCGATTCCACTTTATTAATTGGACGAAAACAGCATTTAAAAATATTGATGTGATCCCGCCGGGTAACGGCATTATGCATCAGATTAATTTAGAGAAAATGTCGCCTGTGATCCAAAAACGTGACGGCGTGGCATTCCCAGATACATTAGTTGGTACAGATAGCCACACACCTATGGTCGATGCGCTAGGTGTTATTGCAGTCGGAGTAGGTGGTCTTGAAGCTGAAAGTGTGATGCTTGGCCGTGCATCTTACATGCGTTTACCAGATATTGTGGGTGTCGAGCTTAAAGGCAAGCCACAACCGGGTATTACTGCAACCGATATCGTACTAGCGATCACCGAATTTTTACGTAATGAAAGAGTTGTGTCGACCTACCTTGAATTTTATGGTGAAGGTGCCGACGCACTTACTTTAGGCGATAGAGCAACTATTTCTAATATGACGCCGGAGTTTGGCGCAACAGCTGCGATGTTTTACATCGATGACAACACGCTTGATTACCTACGTTTAACTGGCCGTGAAGAAGAGCAAGTTAAACTCGTCGAAACTTACGCAAAAGAGACTGGCCTTTGGAGCGATAGTCTTAAAACGGCTGAGTATGAGCGTGTGTTAACCTTTGATCTATCGTCAGTTGGTCGCAATATTGCGGGCCCTTCAAATCCACATCGCCGTGTTGCAACAAGCGAACTTGATAAAGTAGGTATCACTGGCGTCGTTGAGAATGAAGAAGGCTTAATGCCAGATGGTGCCTGTATCATTGCTGCAATCACAAGTTGTACGAATACTAGTAATCCACGCAATGTTATTGCCGCAGGTTTACTTGCGCGTAATGCTAACGCTAAAAGGTTAACTCGTAAGCCATGGGTTAAAACATCACTGGCACCGGGTTCTAAAGCGGTTAAGTCTTACTTAGAAGAAGCCAATTTATTACCTGAACTTGAACAACTTGGCTTTGGTATCGTTGCCTTTGCGTGTACAACTTGTAACGGCATGAGTGGTGCGCTTGATCCTAAAATTCAGCAAGAAGTGATTGACCGCGACCTATACGCAACCGCTGTACTTTCTGGTAACCGTAACTTCGATGGTCGTATTCACCCATATGCAAAACAAGCATTCTTAGCTTCACCGCCACTGGTTGTTGCTTATGCTATCGCCGGTACTATTCGTTTTGATATCGAAAAAGATATATTAGGGCATGATCAACAAGGCAACGAAATTCGCCTTATGGATTTATGGCCAACAGATGAAGAAATTGATGCAGTTATCAAACAAAGTGTTAAACCTGAACAATTTAAAAAGGTTTACGAGCCAATGTTTGATTTAAGTGTAGATTACGGTGAAGACAACGATCCGCTTTACCAATGGCGTCCACAAAGTACTTATATTCGTCGTCCTCCTTATTGGGAAGGCGCATTAGCAGGTGAGCGTACATTAAGCGGAATGCGCGCATTAGCCGTATTGGGTGACAACATCACTACTGACCACTTATCACCTTCGAATGCGATTTTAGCGTCAAGTGCAGCTGGTGAGTACCTCGCTAAAATGGGTCTACCGGAAGAAGATTTTAACTCGTATGCTACTCACCGAGGCGACCATTTAACAGCACAGCGTGCAACATTCGCTAACCCTAAGTTACTGAATGAAATGGTTAAAGAAAATGGTGAAGTGAAGCAAGGTTCATATGCTCGCATTGAACCAGAAGGCAAAGTGACGCGTATGTGGGAAGCTATCGAAACCTACATGCAGCGCAAACAACCGCTTATTATTGTGGCAGGTGCAGATTATGGCCAAGGCTCATCACGTGACTGGGCAGCTAAGGGGGTACGCCTTGCTGGTGTTGAAGTGATTGCAGCAGAAGGTTTTGAGCGTATTCACCGCACTAACCTAATTGGTATGGGCGTATTACCGCTTGAATTTAAAGCGGGCACCACGCGAACTACATTAGGTATTGATGGCAGTGAGACCTTTAGTGTGAAAGGTGAGCCAACACCAGGCGCAACACTGACATTAGTTATTACACGTGCCAATGGTGAAACTGTTGAAGTACCAATGACGTGTCGTTTAGATACAGCTGAAGAAGTGTCAATTTATTCAGCGGGTGGTGTGCTGCAACGTTTCGCGCAAGATTTCTTAGAATCTGAGGAGCACTAAGCAATGGCTTTTAAACCACAAATTAAGGTGCCAGCGACCTATATGCGTGGCGGCACCAGTAAAGGAGTGTTCTTTAACTTAACTGATTTACCTGAGCCTGCCCAAGTGGCAGGTGAGGCGCGCGATAATCTGTTATTACGTGTGATTGGTAGCCCCGATCCTTACCAAAAACAAACTGATGGTATGGGCGGTGCAACCTCGAGCACTAGTAAAACGGTAATATTATCAAAAAGCACGAAACCTGATCACGATGTTGATTATTTATTTGGTCAAGTGGCTATCGATAAAGCGTTTGTAGATTGGAGTGGTAACTGCGGCAATTTAACTTCAGCAGTCGGGGCCTTTGCTGTGTCGAATGGTCTTGTTGATGCCAGCAAAATTCCTGACAACGGCGTTGTCGAAGTTAAAGTTTGGCAAGTAAACATAAGTAAAACCATCATAGTACATGTGCCAATTACTAACGGTGAAGTGCAAGAAACCGGTGATTTTGAGCTTGATGGCGTGACTTTTCCAGCTGCTGAAGTGAAACTTGAGTTTATGGACCCTGCAGATGGTGAAGGGGCCTTATTCCCAACAGGTAACTTAGTCGATGAGCTAGAAGTGCCGGGTATTGGTATGTTGTCTGCAACGATGATCAATGCGGGTATTCCGACAGTTTTCATTAACGCCAGTGAAGTTGGCTATGATGGCACAGAGCTGCAAGAAGCCATAAACGGTGATGCTTCTGCACTTGAAAAGTTAGAAACAATTCGTGCCTACGGGGCGTTGAAAATGGGGCTAATTTCTCATATTGATGAAGCAAAGGCACGCCAACATACGCCAAAAGTAGCTTGGGTTGCACCGGCTAAAACTTATCACGCATCAAGCGGTAAAGTTGTAAATGAAACCGATATTGATTTAGTGGTACGTGCTATGTCGATGGGTAAATTGCACCATGCCATGATGGGCACCGCTGCGGTAGCAATAGGTACTGCAGCTGCTATTCCTGGTACCTTGGTAAACCTTGCTGCAGGTGGTGGTGAGCGTCAGGAAGTAAACTTTGGTCATCCTTCTGGCACTTTAAAAGTGGGCGCTGCTGCAACACTTGTTGATGGTAATTGGCAAGTCACAAAAGCAAGTATGAGCCGAAGTGCGCGTGTATTAATGGAAGGCTGGGTTAGAGTGCCCGAGTAGTCCCCAATAGCGTACTGATTTAATCAAAATAAAGCGGCGGTTACGCCGCTTTGTCTGATCCGTAGCACTGTTGTTTCATTCTTTCAATATATTCATCAAACTTGCCGCTTTGTTGCATCAGTTCAATTTCATCATTTAAATCTTGTAAAACTTTTTGCCAGTGCGGCGTTGATTTACTAATAGAATAATAAAGCGGTTTGTATTCAAGCTTTGGTTCTAGCGCGACCAGTGATTCTAAAATTTGTCGTTTGCCGCTAATTGATAATTCAGACTTATAAACACTGGCTTTAAGAACTTCAAGGTCCGCCACAATCAGACTTACTCGATTACTTAGTAGAAGATGGATTAACTGGTATTCATTATTTGCGACGATTGTATCGATTTCTTTATTATCAATCATAGCATCGAGTTTTTTTGTGTTTTTATAAGAGCGGACTACACCAATAGGTAAATTCTCAACTGATTTTAAATCACCATTGAAAGGGATTTGATTTCCTTTTAACGCCACGAATGATAGATCTCCACCAGGTATTTCATGACTTAAAGCAAGTAAATTGTTGCGAGTTTTACTAAGAAAATTATCTGATACAACATCATCTTCAATGAAGTACTCAGGAAAAAGAATATCAGCGCGCCCTAATTCAGCTTCTCTAACGGCACGCGCCCATGGGTAGAAACCAATGTGTATGCCATAACCTTTTTCAAGAAGTGAGCTGACAGTAAATTGATAGAGCCAGCCCTTGTTACACAAGTTTTCGTCAATATAAGGAGGCCAATCTAAAGTGACGAGCTTTAAAACATGTTTGGCACTTAGGTTATAACCGTATCCGCCGTTGAAACGCACCGCTTCTTCAGTGACGATTTCACCATTTTTTTCAAAACTAACAGGTGTTAGACCCGCAAGGGCTTGATATGAGGCGAATAAAAAGAGCACTGTTAATAGTTTCATAAATTGTTTAAGTTTTTGTTATTTATCTAAAGCTTAGCCTTTTGTCGTAAATATACAACCTAGGAACTGTAACAATATCTAACGGATGGAGTACATTTTTCGGTCACAGCTTATAGTTGTAGGCTTAAGTGACAAAAAGTTTACATTTGTATTATGATATCACTTAATGCTTTTGCAACTTAAGGATAACAACAATGATAAAACTAAGTCTCTATATATCACTTCTCACAAGCTCTATGCTTGCTCACGCACAATTACCGCTTAGCGTTACAAGCCCTGATGGACAAATAACTGTAAAACTCGAAAAACAACAAAACCAGCTTGTTTATAGCGTAAATTATGGCAATCAGGTTTTTTTGCAGCAATCAGAGCTTGGTTTAAATACCAACCTAGGTGATTTTTCACAGATCCTCAAATATAAAAGCCATACAACCGCTTCGGTCAATAAAAGCTATAAATTGCATAATGCGAAGGTGAGTGACGTAAATTACACAGCGAATACACTCAAAGCGCAATTTGAAAACCAAGACGGCAGAATACTTGGCGTCGAGTTTAATGTGTCTGATAGCGATGTTGCATTTCGTTATCAGATATCGGGAGCTGAAACAGATACCCGTATCAAGGTGTTAGCTGAATACAGTGCTTTTAACCTACCAGATAATGCAACTACATTTATAAGCCCACAAGCCTTACCTGAAACGGGCTGGATGCAAACAAAACCAAGTTACGAAGAGCCTTACACCTTTAACGAAGCCCTTGGAACACCGTCAGCGAATGGCGTGGGTTATACCTTTCCTGCATTATTTAAAAATAGCGATAAAGGTTGGCTTTTAATTTCAGAAACCGGTGTTGATAGCCATTATGTTGGCTCAAAATTAAGCGAAGGCACGAAAGACGGTGTATATCGTATTTCATTTCCTCAGGCCGGTGAAAACAATGGCATTGGTGCAACTTATGCCGCTATGGCAATGCCAGCAACCACACCTTGGCGTACCATCACGTTAGGAACAAGTTTAAAACCAATTGTTGAATCAACCGTGGCATTTGATTTGGTTAAACCACTTTATCAAGCAAGTCAAAATTATAAAATGGGTCGATCAACATGGAGCTGGATTGTTTGGCAAGACCCAAGTATCAACTACGATGACCAAATCAAATTTATTGACTTAGCTGCATCATTAAATTTTGAATATGTATTAATCGACAATTGGTGGGATAAAAACATTGGCCGCGAGAGAATGGCTGAATTGGTTAAGTACGCCAATGGAAAGGGCGTTGATGTTATTTTGTGGTACAACTCAAATGGCTGGTGGAATGATGCACCACAGACCCCACAAAATAGAATGAACAGTGCACCTGCACGTCGAAATGAAATGGCGTGGCTGCAAAGCATTGGTGTAAAAGGGCTGAAAGTAGACTTTTTTGGTGGTGATAAACAAGAAACCATTAAACTGTATGAAGATATTCTTACAGATGCAAATCAGCATGGTTTAGTGATCACCTTTCATGGCAGCACCATCCCGCGTGGCTGGGAAAGAATGTATCCTAACTTCGTCACTTCTGAAGCGGTACTGGCATCGGAGAACCTTGTTTTTCATCAAAATTCGTTAGATTTACATGCCTTTAACGCGACTATTTTACCATTCACTCGTAATGCTATTGGCGCTATGGATTTTGCCCCAGTGTTTTTAAACAAACGTTTATCGCAAGATCAAACCGTCGGCACTATTCGTAAAACCACAGATGCATTTGAACTGGCAACAGGTGTGCTTTATCAATCACCAGTGCAACATTTTGGCCTGACGCCAAATAACCTTGCAGAGCAACCCCAATTTGTTATTGATACTTTAAAGGCGATGCCAACGGTATGGGATGAAACACGCTATATTGCAGGTCAGCCGGGTCAAGATGCAACGATCGCAAGGCGTCATCAACAAACATGGTGGGTAGCAGCCGTGAATGGTGAAAATAAAGCCAAAACAGTAGATATTGATTTACCTATGTTAGCGGGTAAAAAAATCACCCTGTTGTTTGATAAAAAAGATGGCAGCGCTGGTACTAAGCAAGTCACAGTAAGTAACAGTGGCAAGTTAACCTTAAACTTATTAGCTCAAGGTGGCGCACTGATTATTGGTCGCTAACTGTGAGTTTATAGGCGACGAATAAAAGCCAAGTATAAAAAAGCGAGCAGATTGCTCGCTTTTTTGTGGCTATAGTTGCCTTGATAATTTGGGCGTGCTAAATTGCGCCGTGTGTGGTGATGTACTACACCGCTTTGAGGACGACCTTAAAGTTGAAATTAAATTCGGGGACGACCCCATAAAGAGGTCGACCATGAATTGGATCCTACTTATTGCTGCTGGCTTACTTGAAGTCGCTTGGGCTTATGGCTTAAAACAATCAGACGGTTTTACAAAACCCCTCATTTCATTCTTTACAATCTTAACCATGGCTGCCAGCTTTTATTGCTTAAGTGTGGCACTCAAATCATTACCACTTAGTTTGGCGTATGCGGTTTGGGTTGGTATCGGCGTTATTGGCTCTGCAATAATAGGCATGACACTATTAGCTGAAGGCGTGAGTCTATTAAAAATAGCCAGCTTGCTACTGATCGCCCTTGGCATTATTGGTTTGAAACTCGCCAATTAATAAATTTTTTACTGCTCCTACTCAGTTTCATAACGTTAATTCAGGGTATGAGACTGAGAGCAAACGATTGAAGCAGTAGTGCGTTAAACAACTGAACTACATATTTTAAATTTGGAAAAATAAGAATTGGTACGACCGACTGGATTCGAACCACCGAATTTGGCGTGGGTCATAGAGAGCGGTAGTGCTCTAACCAACTGAGCTACAGATATTTTAAATTTGGAAAATTAAGTATTGGTACGACCGAGTGGATTCGAACCACCGATTTTGGCGTGGGTCATAGAGAGCTGTAGTGCTCTAACCAACTGAGCTACAGATGTTTTAAATTTGGAACATTAAGAATTGGTACGACCGAGTGGATTCGAACCACCGATTTTGGCGTGGGTCATAGAGAGCGGTAGTGCTCTAACCAACTGAGCTAGA
>NZ_JANHZR010000002.1:36109-599259 GCF_041414715.1 Pseudoalteromonas sp. DY56-GL22 | reverse complement strand
GGTACGACCGAGTGGATTCGAACCACCGATTTTGGCGTGGGTCATAGAGAGCGGTAGTGCTCTAACCAACTGAGCTACAGATGTTTTAAATTTGGAACATTAAAAATTGGTACGACCGAGTGGATTCGAACCACTGATTTTGGCGTGGGTTATAGAGAGCGGTAGTGCTCTAACCAACTGAGTGAAACTTTTTAAATTAGTATATTTATTAATAGAAGTTGTAGGAATTACTAAGAAGCAATAAAGATATAATTGGTACGACCGAGTGGATTCGAACCACCGACCTCTACCATGTCAAGGTAGCGCTCTAACCAACTGAGCTACGGTCGTACTGAGATGTTAAAATCAAGATTGGTACAACCGAGTGGATTCGAACCACCGACCTTTGGACCGGGCCATTAAGAGTGGTAGTGCTCTTTCCTTTGGTTATACCTAAATCGTGGTACAACCGAGTGGATTCGAACCACCGACCCCTACCATGTCAAGGTAGTGCTCTAACCAACTGAGCTACGGTTGTATTTTGATTTAAAACTGTTGTTAGCGTGGCTAAACAACGGAGGCTAATATATAGCGACTGGTTGTGTGAATCAAGCAGCTTTAGCTATTTTTGTGCTAAGTGCTGGTTTTTTATTCATAACG
Organism: Pseudoalteromonas sp. DY56-GL22; assembly: GCF_041414715.1. Classification (NCBI taxonomy): domain Bacteria; kingdom Pseudomonadati; phylum Pseudomonadota; class Gammaproteobacteria; order Alteromonadales; family Pseudoalteromonadaceae; genus Pseudoalteromonas; species Pseudoalteromonas sp. DY56-GL22. The sequence goes on along the minus strand of NZ_JANHZR010000002.1, from coordinate 598,620 downwards.
GACTAATTTCGCACGTTCTGTAAAAACCTTGCCACCAAGCAACATGGCTTTTCGCAGAGTGCTTAAGACTTTGTAAAATTGCGTCATTACTTTCGCTATTTACAAACTGGGCCAATTCTGTGTCACGCCATATTTGCTGGTAAAGAGGTTGTAGAGTTTCTAATCGACCCACTAAGAATGATTGATAAGGCTGTAGTTGCTCTAAATAAAACTTTTTAAACACATTACTCAACGTTTGCGCTTTTTGTTTATTCTTGTTTGCAGGGCAGAGATCATCTTTTGAATACTTCATGAGCAGCGCTGTTAATTGTTGATTGTAATGTGTTTGCACACGAGCTGCAGAAATTAGTAGCTTGTTGTATTTAAAACGATTTAATACTTCGAGTTGGTTGATGATTTGCTCAGGCTCTATAGCGTTTATTTTGCCGGTATTAATTTGATTGTTTAACTTAGCAATTTGCTCCATCGCGCTCACGGTTTCGCTAAAACCTGCGGTGTTTTCATCAATGTGTGTCGAACTTAGCTGCCAGCTTTGCTTAAACTCGCTTTCATTGAGGAGCATAGCTTTAAAGTAGGTCGCAAGGTTTGCTTGCTTTTGTCCTGCGGTGAGTTTTATTTTTTCAACTAGCTCACCTTGCTCATCAAAGCTTTCTAAGCATTCATTTGCGCTTTGAATAAACTTAATTTGATAACTAAGAACATTAGCAGGCGTTGCTGTTTTGCCAAGCTGGTTATTGTGCTCAGCAATAAGGGTTGCAAGTTTACATGGACGTAACTGGGCAAGTTCAAGCATACCAATGGTTGCTTTATCTTCAGTATTTTCAGTAAAGTGGTTAACAGTTAGTGTACTTGGTTTAGATAGCTTAAAACTTTCGGTTTTAAGCACGTTTTCTAATCTTTGCGCGTAGGTGTGATTTACATCACCGGAAGAGGGCATGCAGGCAATAAGTGCCACGCACGCTGTTGCGATGATAGAGTTTAGAAGGCTATTGGTTTTGCAAAAAAGGTGCATGTTTAAATCGCCTATGAACAGTGAACATCAACATAATTGCTGCGGCACTTAACCCCACAATAATGCCTATCCAAAAGCCATGAGGGCCCATTGCTGGAACAATTAAATCTGTACGAGCAAGTACGAAGCCAAGCGCAAAGCCGATCAACCAATAGGATACAAAGGTGATATAGCCAATTGGTGCCGTGTATTTTAACCCACGCAAAATACCATTGGCAGAAACTTGCAGGGCATCTGGTAACTGGTAGATACAAGCAAGTACCATGATTGAAGAGGCAAGGGCTAATACTTCAGGGTTATCAGAATACAATTGGCTTATAATATCTCGGGCAAAAAAGGTCACACTTGCCAGCAGAAAAGCAATAATTGCCGCGAGAATATAACTTGTTTTAACGGCATTTTTTAACTGCTGATAATGTTGTTGGCCAAATAAATTGCCTATTCGAATGCTAATCGCAATTGAGAGGCTCAACGGCATCATAAACAATAAAGTCGTCACACTGGCTGCAATTTGGTGACCGGCAACAGCAACAGCACCTAAGTGCGCTATAAACAAAGGAATACAGGCAAATAGCGTAACTTCAAAAAAAGTAGCTAATGAAATTGGAATACCCACTTTGGTGATAGTCCATAAAGTCGCGAGCTTTGGGGCTCTAAAATTTGCTAATAATGCTTTGGCATCAATCTTTCTATTAAAGTGACAATAAATAACCTGAGTTAACGCCATTGCTGTAAATACCAGTGCCGTGGCAATACCACAGCCCGCGCCACCGTAGGCTTGAAAACCTAATTTACCGTGTATAAATACGTAATTGGCAGGAATATTGACCGCTAAGCCAATTAAGCTAATGTAGAAAGCAGGTTTGGTCATTCCCATACCTTCAGTGATATTGCGGTACACACTGAAAAGTAAAAAACCAAAAATACCCCATTTTACAAAATGAATGTATTGCTCAGCTAAATGGGTAATAGACTGTGAGGTGTCTAATTGACTAAGCACTGTATCAGCAAGGCTTGCCAGCCCTAAACCGATTATGGCAAGTACTAACGCCAGATACAGACCTTGTTGAAAGTAGTGGCTAATACCTTGTTTATCGTTTGAACCAGCAAACTGCGCTATGATACCCGTTAACGCCAATAATATGCCTTGCAGTGCAAGCATTAACGGATTCCAAATACCCGTTGCAATAGAAAGTGCTGCCAAGTCTGTTGCACTTACTTGGCCTGCCATCACGGTATCTACAACCGTCATTAAAATAAGGGTTACCTGTGCCAAAAAAACAGGAATGGCTAACGAAATTAACCTTTTGGCTTCCCAACTACAAAAAGACATAAAATACACAACTAAATAAACAGACAGCCATTGTAATCTATTCATAGATCAATAAAAATCGCAGTTATCTATTTAATGAAGAAAAGAGAAAGCGATGTTCACTGGAATTGTGCAAACGCAAGCCGTTGTGGTTGATGCTACTAACCAAGGCGGTGTACTAAGGCTAGCTTTACAAGTAGAACAGCAATACGCTGAAAACTTGAATATCGGCGCTAGCATAGCCATTAATGGTTGTTGTTTAACCGTGGTGAAGTTTGCATCAGACACTCAAGGGTGCTGTGTTATAAATTTTGATGTGATTGATGAAACATTGAAGTTAACCAACCTAGGTAAGCTGGCTGTCAATGATACGGTGAATTTTGAACGTTCAGTGACTTTTGGGACTGAACTGGGCGGGCATATCGTATCGGGCCACATTCATTGTATGGCCGAGATACTTTCAATTAAACACCATCAAGACAACTGTAAAATGCAATTAGCATTAGCAAAAGAGTGGCAAAAATACGTGCTGTGCAAAGGGTTTGTCAGCGTTAACGGGGCAAGCCTCACTGTAGGTGAAGTTGATGAGCAGGGCTTTTGGTTGCACTTAATCCCAGAAACACTCTCAATTACCAATCTCGATAACTACCGCGAAGGGGATAAGTTAAATATCGAAGTCGATCAGCAAACTTATACCATTATCAACACGGTCGAAAATTATCTCTCGCAAGAAGGGCATATAAAACGAGCAAATTAAAAAATTTGCTCGTCGTCACTATCGACATGTAATTCGAGTTTGTTGTGTGCGTAATCGATATGCATATTCAAATGGATGGGATTGCAACATGCTGCGCAATCTTCATAGTAATCTTGGTCACCGTCACTTGCATCAAGTGCTACGTGAATGTGGTGGCCACAGTGAGGGCATGAAATCCGTTGTGTGTATTGGTCTTTCATCAGCTTTTACCTTAATCAGGCATGCCTGAGTTCGTTAAATTGCAATCTTCATTAAACCCTAACTCATCAAAAATGAATCTAGATTTAATTAGATTGATATAACTCACTAACCGAATTTATTTAAGCGTAGTGCTACCAATTCGGTTAGCATCTTTATTAATACGCTTTATAAGCTAAATATAGCTGTGTTTAGCGGTTTGTGACATTCCTTTTACAGTGATTTTTAGCTTATTTCAGGAGCTGATCAATTTGTTGTTTTGCTTCAGTAAGATAGTGCCCTGCAAAGATATTGGCATTATTGAGCATAGGGTATAGTTGGTAGATGGCTCTACGTTGCTCGTAGCCTACCTGCAATGGGTAGATATCGTTATAGGCGTCATAAAAGCTATCGGGAAGTGGTGCATAAAGCTCACTCATTGCGATATCGCATTCCCGATCACCATAATAACAAGCAGGGTCAAACACACTGGGCACATTATTATAAAAGCCCATATTTCGACGCCAAAAGTCACCGTGTAATAACGAAGGCTCTACAATATGGCTATGCAGTGCGTCTTTAACAAAAGCGATGAAGGTGTCTTGATTAACAAGCTCAATGCCTTTTTCTTGTAATAACTGCAATTGCCAGCCAATGCGTTCTTCAGCAAAAAATACATCCCATTTTTTGTGCCAACGATTAGGTTGTAGAGTGGGGCCAAGGAAGTTGTCGTTATCTAAGCCGAACATAGCTTGGGTATGCTTTTGGTGTAAATGGGCAAGGTGTTCTCCCATTTCATGCCAATTGGTATGGGGCTGTTTATCAAGTTCTAACCATTCAAGCACGATAAATGAAAACTCAATATTGCAACCTGTGGTGATGCAATCTGGGATCATAAATAAGCTTTCTTGAGTTAACAGCTCTAGATTAAAGGCTTCGCACTCTAGGCGCTCCAGATCACTTAAGTGAGCGACTTTCACAAAGAAGTGGTGTAAATCATCGCCAATTTGGAAGTATTTATCGTTATTGGGTGATTGTAATTGGCGCTTAAAGGTATGCTTAAAATCAAAATGCATCGCTTGGCTAATCTGTTCATTCACCGAATTCCACATAATTTTGTTCACCTTTTAACCATATAATTAAACTATGGCAAAAAGACGATGAATTAACAAACCCATAGCGTTAATATTGTTAAAGTTTATCGAAGTATTTATGAGGGGTCAGATGAATAAAAGTCTCATTACTAACTTAGTGGCACTTGCCTTAGTATTAGTCGGATTTTTATTTGAACAAGCAATTGTGCTTTCTGTTGGTTTATTTGCGTTATCGGGCGCAGTAACAAACTGGCTTGCTATTCACATGCTATTCGAAAAAGTACCATTTTTATACGGCTCTGGTGTTATAACATTAAAGTTTGCGTCTTTTAAGGTGGCGATTCGTAACTTGGTAATGACCGAGTTCTTCGCTGAAGAAAAAATCGATCAGGTCATGGCGCTCGCTAAACCGAATATTGATTTAGAGCCTGTGATCAGTGAAGTTAATTTAAGTCCGGCTTATGACTCTTTAATTGAGGTTATTGAAAACTCTCAATTTGGTGGCATGCTGTCGATGTTTGGTGGACGTGATGCGCTCGAGCCAATGCGCGAACCTTTCATTGAAAAAATGAAAGCAGCGGTGATTGATATTTCGAAGAGCGACGAATTTAAAACCATTCTTGATGAAAAGCTATTTGCAAAATCTCACCTTGGTGGCTCATTACACAGTACAGTTGAGCGTTTAGTTGATGAACGATTGAATGAGCTTACACCAACCATGGTAAAAGATATTATTCAAACCATGATCAAAGAACATTTAGGTTGGTTAGTAATTTGGGGTGGGGTGTTTGGCGGCTTATTTGGCCTGATAGCTGCGCTAGTCTAATGAAGAAGGAATTTGTAGCAGGCCTTCAAAGACCTGCTACTGTGTATTCATCATTATTTTGAGCCTGCAATTACAATCACAGTGTCATCAGATACGTTAGCGATATCTTGAATACTGGTTTTTGTTGCTATGTCAAAATTTAAGTATTTCGCAGAGTTATGCAACCCATAAGTGCTAACAAACTTATTAGTTGGCATATCATTGCAAAATAGTTTTTCTGTCATTACTCGTTTACTTAAGCGTAAATCGCGCATAGTTCCGATTACATTGAGTGGCTTATTTGATGCAATAGCCATACACGCTTGAGTGCCAACTGAGTTATCTGCTGCGACAAATTGGGCTGCACTTGCATCAGTTGCTGCTAGTGAAGAACCTAAAATTATTGCTGTACCTAGTGCTGTAGTTAACGTATTCATCTTTCTCTCCAGTTGTTGTCTATAACGTAACATTTGTGCGACCTGGCTATTATGGATACTGCACACTTCCTGTTTGCTGGGCACATTTAAAGTATTACGCTAAACAAAAACAATTGCTGTTAATGAAAATCGACAAGATGTAAGTAAGTATGTAGATGTGAACAAACAAAACTAACCGCTTGATAAGTGCTATTTTAAAGTGTGAATGTTGACACAATTAGCCTTAAAATTTTTTAATTAATTTTTAAAAATCCTGTATTAGCTCGTATTTAAGACTTGATATTTACGTGGCTGTTACATTTAAGTATTAACTCTAGCTTTTCTTTAAAAGGCTAATCAGAGTATAAGGAGCATCAGTGACCACAAAATTAGCAGGCTATTATCAACAAGCCTATGCATCTGAATCAAAACACTTTAATCAATGTTTTTATTGTGGTTGTGAAGCAACTGAGCGAGATTTTTGTCCGCCACTGCATATGCTGCAAAGCATTATAGATTTAGGCGAAGAGGCCGAATTTATATCAATTCCAGCATGTTATGAGTGCTTTGCATTACTGCATAACGAACGAGTGCTAACTATTGATGGGCGAGTGACAAAGCTAAAAAAGAAACTTTCTGCAAAATATGCAAAAGCGCTGAGAATTTATCACATGTGGCATGAAAGTGAACTTCACGATATGAGTGATGAGTTTGTGCACAGTATTAAAGCAGGCATGAAGTTAGGTGCAGAGGCGGCAGAGCGATTAGCATTTCAAGGTTATAGTTATGCAACTGAAGATGCCAGTGTCACTATTCGCGAGAAACGTGCCGAATTTGATGTGCAAGGCAAAGTCTTTTATGACTTTAAAGACGCGCTTAATTACTGCATTAATGATTTACAAGTCGACAGAACAGAATTCTATAAGCTGGTGGTCGAAGATTATAATGGTGATTTTAACCGTGCATTGAGTCAATACCGCCATCGACACGAAAAAATAACCGCAGCTAACGATGCAGATTCACTGATTAAAAGTTTTGCCAAGCAGCACAAGCAAAACTCAGACTTTGTAACTCGAACTGTGAAACATTTTATCAACAAAGATCCGAGCTTAACTACCGAAGGTGCGTTAGAGCAGTTATATAACAACTACATAAAGAAATAGTGCTCTGTGAGGCTGGTTATTCGTCTTGAATATTGGTGACTGGCCTCGTTTACTCGCATTAGAATTAACAATTAGTTAAAGTAATTAAATAATAAAAAAGAGGAACGTAAGAATGCAAAAATTTGCACCATCCTTGTTGGTTATGGCGCTTGGTGTCGCGTTAGCGGGTTGTCAAGACAATGGCCCACAAGATCCAAAAGTCTCAATTAACAAAAACCCATACCCAAGCACTTATCAGCCACTTGCATCACAAAGTACGTTAATCACTAATGCCACTGTTTTAACCGGCACAGGTGAGCGTTTAGATAACGCAGATGTATTCTTTGTTGATGGCAAAGTACAACAAGTAGGTAAAGACCTTTCTGTACAAGCTGATAAAACAATTGATGCAGAAGGTAAATGGGTAACACCGGGTATTATTGACGTGCATTCACATTTAGGTGCATACCCAACTCCATCAGTGGCATCACACCAAGATGGTAATGAAATGACCAGCCCTGTGACTGCAGAAGTATGGGTTGAGCATTCAGTATGGCCACAAGATCCTGGCTTTAACCGTGCTCGTGAAGGCGGTATTACGTCATTACAAATTCTACCTGGTTCAGCAAACTTAATTGGTGGCCGCGGTGTAACGCTTAAAAACATTCCCTCGCACACGATGCAAGGTATGAAGTTTCCTGAAGCACCATATGGTTTAAAAATGGCATGTGGTGAAAACCCGAAACGTGTTTATGGCCGCAAAGGTGTTTTACCATCAACGCGTATGGGTAACATGGCGGGCTATCGCACAGCGTGGATTGAAGCGACTGAGTACAAACGTGAATGGGATAAGTACGAAAGTGATTATGCCGCAGGTAAAAACCCTGCAGCACCTCACCGCGACATCAAGCTAGATACGCTAGCAGGTGTGTTAGAAGGTGACATATTAATCCATAACCACTGTTATAAAGCAGAAGAAATGGCCATGATGATCGACCTCGGTAAAGAGTTTGGTTATCACTCAGGTACTTTCCATCACGGTGTTGAAGCATACAAAATTGCTGACTTACTTGCTGAAAACGGTAACTGTGCGGCACTTTGGCCAGATTGGTGGGGCTTTAAAATGGAAGCCTACGACATGGTTCAAGAGAACGTAGCAATTGTAGATGCTGTTAAAAATTCATGTGCCGTTGTTCACTCTGATTCTGATACAACGATTCAACGCTTAAATCAAGAAGCCGGTAAAGTGATGTATCGCGCGAATGATGTGGGTTACGACATCTCTGAGCAACACGCAATTAAGTGGATCACTTCAAACGCGGCTAAATCGCTAGGTATTGATGATAAAACAGGTTCACTTGAAGCAGGTAAGCAAGCTGATGTGGTTATTTGGAACCAAAACCCATTCAGTGTTTATGCGAAAGCTGAACAAGTATTTATCGATGGTGCCAAAGTTTATGATCGTAACGATGATAAATACCAAGCACAAAGTGATTTCATGCTAGGTCAAAAATAGGAGTAACATTGATGACAAAATTAACTAAATCATTAAAGCTGTCACTTGTTGCTGCTGGCTTATTTTCTGCGACAGCAAGTGCTGCATCGGTAGCGATTGTCAATGCAACACTACACACTTCAACAGAGCAAGGCGTACTTGAAGGCGCAAGCGTTGTTATTGAAGATGGCAAAATTGTTGCAATTAACCCAGCGACTGTCAACGCGGATACAACCATTGATGCAAAAGGCCAAATCGTGACTGCAGGCTTTATTGGTACTATGAACCAATTAGGCTTAGTGGAAGTGGGTGCTGTTGCAGGGTCGCGCGATGGTGGTGACGACAAAGCAGGCATTGACTTTGATCCAAGCCTTGCATTCAACCCACGCAGTAGCTTAATTCCTTATGCACGCAAGGGCGGTATTACTCAAGATGTGATTGTACCAAACGGTGGTGACAGTATCTTTGCGGGTCTTGCATCTGTAGTTGATCTATCAGGTAGCTTTGAAAGCGTAAATAAAAAGCAAGTTGCACTTGTTGTTCATTTAGGTGAAAAGAGTAAAGGCTCACGTGCTATGTCGATGAAAACTCTTATCGACAAGCTTGAAGGCGAAAAGTCAGCTAAAAAAGATGACAAAAAAGAGCCATCAACAGAGCAAAAAGTTATAGCTGCTGTGCTTTCGGGTGATATGCCGCTGATTGCCAGTGTTCAACGCGCATCAGACATCTATGAACTTGTTAAGTTAAAAGAAAGCTATGGCATCAATTTAGTGATTCATGGCGGTGATGATGCTGTTGTGGTTGCTGATACATTAGCTAAAGCGGATGTACCTGTGATCATCAGCTCTATGGCTAACTTACCGGGTAGCTTTGACTCTATGCATGCAAATCTTGCTAACGCAGGTAAGCTTGAAAAAGCTGGTGTAAAAGTCATTATTGGTGTTGCTGGTGACTCAAGCCACAATGTATACCAATTACGTTTTGATGCAGGTAATGCTGTGTCATACGGTATGAGCCAACAAGGTGCACTTAGCGCAGTTACCAGCAATATTGCTGATGTTTTTGGTTTAAACTCAGGCGCAATTGCCAAAGGTAAACGTGCAAACCTAGTTATGTGGTCTGCTGATCCATTTGAGCTTAACTCACACGTAAGGAAAATGTGGATCAACGGTGAAGAGGTTTCAACCGAAGCGCGTCAAGACAAACTACGCGACCGTTATACAACTGATTCAGCGATGCCACGCGCTTATACTAAATAAGTGCTCAACATATAAAAAGGCCGCAAATTTGCGGCCTTTTTAATACATATTTTCAAACTAAAAGCTAAAAAATTAGATTGCTTAGTTTATAAAGGCTAAGGCCAAATATAAGCAGTATTACTGGCACAATTACAAGGTTAAGTAAAAGCGAATTAGTGTATCCTTTCATCACCGATTTTTGATTCACTAACCAAACAAGGTAACAGGTAACAATTGGAAGTAATAATCCATTGGCAGCTTGCGCAAAGATGATAACCGCAACCGGATCAAGCCCAAGCGATGCGACCAGTGCACCGAAAACAAGGATAGTGATAGCAACCAGTTTAAAACGTGTATCACTCATTTGTGTTGACCAACCAAGCATGCCGCAAACAGCGTAAGCACCCGCAAGCGGTGCAGTTATTGCGCTTGTAAGTCCAGCTGCACATAAACCGATAGCAAAAAAATAATGAGCCATACCACCTAGAAGGGGCTCAAGTTGCACAGCCATATTGGCCGCTGAAATTTTACCTGCATCGGTACCATAAAATGCCACAGAGGCTGTTGATAAGATAGCTAACGTGATTATGCCACCTAAAGTTATCGAAATACCGGTATCAAGGTTTGTTTCTTTGATTACTTTGTCGATATTTTTTGAACTATCGTGTTTTTCTGCAAGTACCCCAGAGTGTAAAAACAGGTTGTAGGGCACAATGGTTGTGCCTATCAAGGCAAGTACCGTGGTAATTGAATTATCAGGTAAGCTAGGTATAAATCCTTTTAGCACTTCACCAAGTGGCGGAGCCGCCATCACCAGCGTTGAAATAAACACTAAGCTCATCAACACCACTAAAACAATTAACGCCCCCTCAATGACTTTATGTTTGCCAGTATACAAAAGTACTGCACTTAGAATCGCAATAAGGGGAGTCCAGAGTAGTGGACTCACTGAAGGGAGTATTTCTTGCAGTCCTAAACTGGCACCAGTCAGATTGCCTGCTTCATAGGCTGCACTGCCAATACCAATTGCACTGATCACTAATATGGCAGCCAGGGCTTTAAAAATCGGTGTTTGAATGGTGGTTCTGAGTGCAGATGCTAAATCAAGTCCTGTAGCAACACCAAGACGAGCAGCCATTGATTGCAACAAAATAGTCGCTACAACTGAGAACAATAACGTCCAAATAAGAGCAAAGCCAAAATTAGCACCTGCAACACTTGCCGTGGTGATGGTACCTGGTCCAATAAAAGCTGCGGTGACTAGCAGTCCGGGCCCTAAACGCATAATAAAACCTTTTATTATTATTTTTATACATTAACTATTAGCAAAACAGCTAATGTTTTAGAAAACAGACCATATAGAGTATAGACAGACTTAGTATGGGTAAAGTAAAACAGGTGAATCGCTTAAAGTTAGCGAGTTGAACTTAGACCAATCCACACTGTAATTTTTATATACAGTACGTAGTAATGGCACAGTACGCATAACGAAATTAAAGTAAATGCACCTAAAATCAATGGTTTGCTTTAAGTTTTGGCTTGGTAGGTATCTTGCAAAGTGTATATGCTTTTAACTAAAGGAAATGAAAATGCCTGAACTTACTCTTTCAGCATATGCGGCCGTGTATGTTTATCTGATTATGCTGACAATTCAGTGGGTGGTTGCCGCTGTCACTAAAGCCAAACAGCCCAATGCGGTGCCTGGTAAACTCGATAATTCATTAAGCCACGATAGCTTTGTATTTCGTTCACATCGCACATTTATGAATACCTTAGAAAATAGCCCGTTATTTTTAGGTAGCGTATTTCTGGGGTTCTTTTTAAACTTGAACAGTAGTGCATTTGCACTGTGTATTTGGTTGTATGTGATAGCCAGGATCATTCATATGCTGCTGTATTATGGTGTAGCAACTGAGAAGAATCCAAGCCCACGCAGCTATTTCTTTTTAATCGCTGCTTTGGCAAATAGTGTGATGCTTGTTTTAATTGGTTTACGTTTGATTTAAACAGCATTGCTAACATATATAAAAGGCATTGAATGAATGCTCATACAATGCCTTTTTTAATACTGAAAACCTAGCTACTCAACGCCAATAAAGCCACCTGTTTGGTGTGACCATAGGGCAGCATAGATACCATCTTGGGCAATTAGTTGCTCGTGAGAGCCTTGTTCAACCACGCCACCTTCATCAAGCACAATGAGTCTATCCATTTGCGCAATAGTTGATAGGCGGTGCGCAATGGCAATAACTGTTTTGCCGGTCATTAAATCGTCTAGGCTAGTTTGAATTGCGGCTTCTACTTCAGAATCAAGGGCACTGGTTGCCTCATCTAAGATTAGAATTGGTGCATCTTTTAGAAGGACTCGTGCAATAGCAATACGTTGACGTTGACCACCAGAAAGCTTCACACCGCGTTCACCAACTTGTGCGGCAAAGCCTTTATTGCCTTTGCTGTCTTCTAAGTCTTCGATGAACTCAATTGCTTCTGCTTGCTTTGCGGCTGCAAGCATTTCATCTTCAGTAGCATCGGGTCTGCCATAAAGAATGTTATCTTTTACTGAGCGGTGTAACAGCGAGGTATCTTGCGTCACCATCGCAATGTGCTTACGTAAGCTTTCTTGGCTTACCTCAGCGATGTTTTGACCATCGATAGAAATCGTACCTGAGTCAACATCATAAAAGCGCAGTAACAAATTCACTAAGGTAGATTTACCTGCACCAGAGCGACCTACTAAACCTATTTTCTCACCCGGTTTAATATCTAAATTTAAGCCATTGATAACAGGGCCGCGGAGGGTCTCGTTGGCAGCTTTACCATAGTTAAATTGCACATTCTCAAAGCTTATCGACCCTTCATTAACAGTAAGAGTGCTTGCGTTTTCTTTATCATCCACTTCAATCGGCGTTGATAGGGTTTTCATACCATCAGCAACAGTACCAATGTTTTCAAATAGACTACTGATCTCCCACATGATCCACTGTGCCATACCGTTTAGTCTCAGTGATAAACTCACCGCAATGGCGATAGCTCCAACACTGATGGCGCTAATTGACCATAGATATAAAGAGAGGGCAGCAATACTAAATACCAATAAGTAATTTAGCGTGTTGATAGAGAAGTTTAGGCTAGTAACTAAGCGCATTTGCTTATATACCGGTTGTAAAAACACATCCATACTATCTTTTGCATATTGTTCTTCTCGCTGTGTGTACGAGAACAATTTGATAGTAGAAATGTTAGTGTAGCTATCAACTACACGTCCGGTCATTTCTGAGCGCGCATCCGCTTGTGAGCTTGCTACCTTCTTGAGCTTAGGTACAAAATACATTTGAATAGCGGCGTACAAAACCAGCCAAACCAATAATGGCAACATTAAACGCCAGTCAGATTCTGCGACCAAAAACACCATGGCGCCAAAATAGACCACGATATACATTAGTACATCGAGCAGTTTCATCACCGATTCACGAACAGCTAATGAGGTTTGCATCACTTTAGTTGCAATACGGCCGGCAAATTCGTTTTGATAAAAACTAACACTCTGACGAAGCAAATAACGGTGCGCTAACCAACGGATAGACATAGGATAGTTGCCAAGCAGCGCTTGATGTAAAACCGCTGAGTGAAAGAACACGACAATAGGTAACACCACCAGCAACATAACCGCCATTTTTGTAAGCTCAGCCTGCTGTTCTACAAACAAGGTATCTGGGGTGTATTGACCAAGCCAATCGACAAGCTGGCCCATGTAACTAAATAGCGATACTTCTAAAATAGCGAGTGCAGCGGCGCTTAACGACATCAGCAGCAATGAAAGCTCCATGCCACGAGTATAGTGACGGCAAAAAGCAAATAAGCTATTAGGTGGCTGAGAGGGTTGCTCTTTAGGAAACGGATTAGTCATCCGTTCAAATAAACGATACATAGACGACGCTTTTTAAAAATCAAAGTGGCCTTACTATACCATTTGAGTGGTTTTTTAGCAGTTCATTTAATTTAAAAACTAAGATTAAAATCTATCAACTATTCAGTTATTTACATCTAGTGTGAGAAATGAAAATATAATAAGAAAAAGGAATTAATGATGAAAAAGTTGCTTTGTACGCTGTCCCTCGTTTTTAGCTTACCGCTTTGTGCCTACCAAACCGACACCCACATATTTAAGGGCAAAAAAACCAGCATCGAAAAACCCGTAACGGTGACATTACCTGATGGCTATCAGGACTCAAAAAAATACAATGTTATCTATGTATTACATGGCTACAGTGGCAATCACAGCGATTGGACTAAGCTTACAAACATAGAAAAACTGGCAGACCAATATGATGTCATCATTGTTAACCCAGATGGCAACTTCGGTTCGTGGTATCTCGATTCTGATATCGACAAAAGCTCGCAATACGAAACCTACATTGCAGACGATTTACTAAATTATATCGATTCTGAATATTCGACTAATCGGTCTAAAAGTGGCCGTGCAATAACAGGCTTATCAATGGGTGGCTTTGGTGCCTTGCACATTGCAATAAATCACCCAGAACAGTTTGCAGCAGTTTCAGGGATATCTGCTGGGGTTGATGTTAGGCCCTTTAGTGCAGAGTTTGACCTTGAAAAAGTACTCGGCAGTTATGCTGAAAACAAAGAAAAATGGGATAGCATTGCCATTATTAACAACCTCCATAAAATTGCTGCTGGCAATACGGCATGGAAAAAGGGCGCTGATACCTTACCTATTATGCTTGATATAGGCGTTGATGACTTTTTTATTGAGCAAAACCGAGCGCTACACCAGGCGATGTTAAAAATGCGCATCCGCCATGACTATGTTGAGCGACCGGGTATTCATGACTGGCACTATTGGAATAAAGTGATTGCCTACCAATTTTTATTTTTAACCTCACATATGGCGCCATAAAAGATGCTTCAACGTATTCTGGTGTTAATTGCTATCGGCTTTTTCGCTTTTATTGGTTGGGTTATTTATCTTGCCAATACTGGGCAAAAGTCGGTGTTTTTCGAACTCGTTGCGGCCATTCCTTACGGTGATAAGTTGGGGCATTTTTGCTTATTTGGACTACTTACGTTATTCATAAACCTTGCCTTTAAGTTTAAAACATTGAACCTTGCTGGACGGCCTATTTATTTAGCTGTGTTGATTGTGAGTACGTTTGTGATTTTAGAAGAGCTAAGCCAATTTTTTATTGAATCGAGAACATTAGACTTTGTTGATTTAATTGCAGATTTTACTGGTATCGCAATATTTAGTGCCATATCTGCATGGCTTAGCAAAAAGTTATATCCACCCAAGGTCTAAACTTTCAGTGACTTGTTAGGTTTCGTCTATACTCAGTATAGTGCTAGCCTAAAAGTTGCGTATGAACAAAAATACCTCAGATTATTTGTCAGATATTATTGAGCTATTACTTGATGCTGTTTGCGTAGTAGATGTAAAAGGCACCTTGCTGTTTACTAATCCAGCCTTTGAAACAATTTTCGGATACGCACCAGAAGAAGCCATCAATAGAAAAATGTTGGACTTTGTTTATCCCGAAGATAGAGCAAAAACCATTAATGCTATCAATCAGATAATGACAGATAATCTACATCCAAGGTTTGTAAATCGGTGGGTGAAAAAAGACGGTACTGTGGTCCATGTCTTGTGGTCTGTCTATTGGTCAAAAGAAAAGCAAGTTAGAGTAGCGATTGCTCATGATATAACAGAACAGAAAAAGCTTGAGCAAAAACTCATATTCATGGCTGGGCACGATCCACTCACTAATCTCCCTAATCGTAGCTTTTTAATTACCCAACTAGAAGGGTCACTATCCACTGCTAATACTATTTCTGCAATTATTGCGGTATTGTTTATCGATATTGATGGCTTCAAGCAAGTCAATGATATTCACGGCCACAGTGCTGGCGACAAGCTATTAAAAACTATTGCCATGCGAATTCGCCATGTATTGGATAAAGACGACATAGTTGGCCGTTTGGGAGGGGATGAGTTTGTAATTGTTGTAAAAAGTGTAAAACGCAAAGCTGATGTAAAAAAAATTGCTGATAAACTAAGTCGTGAAATATGTAAGCCTTTAGTTTTTAATGATGATGAACTGTGTTATTCCCCAAGTATTGGTGCAGTTCTCTTTCCAGAGCATTATGGTGATGCAGAATTCTTAATACAGTGTGCAGATAAAGCTATGTACAAAGCTAAGTATGAAGGGGGTAATCGCTTGGTGTTTTATAACGAGGGAATAAAGTTATCAGGCACTAAAAATATTAAATAGTATTAATAGCTTTATCGGAAAAATGTTTTAACCTATTAATTTGTTTTCTAACGCATTACTATTGCGCGAAATGAAATATTAGTTAGCCTTTAATGATTCATTGAAGGAGTGAAACTATGTTAAAGCGTAAAATAACAACAACGGGTGCTTTGTTTAGCTCATCGCTGTTATTGGTCTCGGCAGCTCATGCCACAACACCTCAATATAAAGATCAACAAGCTTTGCATGATATTGCAAGTGCTGTTTCTAAAACACGTATAGAGCAAGATATTCAAACGCTGGTTGATTTTGGCACTCGCCATACTCTCTCTGAGACGAAATCAGATACGCGCGGTATTGGTGCTGCAAGACGTTGGATCAAGTCTGAATTTGAGGCGATTTCTAAAGCTTGCGGTAACTGCCTAGAAATCATCGAGGTAAAAGACACTATCTCCGGTGAAAAGCGTATTCCAAACCCGGTTGACGTGGTCAATATTGTGGCTATACAGCGTGGTCAAGTTGATGCAAACCGTATGGTTATGATGTCGGGTGATATTGACTCGAGAGTGTCTGATGTTATGGACTATACCTCAGATGCGCCAGGGGCTAACGATAATGCATCTGGAGTGGCTGGCGTGCTTGAATCGGCGCGAGTTTTATCAAAGTATAAATTTAACGGCTCAATTGTTTACGCAGCATTATCTGGTGAAGAGCAAGGCTTGTTTGGCGGTAAAATCTTAGCTAAATATGCACAAGAGCATGATTGGCGTGTTCATGGTGTTTTAAACAATGACATGATTGGTAATTCAACGGGCATTAATGGTGTAACAGATAACACAACTGCACGTATTTTCTCTGAAGGCACACGCGTTATTGAAACGAAAGACCAGGCTCATAAACGCCGTTTTACGGGTGGTGAGGTTGACTCAGCAAGTCGTAACCTTGCGCGCTACATAGATACAATCGCAGATCGTTACATCGAGAATCTAGATACCATGTTGGTATATCGACTCGATCGGTTTGGTCGAGGAGGGCACCATCGTCCATTTAACGATGTTGGCTTTGCAGCTGTGCGTATTATGGAGACAAACGAAAACTATAATCAACAGCATCAAGACTTACGTACTGAAAATGGTATTACTTATGGTGACACCATCGACCATGTTGATTTTGCCTATGCGGCGAAATTAACGTCACTCAATGCAGTGACAATGGCTTCAATGGCGTGGGCTCCAGCGCCGCCAACGGGTGTTAGTATTTCAGGTGCCGTAAAGCCGAGTACAACATTAGCGTGGCATAAAAGTGATGATCCAACGGTGGTCAGTTATAAAATCTATTGGCGTTATACCAGTGAGCCACAATGGCAGTTTAGCCGCGATGTTGGGAAGGTAACCGAAGCAACCCTTAAAAATGTTGTTATCGATAACTACTATTTTGGTGTTGCGGCTGTAAACAAAGACGGTATTGAATCACCGGTTGTATTTCCTGGCGATGTTGGCGCGTTCGAATGGCCAGACAAATCTGCTAAATAGCAATCGTTAAGTCATAGCGGACACCACCCAGTTCGCTATGAGCTGCTGTAATACGCCAGTTATGGGCTTCGACAATTTGTTTTACTATCGCAAGCCCAATTCCTGAACCTGACTGTTTCACTGTTTTTAAGTCAGGCACTCTATAAAGATGGTCAAAAATCTTTGCTAAACTCTCGTCGCTGACGCCAGGAGCTGAATCTTCATAGCAGATTAAAAGCTGTGTTTGGTTTTGGCTAATCGTCAAATTAATCTTACCAGGGTGATTTGTGTACTTAAGCGAATTACTGATTAAGTTTGCAAATAACTGTGAAAGCCGTGTTGCATCGCACTCAAAACTTAGTTCATCAGCAACATTTTGTGTAAATGTCACTTCAAATTTTTCAAGCTGGATCAGCATATCTGCGTGTAAGCTTTGGAAATACTCAGCCGCATTAACTGTTGTTACGTTGAGCTGAAAACTGCTTTGTTCTAAAAGTGAAATTTTATTTAAATCAGTCACTAAAGTTGCCATGTCGGTGATTTTTTGGTTAAGTTTTTCGTAAGTAAGCTCATTAAATTGGGTTAGGCCTGCTTGGAGCGTTTCAAGGTGTAAGCGCAACCCTGTTAATGGACCACTTAGTTCGTGAGCTACTTGTGATAATAACTTACTACGTTGACTGATTTGTTTATCCAGATAATTTCGGCGCTGTTCAATAAGCTGTTTTCTCTGTCTTATTCTTAATAAAGCAATGCCCATTGCAGCTAAAAGCAGGCTAAATAATAAGACGCTGTATAAAATAGCTTGACGTTGTGCGGCAATAGCTTGGCTTTTTTCATTGTCTTGAAGTTTTAAATCTTGTATTGCTAAATCGCGGTCGCGCATTGCAATGGAGTTTTGTAGCTCAGCTAAACGCTGGTTGTAGTTGTTACGGGCAAAGCCTTTTTCAAGCTCTGTAATAGCACGTTGATACGACAGGGCTTGTTTATAATCAGCTTGTTTTTCTGTCACAGTTATCAAATGTTCTAGGGCAATGATTTGTTTTTGCAGCTTATTTTTTTGTTTACTTAACTGGTAGGCTTGCTCAGCATAATGTTTAGCTTGTTCGTGCTCAGTAGAGCCAATGTACAGCTTAGCTAATGTAAGTAATACATCTATATATAAGTGATCGTCTTGCTTGAGTTCAATGAGCACTTGTTTTTCAATGCTTAATGCTTGGTCAGGTTTATCTATTTCGAGCAAATTTATCGCAATATTATGGTTTGCCCAGGCAGTATTTCGCGTACTGTTATAACTAGCGAAGACCTGCTTAGCCTCTTGTGCGTATGCAAGTGCTGCAGGGTAGTTTTTAAGTCCATATTCGCATTGGGATAGCTTAACTAAACTATGTCCGATATCAGATAGTGAACCCGTTTGCCTATCAAAACTAAGGGCTGTAATAAACTCGCTCTTTGCTTTTTCGTATTGTTCTAAATCTAAATAACTTTGGGCAATTGAATAACTTATACCTGCTTGTAATGAAATAGACGGCGACATTTGCTGAATAACTTCACGGCGTTTTAGCTTATATTCTAGGGCAAGGGTTAACCGGTCTAACTGTTCAAGATTACGCGAATAACCATGGTAGAGCATTTCTTTTTGCTTTAAGGATAATTCTCGATTGTTGTCGTGAATATAAACCTCAAGCAAGTTTAAGGCTGCTTGATATTCACCTGCATTATGATAAGCACTGACAAGGCTCGCAACGGCATCAATTTCGTAATCGGTGAGTTGCAAACGCTGAAACAGCGCGACATTTTGTTGAGATAAGTGAATTGCAGATTCTAGTTTATTTGCACTATATGCCAATCGAGCTTTGACTAAATACAATTCGCTATAAATAGAGGAGTCACTTTTATATTTTGGAGAAGACTCAAGTTCTTCTACTATATTTTGCGCCTGTTGAAACTGACCTAGGTGTATATGAACGTGAATTAATCTAACATTAAAGCTTAATTGCTCAGCAAAACTGGCAGATTCAATAAGGCGTTTATCTATATTTGTTAAATATTTATAGCGTTCTTGGTAATCGCTTATTGTTCTAGCTTCATCAATGTGGCCTTGTAGAGTTGACGCAATTGATGCAAATGACAAGGTACACAGCAGAATAACAAGAGCTTTAAAGTTCATTTTTAACATTTATTATTATTTTTTCTGAAGCAATTCTAGCACATCATGCTTTTGTGTTGAGTAAATTTGTTTTTTGTGATTAAAAAGAATTGCATTTTGCGATATAGATGGTTGCATCTTGCAAAAAGGATCTGCAAAAAACATTTAAAACCTTATTTTTTAATGAGTTATATTTTGGAACAATTGCTGCTTTAAATAATTACATAACCACAGGAGAGTGTAATTATGAAAAGCAAAATACCCGTCTGTCTTTTATCTGTGCTTGCCACTAGTTATGTAAGCGCAGCTCCGTTTGAAGAATGCCCAAGTAAAGCATTTCTAATACAAGGTACACCTGCACAAATGTTTGGAATTGATTTGGTCTCTGCTAAAGCGACAGTATTAGCACCGTCATTAAACTTTAGTGACGAAACAAACAATGAAAGCGTAAATGCTGTGGGTTTTAACTATAAAGACCAATATATGTATGGCTTTAGTAAGCAAAGCCCGAAGAGTGTTGTCAAAATTGGTGATGATTATCAACTAGAACGACTCGTGGTTAACGGTCTGCCTGATACTAACTTCTATGTGGGTGACATCCATGTAAATAGTGAAACTAATCAGGCGGTATATTATTTGTATCATCCCAAATTCGGATTGTACGGTATTGATTTGACAGAGCCTGCTGATGAATATCAAGCTGATTTAGTTGCGGGTTCAGCTAGCTGGGGGTTAGCTATTTATGATTTTGCTTTTCATCCTAATAGCAACCTTTTGTATGCAGTTGAATCAAATGGCGACTTATACGAAATAGATCTTAATAATCAGACACCCACATTTGTGGCGAACTTAGATATAGCTGGTGATACCGGAGCGAATGGTGCTGGGTATTTTGATGTAAAAGGACAGTTTTATTTTAGTAATAACCGAAGCGGTAAAATACACAAAGTAGACCTTAGCATCAGCCCTGTAAACGGTTACACGCCAACTGCTGCGGTGTTTACTTTAGGGCCTACATCAAATCAAAATGATGGTGCACGCTGCGCAATTGCTGAGGTAAAGGTAACGGATAATTCAATCGATTTTGGTGATGCACCAGCTCCTTATCAAACCTCACTCGAAGACAGTGGCGCAAGACATTTATTTGACCCAAATGCAGATCAAACTAATTTGGTTTACTTAGGTGCTACAGTAGATGGCGAGAATATTAATACACGTTCAGACTTACTTTTAACACCTGATGATCAATCAGATGACGGCGTTAAGTTCGTCACTGATTTGGTAGCAGGCAATACCAGTCAAATTATTGTTACCTCTGCAAATGACGAGACATATCTATACGCATGGTTTGATTGGGATCAGAATTACCAATTTGATGCGGATGAAATTACGGTGTCTAAATATCGGTTAAACCAAGGCGATAATAGCATTTTGGTTAATGTTCCTGATGATGCCGTTATGGGATCAACCTGGTCTCGCTTTCGTGTAACTGATGGTAGTGAAACCAACCCAATTACAGCAAGTGGTGGTGTTATTGGTGGGGAGGTAGAAGATTACTCTGTAACAACATTGGGAAGCCTAGTTTACCCAGGAGAAAATAGCTGGGTAACACTTGCATTTGAGGATAAATGGCCATTTTCTGGAGATTATGACTTCAATGATTTAGTTATAAACTATCGAACTACAATTATAGATCAAAATGGTGTGGCTACAGGTTACAAAATAGAAGGTGAGCTAGTTGGGATAGGTGCTGATTTTCATAATGGCTTTGCAGTTAGGTTATATGAGACTGTGGAAGGTTCAAATGATAAACGCATTTTACGTAGCCAAATTAATGCTGAAAAAACTAGTTTACTGATTAATGGTCTTGAACAAACGCACGAGATCTTAGAGCAAAATACTGAAGATGCTATTTTCGTGATTATGCCTGATACTTGGGATTACATTGATAAACAGTCTAATTGTAATTATTTTAGAACCGAGACGGGTTGTGATAGCAATAGTAAAGTCACGTTTTCATTGTTTATTGATTTATTACCAGGTACAGCGACCGCTGATGCACCTAAGTACACATTAGATCCTTTCATATTTGCAGCTGATGGACACTATCATGGTGAAGCCTTGGTTGGTAAAGACCCTAGAAGCTGGGAGGTTCACCTTAAGAATCAGCAGCCGACAGAAAAATTTGATATGCAACTATTTTCTTTCGCAGAGTCTGATGATGCATCTGACAGTGCGCAGGGTTTTTACTTCCAAACCGAAACAGGTCTACCTTGGGCAATTGAAGTAGGTACTTCGTGGGCTCACCCTAAAGAAGGGGTAGATATTACCCATGCATACAGCGACTTTAAAGCATTTGCAGAATCAAAAGGGCAAGAAAAGCCAATGTGGTTCAACAATGCTAAGCCTGCTAACGTGATTTCAAGAGGAGAATAATTATGAAACATTATACTTTAGTGATCATAAGCTTAATGTTAGCTGCGTGTGGTGGCGGTGGTGAAGGCGACTCTGCAACTGAAAGTACTGGAACAAATGTAACGCAAGCACCTACAACAGATACAACGCCACCTGAGACAACACCTCCTGCTACTGGCGTGGATCCTGAGACGATGAATGACTTAACGATTGCTCCTGAGTTTAATTTAAGTAGTAAATTAGAGCTCGATGTAGATGTAGATTTGAATATTGGTGACACCAGAGCCTTTTTAAACATATGTCTTAAAGGCGACGACGATAAAGCCGATTATAACCAGTGTTTGCTTCGTGCACCATTGGTACAGAGCAAGCTGTCATCTAGTTTAATGTTAGCTAACAGTGGATTAGAGCTGGTGGCCGAGGTGTGGTTTTATGACACTCAGAGTGAGCCTTTACGTTATTATTGGAAAAATGATAGTGAGCAGCCAATGGTGTTTACGATTAGGTAAGAGTGATCGATTCTTTACGTAAATGAGTTTAATTTGTAAGAATCTTATTTTCAACAGCTTGAAGAGGAATGAGTGATGGAATACATAGAGCAAGTGTTAAAATCAGTAAAGAGTTCTAATCCAAATGAAACGGAGTTTTATCAAGCTGTTGAAGAGGTTCTGTCTTCGATTAATCAATATCTCGAGATTAATGATAAGTATCAAAAAAACTCTATTGTTGAACGATTAGTAGAGCCAGAAAGGCAAGTCATATTTAGGGTTCCTTGGCTTGATGATCTTGGAAATGTTCAGGTTAATCGTGGTTTTAGAATTGAATTTAGTTCATCGTTAGGTCCTTTTAAGGGCGGCTTACGATTTCACCCCAGCGTTAACCAAAGTGTGGTTAAATTTTTGGGCTTTGAGCAAGTCTTAAAAAATGCATTGACAGGTTTACCGTTAGGTGGTGGTAAAGGTGGTGCTGATTTCAACCCCAAAGGCAAAAGCGACCATGAAATTATGCGTTTTTGTCAGTCATACATGACTGAGCTTTTCCGTCATATTGGTGCTAATACAGATGTTCCCGCCGGTGATATTGGCGTTGGGGCGAGAGAAATTGGTTATTTGTTTGGGCAGTACAAGCGGATCACAAACCAATTTAGTGGCGTTTTAACAGGAAAACCTGAATCATTAAATGGCTCTTCTTTAAGAACAGAAGCAACAGGATACGGCGTTGCTTACTTTCTAAGTGCTATGTTAGATGCGAAAGGCGACTCTTTAACAGGAAAACGGTGCTTAGTGTCTGGTGCTGGTAATGTTGCACTTTATCTGATGAAAAAGCTTGATGAGTACGATGCTGTGATTCTTAGCTGTAGCGATTCGAAGGGCACGCTATATAGTAAGAATGGGCTTGACGTAAAATTAGTGATGCATCTAAAAAGTGAACGTGGTGCTGAGCTTAGAGATTATTTGAATGAACATAAAGATGCTGAGTTCACACCTGTCAATCAATACCCAAGTGACGGTCATCAAGTTTGGCGATATGAAGCAGACATTGCTTTGCCATGTGCGACTCAAAATGAAATTACTAAAGATGATGCTAAAGCTCTTGTAGAAAACAGATGTTTAACTGTGTGCGAAGGTGCGAATATGCCAACTACACCTGAAGCAATGAAGATTTTCAAAGAGCACAACGTTTACTTAGGGCCAAGCAAAGCCGCAAATGCTGGAGGTGTGGCGACGAGCCAATTCGAAATGGCTCAAAATGCCAGTATGCAAAAGTGGCAATCTGAGCAAGTTGATGAAAAACTTCAGCAAGTTATGAAATCCATTTTTAATACTATTTCAGTTACTGCCAAGCAGTACTCTAATGAACACGACTTGGTGCTTGGTGCGAATATAGCGGGGTTTGAACGAGTTGCAGATGCAATGTTAAAGCAAGGTGTTGTTTAGTGATTTGACAATATAATTAGACACCCACTTTTTTCTAAGAATATAAAATGTAATTAAAGAGACATATTTTTTACATAAACAATAAAGACACCCATTTTATTTATTGATATGAGTGCAGTATCGCATAATTGAGATTTATCTCGGCTAGATGAAAGTAGGGAGTTGGTACTTAATTATTGCTCTGTCTGAAAAATTAGCTATTTAATTTATAACATAAGTAATTTCAGAACGTCGATATTTCTATTTATATCAATAGCTATTTATTAGTATTGTTTTGTAGTTTTAATAGATTAACAAAACAAAGCTTTGCTATTAGTTATTGAGCTTCTTCGTTTTCGTTTCATGTGATTCGTATAATCGTTGATGGCTTGTTCTTT
Organism: Pseudoalteromonas sp. DY56-GL22; assembly: GCF_041414715.1. Classification (NCBI taxonomy): domain Bacteria; kingdom Pseudomonadati; phylum Pseudomonadota; class Gammaproteobacteria; order Alteromonadales; family Pseudoalteromonadaceae; genus Pseudoalteromonas; species Pseudoalteromonas sp. DY56-GL22. The sequence continues at coordinate 574,520 of NZ_JANHZR010000002.1, read as the reverse complement.
ACCCGCTGTATTTTTAAATGAGCGGGTAAAGGAAGTGGTGAGTGTAAGCCAGTTGTCAGTACAAATATCTAGTCTTTCAAGTATTGGTAATGCATCTTCAGGGATTTTCCCTGGTTTATCTTCTCGTATTGAGCGACCAGTCCAATCAACGAGTTGCAGGTATGTTTTGAGCTCATATGGTAGTCCCTTAGGCATATGCTTACGTGGTTTACCTGCAAAGCGCATAAGTGATTTCGGTTGCTTATTATTTTGAGCTGCATTAATTCTAGATTTAATACTGGTGTAGTCAGATTGCTCAGGTAAATCAGCCGCTTTCGCTCTTATAGGGTTTAGGTCAACATACGCAAGACAAGCTGCAAGAGCTGCTTCATCAAGTAATGCTTGTGACTTAAAGCGACCTTCCCAAAAACGACCTTTACAGTCATCTTCTTGATTCGCTTTTCGTGCAATACCCTCATTAAGAACACGCATAAACCAACTAATGCTGCTGAGCCTCTCACGATATAAATTTACTCTGGTATTAACTGAAGCGAGTTCGGCTTGTGTTAGCAATTCACCATTTAAAAATCGTTGGCATAGGAATGTAATTTTAAATAACTTGTGCCACCTAATCAGAATAGCCTTGTTATTTAGACGCTTAGCTTTTGCAATATCGATATGAAGAACGAGATGAGTGTGGTTACTCATAACAGCGTAAGCACAAACATCAATACAAAATATACGACCAAGTTGAAGTAGTTTGTTTTCAACCCAATCGCGCCGGTGTTCATATGAGCGACCAGTTAGTGGGTCTTGCCCGCACAAATAAGCGCGACGAACGCAGCGTGAAATGCAGTGATAATAAGGTGTGTTTGAAACGCTAATTAAGTTTCTACGTGGGGTTGCCATGCTCTTCTCCTCCATGAGTTGAACACTATAAGCTTAGCTGTAATTCCAAAAATTGAGAAATATTAAGTTGGATGTCTACATAAATTTAGTCTTTATATATGAAGCTCGGTTAACTCTTCAAATTTAAAATGGGTGTCTAAATATATATCTGAATAAAAAAGCTCAGCGGTGCTGAGCTTGCTTTAAATTAGGGCGTACTTTGCAAGTTAATGATTACGAAAATGCCTTTTCGCTTAGGAGTTCTTGCATTTGTTCGCGCATTTTAAATTTTTGAAGTTTGCCTGTTACTGTCATTGGGTATTCTTCAACAAAGCGGATGTGCTTTGGTACTTTGAAATAGGCAAGTTTATCTTTTAAAAAATCACGAATGGCATTTTCATCAAGTACCGCATCATCTTTTGGTTGGATCCAGGCGCACACTTCTTCGCCGTATTTTTCATCGCTAATACCAAATATGGCTGCATCTTGAATACCTGGATAGGTGTAAAGTACTTCTTCTATTTCTCTTGGATAAATGTTTTCTCCACCGCGAATGATCATGTCTTTTATCCGGCCAACGATAGCAACAAAGCCATCTTCGTCCATCACACCTAAGTCACCAGAATGTAACCAGCCGTCTTGATCAATTGTTGCTTTCGTTTTTTCTTCATCATTCCAATAGCAGCGCATAATTCCAGCACCACGGCTACATACTTCCCCAGGTAAGCCAACTTGTTGAACATCACCCAGCTCGTCGATAATTTTCACTTCAGTATTGGCTAATGCACGGCCTACTGTGGTAACTTGTTTTTCAAGAGGCGAGTCGGTTTCGGTTACGTTATTTATCGGGCTACATTCAGTTTGGCCATAACCAATTACAACTTCTTTCATATGCATTAATGAGTGAACTTTACGCATAACTTGCTCAGGGCAGGTTGAGCCGGCCATTACGCCTGTTCGGAGGCTAGATAAGTCATAGTTTGCAAAATCTTTAAGCTCTAACTCGGCGATAAACATTGTTGGAACACCATGTAAGCCTGTACAGCGTTCTTTTTCAACAACTTCAAGGGTTGTTTTAGGGTCGAAAGAATCACCCGGAAAAACAGCGGTAGCGCCTTTACTTATACATACTAAATTGCCAAGCACCATCCCAAAACAGTGGTATAAAGGTACCGGAATACAGAGTTTATCTTCATGTGTCAGCTTCATCGCTTGGGCCATCAAAAACCCGTTATTGAGGATGTTTTTATGGGATAAGGTCGCTCCTTTTGGGTTACCCGTAGTACCAGAAGTAAATTGAATATTGATATCTTGGTCACAATGTAAAGTGGCCGCAATGGCATCAAGCTCCAGCTTATGGGCATCTGTAGCGCGCTGCATGATATCGCTAAAGCTAAACATGCCAGCAGCAGGTTCATCACCAATACGAATAATGTTTTTTAGGTGTGGCAGGGCGTTTAAATTTAATTTACCTGCTTGTGAATCTGCAAGCTCCGGTGCGAGCTCATTGAGCATGTTTATATAATTACTGGCTTTAAATTCACTTGCTGTGATAAGTGTTGAACACTCAACACTATTGAGTGCGTATTTTAATTCGCTTGGTCGATATGCAGGGTTAATGCACACCATAATTGCACCAATCTTGGCTGTAGCAAATTGGGTTAAGCACCATTCAATATTGTTAGGAGACCAAATACCAACCCGGTCGCCAGGTTTTACGCCAAGTGATAATAATCCCATTGCTAACTGGTTAATCTGTTGCTGGTATTGCCTATAGGTTAAACGGATCTGTTGATGATGAACCACAATCGCGGGGTGATCAGGGTAATTGTCGACAATATTATCAAGGTACTGTCCAATAGTTTTTTCAATTAAAGGAATATCTGTACGGCCTTGATAATAGCTTTGAGTAAGTGGAAGCGCATTACAGTGTGTGTTCTTTGTCTGCATTGTATTCTCCGTGTCCGGTTAATTTGTTGTCATGGACTTGATGCAAAAGAATTGAAACAATCAATTAGGATGATTTCAAAACATGCGTACCTGATTAACTAAACATAGATTGTCGACAAAGAAAAGCTTTATAAGACTAATGTACAGAGTGTAATTTTAATAAAGCAGAATAAAGGATGGTTTTTGAGGTATAAAAAAACGTGCCGTAGCACGTTTTATTAAGAATAAGCAGCAATTAAGCTTTTGGCTCATCTTGCTTATAAGTTTTACGCATGATGTACACGTAAGCACTAATGAATGCGTTTTCTTGGAATTTTTTCAGTCCTGTGTCTTCAAAATCAATAGGCACTGGGTTGCGCTTAAGCTGCTCTTTGATTTCAGTTGCAGATAAAACTTGCACATCTAAGCGTTCAATTAACTGAATAGCCGTTTCCATTTTGAAACCTTTCGCACTACCAGCGAATTTACCTTTTGCTTGGCGCTCTTTGATTGCTACAGAGTCAATTTGGTAATCTTCCATTAATTTTTTGAAATCAAATTGGAATTTACGCATTACTTCTGTGTCATTACCATTGCCTAAGGTAAAACGTGTTTGTCTGACATCACGTATATCAAATACATCATTGTCTTTGGTTAAAATGCACAGTAGTACGTCACTACCTGTAATTTCTACACCACATGTTCTCATGGTCTTTCTCTAAATAACTTAATTTGCGCAATTATAGCAATTAACGTTATGAAAAACAGGTGCTTTAAAAATGAATTTTAATTGCGATAACACCGTGGTCACTTACACTAATATCTTCGGTTAATTTACTTGGCGAAATATGCTTATCATAACTTTCGTAGTCGAGCACTTTAACTTTCGAAGCTTGGCAATCGGGATTAAAATGCGCTGAAGCAAGAATATAATCTAATACATTCCCTTTTCCTTGGTAATAATGGCTAAAGGGTTTGTTTTTATTATCATAATATGAGCGGCTAAACTCATAGCTGTCGGTCAGACCAACAACAAGTTCGTTCTGTTCTATACAAGGTTCACAGCGAGTGGGGTGAAAGCCTTGAGTCATAAACGATAAAGTTGGGCTGGTAAGTACATCATTAAAGTCCCCCATAACAAGTGTTGCACATTGCATTTCTCGCTGCGTTTTCAGTGCATCATAATAGACAATAGACGCTTCTAATGAGCGGGAGATTTGCGACTGCATGGTACCCACCGTTTGATGTAGTAACTGCAGGAGCGGATCTTCAAGGTTATGAATATTAAGAATGTGCGCCATTGATTGCACACGCTGTGACTTAAAATGAACAACATAAAAACAGACTTCACCAAAATCAGGTAAATCAATGATACATTTAATCGGTGTGCGATTAAATTTGAACTCATTTTGATTGTTTAAGTACTCAAGTAATTCAGGGCATGGCGTCAGTGCATCGGCTGATTTAAACGGGTATTTACTCGCAATTGCAACTACAGGGTTGAATAACACTTGCGGATAGAGCGCATCATGGGACGGGCTATCGACCGTTTTAAAATAATCATAACCCGCTTCTTTACACTGCACTTCTAATGCGTGTTGACTAAACACTTCTTGAAATGCCACCACATCAGGGGTTGACTCACTTAAGAAATTAGCAACAAACAATTGTTTTTGCAGCCATTGTGTATTGTTATAGCGTTCATGTAATTGGTAAAACGAGTAGGGTGGCGCGGTATAATTTAATAAGTTAAATGTAGCAAACTTGAAAGAACGCGTGTTTGGCATTTTCATCACCCTAAAAGTACTGACTCATTAAGTATGAAATGAGTTAACTAATTGTCAATTTACTCTTCTAACTACTTGTATTTGAGCACGTGAGCAGCGACAATAGCTGCTTGTATTTGCGAAGACTCAGTAAATACAAGCTTAAATAGCAATGCTTATTCGTAAAAGCGTTGCAGAGTTACATAAAATTTTTTTAAAAATATTACATGTGATGCATTGTAGGCATCACCACTGTATTAAGGATTTATAATGCCAGTTATTACCCTCCCTGACGGCAGTCAGCGTAGTTTTGAAAACCCAGTAAGTACATATGACGTAGCGAGCGATATCGGTCCAGGTCTTGCCAAGGCAACGATTGCAGGCCGTGTTAATGGTACTCGTGTTGATGCATGTGACTTAATCACTGAAGATGCGCGTTTAGAAATTATCACAGCAAAAGATGATGATGGTTTAGAGATTATCCGTCACTCATGCGCGCACCTTATTGGTCATGCAGTTAAGCAGCTTTTCCCTGAAGCAAAAATGGCAATCGGTCCGACCATCGATAACGGATTCTATTACGATATCGATATGGAACACTCTTTAAGCCAAGATGATTTAGATGCTATCGAAAAGCGTATGCTTGAGCTTGCTAAAACAAACTACGACGTTGTTAAAAAGACCGTAAGCTGGCAAGAAGCACGCGATACTTTTGAAGCGCGTGGTGAAACATATAAAATGGAAATCCTAGACGAGAACATCGCGAAAGATGATCGTCCAGGCTTATACCATCACGAAGAATACATCGACATGTGTCGTGGTCCACACGTTCCAAACATGAAGTTCTGTCAACATTTCAAAATCATGAAAGTGGCAGGTGCTTATTGGCGCGGTGATTCTGAAAACAAGATGCTGCAACGTATCTACGGCACTGCATGGGCAGATAAAAAGCAACTTAAAGCGTATTTAAAACGCTTAGAAGAAGCTGAAAAACGTGATCACCGTCGTATTGGTAAAGCGCTTGATTTATGGCACTGGCAAGAAGAAGCGCCAGGCATGGTGTTTTGGCACAATGATGGCTGGAGCATTTACCGTGAACTAGAAGACTTCGTTCGTGAAAAATTACGTGAGTACGATTACGAAGAAGTTAAAGGCCCATTAATGATGGACCGTGGTTTATGGGAAAAATCAGGTCACTGGGACAAATACGCAGATGCGATGTTCACAACTGAATCTGAAAAGCGTGAATACGCAATCAAACCAATGAACTGCCCGGGTCACGTACAAATCTTTAACCAAGGTTTAAAATCATACCGTGATCTTCCATTACGTATGGCTGAGTTTGGTTGTTGTCACCGTAACGAACCATCAGGTGCATTACACGGCTTAATGCGTGTACGTGGCTTTACTCAAGATGATGCGCATATCTTCTGTACTGAAGAGCAAATCATGGATGAAGTTTCTGCATGTATCAAAATGGTTTACGACACATACGAAACGTTTGGTTTTGAGAAGATCGTTGTAAAACTATCTACTCGTCCAGAAAAGCGTATCGGTGAAGACGAAATGTGGGATAAAGCTGAGCTTGCGCTAGCTGATGCATTAAAAGCAAACGACATTGAGTTTGATTACCTACCAGGTGAAGGTGCATTCTACGGTCCTAAGATTGAGTTTACACTTTATGACTGTTTAGACCGTGCATGGCAATGTGGTACTGTACAGCTAGACTTCGCATTACCAGGTCGTTTAGGTGCAACTTATGTTGCTGAAAATAACGAGCGTCGTACACCAGTTATGATCCACCGCGCGATTTTAGGTTCAATTGAGCGTTTCATCGGTATTTTAACTGAAGAATACGCTGGCTTGTTCCCAACGTGGCTTGCTCCTAAGCAAGTTGTGATCATGAACATCACGGACAAACAAGCAGATTATGTGCAAGAAATTGTACAAAAATTAAATAAACTTGGAATTAGAGCCGCTGCTGACTTGAGAAATGAGAAGATTGGCTTTAAAATCCGTGAACATACGTTAAAACGTATTCCATATTTACTTGTTGTTGGCGATAAAGAAGTTGAACAACAAGAAGTGGCAGTACGCACTCGCACAGGTGAAGACCTAGGCAAATTTAGTGTTGATGATTTCATTGCAAAAGTAAGCGAAGAAATTAAAAATCGACAATAAATCATGAGCGTGTAGGGCAAAACAAACAGCCAACTACACGCTTTTTATTTTATATTCTTGGAGGATCGTACCATTAGAGGCGGCAAGAAAGGGCAACAAACAGCTCAAAAAAATCGTATCAACGAAGATATTACAGCTAAAGAAGTTCGTTTAATTGGCATCGACGGCGAGCAAGCTGGCATCGTGTCATTAAAAGAGGCGCAAGCTATCGCTGATGATGCGGGTGTAGATCTTGTAGAAATCAGTCCTAATGCTGAGCCACCTGTTTGTAAGGTTATGGACTACGGTAAGTTCATCTTTGAAAAAAGCAAAGAACTAAAAGAACAAAAGAAAAAGCAAAAGCAAATCCAGGTTAAAGAAATCAAATTCCGTCCAGGTACGGATGAAGGTGACTACCAGGTTAAGCTACGCAACTTACGCAAGTTCTTAGAAGCGGGTGATAAAGCTAAAATCACTATCCGTTTCCGTGGTCGTGAAATGGCTCACCAAGAAATTGGTATCGAATTATTAAACCGTGTTAAAGCCGATTTAGAAGATGTTTCACAAGTTGAATCATTCCCAAATCGTGTTGAAGGTCGCCAGATGGTTATGATGATGGCACCTATTGCTAAAAAGCAATAAACAGGGTATATTACGCACCGATTTTATTTCAGGTCTGCAAGTAACAGTTTACTGTTCACCTGAAATAACCGGTTATAAGTAAGGTTGCACTGCTTTTGTAGTGAGCCTTCACCGGATTATGGCAGTAAGTTAGGCCTAAAAAGTAGAGCTATCTTTATATCTCTCGCCTGCTTGCTAATTTTTAAGCAATACATTTGGAGTTATTGCAATGGCTTACAAGCTAAAAACTCACAGAGGCGCGGCTAAGCGTTTCAAGAAAACTGCTTCTGGCGGTTTCAAGCGTAAACAAGCGCATCTTCGTCACATTCTGACTAAGAAAACTTCTAAGCGTAAATTACACTTACGTCCTAAGATGATGGTTCATAAGAATGACCATGGTCTAGTTTCACGTATGTTACCATTCGCTTAATAGGAGTCTTCAGAAATGGCAAGAGTTAAACGCGGTGTTATCGCACGTGCACGTCACAAAAAAGTTTTAAAGCAAGCTAAAGGTTACTACGGAGCACGTTCACGTGTTTACCGCGTAGCTTTCCAGGCAGTTACTAAAGCGGGTCAATACGCTTACCGTGACCGTCGTGCTAAGAAACGTACTTTCCGTCAACTTTGGATTGCACGTATCAATGCAGCAGCTCGTCAAAACGGTCTTTCATACAGCCGTTTTATCAATGGTCTTAAAAAGACTTCTGTAGAAATCGATCGTAAGATCCTTGCAGATATCGCTGTTTATGACCAAGTTGCATTCGCAGCGCTTGTTGCAAAAGCAAAAGAAGGCCTAGCGGCTTAATTTCGCTTTTCATAAAGTTTAAAAAGGAGCCTAGTGCTCCTTTTTTTGATCTTAATTAATATTCATAACTAACAACGATTTTGCATAGCGTATGTCGTTTGCTCCATTTTTTTGTTGAATCACCGCAGTTTACGCAATCCATTCAGATTAGTTGTTATAATTTCCCCAATATAGAATAAGTACCGCACTTGAGAGTGATATGTTTGCGAGTTTAGTGTTTTTATCTGCTGCAGTAACTTTAGACAGCCACTTACCCCCACTGTTGCCATGGCAAGGCGATAGTGTGTCTTTAATGCAAGAAAAAGGACCTTTAACCACAGATTTTGAATTAAGCGAAGGCACTTTTTCGCCTGATTATGCAGACACTATGGCGTTCGTAGATCGCCTTGTTGCCGCAAACCAAACACAATTCAAAGTAACGACAATTGCAACGAGCAGTGCGGGTCGTGCGGTTAAGATGTTAGTGGCGAATGAGCAAGGTTTGTTTGATGCCAAACAACTTGTTGCTGATACAAAACCAACCATCTTTATTCAAGCAGGCATTCACAGTGGTGAAATTGATGGCAAAGACGCCATGTTTATGTTGCTACGCGATATTGCAACAGGTAAACGCCGCGATATTCTCAGCAAAGTCAATATTCTGTTTATTCCTATTTTAAACGTTGATGGTCACGAGCGTAGTAGCCAATACAACCGTATTAATCAGCGTGGCCCGATAGAAATGGGCTTTAGAACGAATGGTCTAAATTTAAATTTAAATCGTGATTACACTAAGCTTGATACACCTGAAGTACGAGGTGTGATGCAGGTTATTAATCAATTTAAGCCAGACTTATACGTGGATGTCCATGTAACCGATGGCGCTGATTACCAATATGATGTTACCTACGGTTATAACCCGGTTTTTTCGAGTGAATCACCAAGTGTGTCACAAGCGTTAGATAATCTATTTAAACCTGTTATTGATGCCAAACTCGAAAAAGCAGGGCATATTCCTGGTCCACTGGTTTTCGTAATGGACAAACGCGAATTTAAAAAAGGTTTAGCGGGTTGGGTGGCAACACCACGTTTTTCAAATGGCTGGGGTGATTTACGTTCATTACCGACCATCTTAGTTGAGAACCACTCTTTAAAACCTTATAAGCAGCGTGTATTAGGTACTTATGTATTTATTGATGGTGCCATTGACGCCTTAGCTGCAAACGATAAAGCCCTTAATGAAGCGGTTCAAAAAGAGCTCGATTTCAAACCGACACAATTAGTTGTTGAACGTGGTTATGCAAAAGAGCCAGATACCATCGAATTTAAAGGGATCGCCTATTCAAGAACTGAAAGCGCATTGTCTGGGCAAGCTGAAGTTAAATATTTAGGTGAAGTTAAAAACTATGACGCTTTGCCTATTTACTGGCAGAAAGAGGTTAAAAAGACCGTTAACGTACCTGCTGCGTTTTATATTCCGCCGGCGTACAGCCAATTGGTAAGTAAGCTTAAATTACACGGCGTAGAGGTAACGACAGTGAATGGTTTTGCTTCTGAGCCATTAACGCAAGCAAGCGTTGCTGATTATTCATTTGCAAAAGCGCCTTTTGAAGGACGTTTTCGTGTAGAGGCGACATTTGATTACAACACCGTAGAAAATGTCGATATGACCGGCTGGTACAAAGTCTCAACTGAGCAGCCATACTCAGAATTGGCTACACACTTACTACACCCAGAAGCGCCAGATTCATTCTTTGCTTGGGGCGAGTTTAATACTATTTTTCAGCGCACTGAATACGTTGAGAATTACGCTTTAATGCCGTACGCACGTCAAATGCTAAAAGAAAAACCTGCATTGGCTTTAGAGTTCGATAAAAAAATTCGTGAAGATAAAAACTTTGCTAAAGATGCTGATGCGCGCTTGCATTGGCTTTATGAGCGTACACCGTTTTATGATCAAGGCTATTTAAAATACCCAATTTTAATGGCGTTTGAGCAGTTACAAAAAGGACAATAACATGAAAGTGAAAGCTGTTCCTGTTACTGGCTTTGCGCAAAATTGCCGCATTATCATTTGTGAGCAAACGAATAAAGCGGCCTTGGTTGACCCAGGTGGCGATGCAGACAAACTTCAAGCAGAACTTGCTGCTTTAAATTGCCAATTAGAGGCAATTTATTTAACACATGGTCACTTAGACCATGTCGGCGCTGCAAAGCAACTCGCAGAGCATTTTAGCGTTGATATCATTGGCCCACATTTAGATGATAAATTTTGGTTTGATGCCTTGCCAATGCAAGCGCAAATGTTTGGTTTTGCACCAATTACACCATTTTATCCAACGAAGTGGCTAAATCATGGCGATACAATCACAGTGGGTGAACTTGAGTTATCTGTACGCCATTGCCCAGGGCATACGCCTGGTCATGTTGTTTTTTACCACCAAGCTTCAGAACAGCTGATAGTGGGTGACGTGATTTTCCAAGGCTCTGTTGGTCGTACTGACTTTCCAAAAGGGGATAGTGCGCAATTAATCGAATCAATTAAGTCTGAGATTTTATCATTCTCTGATGAAGTTGCTATTTTGCCAGGCCACGGTCCAAATACCACCGTAGGGCATGAGCGAAAAACAAATCCATTTATTAGTGGGCGTTTTGGTTGATATTTACTCGCAATAATGGCTAATTTTTTAATTAAGTGGATTGGTATAAAGTTGCAATTTTTTTGCACAAACAGTAGAAAATAGGCAGACTGATATTTAAATCAGTTATATAATTTAACCAGTATTTTTACAGAAAAAGAAATAAAATGTCTCTGAACCAAGTAGATCGCCAAATTTTGGCATTATTACAGCAGGATGCTAGCTTATCTACGGCAGAAATTGCCGATAAAGTTGGTTTATCTCAATCTCCATGTTGGCGTCGTATTGCTAAGCTTGAGCAAGATGGTTATATCAAAGGTAAAGTTGCTTTGCTTGACGAGAAAAAGCTTGGCTTTGATATGTTGGTTTATGCCCATGTTCGTCTATCTAACCACGGTAGAACGAACCTAGCTGAGTTTGAACGTTTAATTATGAGCTATGATGAAGTAACCGAGTGTTACAGTATGGCTGGTACGATGGACTTCATGCTTCGTATTATTTCAAAAGGTATTGAAGGTTATGAGCAGTTTGTTCGTGATAATCTATTAAACCTTGAGTTTGTTCAAGAAGTTCACTCAAACGTGACCATGACATGCGTTAAGCGTAGTACGTCTTTACCTCTTTAATCTTTTTCTACTACGTTTTATTTTTCGAAAACGGTTAGTGCTTTTAGGTACTAGCCGTTTTGTTGTTAATAATTGTTAACTTTTGCGGATTTTGCTAGAATTCTGCGCCTTGCCGAAATGCATTCACTATAAAGAGGATCTTAATGTTTAACTTACTCAGCAAAGCGCCAAGCTCTGCTAAAAACGATATTCTATCAGGCCTGACCGTTGCGTTGGCATTGGTACCAGAAGCGGTTGCGTTTGCTTTTGTTGCTAATGTTGAGCCTTTGGTTGGTTTATATGCCGCATTTATTGTTGGCTTAATTACGGCTATTTTTGGTGGTCGTCCAGGTATGATTTCTGGTGCAACCGGCGCACTAGCCGTTGTAATGGTAAGTTTAGTTTTAGATCATGGTGTAGAGTATCTATTTGCAACCGTCTTATTGATGGGGATACTGCAAGTACTCGCAGGTATCTTCAAGCTTGGCAAGTTTATTCGCATGGTTCCGCACCCTGTAATGCTTGGCTTTGTAAATGGTCTTGCGATTGTTATTTTCTTGGCGCAACTGGGTCAATTTAAAGTACCAGACGGTATGGGTGGCCAACAGTGGATGGAAGGGCAAGCACTTTATATTATGCTTGGCTTAGTAGCGTTAACTATGGCTATTATTCATTTCTTACCTAAGTTAACTACAGCTGTACCTTCATCGTTAGCTGCCATTGTAACGGTAACAGCGATTGTGATAGGCTTTGATTTAGAAGCGCGCACTGTACTAGATTTCTTAAAAGGAATGACAGGCAATGAGCAGGCAACGATCGCCGGTGGCTTGCCGGAGTTTCATATTCCTATGGTGCCATTTAATCTTGAAACATTAAAAATTATCTTCCCTTACGCTTTAGTTTTAGCGGCGATTGGTTTAATTGAATCGTTATTAACACTGACCTTAATTGACGAAATTACTGAAACCCGTGGTCACAGTAACAAAGAGTGTATTGGTCAAGGCGCTGCAAACATTACCTGTGGTTTCTTCGGTGCAATGGGTGGTTGTGCGATGATTGGTCAATCTATGATCAATATTAACTCGGGCGGTCGTTCACGTTTATCTGGTATTAGTGCCGCAATCATACTGCTAGCATTCATCATTTTTGCAGCCAGCCTCATTGAAATGATCCCACTAGCTGCCTTAGTTGGTGTTATGTTCATGGTTGTTCTTGGTACCTTCGAGTGGGCAAGCTTCAAAATGATGAAACGTGTACCTAAGTCTGATGCTTTTGTTATCGTGCTTGTTTCTGGCGTAACCGTAGTAACAGATCTTGCGATCGCGGTATGTGTGGGTGTGATTGTTTCTGCTTTAGTTTTTGCTTGGCAGCATGCGAAACACATTTACACAAGCAATTACATCGATGAGCAAGGCTCTAAAGTGTACGAGCTTCATGGTCCTTTATTCTTTGGTTCGGTTAAGAACTTTGCCGAGTTATTTGATGTTAAAAATGACCCAGAAGACGTGATCATTGAATTCAAACATAGCCGTGTTGCTGATCACAGTGCGATTGAAGCGATTGACAGTCTTGCAGAAAAATACGCAAAAGTCGGTAAGAAACTGCATTTGCGTCATTTAAGCCCTGATTGTATTCAACTATTACACAATGCGCGTGATTTAGTTGAAGTGAATGTGATTGAAGATCCAAATTATAAAGTGGCTTCAGATAAACTAGCTTAAAAATAAAGCAGATAAAAAGCGAAGGCTGTTGTGGCCTTCGCTTTTTTAATGTCTGAAGAATGCGGTAAGGCTATAAAAAATTAAGATAGGCGGCAGTGCTTTGTTCTCTTGACTATCGGTATAATAAAAATAATTATGAAAGGTAATCTGATATTTTGAATTGGCAATCATTAGTTGATAATCGACAACGCTTTTTCTGGGTTTTGCAAATTGCAGGCTGGATAGGGTATGCGTTAGTTAATTATATCGGCTCAAAAGTCTTTGAAATGCGTGATATTTACGTATTTGTTATTGTATTAAACGCTTATGCAGGCTGTTTAATGACAGTACCTTTACGTTATATGTATCGTAAAGTGTGGAATGCCTCACCTTGGGTATTAATGCTTGTCGTTTTTGGTGCTTCCTATGTAACTGGCACATTATGGGCCGTTGTACAAAAATTCAATTTATGGGAAATCTACCGTCACGGTTACCGTCCAAATGAATGGTTTTATTACTTTCAACAAGGTTTAGATTCGGTTTATATCATTCTTTGTTGGAGTGGTTTGTATTTTGGTATTAAGTATTACCAGCTATTGCAAAGTGAGCGTCAAAAGGCTCTAAAAGCAACCACTATGGCGCACGAAGCTCAGCTGAAAATGCTGCGCTATCAACTTAATCCGCACTTTTTATTTAATACCCTAAATGCAATCTCAACCTTAATTTTGGTAAAAGAGAACAAAGATGCAAATTTAATGGTGTCAAAATTGAGTGACTTCTTACGATACACACTCAATACCGACCCAATAAAAAAGGTGCCGTTAGAGCAAGAAATTCATGCCCTCATGCTGTACTTAGAAATTGAAAAAGTACGCTTTGATGAACGTTTACAAGTCAATGTAGACGTAAGCGAGCAGGCAAAAGAAGCCTTGGTACCAAGCTTGATCCTCCAACCTATTATCGAAAACTCGATAAAGTATGCGATAGCGCAATTAAATGAAGGTGGTGTGATTGATATTAAAGCACAAGTTTTTGCAAATGAACTATTATTGGAAGTAGGCGATAATGGTCCTGGCACTGAGCTTAAAAATGGCCAACTGGTTAATTCTCAAGGCGTTGGCATAGCTAATACACAGGACCGCTTAAAAACACTTTATGAGAACAACTACTCGTTTGTTCTCTCTGACAATACGCCAAGTGGATTAAAAGTTAATCTGCGCGTTCCGTTTGAAAAGGCTGTTAAGAAATGAGCAAAATTAGAACTTTGATCGTTGACGATGAACCGCTAGCAAGAAAGGGCTTAGCTGTTCGACTTTCTGAATTTGACGATTTAGAAGTCATTCGTTTATGTAGCAATGGTCAAGAAGCAATTGATGAATGCTTATCGGGCAATATTCAATTGGTTTTCTTAGATATTCAAATGCCAAATATGAACGGTTTTGAAGTTGCAAGAGCACTTAGCGAGAGCGTTAATCCATTACCCGCTATTGTGTTTGTAACGGCTTTTGACCAGTTTGCAGTTAAAGCATTCGAGATTCATGCGTTGGATTATATTCTTAAACCAGTCGATGACAACAGACTAAAACAGGCGGTAGAAAAAGTGCATACCTATTTAAAAACGCAACAAGATAACGCCCATAAGAAAAAACTAGCGAGCTTTGTTGCAGGTATTACAGGCAATAATTGCGAAGAAATTTTAAAGAAGTTAGCAACGGGCGATAGCCTTGCTGACCGTCGTTATCCAGAATCATTAGCTGTAAAAGAGCAGGGCGAGATTGTTCGTGTGCCTGTTATTACAATTCAATGGGTTGATGCGGCTGGTGATTATATGTGCCTTCATTGCCAAGATGGGCAAACGCATATCCTTCGTAAAACAATGAAAGAGCTTGAACAAGAGCTTGATCCACAACTATTTGTGCGAGTTCATCGCAGTGCCATTGTTAATACAAAGCAAATTAGCAAACTTGTAACTCAAGTAAGTGGTGAGTATCTTTTAGTGCTAGATAACGGCCAAGAACTAAAAGTAAGCCGAAGCTATCGCGATAAAGTGAAAGCAGCGCTTGCGAGCTAATACCAACCCGCAATAATACTTAATCATTTTGAGGGATCAAACCTGTCGCTAACTGCGTTAAAAATTTCTCATTTAGAACAACTAAATAACGAAATTTTTGCCTTGTAATCAACGAGGTTATATTGCCTCAAAATAGACTACTTAATTAAGCGGATTGGTATAATAGCTATTCAAAATTTAATAAGTTAAAAACAAAAAAGGCGCAATTATTAATTGCGCCTTTTTAATGAAAATTTGTAATAGTTTAAACTGTTACAATCTTCATAGTGTTAGTTGCACCAATCGTTTCCATTGCATCACCGTGAGTTAAAATCACAGTATCACCTGCTACTAGTGAGCCTTGCTCAACAAGAGTGTTTAATGCATCACGTACCATGCTTTCGTCTTCACACTTCGTTGAATCAAAGAATACAGGATAAACACCACGGTAAAGTGCTGTTTGGCCCAGCGTACTTGGATGACGTGATAATGAATAAATTGGTAAACCAGAGCTGATGCGCGACATCAATTTAGCTGTGCTACCTGATTCAGTCAGAGTCACAATTGCTTTAACAGAATCTAAGTGGTTAGCTGCATACATCGCAGATAATGCAATTGATTCAGCATTTGATGAAAAACGGCTGTCTAAACGGTGCTTAGAAACGTGCGTTTCTTTTTGTGATTCAGCACCTAAACAAACGCGAGCCATAGTCGCTACGGTTTCTTCAGGGTAGTCACCAGCAGCTGTTTCAGCAGATAACATAACTGCATCAGTACCATCTAATACGGCGTTTGCTACGTCCATAACCTCTGCACGTGTTGGCATAGGGTTATCGATCATAGATTCCATCATTTGTGTTGCAGTCACAACTGTACGGTTAAGTGAACGAGCACGGCTAATGATAAGCTTTTGTTTACCAACAAGCGCCGCATCACCAATTTCAACACCTAAGTCACCACGCGCAACCATCACTGCGTCAGAAGCAAGTACGATATCATCAATTGCTTCAACAGTTTCAACGGCTTCTGCACGTTCGATTTTTGCTAATAGTTGTGCGTTTGAGCCAGCAGCTTCTGCTAAAGAGCGAACATAACGCATGTCATCACCACTGCGTGGGAATGAAACAGCAATATAATCAACGCCAATCTCAGTGGCAGTAATTAAATCTTCTTTATCTTTATCAGTGAAAGCAGGGGCTGTTAAACCACCGCCTAAACGGTTGATACCTTTGTTATTTGAAAGTACGCCACCAACAGTAACAGTTGTGTGGACTAGGTCACCGTCAACGCTATCTACTGTCAATTGAATTAAACCGTCGTTTAATAACAGTAAGTCGCCTGTTTTAACGTCGTTAGGTAGCTCTTTATAGTCGATACCTACTGCATTAACGTCGCCTTGGCCTTTTTCCATTTTCGCATCAAGGGTAAATTTTGCGCCAACTTCTAGGTTTACTTTACCGTCTTTGAAGGTTGATACACGAATTTTAGGACCTTGTAAGTCTGCAAGGATAGCAACGTGTTTGCCTAAACGCTTAGCAATGCTGCGTACCGCTTCAGCGCGGTCTTTATGATCTTGTGCTACGCCATGTGAGAAGTTCAAACGAACCACATTTGCACCTGCACGAATAATTTTTTCTAGGTTGTTATCGCGATCGGTTGCCGGTCCAAGGGTCGCAACAATTTTTGTGCGTCTTAGCATCAAATTCTCCTGTGCGCTCAAATATATTAAGCGAATTGATGGTTATCTATTAAAATGTCGTGCCATAAACCTTTCATATAGGCTTATACATAAGCACAATGTAGAACTCATAAGTAAAAAATGATTGTTTTTACTTATGAGAATCTGGCTCTTTGTATTAATTATAGAGTATACAAAGTGTGAATGACGTTATTATGACACCGGTGTCAGGTAGCGTCAATACACATACCTTTTTAAAGGGTATTATAAAAATCTGGTCCGATGCCTTGGTTATTTTGATATACTGAGGGCCAACGTCGCTTCATGATTTCGATGATTTATCTCAAGTTGGCTGTCAAGCTCGCATTTTTGGGCTGCTTGGGTATAATGCGCGCGTAATTATTTTGATTAACTAACCAATAGTTGTTACCGAGGAGGACACTAAATGCAAGTTGCATTAGTAGGGTTAGGCGTTATGGGTAAAAATCTTGCCCTCAACCTGATTGAAAAAGGGCTGACATTAGTAGCTTACGATAAAAACCCAGATGCGGGTGCCGAGTTACTAAGCTGTGCGAAAGCATTAGGTTTGGCAGACCGTTTACATATTGTGTCTGATTTAAATGATATGGTTAGACGCTTAGAGCCGCCTCGTTCGATTCTTCTTTTAGTTCCTGCTGGTGAATTGGTTGATAAAGTATGTACAGAGCTTGCAGAAGCAGGTGTTGACTGTGATGACATTATCGTAGATTGCGGCAACAGTAACTACAAAGACGGCATTAGCCGTAAACTTAAATATCAAAACAAATTTGAATTTGCCACTATGGGTATTTCTGGCGGTGCAGAAGGCGCACGTCACGGCCCTGCAATGATGGCAAGTGGTTCAGAAGGCGGCTGGGAGCGTGTTGAGCCGTGGTTTGAAAAAGTAGCGGCAAGCTACAAAGGTGAGTCGTGTTTTGCACGTGTAGGCCAATCTGCAAGTGGTCACTTTGTGAAAATGGTGCATAACGGTATTGAATATGCGCTAATGCAATTAATTGCAGAAATGTATCAACTATTACGTTTAGGTACTAATCGTTCACCAAAAGAAGTGGCTGACATTTTCAATGAATGGTCCGAAGGCACTTTAAATAGCTACTTACTGTCAATTTCAAGCCATATCTTGAGCCTTGAAACGACAGAAGGCGAGCCGCTAGTTGATTTAATCGACAATAAAGTTGGCGCGAAAGGCACGGGTTTATGGACTGCACAAAATGCCCTAGAGCTTGGTATTGCTGTGCCATCACTCGTTGCGGCTGTTCAAGCTCGTCACTTAACAAATACGTGTGATACGCATGCTGCTAAAGAAATGACTTACGCTGCTAAAGCAACTGATACCGTTGATTTAGACTTAGCAGAGCTAAAAGATGCATTCACATTGGCAAGTTTACTTGCTTATCGTCAAGGTTTAGCACTTATCAAAGGTGCGTCTCGTGCGCATCAGTGGAAAGTTGATCTTTCTAAAACGCTACAAACGTGGCGCGCTGGCTGTATCATTCGTGCTGATTACTTAGACAATGTCGCTGAAGGTGTAGAATTTATTGATTCTATGCAGCGTGAATCAGCAGCATTACGTAAAGTAACGGGTGCAGCAGTTGCATCTGGTCTTGCATTCCCAGTGTTAACTGCAACGCAAACTTACATTGCGACGTTAACAACACCAAGTAATGGCCACCTTGTGCAAGCACAACGTGACTACTTCGGTGAGCATGGTATTAAAACTCACAGTGGTGAGATTTGCCATTTAACAGATTTAGTTGAGATTGACGAAAAAGTTCGTTAATTATCAAAAAGCATAAAAAAGGCACCAATTGGTGCCTTTTTTGTATTTGTTGTATTAACGACTTAGCTCACCGCGCAGGTTGTCTTGCATCAAATGGCGAATTGTTTCTACTTCAAGCTTTTGACTAAATAAGTAGTGTAACTTGGTCAAACAGGCTTCTAATGTCATATCGTAGCCACTGATCACACCACAATTTAATAAGGCATTACCGGTTGCATAACCGCCCATATTAACTTGGCCTTTTAAGCACTGCGTTAGATTTATAATCACCATACCGCGTATGCTTGCATCATTAAGAATGTCTAAGAAAGCTGGATCTTGTGGGGCATTACCCACGCCAAAACTTAATAACACAAGTGCTTTGATGTCGTCATTAACTAAACTTTTCACCACTTTTGGGCTGATCCCAGGATAGAGATAAAGCACACCAATTGGCTGTGGCGTGATATTCGATACCTGTAGTTCGTTATCAACATAAGGGCTAAGTTGCCCTTTAATAAGCTGAATATTAATTCCTGACAGTGCTAATGGTTCAAGGTTCGGTGATGCAAAGGCATCAAAGCCATCAGCATGGGCTTTTGTTGCACGGTTACCACGGAATAACTGGTTATTAAAAAACAGGCTTACTTCAGCAATTGGGTAATTTGCGGCTAAATACATGGCATTAAGTAAGTTTACTTGGCCATCAGAACGAAGTTGCGACAATGGAATTTGTGAGCCTGTCACAATCACAGGTTTTGTCAGGTTTTCGAACATGAAAGACAAAGCAGAAGCTGTATAGGCCATAGTATCGGTACCATGCAGAACCACAAAGCCATCATAGTCTTGGTATTTACTCTTAATATCGTCAGCAATTAATTGCCAGTGGGCAGGGGACATATCTGAAGAATCAATGAGCGGGCAATATTCGTGAATATCAAACAAAGGCATTTCATCACGATTAAACTCTGCATTATTGACCACTGTTTCGGTTAAAAAACCTTCTGCCGGAACATAGCCACGGCTCGATTTTTTCATACCGATAGTACCACCCGTATAGGCGATATATATACGTTTACGTTTCATAAAAAAAGCCCAGTTAAATAACTGGGCTTAGTATACCTAAAATCGCTTAGCTAAGTAACTTATTGAATTACATTACACACTAAACAACGAGCGTAAACGCCTTGTGGATCGTTGTAATCTTTTAGATTATCGATCTCACTACTTAACTGATTAATAAGGCTTTGTAAGTTAGCTTGTGTTGCGAGTACTGATTGTGATGAATCAGACTTAGCAAAGAAGCTCTTAACAGCCGCGGTGCCAAAGATATCTTGCAGCATTTGCTCTTGTGGTGTTAATGACTGTTTGATGGTCTTAACATCATAATGATTAAGCTTAGCAAGCTCAGCTGCCGCCTTAATTGCATCTTGCTTATCGCCAAGTTTATCAACTAAACCTAGTTCTTTCGCTTGAGTTGCAATCCATACACGGCCTTGGGCAATTTTATCAACTTGCTCAGGCGTCATGTTACGTGCTTCAGCCACTACATTTAAAAAGCGTTTATATGCATTTTCAACGCTCATTTGAATGATGTCTGACATTTTCTCGTCAAGTGGGCGTGCAATAGAGAAGCCAGCAAGGTCAGTTGTTGCAACACCATCTGAGTAAATACCTAATTCAGCCATGGTATTTTCAAACGTCATGAAAGTACCGAATACACCAATTGAACCAGTAATTGTGCTAGGAGCTGCCCAAATTTCATTGGCTGCAGATGCAATCCAGTAACCACCTGATGCAGCCACTGAGCTCATTGATGCGATAACCGGTTTTCCTGCTGCCTTAAGTGCTAATACTTCAGCGCGGATAACTTCAGAAGCAAACATACTACCGCCACCTGAATCGATTCGTAGTACAACGGCTTTCACTTTGTCATCAAGACGTGCTTTACGAAGTAGGGCTGCAGTAGAGTCACCACCAATTTCACCTGCTTTACGTTCACCATCAACTATGGTGCCTTTAGCTACAACGACAGCTACTTTTTCAGTAATTGGGTTATCGAACTCAACAGGCGGTTTTACCAGAGATAAATACTCACGGAAGCTTACTTGCTTAAAGGTTTTACCTGTTTCTTCTGCACCAACTAACTCAATAAGTTGCTGGCGAATTTGTTGTGATGTTTTTAAAGAATCAACCCATTGATTATTTAACGCGTATTGGCCCGAGTTACCGTCAACTGCTTGCATTTTTGCAAGGTAAACATCCATATCTTCATCGAAGTTACTTTCATCGAATGGACGGCTCGCAGCAACGTCAGTTTTGTACTCGTTCCAAAGTGCAGTTAACCAAACGCTGTTCGCTTCTTTTGCCGCATCTGACATGTCATTACGAATAAATGGTTCAACCGCTGATTTATAAGTACCCACACGGAAAATATGTTGAGTCACTTTTAACTTTTCAAGCGCGTCTTTGAAGTAAAGTGGGAACATACCATAGCCTTCAATGCTCACACCACCATATGGGTGCATAGACACTTCATTGGCATGGGCAGCAATATAATATTGTGCTTGTGTATAGTAGTAGCCCGTTGCAATAACTTGCTTGCCTGCCTCTTTAAATGCATCAATTGCTTTCGTTATTTGTTTTAGCTTATTGATGTGTGCACTTGGCATTTTTTGTAGGTCAAGAAGCATCACACTGATACGATCATCTTTAGTCGCTTGGTTGATCACTTCAATGACATCATCAAGAAGAATTTCTGATGGTGCTTCTTTACCCATAGTTGCATCGTTGATTGCTGCTTCTACAGGATCAACATAGGTTTTTTCTTCAACAATAGGGCCATTTAAGTTTAGGCGTAGCACGGTTCCGTCTGCTACTTTTACTTGGTCTTCTTCACCTGTGATGGCAACAAAGAAGAGTATTACTAGTAATAGAAATAATATGTTTAGGACCAAACGGCGGGAAAAATTAATCCCGGTCCAAATGCCTTTAAATATCTTTGCTAGCAAAATAAATCCTTAATTCAGTACAGCTTAGTAGTGAACTCATCTTAGCTTAGAATAACTTTAAAATTAACTGTTAAATAGTAACAGAGTGTTTAAAACGATAATTTGCTACCGATTAATTAGCAGTGAAAAGTTGATTATTCTAAGTTATTGCCGCAGAATCTATTTCAAATAGAGGTTCGACCAGTTAACGGGGCACACAATGTTAGAACAAAAATTACAATTACCGCATACCGAACTTCGTAATCGTTTGGTTATGGGATCAATGCATACTGGCTTAGAAGAAGGCTGGCATAACCGCAAACGCTTACGTGCATTCTACGAGGCACGTGCCAAAGGCGGCACGGGTTTAATCATTACAGGTGGCTACAGCCCAAATATTCGTGGCAAGCTATCTCCGTTCGCATCAACATTTAATTCATTTTATGATGTGATCAAACACAAAGCATATACTGATGCGGTGCATCAACATGGCGGAAAAATTTGCTTACAATTATTGCATGCAGGTCGCTATGCGTATCATCCATTCAATCAAGCGCCAAGTTCAATTCAAGCTCCTATTAATCCATATAAACCTAAAGAAATGTCGTTAGGGTCGATTAAAAAAACCATCAAAGACTTTGCTAACTCAGCAAAAATGGCTGAAAAAGCAGGTTATGACGGTGTTGAAATCATGGGTTCTGAAGGTTATTTGATTAATGAATTCATGGCTAACCACACCAATAAAAGAACAGACAGCTATGGCGGTAGTTTAGAGAACCGTATGCGCTTGGCTGTTGATATTGTTAAAGCTGTTCGCGCTAAAGTCAGTCAAAAGTTCATTATTGTATTTCGTTTGTCTGTAATGGATTTAATTCCTAATGGATCAACGCCTGATGAAGTAAAGCAACAAGCCCTGGCACTTGAACAAGCTGGCGTTGATATCTTTAACACCGGTATTGGTTGGCACGAAGCTCGTGTACCAACGATTGCCAGTATGGTCCCAGCAGGTGCATTTAAAGAAGCATCAAAACGCTTAAAAGATACGGTATCAGTGCCAGTTATCGCGGTTAACCGTATTAACACGCCAGAAATTGCCAATGGAATTTTAGAAGCAGGCGAGTCTGATTTAATTTCGATGGCCCGTCCTTTATTAGCGGACCCAGAGTTTTTCAATAAATACGTTAATAATAAGTCTGAACAAATCAATATTTGTATTGGTTGTAATCAGGGCTGCTTAGACCATGTGTTTAAAAATAAACGTGCCACCTGTTTGGTTAACCCACAAGCGGCTTTTGAGTTAGATTACAGCCTTGAGAAAGCACCATCATCTCGATTAGTCCTGGTTGTGGGGGCTGGCCCTGCTGGCCTCGCTGCAAGTTGTTACTTAGCAGCGAAAGGTCACAAAGTGACTTTAATTGAACGTAAAGAACAAATGGGTGGCCAATTTAATTTAGCCATGCAAGTGCCGGGTAAAGAAGACTTTAACCATACCCTTAACTACTTTACTAATGAATTAAAGCGTTTAAATGTCGATTTACAGCTCGGTACTGAATTTACTGACAATATGCTCAATCAATACGATGATGTGGTTTTTGCAACAGGCGTACGTCCGCGCGAAGCCAAAATAGAATGCGGTGATGGCAAACGTGTATTCGCTTATGATGAAGTAATTCGTGGTGAAGTAGAACTCGGTGAGAAAATTGCGATTCTAGGTGCCGGTGGTATCGGTTTTGATATGGTTGCCTTTTTAAGTGAACACAAAGGCCAAACAATTGAGCAATTCAAAACTCAATGGGGTATTGAGTGCGAAGCTGCGCCTGAAAAAGACAATCGCCAAATTTATATGCTTAAGCGAAGCGCAGGGCGTTTTGGTAGTGAACTTGGTAAAACAACGGGTTGGATCCACCGTCAAGTTGCCAAACAGCATGGTGTTAAACAAATCGCTGAGTGTCAGTATCTAAGCTTTGATAAGCAAGGTCTGAAGATAACGGTAAAAGGTGAAGAGCAAATCCTCGATGTTGATACCGTGATTGCTTGTATTGGTCAGGTATCAAATACTGAAACGTTCGACAATCAAACCGAAAACGCGAAAGTACATGTTATTGGTGGCGCAAAACTAGCTGCCGCTATCGATGCTAAACGTGCAATTTTTGAAGCGTTACAAGTCGCTCGTAAAATTTAATTGAAAGTAAACTAGAAAACATGCGGTCTATGTGATTAATCTATTTAGTCACGAGACCGCTATGTTGAACACACACCTAATACCCCTTTACCAACACACCTTAAAGAAACTGCAGTTTTTAGATGGACTACCGAGTCTATTAATTCGCTTGATTTTAGCCCCAGTGATGATCATTGCAGGCTTTAATAAGCTTGCTTTAAGCGGTGATGTTACTCATCTTTATCAATACTTTTTAGCATCTGAAGATATTGTTGCATGGTTTGGAAATAGTGACTGGGGTTTAGGCCTACCCATGCCCTCTATATTGGCCTTTTTAGCTGCATGGACTGAGTTTTTAGGGGGGATCTTTATATTATTGGGTTTATTTACTCGTTTAACCGCAATTCCTTTGATGATCACCATGCTGGTTGCAGCAACAACAGTACATGCCAGTAATGGCTGGTTTGCTGTAACACCTACCGATGCCAGCACCAGCCCAGCGAGAGTACTCAATTGGCTTGCAATACCTGGTAGTGAAGCTAGCCTAGTTAATTCTGATGAAGCCAGCGAAAGATTAACCAAAATGCGTGAGTTGCTAGAAACGCATGGTTATACAGAGTACCTTTATGCGAAAGGGAAACCTGTGATCTTAAATAATGGTATTGAGTTTTCTGCCATATATTTTGTTATGTTATTGAGTTTATTTTTTACAGGGGGTGGTCGTTACGTTAGTTTAGATTATTGGTTAACTAGAAAAGTATCGAATAGCTTTCTTGCTCATAAAGATAAATGATAAGCTTGGGTTTTCTGCCCCGATTATTAAGGGGCGTCGTACTTAAGCATTTACGGAATATTCATGGACGCTTTAACGCTATTACAAACTCGACAATCAGATCCTCGCCTTATCGCACCTGGACCTACTGCAGAACAACTTGAAATTATTAAGCGAGCGGCCATTAAAGTGCCTGATCATGGCTGTATTGCGCCTTGGCGATTTATTGTCGTTGAAGGCGATGCACGTAATAAATTAGGCGATATCTATCATCAGGCCGCTGTTGCTGAAAACCAAGATGATAGAACCATTGAGCGCGCTAAAGAACTACCGCTGCGATCTCCGATGATGATCATTGCCATTGCAGATGTAACTGAAAACCTAAAAGTGCCACGTATTGAACAAGTACAAAGTGCAGGCTGCGCTGTACTTGCAATGCAACAAGCGGCATTCGCCCAAGGTTTAGGGGGTATTTGGCGCACAGGTTATTTTGCACAGAGCCCAGCTGTTAAAGCGGCACTCGGTTGTAAAGAACAAGATGAGATTGTTGGTTACCTCTATTTAGGTACGCCAGAAATAGACATTAAAAAACCTATCAGACACAAGCCAGAGACGTTTTTTGAGAATTTATAAATAGTAGGAACTTTTTTGCAGTTAAGCAGTCAGAGACTATTAAGCTTACTTATGTTAGTTTTTTTAGATTTAGCTTAGCTGTAAGAAGCGCACGGATGCAAAAAACGAAATAATTCTTCTTCAGTGTGTTTTTTAATCGGTTATTTTTTGTTAACGTATGGAAAGTCTTAAAAAAAATAACGATAAAGAAGACGAGAACAATGGGAAACTTATTTTTACGTGAAAAAGAAAATTGGTTCGCTTGGTCAATTTGGGGCTTAGTTGGCGCTGTTGTCACATTTTTTGTTGCCATGTCTACAAAACAACCTCATTACCTTGGCTTGTCTGCTGTAGTGGTATTACTTCTATTGACATGGTGGATGCAAAGCACTAAACGTTTCGATTTCGGCCGCGCTTTTAAAATTTGTTGCTACGTTTTAACGATCACCTGCTTACCCGCCTTCGCATTAGTTATTGTACCGAGTTATAACCTCAATAAAATTGACGTAATAGTGCAGGGCTCAGGTTTTGCAATTGTTAGTTTAATTGTTTGTTTAGTTTGCTCTTTAATCGCAAAGCGTCCGAAGCAGTACTATTAAAAATACTTTTTTAAAGTTTTTTACATTTAAGGCTTTACAACGAACGCAGTAAACACTATTATGCGCGCCGTACGGAGAGATGGCAGAGTGGTCGAATGCACCGGTCTTGAAAACCGGCAGGGGTTTGTAGCCCCTCTAGGGTTCAAATCCCTATCTCTCCACCATTATTTAGAAAAACCGCCTTTAGGGCGGTTTTTTGCTATCTGGAGATAAGTAATGTCAGCAAGCGAGTCTTCTTCTACACTAATGCGCATTGTTAAACATGTTCTGCTTTGGTGTATCTTTTCTTATTTTTATCACAGCGGGATCAATGTACTTGTAGCTATGGCCCATGATGCCCAGCCTGATTACGGGCTAATATCTTCAATCGCTTATGGTATTGGGTTTAATGTGTTAGTAGGGCACCTTATTGGCAAATACGACAAGCATTGGCCTGTCATTGCTGCATGTGTGATTTCGATTGTGGGTCTTATTGCTGTGCCTTTAATTATGTTAGGCAAAGATGGTTTAATGAGCGGCTTTTTTATTGCTTCGATGATCGCTACATTACCTGTTGCGACATTTGTAATTGATAAAATAAAGCAGCGAATTAGTGCAAACACTGAGCAAACGCAGTAAAACTAGGCGATATTCGTTGTTTTTTTATGTTAGTATGAGCACGTCTTTTAACTAAATAAACGTGAATTAAAACATGTCAGATAATTTTACAACAGACGCTGAAAAAGCAAGTTACGGTATTGGTTTACAAATGGGTGAGCAATTAAAAGCGAATCCATTCGAAGGTTTAAACTTAAATTCTGTATTTGAAGGTATGAAAGACGCATACACTGGTAATGATTTCCAAGTTGAAATCCCAGAAATTCAAGCAGCTTTTGAGAAAATCAACGCTGAGATCCAAGCTCGTCGTGAAGAAGAAGCTAAAGTTCTTGCAGCTGAAGGTATTGCATTCTTAGAAGAAAATGCAAAACGTCCTGAAGTAACAGTAACTGAATCAGGTCTTCAATACGAAGTACTGACTGAAGGCGACGGTGAAAAACCAACTGCAGATTCAACTATCCGTGCACACTACCACGGTACATTAATCAACGGTACAGTATTTGACAGCTCATACGAGCGTGGTCAACCAGCTGAATTCCCAGTTGGCGGTGTAATCAAAGGTTGGACTGAAGCAGTGCAAATGATGGGTACTGGTTCTAAGTGGCGTTTATACGTACCACACGAACTTGCTTACGGTGAGCGCGGTGCTGGTGCAGCAATCGCTCCTTTCTCAACGTTAATCTTTGACGTTGAGCTATTAGAAATCATCTAATCGATTTCAAATAGACATAAAAAAACCTGCTTTAAGCAGGTTTTTTTATGTCTGAACCAAATAGCTAATTAGCTATTTGATTCAGCGTATTCTTTACACGCAGCAGTGTCTTCACATTCACCATATAGGTAAAGAGAGTGGTTCGTCAGTTTAATACCATTCTCTGTTGCGATTTCTTCTTGACGACGTTCAATAGTGTCGTCTTCAAACTCAACTACCTTACCACATTTTAGGCACACTAAGTGGTCATGGTGAGTGCTACCTGATAATTCAAATACTGACTTGCCGCCTTCGAAGTGGTGGCGAGATACAATACCTGCATCATCAAATTGGTTAAGAACACGGTAGACAGTTGCAAGACCAATCTCTTCGCCTTTGTCTAAAAGAATTTTATAGACATCTTCAGCGCTGATGTGTTGGTTGTCTGGAGATTGTAGAATCTCTAAAATTTTAATACGTGGCAAGGTTACTTTTAACCCTGCTTTTTTTAATTCCAAGTTGTGATCAGTCATTCAATCTGTCTCAATTTTATTTAGTTATACTAGGCATCATCAAGATGCACACGACACATTAGCAACTATTAGAATAACGTGCCTAGTTACTAAGTGCAAAGAACAATTCGTCTATTTGCCGATTTTTCAAACAAAAATGAACTGGTTGTGCATCTTTACATCAGCTAGTAAATGCGAGTAGTACTTGTTATTAATCAGCAAGTTCCGCTAAACACATTTCGTCATAAACCTGAGCACACCAGTCTTTAACACGCTTTTCAGTAAGCTCTGGTTGACGGTCTTCATCAATACCAAGGCCAACAAAGTTGCTGTCATCTACGAGTGCTTTTGAAGCTTCGAAGTCGTAGCCTTCAGTTGACCAATGGCCCACTACGATTGCGCCACGCTCAGTAACGATATCGTTAATCATGCCCATTGCATCTAAGAAGTACTCTGCATAGTCTTCTTGGTCACCGCAGCCGAAAATAGCAACAAGTTTACCTTCGAAGTCAACTTCTTCTAATTCAGGGAAGAAATCATCCCAGTCACATTGAGCTTCACCGTAGTACCAAGTTGGAATACCGAATAACAATAAATCGAATTCAGCAATCTCTTCTTTAGAACTTTTTGCAATGTCGTGAACAGCTACAAGCTTTTTACCTAATTCTTTTTGAATCATTTTAGCTACGTGTTCAGTATTGCCTGTGTCACTTCCGAAAAAAATACCTACGCTTGACATGGATTTAAAACCTTCTATCTATCAATAGCCAATCTTTCTTGTAAAATTGTTTCAATCAACGCGCTACGGCTAATATTCTGCGCATCTGCCATATCGCTTAATGCTTGATATAACTGTGATGAAACCTTAAATTCTACACGCTTTAAACCACGTGCTTTATCTCGTTTTATTTGATTACGTTTATTTACTTTTAATTGCATATCGCGAGGTAGGGGATTTGTTTTCGGCCTACCTGGACGCTTTTCGTATTCAAATAAATCGGGTGTTGTTCTATCTGTTTCTGACTTTGCCATGTCTAGCCTACACCTGCGCCTTGCCAGAAGACTTGAATAAGTCCTTTCGCTATAAACCCAGAACAGCCTAAAAATAGCACTAACCAAACGATGTATCGGCCAAATCGTGGTACATCACCTTTTTTAAGGACGTCTTGAATTGCCATTCCAATAAAAAAGAAAATACCGGCTAAGCCAAAATACAACCCTAAGGTATCAAATTCGTTAATTAACTGACTGACCATCAACGTATAAACCTTTAAATTAAACGGCGCGTACTATATCACACAAATTTGTAATAATTTAGTGCGCACGATCAAAAACAGCGAATTTAATCAGCTCTATTAATGAGCTAAAAAATCGCTGATTGCTTTATTAACAGCAAGTGGTTTTTGGGCATGTAGCCAGTGACCAGCACCATGAATAATTTTTGCTTTTGCATTAGGGAACAACGCCATAATAGCAGGGCGGTGCTCTGCTAAAATGTAGTCAGAATCATTACCTTTAATGAACAAAGTATCACATAAACAAGAATCATTTTCACTAACTTGCGCTAAAATATTTTCATATTGCTGGTATAAAACAGCTAAATTAAAGCGCCATTGATAGTGACCTTCATCATTTTTAGCAAAGCTTTTTAATAAAAATTGACGTACGCCCATTTCCTCAATGTGCTTGGCAAGTATTTCATCAGCCGATTTTCTATCTTTGATATTAGACTGTGCAACTTCGTTTAGGCCTGCAAATATGGCACTGTGGCGAGGGTTATTAGCAACAGGAGAAATATCTAACACGACAAGCTTATCGATTAGTGAAGGGTGATTAAGTGCTAATTGCATGGCCACTTTGCCACCCATTGAATGACCTATGATGTGCGCTTTACTAATAGTTAGATGTTCAAGTAACTCACTGACATCTTTTGCCATAGCATGATAATTCATGGTATCGCTATGGAATGATTTACCGTGGTTACGTAAATCGATATTCGTTACACGATAATTTTCAGCTAATGCTTTTGCGATTACATTGAGGTTTTCAAGTGAGCCAAACAAACCGTGGATCAATACAACGTCTGAACCTTGACCCATTTGTTGGTAGTTTAATAGCATTTTCAACTCCTATTTTTAATGGCAGTATTTTGCCTAGTGAAATTACAAAATGCAAAACATAGAGAATTGCTGCGAGCTTAGGTATAATCATTGAGAACTTTTAAAATGTGACCCGTAAAGACAGGAATAACATGAAAAAAATCGACATAGACGACGAGTTATATCAATACATTGCAAGCAACACGCAAAGTATTGGTGAAAGTGCATCAACCATTTTGCGTCGTTTATTAAACCTCTCTGATGGCACCAATGCCCCAGTTGAAACAACTACTAAAACTGAACAAGAAACCCCAGTTGTTGAAGTACAAGAACAAGCAGAACAAGAATCAAGCCCTGAACCAAGCAACGAAAATGTTGAAGAGGCTGCAGAAACTGTCACAGCATCGACACAAGTGAAAGGTAATGTGTTTAATGTATTAAACAAAGAAGAGCTGGCAATGCAAAAAGGTGTTGTTGGTCGATTCTTATTTATACTTGCTGCTTTATATAGAACGCATAAAAAAGATTTTGCTAACGTGCTTGAAATTAAAGGCCGTGATCGAGTTTATTTTGCCACAAGCAAAGAAGCACTTCTTGAGAGCGGTAGCAGCATGAATCCAAAAAATATCACTGATACTGAGTATTGGGTGATGACAAATTCAAATACAACCAGAAAAAAAATGATGCTTCACGAAGTAGCACTGTGCTTAGGTTACAGCGCAGATGAAGCAGAAAAAATTCGTGATTACTTATAATCCATAAGGAAATAATATGGCGATTCATCCAGATGCAGGTAAACCTGCACCGCAATCAAGCTTAGTGAATGTACCAAAACTGATCTCGGCTTATTACTTAAATGAACCAGACCTAGAACAAAACCCAGAGCATTGTGTTGCTTTTGGTACATCTGGCCATCGTGGTTGTTCGTTCGATGTAAAATTTAATGAATCGCATATTTTAGCGATCACTCAAGCAATTTGTGATTACCGTAAAGAAAACAATATTTTTGGCCCACTTTTCTTAGGTAAAGATACACATGCATTGAGTGAAGCAGCTTTTAACTCTGCTATTGAAGTACTTGTTGCAAACGAAGTGCAAGTCATTGCACAAGAAAATGACGATTACACGCCAACGCCGGTAATCAGTCATGCT
This sequence comes from Pseudoalteromonas sp. DY56-GL22, assembly GCF_041414715.1. NCBI lineage: Bacteria > Pseudomonadati > Pseudomonadota > Gammaproteobacteria > Alteromonadales > Pseudoalteromonadaceae > Pseudoalteromonas > Pseudoalteromonas sp. DY56-GL22. The sequence continues at coordinate 543,738 of NZ_JANHZR010000002.1, read as the reverse complement.
GTTGTTTGCCATAACAAAGAAAACCCAAATGAACTTGCTGATGGTATTGTGGTAACACCTTCACATAACCCGCCAGAAGACGGTGGTTTTAAATATAATCCGCCAAATGGTGGCCCTGCAGATACTGATGTTACTAAGTGGATTGAAGACAGAGCAAATCAATTACTTTTAGAAGACTTAGTTGAAGTAGAGTTATTTCCATATGCTAAAGCATCACGTTCTGGTTTTATTAAGTACCAAGACTTAATTACCCCTTATGTTGATGACTTAGTTAATATCGTTAATCTAAAAGCAATTAGCGATGCGAAAATCAAAATTGGTGTGGATCCACTTGGTGGCTCTGGTATCAACTTTTGGCCAGTCATTGCAGAAAAATATAATTTAGACTTAACGGTCGTAAATGAATCTGTTGACCCAACATTTTCGTTCATGCCTTTAGATAAAGACGGCAAAATCCGTATGGATTGTTCATCACCTTATGCAATGACAAACCTTATTGCATTAAAAGATGACTATGATATCGGTATTGGTAACGACCCTGATTATGACCGCCATGGTATTGTTACGCCTGACGGCTTAATGAATCCAAATCACTTTTTAGCAGTTGCGATTGACTACTTATTAAATAACCGCGAATGGTCAAAAGAGGTCGCAATTGGTAAAACGCTGGTATCGAGCGGCATGATTGATAAAGTGGTTGCACGTAATAACCGCGAAGTAAAAGAAGTACCGGTAGGCTTTAAATGGTTTGTTGAAGGCTTAAGCAAAGGTACCCTTGCTTTTGGTGGTGAAGAAAGTGCAGGGGCGTCATTCTTACGCTTTGATGGTACAGTTTGGAACACTGATAAAGATGGTTTCATCTTAGGTCTACTTGCTGCAGAGATTTTAGCTGTAACAGGTAAAACACCATCACAGCTTTATAAAGAACTTGAGCAAGAGTTCGGTGCGCCTATTTATAAACGTATTGATGCGCCAGCTAATGCAGAACAAAAATCACGTTTAAAAGCGTTATCAGCGGATGATGTAACTGCAAGTACCTTAGCGGGTGATGCCATTACGCAAAAACTAACCCATGCTCCTGGTAATAACGCTGCTATCGGCGGTTTAAAAGTTGTTACTGAAAACGGTTGGTTTGCTGCACGCCCATCTGGCACTGAAGACATCTATAAAATTTACCTTGAATCATTCAAAGGTGAAGAACATTTAGCATTATTAGAAAAAGAAGCGAAAAAGCTGGTTGATTCAGTAATTAGCTAATTCCTCTTTTACCTATTAAATGGCTGAGTTTCTCAGCCGTTTTTGTATTCTACTCTCACGCATTTTTAGGATAGAACAATGAGCTATTCAACTCCTTCATATCTCGAACAATTAAAAAGTACTGGCGACTTTTTAACCCTTACTCGTAACAATGAATTTTCACTCGAACCTTGTGCATTTACCCTTGAAAACGGTACTGATGTCACTGTTCACGACACGGGTATCATTGAGTTTCAACCTGCGCAGCAGACAAACAAAGATATTGTACTTTCAAGTGCGGTACATGGTAACGAAACTGCGCCAATTGAAATCTGCGATCAATTAATCAAGTCAATCGTTACAGAACAACTTACCTTGCAGCAGCGTGTACTGTTTATTTATGGTAATCCTAAATCTATTAATATCGGTAAGCGTTTTGTAGATGAAAACTTAAACCGTTTGTTTAATGGTCATCATACTGTAGAAGGCATTGCTTCAAACCCTGAGCGAGTTCGTGCAAAGCTACTTGAAGACGTGGTTACTGATTTCTTTGCTAGAGGCAACCAGGACAGTGAGCGTTTTCATTATGATCTTCACACAGCAATTCGTGGCTCTAAAAATGAAAAGTTTGCAGTCTATCCTTTCTTACATGGTAAACCGTGGAAAAAATCACAACTGCAATTTTTACTTAGCTGTGGCGTAAACACGGTACTAATGATGAAATCAGCGGCAACTACCTTCAGTTACTACTCGTCGTTTGTACATGGAGCTGACTCATTTACGGTAGAACTTGGCCAAGTAAAACCATTTGGCGAAAACGACATGTCGCGATTTGAGAAAACCAAACAAACCTTAATTGCATTAATTAGTCAAAAATCTGTTGAATATAAAGGATTCAATGCAGAAGATTTCGAGTTGTTTTCTGTATATAGAACAATAAACCGTACTTGCGAAGACTTTAGTTTTCCATTTGCTGATGATGTGGAAAATTTCACCGGTTTCGCAAAGGGCGAATTAATGGCAACTGATGGTCAGACCAGATATGAAGCGGAAGTAGACGGTGAAGCTATTATCTTCCCAAACGCTGATGTAGCCTTAGGTCAGCGCGCTTTGCTTACCGTTATTCCAATGCAAGTTGATAGCAACTTTATTTAAAATCTCTGCATTAACATCCATCTAAATTTAGTTAACTATATGATTGTAAAGAATTTATCTTGTTGTATAGTTAACTTTCCATGCGTTTTTAGCCATTTGTCATCTATTCGTCTATGATTAGTTGAATAACAACTTACGTTAACGTAAAGTGACGGCAGTTTAATTTAATTAGATTGAATATTGCGCAAACTTTATCCTTACAGCTCATGCTGATAAAAATATAATTAAGGGCAGTAGCGTAGGTTTCTGACAACGAAAGAAGGTAGGTTATGAGTAATCCAAATAACGTATCGCTAAACATTAATCATGAACTGTCATTTATTGATGGTCACGCATTAACGATCCCTACATTAAGTATTCTTAATGAGGAAGGCGACATCTACGAAGGTGCAACCGCACCTGATATCGACAAAGCAACGGCAATCCGTCTATATGAAACAATGCGTTTTATTAGAGCACTTGATGAGCGTATGCAAGCAGCACAGCGTCAAGGCCGTGTTAGCTTTTATATGCAATGTCTAGGCGAAGAAGCGGCTGTAACAGCATCAGCTGCAGCGCTTGATCAAAACGATATGATCATGGCCCAATACCGTGAGCAAGCAGCTTTACGTTATCGTGGTTTTAGCCTTGACCAATTCATGAATCAAATGTTCTCAAATGAAAAAGATTTGGGTAAAGGTCGCCAAATGCCAATTCACTATGGCTCACGCGAACTTAACTACATGACTATTTCATCACCGCTTGGTACACAAATTCCACAAGCAACAGGTTATGCATATGGTCAAAAAGTTCGTCATATTGATGCCCAAACCGGTGAGTTAAACAGCACTATTGATAACATCACTATTTGTTACTTTGGTGAAGGCGCTGCGTCTGAAGGTGATTTCCATGCTGGTTTAAATATGGCCGCAGTTCATGAAGCACCGGTAATTTTCTTTGCTCGTAACAATGGTTATGCGATTTCTACACCTGCTGATGAGCAATTTAAAGGTGATGGTATTGCATCACGTGGTGTTGGCTATGGCATTAAAACAATTCGTGTTGATGGTGCTGATGCACTTGCTGTTTATGCAGCAACTAAAAAAGCCCGTGAAATTGCAACGACTAAAGGTGAACCTGTTTTAATTGAATCGATTGCCTATCGTCTTGGCGCTCACTCAACCAGTGACGACCCTAGTGGCTATCGTACAAAAGATGAAGAAGCAAAACATAAAGGCTGTCCAATCGAGCGTTTCCGTAAGTGGTTATTAAAACAAGGTTGGTTAGATGAAGCGCAAGACGCGAAAGACAAAGAAACAATTCGTGAAGAAATTTTAGCGGCTCTTAAACGCGCTGAAAAAGTAGCAAAACCAGCATTAGAAGACCTTATTTCTGATGTGTATGATAAGCCAATCCCATCACTGCAAAAACAATATGAAGAACTAAAAGAGCACATTTTGCAGCATCCTGATGCTTATCCAACAACTGCAGGGAGATTAAAGTAATGGCTAAAATGAATATGCTTCATGCAATTAACTCTGCCCTTGATATCACCATGGCAGAGCATCCAAATGCATGTATTTTCGGTGAAGATGTTGGTTATTTTGGTGGTGTATTCCGTGCTACATCTGGCTTACAAGAAAAATATGGTAAGCATCGTGTGTTCAATACTCCGTTAACTGAGCAAGGTATTTTAGGTTTTGCTAATGGTTTAGCGGCGTTCGGTGCACCTGCTTTAGCTGAAATTCAATTTGCTGATTATATTTTCCCTGCATTTGACCAAATCGTGAATGAATCAGCTAAATTCCGTTACCGTAGTGGTAATGAATTTAATGTTGGCAATCTAACAATTCGTACACCATACGGTGGTGGTATTGCAGGTGGTTTATATCACTCACAATCACCAGAAGCTTATTTTGCTCACACACCGGGTTTAAAGTTAGTTGTGCCACGTAACCCATATCAAGCAAAAGGTTTGCTTCGTGCATCAATTAAAGATGATAACCCTGTTATTTTCTTTGAGCCGAAACGTTTATACCGTGCATCAACAGGTGAAGTGCCAGAAGAAGATTACAGCATCGAGCTCGGTAAAGCTGAAATCGTTCAAGAAGGCACTGATGTCACTGTACTTGCTTGGGGTGCTCAGATGGAAATCATCGAAGACGCCGCTAAAAAAGCTGCAGAGCAAGGTATTAGCTGTGAAGTGATCGACTTACGTACCATTTTACCATGGGATGTTGAGACCATTGCTAAATCAGTGACTAAAACAGGTCGTTTAGTGGTAAGCCACGAGGCACCCATCACGAATGGTTTTGGTGCAGAGATCGTTGCAACAATTCAACAAGAGTGTTTCTTACACCTTGAATCGCCAATTACTCGCGTGTGTGGTTTAGATACGCCATACCCATTAGCACTTGAAAAAGAATATGTGCCGGATGCACTTAAAGTGCTTGCTGCGATCAAGCAATCAGTAGAGTTTTAGGAGTCAGTATGTCTAAAGATTTTATCTTGCCAGATATCGGCGAAGGCATCGTAGAGTGTGAAATTGTTGAATGGTTAGTTGCAGAAGGCGATTCTGTAAAAGAAGACCAGCCTATTTGTGATGTTATGACCGACAAGGCGCTTGTGCAAATTCCTGCTGTTCATGATGGTGTGATCAGTAAGCTCTATTATGCAAAAGGGGATATTGCGAAAGTACATGCACCATTATTTGCAATGGATGTTGATGGCGAAGCACCAACACAAAGTGAAGAAGTGCAAGCTCCTGCAGCAACTGAAGCATCATCTGAGGCTGGTGAGCACTTAGAAGATTTCATATTACCCGATATCGGTGAAGGTATCGTTGAGTGCGAAATCGTTGAGTGGTTAGTGAGTGAAGGCGATGAAATTGTAGAAGACCAAGCTGTGTGTGATGTAATGACAGACAAAGCATTGGTGCAAATTCCGGCTAAATACACAGGTAAAGTTGAAAAGCTTTATTATCAAAAAGGTGATATTGCTGCAGTTCACAGCCCATTATTCCAAATGAGCATTGCCGGCCAAAGTGCAGAGCCAGATGTAAGTTCTGCGGTAGTTAAAGCACAAACAAATGCAGCAACTAAACCAGCACAGAAACCTGCGGCTTCAGCAAGTGAAACTAAACAACTTAATAAGAAAGCGGTTGCTTCACCTGCTGTACGTCGTAAAGCCCGTGAACTTGATGTTGATTTAACGCAAGTACCAGGCTCTGGTAAAAACGGCCGTATTTATAAACAAGATATCGAAGATTTCTTGAATGAAACACCAAGCCAAGCAGCATCACAACAAGCTTCGCCAAAAGCGGCAGAGCCTGTATCAACGGTGGTGTCTTCTGGTGGCAGTCGCGTAGAGCCTATTAAAGGCATTAAAGCGGCAATGGCTAAGCAAATGGTTGCTTCAGTTTCGACAATTCCTCACTTTACTTTCTGTGATGAAATTGACCTCACTAAACTGATTGCAATGCGCAGTGAGCTTAAAGAGCAGTATAAGCAGCAGGGCGTTAAGCTCACTATGATGCCGTTCTTTATCAAAGCACTGTCGTTAGCGATCAAGCAATTCCCAGTACTAAACTCGCAAGTAAATGATGATTGCAGCGAGCTAACTTACTTTGACGATCATAACATCGGTATGGCGGTTGATTCTAAGATTGGTTTACTGGTACCAAACATTAAATCATGTCAGTCAAAGAGTATCGTCGATGTTGCAAACGAAGTGACCCGCTTAACTGAAGCAGCACGTGATGGTCGTGTTTCACCGGATGATTTGAAAGGCGGCACTATTAGCATTTCTAACATCGGTGCGATTGGCGGCACAATTGCAACCCCGATCATCAATAAACCTGAGGTAGCGATTGTTGCTTTAGGTAAACTGCAGCATTTACCTCGCTTTGATGCACAAGGTAATGTGATTTCAGCAGCAATTATGCAAGTAAGCTGGTCTGGTGACCACCGAGTGATTGATGGCGGAACAATTGCCCGCTTCAATAACTTATGGAAGTCTTACTTAGAAGACCCTGCAAAAATGATGATGGCGATGAGCTAGCATTAGTAAGCATTAAAAAACCAGCCTCGGCTGGTTTTTTTAATTGTAAATTTTATATTTGCTATTTACCGTAAAAATACAACCCATAACCGAGTAACAGCGCTGGAATTGTTGAATACACCGTCGCGATTAAGGCCGCTTTTGGTGCTAATGCGATAGCTGGGAATAGGGCATCGCCGTCATTTGAAATTGCATTAGCTGCCATCGCACTAAATGGAATAATACCTTGAATATAAAGTGTCATCACGACGATTTGTGGCCCGCAGCCGGGTAATAAGCCAATAGCAACAGCCACCAGCGGTGCAAGATAAGCATACTCAGAAAACCACGCTGTTAAATCAACACCAACTAGGTTAACGAGAATTTCAAACAGCATAAAACTGGCAACAACCCAGGCCGTAACAAAGTGCGTGTCCATTAACACTTTCGTGAGTTTTGAAGGAGGTGTGCAAGGTGCTTCTTCACTGGTTACTTGCTTATAACTGCTGCCTTTTGAAGACAGTGCCCACACAACTACAGTGAACAGGGCCATGATTGAGCCAAATACAGTAATGCCCTCATTAATACCACTGCCAAATACACTTAAGTCGGTATTGGTGGCGATAACAAAAGCAACAATCAAGCTCGGTACTAAAGCAAATTTCCATACTGGTCGGCTAAACTTTAACGCTTTTGGTTGGCATTGTGGCTGCTCGTTGTATTCGCTAGCCTCATCAGGCTGAAATTTATCTGGGCTATGAAATGTATTAACTAATTGACCACTAATAACGCCTACAGCAACACCTATTAACATCATTAATAAACCATCAAGCGGGCGGGTTGCTAACAGTAAAAAGGCGGCATCACCCATGGTTGCGGTTAAGACAGCAACAACAGAGCCAAAGCTAGCCTGCTTTTTAGTAAATTGGGTTACCACAATAATGGCACCCCCACAGCCAGGTAAAGCACCTAAAATTGAGGCAAAACTCACCTCAAGAATACCTGATTTAGCGCGTAGATAGCTCAGCTGTAACTGAGGAAGTTTATCAATAAGGTAGTAATAGATTAATAAGGTGGCTGCAACAAATACAGATACTTGAAAAAAAGCATCACTAAGCGCTTGTAGGGTGAATTCTCGGCTTGCAGGTACCGCTAAAGAAATTAGTAATAAAAGGGGTAAAAATAAGCGTTTATTGTCCGTAATGTAACACCTCGCTTTGTTAGGAATAAACCTCGTTTGTGTTAGTGAGAGCATACAGTGCAACCTTAAAATTAATCAGGTTACACTGTAGTACGATTTTAAATGAAAATCAATCTCATTTGTATCTATTTGCGTTGGAACTCAGAAGTGGCATTCCAGGTCGGCCATTCTTTTCGTTCTGAGATATCAAAACCTACTTGATAGAATAACTGAAGGTCCTGAACGGCACCTGATAAATCCCATTCATCTCGGTAACGGTCGCAAGGCTGATGATAACAACCACGAAGCACTAGGCTCATACGCTTACGGTAATTTGCCGTTTCTTCATCAAGGGCTTCACTACCACCACCGGCATACATTGCTGGTACACCCATGTTTGCAAATGCAAAGTGATCAGAGCGGTAGTAACCACCTGAAGACGGTTTAGGGTCGCCAGATACTGTACGGCCTTGCGCTTTTGCAGCTGTTTCTAGTAGGTTATCCATTTCAGATTTGCCAATACCAACAACACTGATGTCTTTTACTTTACCTAATAGGTTTAAGCTATCCATATTAATGTTTGCAACCGTTTGTGATGCTGGGATCACTGGATTTGCAGCATAATATTTCGAGCCAAGTAAACCTTGTTCTTCAGCAGTAACGGCTAAGAAAGTCATTGAACGGCTAGGGTGCTCAGGTAAGGTAGCGAATGCTTCAGCAACTTCGATTAAGCCAGCAGTACCCGTTGCATTATCGTGGGCGCCATTATAGATTTGGTCGCCTTTGCGGGTTTTGTCAGTACCAAGGTGATCCCAGTGAGCTGAATAAATGATGTGCTCATCAGGCTTTTCGCTACCCGGTAACGTCGCGATAAAGTTATACGAAATTGATTTTTTAATTGTGTTATTTACTTCAACACTTGCAGTTAGGTCGCCCATATCAACATGGTAAGCGCCTTTTGCCGCATTCGCTTTCATGGTATCGAAATCTAAGCCTGCTTTTGTGAAAAGCTCTTTAGCAACATCAGTTGTTACCCAGCCTTCGACAGCAACACGGTCCATGTTGTTATTTTCTTTTTGGAAACCAAATTGCTCACCGCTCCAAGAGTTTTCAACAACTGACCATGGGTAAGAAGCCGGTGCTGTTTCGTGGATGATAATCGCACCTGCTGCACCTTGACGGCTTGCTTCTTCATATTTGTATGTCCAACGACCGTAATAGGTCATGGCATCGCCCGTGAATAAATCAGGGTTTTTCGTCGCAAAACCAGGATCGTTTACCAGCATAACAACTGTTTTGCCTTTAACATCTAGGCCTTCGTAGTCGTTCCAGTTGTACTCTGGTGCATTAACACCGTAACCAACGAATACTAATTCAGAATCTTTAATGCTTTGCTTAGCACTAATACGGCTACTACCCATTACCATATCTTTTTTGTATTGGTAATCTTTGCCGCCAATGGTAAGTACCATGTCTGAATCAGCTTCTAATGAAACAAGCGGTACTTCTTGTAAGAAGCTATCACCGTTACCCGGCTCAAAACCCAATGCTTTAAATTGGTCGGTTAAATAGGCAAGCGTTAGCTCTTCACCTTTCGATGAGGGGGCACGGCCACCGAACTCATCAGAGGCAAGCACTTTAATGTGCTCTGCTAGTTGCTCTGAGTTAATGCTTTGATAGGCTTTTTCGACATCACTTGATGTGATACTTGTTGAAGCACAGCCCGCAAGAATAGCACTTGCAAGGACTGTCATTGGAAAATAGCGTTTCATAATAGCTCTTTTTTTGTTTTATGGTGGCGTTAGTATATGAGGTTCTATTAATGAGAACCAGTTTTTACGGTAAACTACCCACAATACATCAATAAGTTAAAAAATAAGCAATGAAACGATTTACTGCTCCCGAGCAATGGTCAACGCAATACCTTACAACGGGTGCCTTTAGTGACCTAGCAACGCTATTTAATATTGATAAACTCTCAGATTGGCCATCTTGCCAGTGGTTTAATCAATATCTAAATGCGAAAACTACACAGGGCAAAGCCATAACCTTTGTTGAAGATGAAAAGTTTGCCGATGAAACCCGTTATTATGAGCAAATCATATTTGAGACAGGGCAAGTACCAACAAGACAACAAAATTGGCATGACCTTTTTGGTGGCTTTATTTGGTGTTTATTCCCAAAAACCAAAGCGCTGATTAATCATCAGCACATTGAAGAAATTAAACTGCATGGTCTAAAAGAGCGTAGTAAACACCGAAACGCACTGACCTTATTTGATGAATGCGGCGTGGTGCTGGCAATTACTGAACAAAGCTGGCAGCAGCAATTACGCGACCACCAATGGCAGCAAGCCTTTGTAAAACAGCGTGAACAGTGGGGTAAAAGCATTAGACCATTTATGTTTGGCCATGCTAACTACGAAATGCTCACACAGCCTTATATTGGTTTAACGGGGAAAGCATTATTTGTAATTGTTCCTGATGACATATTTTGTAAAGATTTAACCGAGCAATATGCGTATCTAGATCAACGTCTTTATGAGATGATTAAGCATGATGATTGTTTGCGTGATAACAAAAATTTATCACCCTTACCCTTGTTAGGTGTACCGGGATGGTGGACTGACAATGAAAATCCAGAATTTTACAGTAACACTGATTACTTTAGACCGAAACGAAGGAAACGCACATGATTGAAGTGGCAGGGCTTAAAAAGAAGTTTAAGCTAACAAAAGATCATAAAAAAAATAAAACGGACAACGTAGACCCCCGTGAAGATAAAGAGTTTTTTCATTCTGTAAGAGACGTCAGCTTTCAATGTAACAAAGGTGAAGTACTCGGTTTACTCGGCCCAAATGGTGCCGGTAAAACAACCACCCTTAGAATGATTTCAACAGCCTTAAAACCAGATGAAGGCAGCATTACCATCTCTGGTCACGATATCGTTAAAAAGCCATTAGTTGGCCGCAAATCAATTGGATTTCTGTCAGGTAGTACTGGCTTATATGGGCGTTTAACAGTAAAAGAAAACGTTGAATACTTTGCCCGTTTACATGGCATGAGTAAAAAAGCGGTCGCCGCTCGTTGTGATGAGCTATTCACCTTACTTGATATGCACAGCTTTATTGATAAACGCGCCGAAAACCTTTCAACAGGTATGAAGCAAAAAGCCAATATTGCCCGTGCTGTTGTTCATCATCCTGATGTGGTTATTCTTGATGAGCCGACAACTGGTTTAGATATTATGACTACGCAAACCGTCATTAACTTTATTCGCGGCCTTAAAGAGCAGGGCACACCAGTTATTTTCTCAACGCACCATTTAGATGAAGTTGCCTTACTGTGTGACCGTGTTGCAGTGATAAACCAAGGAATTAGTTGCTTTGATGGCACCTTAGATGAGTTTAAACAAACAGGTCAAAGTGAAGAATTAAACCAAGCGTTTATGAATATTTTAACGGAGAGCCGTAATGTTTGAAGTATTTAAAAAGGAATTAAAAGAGCTATTACGTGACCGTAAAACATTGATTTTCGTTGTTGCACTACCGGTTGCTATCTTCCCACTGTTATTTGCTGTTATGGCCTTTATTAGTTCACAAGCGGCGTTAGAGGCAGAACAAGAGGTCCATACTTACGCTATTATCAATGGTAATTACGCGCAAGATTTTACAGATAAAGTGTTTTACCATAAGAGCTTTGCTTTATATAAAGGTGATGAAACCTTTAATACGGTAGAAGATCTCACTAAAGCGGTAAAAGCAGGTACCATAGACATGGGTATCTATTTACCGTCAGACGCTAAGCAAACGTTAGATGATGCAAAGCAAAGTGAATGGCAAGTTGTGTATAACGACGCAAAAGCAATTAACTTCCTATTTGACCGTGTAAAAGAACTGGCAAAAGAATATGGCGATACGCTGCGTACAAACAAACTATTAAGCTTTGGTGTATCAGAAGAGCAGCAAGCCGCTATTATCGAGCCTATTAAAGTGGTGAAGGTCGACACTGCAGATAAACGTGAAAATCTGGGTGAGAAAATTGGTGGGTTTATTCCTTATCTACTTATTCCTCTGGTATTGATGGGCGCAACGTACCCGGCGATTGATTTAGGAGCTGGTGAAAAAGAGCGTGGTACGCTCGAAACCTTGTTACTTACACCAATCACCCGTACACAGCTAGTGTTAGGTAAGTTTGTAACCTTACTTGCTTCTTCTATTGCAACAACCACCATTACCGTACTCAGTATGGGTGTGTGGATATCAGTGGCCATTGCATTTGTAGATTTAGCCGTTGTTAAAAACGCATTTAGCTCTTTAACTGTATTAGATTTAGGGCTAATTTTTGTGCTGTTATTACCTATTGCTGCAATCTTCTCATCATTAGCGTTGGCTATTTCTATCTATGCGCGAACCTTTAAAGAAGCACAAAACTACATGGCACCACTTAGCATGGGTGTAATTTTTCCAATTATGGTTGCCTTAATGCCTAATGTTGAGCTTACGAGCAAAACAGCATTTATTCCTGTGACAAATGTAGCTCTGGCAATCAAAGAAATCATTAAAGGTACAGTTGATTACACACTCGTGGGTTTAATTTTCTTAGCGACAGTTATTGTGGCAGGTGCATTACTTGCGTTTTGTGTTAAATGGTTCAATAAAGAAGATGTACTATTTAGATAGTAAATTACAATAAATTTAAGCCCCGAGTAGGGGCTTTTTACGTTTAGGTCTAGGCTGCATCTTGGTTTTTATCATAAGCAGTCTTTGGTGTAAGTTTGCTAATGTCTGCCGAGTGAATCACTTTTTTAGTTTCACTCCAGTGCAATAACTCTATACGCCCAGAGCTGTTCTCTACTAATGCAGTGCAGTTTTCAATCCAGTTGCCATCATTGCAATATAAAATTCCATCAACTACTTTAACAGCTGGGTGATGAATGTGCCCGCAAATGATGCCATCGACGGCTTGTTTTTTTGCTTCGTGGATGGCCGCTTTTTCAAATGCATCAATAGCTTCACGTGCTTTATGCACGCGTGCTTTGATCCAGGAGGCCAATGACCAATAATTACCGCCAAATAAACGCCGAATGCGATTAGTCCAGCGATTTAAAAATAGTAATAAATCGTATCCTGCATCGCCCGCAATACTGATTAATTTGTTGTAGCGCGTTGCTGAGTCAAAATCGTCACCATGTAACAGTAAAAACCGTTTTTTGGCTTTTGTGGTATGGATATATTGCTTGTGTACTTCGATACCGAATAATGAATCATTGGCATAATGGCGAAAGGTTTCGTCGTGGTTACCCGGTATATAGATAACTCGAGTGCCATCTTTTGCTTTTTGTTGAATAAGCGCAAGCACATCATAATGACTAGGATGCCAAAAAAACTGTCGTTTCATTGACCATAAATCAACAATATCACCGACCAAATACAGAACATCGCATTCAATGGCATTTAAAAAATCTAGTAAATACTGCGCTTGGCAGTCTTTATAACCTAAGTGAACGTCGGAAATCCAAACGGCAGGATAGTGGGTTTTACTACTGCAAGTGGTGTTATTCATGGCATTTACTCATGGTGTAATAAAGTAAATGCTAGGCAGAATCAATGACAGTTAAAAGACGCTTTAGCGAAACATCTATGACAATTAATAAAACAAAAAAACCGCCGAAGCGGTTTTTTAAATTTTGTTGAGAAGACTTAATCAGCCTTTAACAAGTGCGGCAATTTCAGAAGCGGCACTATCTAAATCAAGCATTAGCTTTTCGCCAGTACGACGGTTTTTAAGCTCAACCTTGTTTTCATCAAGGTTACGCTCACCAATTACTAATGTGAAAGGCACACCTAGTAATTCCATATCGTTAAACATAACACCTGGGCGCTCTTTACGGTCATCAAACAACACATCTAAACCGGCATCTTTCAAGCCTTTGTAAAGGTTATCAGCAATATCAGGAATACGATGAGACTTGTGCATGTTCATTGGCACAATCGCTAAATCAAATGGTGCGATAGGTTGCGGCCATTTAATACCGTATTGGTCATTGTTTTGCTCAATAGCGGCAGCTACGATACGTGATACACCAATACCGTAACAACCCATTGTCATTACTTGGTTTTTACCTGTTTCACTTAATACGCCAGCTTTCATTGCTTCTGAGTATTTAGTACCAAGTTGGAAAATATGACCTACTTCAATGCCACGTTTGATTTGCAGTGAACCTTGACCACATGGGCTTGGGTCGCCTTCAACGATATTACGGATATCAGCCACTTCGTAGTTTTCTACATCGCGATCCCAGTTGATACCGCTGAAATGTTCACCATCTTTATTAGCACCTGCTACAAAGTCAGCCAAAACGTTAGCTGTGCGATCAACAATAATTGGCATTGATAGACCAACAGGGCCTAATGAACCTGGTTTTGCGCCAATAGCAGCAACGATGTCTTCTTCTTTTGCCATTTCAAGCGGTGAGTCTACAAGTGGATGCTTCTCAGCTTTTAACTCGTTTAATTCATGGTCGCCACGTAATACAAGGGCAACTAAACCACGTTGTTCGTTTTCATCTGGTGCGCCATACACGATTAATGTTTTCACGCCGCGATGAGGTTTAACACCATAGTGCTCTTTAAGCTCAGCAATTGATTTTGCATCAGGCGTTGGGAACGCTTTTAACTCTTTACTTGCTGCTGGGCGCTCTTCAGTCGGTGCCAGTGCTTCTGCTTTTTCGATATTTGCAGCGTAATCACTTGCATCACTAAATGCGATTGCATCTTCGCCTGATTCGGCAAGTACATGGAACTCGTGTGAAACGCTACCACCAATTGAACCTGTATCAGCGATAACAGGGCGGTAATCAAGACCAAGGCGCTCGAAGATGTTGCAGTATGCTTTGTGCATTACTTGGTATGTTTTCTCTAAACACTCATCACTTAAGTGAAAAGAGTACGCATCTTTCATGGTAAATTCACGGGCACGCATCACACCAAAACGAGGGCGAACTTCGTCACGAACTTTTGTTTGTACTTGGTAAAGAGTAAGCGGTAATTGCTTATAAGAGCTCACTTCTTTACGTACAAAATCTGTGATCACTTCTTCGTGTGTTGGGCCAAGTGCAAATGGGCGGTTGTGACGGTCATTAATACGCAGTAATTCAGGGCCAAATTGCTCCCAACGACCAGACTCTTCCCAAAGATCAGCTGGTTGGATAATAGGCATTAACATTTCGATAGCGCCTGCTTTATCCATTTCTTCACGTACGATGTTTTCTACTTTTTTAAGTACGCGTAGACCAGAGGGCAACCATGTATACAAACCCGACGCAACGCGGCGGATCATGCCTGCTCGTAGCATTAATTGATGAGAAACAATTTCTGCATCAGACGGAGTTTCTTTAAGTGTTGCGAGTATATATTGACTGGTACGCATCTCTATTCCAAGTAGTGTTAAAATTATTATCGTTTACTCAAGACGTTTGAGTAATAACAAGGCGCTAAGTTTACCAGTGGAAGCACTGACACTAAAGCGCTATATGCTAAAAACTAGCATTTTTCAATGCAGGTCACTGTATTATGATTGTCCTGAACATGCCACCTAATATTAAAATCATATAAGGTCATGCCGTAGCTTTGTTCTGAGTCACGTTGCTTTTTATAAGCTGGGCGAGGATCTTGCTTTAATACATTGCTTATAAACGCTTTTAATTCAGGTTGCTCAGTTTGCTTTGCAATAAAAGCAAGGGCTTCTTCGCTAAACTCAACGCTCATATCGGTTTCTGGTCGGGTATCGGCAAAGCCTGCGGTGGCATCGGTCATTGCGTCTGAGTAGGGCAAATATGGCTTAATGTCTAAAATAGGTGTGCCATCGAGTAAATCGATTCCTGAAAGCAATAAGCTTAACTGACCATTTTTATACTCGATACCCTCTAATTTTACGGCACTCATGCCAATTGCATTTGGGCGAAAGGTTGCACGTGTTGCAAATACACCTTTACGTTCATTACCGCCTAGGCGAGGGGGTCTCACCATTGCTGAATAGCCTTTATCTGCGGTTTCATGAAATCTGAATAGTAACCAAATATGGCTAAATTCATCGAGGCCGCGTACAAACTCTTCACGATTAAAATCGCTGCTAAATACCAGCTTTGCTTTAGCTTCAGGAACTAAACGAGGTTGGCGAGGTATGGCAAACTTTTGTTTATAAGGAGATTGAATATGGCCGACGGCAGTTAATTGGTATTCGCTCATTGTGCATTGTCGTTAAGAAAATCTGCCGACATTTTACATGCATTATATGCAAACACAAAAAAGGCAGTCGAGACTGCCTTTTAATATTTAGACTACGCAGTATAAATTAAAACATGTATTGGAATGATACAGACGCAACGTCCATATCTGGGTCAATATCATCTTCTAATTTATAGCGCTCATACTCTAAACGTACTTGCATGTTTGTTGTGAAAGCATATTCTACACCTGCACCATAAAATACATCACCACCGTCTGAGTCAGCACTGATGCTGCCAAGCTCG
The DNA here is from genome assembly GCF_041414715.1 of Pseudoalteromonas sp. DY56-GL22. NCBI lineage: Bacteria > Pseudomonadati > Pseudomonadota > Gammaproteobacteria > Alteromonadales > Pseudoalteromonadaceae > Pseudoalteromonas > Pseudoalteromonas sp. DY56-GL22. The sequence continues at coordinate 527,618 of NZ_JANHZR010000002.1, read as the reverse complement.
CCTAGGTCTTGCTCAATTTCAGCATCCCACTCTAGCCAACCACCTTTGGCATAAACAGAAAAGCTATCTGTAATTGGGGCTGCTAAGCGTGCTGCTAGTGAAACACCGTCAATTTCAGCTTTAGAATCGATATCGCTTACTTCATCAAAATTTTGATAGGCAAGTTCAAGGCTTAAGTACTTGTTAAACTGAGTACCAATATAGCCTTTTAGCATTTGTGAATCGTCATCGAAGTCAGTGTCATTTTCACTGTCTTCAAACTCAAAAGAATATTGGCCGTAGCCGATACCGGTATAAATACGCGGAGAATCCATTTCGGTAATATCTGCATGTGCAGCATTATTAAAACCTAGTAGTGCTAAAGAAAGTGCAGAAAGTGAAATTGCTTTAATCATTTAATAGCTCCTTTATAAAATAAATAAACGAATGTTTCGCGTCATTCACAAGGAGTATTGCAATGGCAATGCCAAGCTGAAAATAAAGCCTAAAGTATTGTTTTTAGGCTTCATTAAGTGGTTTTTTAAACAGTTTGTTGAAACTGTAATCAGGCATTCAGTTTGGCAGTCGTAACAATTTCAGGGTGCTCTGTAGAAGTTACTAGGTGCAGTTTTTAAATCGATTTAGTTTTATGCTTTTTGTAATAGGGTTTCTGTTTCTATCGCGATCTCTTTCATTTTAATCGCATAGTTTTCAATTTTCTTTTCTTCGTCTGTCACAGCTGTATATGAAGGTACTTCAATTGGGTAGCCTGCTTCATCCATTGCAATAAAACTTATAACACAATGATTGGTTTCAACTAGATTTTGTGTTTTAGGGTCGCCACAGCGTACTTGAATAAAGATTTGCATGCTGGTTTTACCCGTGTGGGCGATACTGGCTTTCACTTCGACTATTTGGCCAACCAGAATAGGGCGCTGAAACTTTACACCCGCAACAGACACAGTAACGCAGTAGTGACCGCTCCAACCTGCAGCACAGGCGTAACCAGCTTGGTCAATCCACTTCATTACCACACCACCATGAACTTTACCGCCAAAATTGACATCGGTAGGCTCAGCTAAAAAACGAAAGGTTACACTTGAAGACGGCATACTTTACTCACTTTTATAAAACACGACACTTTCAGCATAGCCTAAAAAAGGGGCCGAAGCCCCTGCAATTTAGGATAAATTTTAATTAAATGAGTAACGTGCGTTACATATTAGGGTAGTTTGGCCCGCCTGCTCCCTCAGGTGTTACCCAAGTAATGTTTTGACTTGGGTCTTTTATGTCGCAGGTTTTACAGTGCACACAGTTTTGTGAGTTGATCACAAACTCTTTCTCACCTTCAACTTCTTGTACTTCGTAAACCCCCGCAGGGCAATATCGTTGTGCTGGCTCATCGAATTGCGGTAAATTGACCTTAATTGGAATCGAGTTATCTTTAAGCTTTAAATGGCATGGCTGCGATTCTTCATGATTGGTATTTGATAAAAATACCGATGAAAGTTTATCGAAGCTAAGTTTGCCATCTGCTTTTGGGTAGTCGATTTTTTCAGCCTGATCAGCTGCAACCAACGTTGCATGATCTGGCATGTTATCTTCAAAGTTAAACGGTAAGCTACCACCAAATAAGTTTTGATCTAGGGTGTTATAAGCACCACCTAAGAACTTACCGAGTTTGTGCATAACAGGGCCAAAGTTACGTGATTGATAAAGCTCTTTGTATGCCCAGCTTTGTTCAAAAGCTGACTTATATTCAGCTAAATCGGCATTTTCTTTACCGTTGCTAAGGGCTGCAACGATCACATCAGCGGCAACAATGCCTGATTTCATCGCTGTATGATTACCTTTGATCTTGGCAAAGTTCAATGTGCCGGCATCACAACCCACAAGTAAACCACCCGGGAAGTGCATTTTCGGTAACGAACGTAGGCCACCTTTGGCAATGGCTCTTGCGCCATAGGCTATACGTTCACCGCCTTCTAAAACATCTTTAAAGACAGGGTGATGTTTCATGCGTTGGAATTCATCAAACGGGCTTAAATGTGGATTTGAATAGTTAAGGTCAATAATTAAGCCCACCACAACTTGGTTGTTATCGCTGTGATACATAAACGCACCACCACTGGTATCACCGGTTAACGGCCAGCCTGTGCCATGTACTACAGTGCCTTCTTTGTGTTTACTCGGGTCGATTTGCCAAATTTCTTTGAAACCTAAACCGTAATGCTGTGGTGATGCATCTTTATCAAGAGCAAAGTGTTTGATTAGCTCTTTACCTAAATGACCGCGGCAGCCTTCAGCAAATACGGTGTATTTAGCTCTAAGCTCCATACCAGGCATGTAACCATCTTTTTCGTTGCCGTCTTTATCAAGGCCCATATCGCCAGTGATAATGCCTTTCACTGTTTCGTCTTCAATAATCAAAGAATGAGCACTAAAGCCAGGGAATATTTCTACCCCTAAGTTTTCCGCTTGCTCTGCTAAAAAGCGACATACATTACCCATAGAGACAATGTAATTGCCTTCGTTATGGAATGTTTTAGGGCTAGCAAAGTGGGGGATGCTGGTGGCTTTTTCACTGTTGTTGAACCAGTAAATATCATCTTGCGTTACTTTAGTGGTAACTGGTGCGCCTAATGACTGCCAATCAGGTAATAATTCATCCAGCGCTTTAGTTTCGAAAACCGCACCCGATAAAATGTGTGCGCCCACCTCAGAGCCTTTTTCTACCACACAGATCATTAATTCTTGTTGTTTTTGTTGTGCTTGTTGAGCCAATCTAATCGCAGTTGATAAACCTGCTGGGCCTGCGCCTACGATGACTACATCAAATTCCATGGTTTCGCGTTCGACCATATAAACCTCTTCTCGGTGACGGACCTGCTGTAAAGAACCTTATTTCATACTTGCAAATGAAACGTTACAGGCTGTGAATACTTTAAGGTTATTTTAGGTTGACGTTTACGTCAACAGGAAGTAGTCTGAAATCATAAAATAAATAAGTTGACGTTTAGGTTAACTTTGAGAACACACAATTGATGGAGTCACGATGAAAGTCCTCGTTCCAATTAAAAGAGTAATTGACTACAACGTCAAAGCACGCGTTAAAGCCGATAAAACGGATGTTGATCTAGCTAATGTAAAAATGGCGATGAACCCGTTTTGTGAAATTGCAATTGAAGAAGCTATTCGTTTAAAAGAAGCAGGGACGGCCACAGAGGTTGTTGCTGTGACTATTGGTAATAAATCATCTCAAGAGCAATTACGTACGGCATTAGCACTCGGTGCTGATAAAGCCATTCATATTGAAACAGAAGAAAAGCTTGAGTCTTTACATGTTGCTAAATTACTGAGCAAGATTGTAGAGCAAGAATCACCTGAGCTGGTTATTTTAGGTAAGCAATCGATTGACTCTGACAACAATCAAACCGGTCAAATGCTTGCTGCTTTAACGGGTCGTGGCCAAGGCACCTTTGCATCTAAAGTCGATGTTCAAGCGGGTACCGTTAATGTAACACGTGAAGTAGACGGTGGCTTGCAAACAGTTGCTCTTAAACTTCCTGCTATCGTAACCACAGACTTACGTTTAAATGAACCACGCTATGCTTCATTGCCAAACATTATGAAGGCAAAACGCAAGCCTCTTGATGTAATTGCTGCTGACAGCCTAGGTGTAGACCTTGCGCCTCGCGTACAGCTGGTAGAAGTAAACGAGCCAGAAAAACGCAGTGGCGGCATCATCGTAGAAGATGTAGCAACATTGGTAGAAAAGTTAAAAACAGAAGCGAAGGTGATCTAAATGAAAACATTAGTGATAGCCGAACACGATAAAGGTGTTCTAAAGCCTGAAACCAATAAAACGATTACTGCTGCTGTTAAACTAGGCTTTGATGTAGATTTACTACTTGCAGGCGAAAACTTATCAGCAATGAGTGAACAAGCAGCATCAATTGCAGGTGTTAGTAACGTACTTATTGCCGATGATGCAGCTTATGCTAATCAACTTGCAGAAAACCTAGCTGATCTAGTTTTATCTTTAGCTGATAACTATTCACACATTGTCGCAAGCGCAACAACAACGGGTAAAAACTTTATGCCACGTGTTGCTGCACTTTTAGATGTTGCGCAAATTTCTGAAATCATCGATGTGATTGATGCAGATACCTTTAAGCGTCCTATTTATGCAGGTAATGCAATTGCGACAGTTAAATCACTAGATAGCAAAAAAGTGATTACTGTTCGTGCAAGTAGCTTTGATATTGCACAAGAGCAAGCGCCAGTAGCTGTTACAAGCGTTGTGGGTAAAGGTTCTGTTGGTCTGAGTGAGTTTGTATCAGAAGAGCAAACTGAATCCGAACGCCCAGAGCTAACAGCTGCACCTGTGGTTATTTCAGGTGGTCGTGGTATGCAAAATGGTGAAAACTTTGCGTTATTAAATGGGATTGCCGACAAACTAGGCGCAGCAATTGGTGCTTCACGTGCTGCTGTTGATGCGGGTTTTGTACCAAACGATATGCAAGTGGGTCAAACCGGTAAAATTGTTGCGCCAGATTTATATATTGCTGTAGGTATCAGTGGTGCAATTCAACACTTAGCGGGTATGAAAGACTCTAAAGTGATTGTTGCCATCAATAAAGACCCTGATGCGCCAATTTTCCAAGTCGCAGACTATGGTTTAGTTGCTGATTTATTTGATGTGTTACCAGAGCTTGAAAGCGCTCTGTAATTCATAACGATTCTGGTTGTTAAAAGCTGTTCACCTTTTTAGGTGCGCAGCTTTTTTTATATTTACGAAGCTATTTTACTGGAAGGTAGCCAATATCGAGCATTTTTTGTTGTATCTTTTTTGACTTTATAAATACAGCTAATTTGTCACCTATTTTCTTTGAACGCGGTGATTGTGTATTAACTATCAATACCAATGGGCGAACAAAAGCGTATTCTCCACTTTGAATTGTTTCGATAGACGGGCTAACGCCATCAATTGCTAATAAACTCACTTTATTTATTCTTCTATCGTTTTCAAGCTTGGTTATTGCTCCATATGAATCATAAGCAATAGCATTTTGTATTCGTTGTACAATTCCCAGCGCTTGATTAAATTGATCGTATAATTCAACTTTTTGTTCAGAAAATAGGCCTCTATTTCCAGCATTTTTTAGGCGAATAAAATTACTGTCTGGTTCTTTGATGTAATCAAGCTGTAAATACTCTAAAAACACATCAAAACTGCCGTGCGTTGTGCCTTTGCTGAAAAGCAAAATCTCATCATTTTTACTACTAAGTTTCGGAGTATGCGGAGAAACATCTGACCACTTAGCGAGTTTACCCTGATATATAGCACTGAGTGTACTAGTTGATAACTCATCGATATTGAGGTTTTTATTTACAAAAAAAGTGATCGCATCTTGTGCTAAAACAATTTGCCGTAAAAAGGGCCATCTTTGTTGTTCATCTTTGGTGAGGTATCGGGAGCTTGTGCCAATATCGATGACATTATCTGCAATTGCGATAATTCCTTTATCGCTACCCATAGGTCTTATTTGTATGCTATTACCAAATTCTTGACTTAATTCGCTCTTAAGATCTATTAATAATGCAGAAACAGAAGTTGAACCAGCAATAAAAATAGGCTTTGCGTTTAAGTCTTCTTCTAGTGCCGTGACTTTGCATGCGATTAATGATGAGGTTACTAGTAAAATGGTCTGAATAGCGCGAAAGTGCATAATAAAATGAGCTCTTAATTATTAGACTACTTTCAATATAGGCTATTTATATATGTTTGCTAAATCTCTACCAGATTTTTTATATATTATAGTGTGTTAGCATTAAAAAAGCCGCTCGAAAGCGGCTTTTAAATTGTATAGCGTTGCTTATTAGTAAGTCGCGCTACCTTTTGTACGTGGGAAAGCGATAACGTCACGTACGTTACCCATACCGGTTACATATGCAACTAGACGCTCAAAACCTAGACCAAAACCTGAGTGCGGTACAGTGCCGTATTTACGTAGGTCGCGGTACCAGCTGTAATCTTCTTTGTTTAAGCCCATTTCTTCTAGACGCTTATCTAATACATCTAGACGCTCTTCACGTTGAGAACCACCGATGATTTCACCAATACCTGGTGCAACTACGTCCATTGCAGCGACTGTTTTACCGTCTTCGTTTTGACGCATGTAGAAGGCTTTAATATCACGCGGGTAGTTTTTAATAACTACTGGCGCATTAAAGTGCTCTTCAGCAAGGTAACGTTCGTGCTCAGATTGTAAATCTACACCCCATTCAACAGGGTATTCGAATTTCTTGCCACACGCTTTTAAGATTTCGATAGCATCTGTGTAATCAACTTGTGCGAAATCTTTAGTTACGAACTCTTCTAAGCGTGAGATAGCTGTTTTCTCAACACGTTGTGCAAAGAATTCCATATCGTCACGACGCTCAGTTAATACTGCATTGAAAACATATTTCAGCATGTCTTCAGCAAGTTTTGCGATATCTTCTAAATCTGCGAATGCAACTTCAGGTTCAACCATCCAAAACTCTGCTAAGTGACGAGATGTGTTTGAGTTTTCAGCACGGAAAGTCGGGCCAAAAGTATAGATTTTTGACATTGCAGATGCGTATGTCTCACCATTTAACTGACCAGATACTGTTAAGAATGCTTCTTTACCGAAGAAATCTTCACTGTAATCGATGTCGCCTTTATCTGTGCGTGGCAAGTTTTGCATATCTAAAGTAGATACACGGAACATTTCACCGGCGCCTTCACAGTCACTAGCAGTGATGATAGGTGTGCTGATCCAGTAGTAGCCTTGCTCGTGATAAAAACGGTGAATCGCTTGTGCTAAACAGTTACGTACACGGGTTACCGCACCAATGATGTTAGTACGAGGGCGAAGGTGTGCGTGCTCACGTAAATATTCAATGCTGTGACGTTTAGCAGACATAGGGTAGGTGTCTGGGTTCTCAACCCAACCTAATACTTCTACAGAGTTAGCTTGAATTTCGAAAGACTGACCTTGACCTGCAGATGGCACTAGAACACCGGTTACAGATACAGAACAACCTGCTGTTAAACGTGTTACTTCATCATAATTATTGAGTGAATTAGGTACTACCGCTTGAATAGGATCAAAACACGAACCGTCATGAACGGCTAAAAATGAAATTCCTGCTTTTGAATCGCGGCGTGTACGGATCCAGCCTTTTACTGTTACTTGGCTGTCTACCGCAACCTTGCCTTTTAATAGCTCTGAAATCGCTAAATGGCTCATCTTCACTCCAATGATATAAGTTGCCTAATATAATAATGCTGTGCATTGCACTTGAATCGACTATCTTACCCTCGTAAATCAAATAAAAAAACTATTGTGACGCACTCTTTAGTAGTTTTTCTTCAATTGAGTAAAATAGCAGCAATATTTTGCGTAAAATTTGCGTTTATTTAAATTCTCGCTGCGCTAATTGGTTATTTTGTGGCATCATTAACAATTACTGTCCTTTAGTCTTTAATTAAATTGTATAACAGGTGCTATGAAACAAGTTTTTATTCTTCGCGGCTTACCAGGCTCAGGTAAATCATATTACGCACAAAGCCTTGCTGATGAGTTGGTAGCTGGTAATGAAAGTGATTATGTCGTGTGCGCAACAGATGATTATTTTTACAATAGCGAAGGTGAGTATCAATTTGATAAGTACAAGTTATCTGAGTATCACAATCTAAACCTTGCCCGCTTTATTAATGCCTTAGCAGAAGAAATCCCGTTAGTAATTGTTGATAACACTAATATTAAAAAGTGGGAATTTATCGCCTATGCACAAGCGGCCACTGCACTGGGTTATCAAGTAAAAGAAGTGATCGTTGGTGAAATTAAAGATAAATCATTACAGCACCTTTATGCCAAGCGCTGCGAACATAAAGTACCACTTCGCATGATAAGTAAAATGGCTTATATGTTTGAATGGTAAAGTTTAAAGAAAAGGAAGCATTCGCTTCCCAAGAGGGCGTGTTGACCTTTGTGGATTAAAATTTGTTCACTCTAGGGGCGATTTAATCGCGGCGCGAGATTTGTAACCTAGTGGGCTAAGTAAAAATCGAGCAACAAAGAGTTAATCGCCCCTAGAAAGAACCCGAAGGGCAGCGCGTGTTTGGCATTGATGCTGCGTTATCGCCTATTTATGTGGAACAATCACACTACATAGGCTCTGCCTTGCCTAAATACCAAACACACTGCTGCAAAATTAATCACAAAGGGTCAACACGCCCTAATACGCCTGCTGTTCTATGGCTGCATAAATAGCATTGCATAACTTAGTTAAGCTTTGTTCGTCGCTTATGTAAGGCGGCATTAAATAAATTAAATTACCAAACGGGCGTATCCACACACCTTGCTCGATAAAAAAGCGTTGAATCTTTGCTACATCTACACTTCGCTTAAGCTCAACAACACCAATTGCCCCCAATGTTCGCACATCAACGACTGCATCGAGCTGCTTACACTTTGCAAGTTGCGCTGTCAGTACATCATTTATGTGTTCAATTTGCTCTTGCCACGGTTGCTCAAGCAGTAAATCAATACTCGCACAGGCTGTAGCACAGGCAAGCGGGTTACCCATAAAAGTTGGGCCATGCATTAATACGCCGGCTTCACCTTCACTAATGCCAACAGCGACTTTACTGGTGGTTAATGTTGCTGATAGGGTCATCATGCCACCCGTTAATGCTTTGCCAATACATAAAATATCAGGCTCTATGTTGGCGTGCTCAACAGCAAACAAGGTGCCAGTGCGGCCAAAGCCTGTGGCAATTTCATCACAAATAAGTAAAACATCATACTTATCACAAAGAATGCGCAGGTGTTTTAAGTAATCGGGATGGTAAAAATTCATGCCCCCAGCATTTTGAACTATGGGTTCAATGATAAATGCCGCAACATCTTGATGGTGAGCGGCAAAGTAGCTTTCAAGTGTATCAGCTTCAGCAGGGCTAAACTCGCCGTTAAATTTAGCACTCGGCGCAGGCACAAAAACATGTTCAGGTAAAAATCCGGAGTACATGCTGTGCATTGAATTAACGGGATCGCAAACGCTCATCGCTGCAAAGGTATCGCCATGGTAGCCCTTAAGCGGCGTCATTAATTTTTGTTTGCTGGTGTAACCTTGGCTAAGCCAGTACTGCAAGGCCATTTTTATGGCAACTTCAACACTCACAGAGCCACTGTCGGCTAAGAACACCTTATCGAGTGACTCAGGTGTGATACTGACTAGCTTTTTACATAGCTCAACAGCGGGCTCGTGAGTTAAACCACCAAACATGACATGGCTCATTTTGCTAACTTGCTGGGTGATTGCTTCATTTAAAACAGGGTGGCAGTAACCATGGATGGCACTCCACCAAGAGGCCATACCATCTATTAGGCTTTCGCCAGTTTCTAAGAAAATACGATTTGTATTGGCATGACTGACTGGGTAAACGGGCAGGGGCTGAGTCATAGAAGTATAAGGGTGCCAAATATGCTCACGATCAAAATCTAAATCTATTGGTTGTTTATTAATCATATGTAAACTTTATATCACTTCGATTCGTTGACAATGTTACGTCAAGTCGTAGACTAAGCCAATCTAACCGTCCCAATAATTTAAAAAAAGAGACTATTATGGAGCACGCAGTTGTCCGTCACGATTGGACTCACCAAGAAGTAAAAGCATTATTTGAAATGCCGTTCAATGATTTGTTATTTAAAGCGGCCAGCGTACATCGTGAAAACTTCAATCCAAATGAAGTACAAATTTCTACTTTATTATCTATTAAAACCGGTGCTTGCCCAGAAGATTGCAAATATTGTCCTCAGTCAGGTCATTATAAAACAGACTTAGACCGTGAACGCCTTATGGAAGTAGAAAAAGTGGTTGAGCAAGCGCGTGTTGCCAAAGAAAAAGGCGCTACCCGTTTTTGTATGGGCGCTGCGTGGTCTGATCCGAAAGAACGTGACATGCCTTATATTTCAAAAATGGTAAAAGAGGTTAAAGAGCTCGGCCTTGAAACCTGTATGACCCTTGGCATGCTAGATAACGAAAAAGCCCATGCATTAAAAGACGCGGGTCTTGATTACTACAACCATAACTTAGATACATCACCTGAGTATTACCAACAGATCATTACAACACGAACTTACCAAGACCGTTTAAACACCATCGATAACGTGCGTGATGCCGGCATGAAAGTGTGCTCTGGTGGTATTGTTGGTATGGGCGAGCAGGCTGCTGACCGTTTTGGTTTATTAATGCAATTAGCTAATTTGCCGCAGCAGCCAGAGAGTGTGCCAATTAATATGTTGGTTAAGGTTAAAGGCACGCCACTTGAAGATGTCGAAGACTTAGACCATTTTGAGTTTATTCGTACCATTGCTGTTGCACGTATCATGATGCCGAAAAGCTATGTTCGGTTATCTGCTGGTCGTACGGCGATGAATGAACAAATGCAATCAATGTGTTTCTTTGCTGGTGCTAATTCAATTTTCTACGGTGATAAACTACTGACTACAGAAAACCCTGAAGCAGACGCAGACATGATGCTGATTAAAAAATTAGGCATGAACCCAGAAACCCGTGAAGATTATTCTGATGAAGCGGTTGCAGCATCACTTTCATCAAAAGTTGCTGATAAAGCAACATCAGAACTATTTTACGAAGCGTAATATTTAAATGGCTTTTGATTTTATTGCCGAGCATCTTGTTGAGCGACAAGCAGATGCATTACTGAGAAAGCGCCAACTTGTTGAGCAATCAAGCGGGCGCTTTATTCAGGTTGCAGGCAAACAGTATTTAAATTTTGCCAGTAATGACTACCTTGGCTTTTCGGATGATTTTATTGAGATACAAGCGCAGCAGCTAGGTAGCCACAGTTCAGCATTAGTGAATGGTTATAATAAACCACAACAACAGCTTGAGCAGCGTTTATGCGAGTTATTAGGCTACGAAAGCGCCATGTTATTTAATAGCGGATTTAGTGCTAATAGCAGCGTATTAAAAGCGTTGTTTCAAGATAAAACCGTGGCGCAATCATCGGCAATTTTTCAAGATAAGCTTAATCATGCCAGCCTAATTGATGGCGGCCTTCATTCTGCCGCTGCCATGGTGCGCTTTAATCATAACGACCTTAGGCACTTAGAATCTCGGTTACAAAAGTCAAAAGCAAAGCATAAGCTTATAGTGAGCGAAGGGGTGTTTTCGATGGATGGCGATCAAGCCCCCATTGAAGCACTTTGTAAACTCGCTAAACAATACAACGCGTGGCTGATGATTGACGATGCCCATGGCTTTGGCGTGTTAGGTGAGCAAGGCTTAGGCAGTTGTGAGGCAATCAAGCCTGATTTACTGATCATCACCTTTGGCAAGGCACTGGCAAGTAGTGGCGCTTGCCTGCTTGCATCAAAGCAAATGATTGATTACATGTTGCAGTTTAATCGCGAATACATATATTCAACAGCGATGTCAGCACTGATGGCAAGTTGTACTCTTGAGCGACTCGAAAAGATATTAAAAGCTGATGAAAAACGCTCTCAGCTTACAGAGAATATTGCCTACTTTAGAGCACTTGCCAAAGAGCATAACTTAGCATTAATGGAATCATCAACGGCTATTCAGCCTTTAGTATTGGGCGATGCAGAGCACACGCTAGCGGTTGCTAATAAGCTTAAAGAGAAAGGCGTGTGGTTAACCGCTATTCGACCACCCACGGTGCCATTTAATACGGCTCGACTTAGAATAACCTTAAGTAGCGCACATCAAGCTGACGATATAAAACAGCTGGTTGATTCGCTAGTGGAGTGTTTATGAGTGTTCAACTGCAAGCGCCTTTAAGTTTTCAACACAGTAATAAGCTAACAACACAAGCTAAGTTCTCTAAAGCAGCTGCAAATTACGCAAGCCATGCTAATGTTCAAAAACAAGCGGCTGCGCACTTATTTAAAATGATGGCAAGTAAACATCAGCAGGGTACTTGCCTTGATTTAGGGGCTGGGCCTTTAGTTAACACGGCAATGCTTAAAACACACTTTGATACTGTATTGGCAATGGATTTAAGTCATTCCATGCTAAGCACAGAGCAAAACCCGCATTGTTTAAAAGTGTGTGCTGATATGGATAACCTACCATTACAGCAAAACTCCCTTGATTGTGTGTTTAGTAATTTTGCAATGCAATGGTCTGCTGATTTAGAGGCACTAATTAAAAATCTTTTTTCCGCATTAAAAGCGGGCGGTAAGGTTTATTTAAGCTGCGTGGTAGATGGATCCCTTAAAGAGATCAAACAGGCTTTTGCTTGTTTAGATGAGCAAAACCATATTAATCAGTTTCATAGTGCTAGTCACATTATTGAGTATGCAAAATTGGCGGGGTTTAAACTGAATTTTGCAGCCGAAAGATGTTATATAGATTCCTATAACTCTCCCTTAGATGCGCTGCGGTCGATAAAAGCGATTGGTGCTACCTCATTGCAAACTAAGCAAAAACGCAAAGGGTTATTAACAAGACAGGCACTTAATAGTGTTTGTAAGGCTTACCCTCTGGTTGATGGGCATGCTAGAGTGAGCTATCAAGTTGTCCTTTTAGAACTAGAAAAATAGAATTAACTCAAAAATGAAAGAATTTTTTATCACGGGTACAGACACCGATGCCGGAAAAACCCATGTCACCAGTTTATTATTAAACTTACTAGCACAACATAAACAGCGTGCGGTTGGGTTTAAACCCATTGCAGCAGGTGCCGAAGAAGCATTTGGGCAGCTAGTCAATGATGATGCATTAACCTTAATGGAAAGCTCATCAATTGGTGTTAAATACAACATTGTTAACCCCTTTACCTATGAGCCACCCATTGCACCGCATATTGCAGCTGCCCAAGTAGGTGACAGACTGTCATTTGATAAACTCGATACTGCTTATGCAAATGTAAAAGCACTCAATACCGATTATATTCTTACAGAAGGTGCAGGCGGTTGGTGTTTACCTATCAACGAAACTGATTTACTGTGCGATTGGGTTAAATCACAAAACCTTGATGTTGTTCTAGTAGTAGGCATGAAGCTTGGTTGCCTTAATCACGCACTATTGACAGCTGCTCACTTTAAAGCGCTCGGTGTAAATTGTGTGGGTTGGATTGCAAATCATGTAGACCCAAACATGCGTGAACAAGACGCCAATTTAGAAACACTAAAATCAGCATTGCCTTTCCCGCTTTTAGCGATTAGTCCGTATACAGACGGCACCCCTAAATTAAAAATTTACAAAACCTTACTTGAAATTTTATCTATCAACCCATAATAATTGAGTTGTTACTTTTGACATACTCTGTCACAATTGGTTGCAATTAGTTCCTTGCAACCAATTGCATAAGCCCTAAACTGAGTTGGTAGAACACCCAGATAATTTTATTAACTAACGATTTTTAACCATGTCGTTAGTTAATACAATTGGTATGTTTATTCTGAGGTTTTTATGAAGCGTGTATTTTTGTTTCTACTGACTAACTTAGCGGTAATGCTAGTGTTAGGTATTGTGTTGTCTATTGTGATGAGCGTACTGGGTATTAGCCATCGCAGTCTAGGCGGCATTTTAGTTATTTCGACCGTATTTGGTTTTGGTGGCTCGTTTATTTCGTTATTTATGTCGAAATGGATGGCAAAAAAATCAACTGGTGCACATGTTATTGAACAACCTCGTTCTGAAACAGAACAATGGTTAGTTTCGACGGTAGCAGCGCAAGCTAAAAAAGCAGGTATCGCGATGCCAGAAGTGGCTATTTACGATAGCCCTGAAATGAACGCATTTGCGACCGGCCCAAGTAAGAACAACTCGCTGGTGGCTGTGAGCACAGGTTTATTACACAACATGAATCAAGATCAAGCTGAGGCGGTATTGGCTCATGAGGTGTCACACATTGCAAATGGTGACATGGTAACGCTGACACTTATCCAAGGTGTAGTGAATACCTTTGTTATCTTTATGGCGAAAGTATTGGCAGGTATTGTTGATAACTTCCTTAATAGTGATGAAGAAGAGGGCGGGAGTAGCTGGACATACTTCTTGTTCGATATGATTTTCCAAATGTTATTTGGTGTTCTAGCAAGTGTGATTGTTGCATACTATAGCCGTAAACGCGAATTCTCTGCGGATGCCGGTGCAGCAAAACTAGTAGGTGCAGATAAAATGCGCAGCGCCCTTGAGCGTTTAAAACAAAACCACCCATCACAACTTGAAGGTTCAATGATGGCATTTGGTATTGCAAGCGGTAAAGGTGTTGCTGAATTATTCTCATCGCACCCACCACTTGATGAGCGTATTAACGCATTACGTTAATTTAAACACGAAAAAGCCAGCTTGATGCTGGCTTTTTTTATTGTTGGTTTTTCTCTCGCTCGAGTTGTTGTGGCAATAAAACCTCAACAATTTCACGGGCCGGTAAGGTATACCTTACGCCATCAAACATCACAGAAGTATGTTCATCAATACTGGTGATCCCTGTTAAGGTCCAGCCTTCCCCGCGTTCTTTACAGTATACTGTGGTGGTAGGTTGAATTACTTTAAATTCTTCACTCATCGAACTTAATCTAATTGCTTGAAATTGCGTTTATAGTAAGACAATAATGCCAGCTCATAAAGCAAAAAGAAGAAATTAACGTGTCTAGCCACGATGACTTAGCCTTTGACTTACGCCCAATTCGTCATAGAGATTGCCAAGCGATATGGGATATTTTAAAAGATCCGCAAGTACAAACATTTAATGATTACGGCGCTGATATAACGAAAGGTGACGTGTACGACTTTATTCAAGGCGACATAGAACGTTTTTATAATCAACAAGGCATTCGTTTAGTTATTGTTTTACGAAGTAGTGGGCAGGTTATTGGCAGCGTAGGCATATTTAACATAATTGACGGACAGGGCATGTTGGGGTTTGAGTTGTCGTCTCAATACTTTGGCAAAGGAATAATGCAAAAGGTACTAGATATGCTATTTGAAAAACTGACGACCTATGTACCTGCTCCGCTAAACAGTGTGTTAGCTTTAGTTAACCCAAATAATAGCGCAAGTATTAAACTTTTAACTAAATGTGGCTTTCAACAACATGACACTCACTGGGTAAAATACGTTAGCTAATTACTATAATAGTACAATCTTGTTCTGGTAGGGTTGCTACTATAAAATAGCGCCTCATTTTTAAAAAGGAGCGCTTGCAGCTATGGCAAAAGCAAAGCCAATTACCACTATTGAAAGTTACGGCATTTACAGTCATTGGGATGCAAAAGAGAAAGACCTGCCACAAATCACCGAGTTTACAACAGACGTTCCTGCACAGTTAGATATTGAATTTGGCTTTATAGTTAACATTAAAAAGGCCAAAGGACAAAAAATTAAATTTTGCGTTTACCACCCAGATATTCCGGATGAAGATGGCGAGATCATGCCACCGTTTGAGGGCGAACAGTACGTTAAAACAAACGATTGGCAGTTTTATTTAGGTGATACGATATGGGCACCTGTTGACAATAAAGTAGGTATTTGGCGCATGACTATTGAGTTAAATGGCCATATAATTGCTGATAAATCCTTTAACTTATTAAAGGAAGCCGAAGGCACTGCCACTGAATTTTGGAAGCATCGCGGTTATTAATCTTTAAACCTGAGAGGGACTATGTATCAAGGAAGTTGTTTATGCAGCAAAGTAAAAGTAACTATTGCTGGTGGTATAGACTCAATTATTCATTGTCATTGCTCCTTATGTCGTAAAAACTCAGGCACAGCCTACGCAACCAATGGCTTTATTCAACGAGATGGTTTTAACCTCACAGAAGGTAAGCAGCATCTAAGCGCGTTTGAATTTAAACCCGGCAGAATTCGTTATTTTTGTAGCTATTGTGGCTCACCTATTTATAGCGAGAATAAAGATGACCCAAGCCGCTTACGTATTCGCTTAGGTTTATTAGATAGCGATATAAATGAGCGCCCGATCAGCCATAACTTTGTAAGCTCTAAAGCAAATTGGGATACATTTGACGAAAAAACTCCATGTTATGATGGTTTTGAACCAAGTAGGGGGAAGTAACAGCCATGATAGCGAATACACCAAAACCGCCTTATTACGCCGTGATTTTTACGAATACCTTATCTGACGATACCACCGGTTATGAAGAAATGGCTAATAGAATGGTAGAACTTGCAGAGCAACAACCAGGGTATTTAGGTATAGAGTCTGTTCGTGATGGTTTGGGTATTACGGTGTCGTATTGGCAAAACTTAGATGCGATAAGAGCCTGGAAACAAAACGTTGAGCACTTAAACGCCCAACAGCTCGGCAGAGACAAATGGTACAGCGCCTTTACAACGCGTATTGCTAAAGTAGAACGCGATTATTCATTGTAATAGCCATTAACCATAAAAAGAACACATCATACTGTTTTGGGGTTTATTTCAATCTCGGCAAATATCTTTGAATTTAAGATTTTTAAATCAACAGATATGGGGTGTAAGAGGGGCTATTAATATTTACGTGCAAATAATGAGAATAATCCCATTATTTGCTTATTCAAAAATGCAAAATCTCTTTTCCTTTCTATAATTTAAATATCAATAGCTTGCAGACTTTCTTGTCATCTTTTGTGGTGCCTTATTAGCTACTTAAATATTTATCGATAATACAGGACTCGATGTGGAATCTTCTTTGTTTATCAAATACGGTGGTTTTTCTCGAATTTATAAAGTCATAGAAAAGTTTTATGACAATATTTTGAAGTCAGAAACCCTTAATGCTCATTTTAAACATACCAACATGGAAAGGTTAATTCATCATCAAACAAGTTTTATCTCATCTTTAATGGGTGGACCTGATTACATCAGTGATGAACAGCTAGCACAAGCCCATAAAAATTTAGGTATTAATATTAAAGATTGGCAAGAAATGATAAATATCTTGTCGCTTACATTTTCTGAACAAGGAATATCAGAAGATGACGCGAAGCAAGTCATAGCTAAGCTTGAAACAAAGCGAGACTTTATCGTATGTCATTAGAGCAAAACAACGCGTATTATTCTGTTTTAAATTATTTGCAGTTACCTGTCGTTGTTTTGTCGGCTAATGAACACAAGGAAGTATTTCAAAACAACTCATTTCAACTTGTTGCACAGCATTATCTAGATGCATCGAACAATCCAACTAACAGAAGCTTAGTACAATTAATTATTTCGAAATTATTAGAAAATGATACTGATAAGCTTGAAGTGGAAATTAATAACGGTTCTTATCGTAATATATTTAGATTTACTGCCAATGTAGTGGGTGAGCACGTCATTGTTGAAGGTGAGGATATCACCGAACTTAAGAGAAACCAGTTTTTGTTTAACCGAACAAACACTCTCTTAGAAGACTACAGTAAGCAAATGTTTGAACTTGCTCATACTGACCAATTAACAAATGTGCCAAATAGGCGAGCCTTATTTGCAAAATTCAGTCAGTTACAATCAAATCATAAAGAATTTAGTTGTACAGTTTCAATTATCGATCTTGATCACTTTAAGCATTTTAATGATTCATTTGGCCATGATTTTGGCGACCAAGTATTAGTCACCTTTGCAAAGCATGTAAAAGATAGCATTGATGATACGTGTTACTTTGCAAGACTTGGCGGTGAAGAGTTTTGCCTTATTCAAATAAACAATAAAGACACGTTTTGTTTTGCCAATACAGAAACACTACTTCAAACAACTAAGACCATAAAGCTAATGACACCTGATAACTCAAATATAGGTATGTCGTTTAGCGCAGGTGTTGCTGTGTATGGTAAAGACGGCATTTCACTTGATGAGCTTTTGAATAAAGCTGATAAAGCACTTTATATTGCTAAAGAGAATGGCCGTTCGCGTGTAGTAAAGTTTGAAGGTGCTTAAAACGCTAAATTGATTACTGATACTTTATACATTTTAGATTCGCTAAAAGATTAATAGCTTATTTTTCTGCTAACACGTACCCATTCCAACATACGTAACATATAAGCTATTTACTAAAGTGAAGTGTAACCGTCATTCGTTATTATCGGAAATTTGAACGCTCCATTGCTAACTTTTCTGGCTAGTTATCAGTTAATAGCTCTGGTAGAAATAGAATATTCAGAAAAGGAACTATTATGCTTTAGTAAAATGTGTAATTAGCTTGTCTTACATTTCTTAAATACAAGCATAATCCACAAATTTGTGAAGAGGTGCTAAATGTCGGTTGATTTAGAATTAAATAAGAGAAATGCTATTGAGTTTTACAAAACCGCTTATCTAGGAAATCCATCTGTAGCGGTTGAAAAGTATGTAGGCGAAGTATACATACAACATAATCCTTTAGTTGGTGATGGAACAGCCTCATTCATTGCCTATTTTGAAAAAATGCATAATGAATATCCAGATAAGAAAATTGATTTTGTTCGTGCCATAGCAGAAGGTAATCTTGTTGCACTTCATACTCACCAAATATGGCCCGGGAATGACCAATATGTCACTATGGATTTCTTTCGGTTTGATGAAAATGGCAAGATTGTTGAACACTGGGATTCAATACAACAGATACCACAAGAGACTTTGAATGGTAACTCAATGTATTGAATATGTACGTAAGCGACTTATCGTTGTAAAGCCCACAATAGTGGGCTTAGTGTTTATCGTAGCTACAAAGTATAATTAAATCCGATAGCTATACCGTCATCTTCGGTTTGAGACATCTGTGTTTCTTGCTCTGCGTCATTACTTGAAAAGTCACTAAAATCCTTACGAGCTTCGATATATAAAATGGTATCTTCAGCCATAAAGTAGTGCACACCTAAAACTGCAAATTGGCGTTTAAACACATCTTCAGGGTCGGCATTAAAGTTAGGCTGAATAACATAGTCACTACCTGTATCAAATACGTTATAGGCAACAAAAGTACGAATGTCATTATCAAAGCGATAACTTAGAATTGACTCTAAACCAACGGCATCTTTGATTAAGCGTCCTAAGTTGTCGGTGTCGTGGTTTTCGTTTTTATTTATATTTGCTGATGCATACCAGCCTGGTTTATAAAAATCACCATAAGTAACACCAACACCATAGATAAGATCTGTAACGAGTTGATCGCGACCGTTTGCATAAACAATATCAAATTCGCCGCGGTTAACCCCTGCAGTAAATTTTAAATTATTTGTTGCATTGTAGGTGATAGCCGCACCATAGGTTGAATTAAACTCTACTCTTTGTGCTGCGGCATTACCTTGATTAAATAACAGTTCACATGAACTTCGTGATATGTCTGCAATGTCGCAGGTATAAAAGTCATCTGATTTCAGTTGCGCTTGTAGGGCAAGATGAAATTTTCCCCACGTATTACGATACTGTAGTACTTTATCACCGCGACCAGTACCATTTACTGCACCGTCATCTTTATTGTAGGTATAAACACCCGCGGCGTTACCATCCCACACTAAACTGTAGTTGGTGTTATAAACAACGTCATACCATGCACCCCATTGTTTGCCTAATGTAATTTGACCATAGTCTTCATGTTTAAGGCCAACATAGCCAAGTCGGTTATATAAAAACTCATCTTGAATCGATTCAAAGCGATTATTATAAATAATGTCACTACTACCAACAGGGTTTACACCCCATTCTAATAATGCCAAGGCTTGCCAGCCATTTTTTAATTGACGCTTAAAATCTAAATTGATTCGTGATGCACCATTAACTACCTCTGTTTCACCTTGTGTATTAATAACCCTTGCATCTATAAAGCCACCTATAGTGACACTATTGGTTTGATCGTTGTAGATCTCGATGGCATTCGCTGTAGGCATGCTTATCATGCCCGCAACAAAAAAGGCAGCGTGTGTTCTTTTCATAATGTACCTTGATTAAATATTGTCCCTAATAGGTATAATTTAGTTAAGAGTCGGAGATTATCAAAGCTAAAATTGGGTCAAAAGTGAAAAATTATCATGCAACAAACCTTGTTTGAGGAAAAATTATTCACTTTAGGTTCACAATATCGAATTATCAATGAGTTAGTGAGCTTAAAATATAGACACTTTCTGACTAAGCGTTCTCAGCATCAATTTTGTATTCGGAGTTTCAGCGCCCAATCCATACAATAAGGTCATAAAATAGCAGTCGAGTAATATAGCAGCTTTAACTTTATTAAATTGCGGTTGATCGGCAAATACTAATGATTGAATTAGTTCCATGTGTTGTTGTTGAAAGGTTTTGCAGAACAAGCGTTGGCTAAAAAGCACTTTATAAAAGCGGTGATGTAAACAGTAAAATTGATAAAAGTATTGAGCATAATGATTGATTTTAAGACGAGGAGGGCGGTGAATGTCGGTTTCTTTGGCAAGTTCTAATACGTCATGAAACCTTAGATCAAGACATGCTTCTAAAATCGTAATTTTACTATCAAAATGTTTAAACAAAGTACCGATTGCAATACCACAAGTAGAAGATATTTGCCGTGTAGATGTTTCATTGAACCCATGTTTAGAAAAAAGTTGCCAAGCAACATTTAAAATATGCTGATGTGTCTTATCGTAATTACCCATAGCTAATATCTTAATTTTTATAGTTAAATTTAAAAGTGAGCGCGTTCACTAATAAAAGTGAGCGTGTTCACTAAATGTAGACCTAACAATTTTAGTTGTAAATTGAGGAATTGATTTAACTAATCTTTCATGGCGTGCCAAGCGGCTTTAGTTTAAAATTGCACACAGTTTCATTTTTACTTTTTACCCGCTGGAGGGTACCGCTATCATTAGTACAGCTAATATCACCATGCAATTTGGTGCTAAACCTTTATTCGAAAATATCTCAGCAAAATTTGGAGACGGTAACCGTTACGGTTTAATCGGTGCGAATGGCTGTGGTAAATCAACCTTCATGAAAATCCTAAGTGGTGAACTAGAGCCATCTTCAGGTAATGTCAGCACAGATCCAAACGAGCGTATTGCTAAACTAAACCAAGACCAGTTTGCTTACGAAGAGTTTTCTGTAATCGACACAGTGATCATGGGTCATAAAGAGCTGTGGGAAGTAAAAAAAGAGCGTGACCGTATTTACAGCTTACCTGAGATGAGCGAAGAAGACGGTATGCGTGTAGCAGACCTAGAAACTGAGTTTGCCGAAATGGATGGTTACTCAGCAGAAGCTAAAGCAGGTGAGTTACTAATTGGTGTAGGTATTGGCACAGAGCAACACTACGGCCCTATGTCTGAAATTGCACCAGGTTTTAAACTGCGTGTGTTACTTGCACAAGTGCTGTTTTCTGATCCAGATATCATGCTACTCGATGAGCCTACCAATAACTTGGACATTTACACCATCAAGTGGCTAGAAGACGTGTTAAACCAACGCGACTGCACCATGATCATCATTTCGCACGACCGTCACTTCTTAAACTCAGTTTGTACACACATGGCTGACATTGATTACGGCGAGCTTCGTATTTACCCGGGTAACTACGATGAATACATGTTTGCTGCAACGCAAGCTCGTGAGCGTCTACTAAGCGAAAATGCCAAGAAGAAAAGCCAAATTGCAGAACTTCAACAGTTCGTATCGCGCTTCTCTGCGAACGCTTCAAAAGCAAAACAAGCCACGTCGCGAGCTAAACAAATTGATAAAATTCAGCTTGAAGAAGTTAAAGCTTCTTCTCGTCAAAGCCCGTTTATTCGTTTTGAGCAAGAAAAGCAGTTATTCCGTAATGCCTTAGAGCTAACAAATTTAACACAAGGCTTTGAAGAAACATTATTCAGTGGCCTTGAAGGCCTAGTTGAAGTAGGCGAGCGCATTGCAATTATCGGTGAGAACGGTGTTGGTAAAACCACACTATTAAATACTCTTGCTGGTCGTTTAGCACCGAAGCAAGGTGAATTTAAATGGTCTGATAACGCTAATATCGGTTATTACGCTCAGGACCATGCTGACGAGTTCGAACAAGACATGAACTTATTCGAGTGGATGGAACAATGGCAACAAGAAGGTGACGACGAACAAGTTGTTCGTAGTTTCTTAGGTCGTATGCTGTTTTCACAAAACGATATCAAAAAGTCAGTAAAAGTGATTTCAGGCGGTGAGCAAGGCCGTATGCTGTTTGGCAAAATTATGATGCATAAACCAAACATCTTATTAATGGATGAGCCAACCAACCACATGGATATGGAATCTATCGAAGCGCTTAACTTAGCACTTGAAGCATACGAAGGGACATTATTGTTCGTATCTCACGATAGACAATTTGTATCATCGCTTGCAAACCGTATTTGGGAAATCAAAGACGGCAAAGTTATCGACTTTAAAGGTACATACACTGAGTACCTAGCAAGCAAAGAAGCTTAATTAGCTGATGAGTGATTAAAAGCCATGCATGTCATGGCTTTTTTGTGCTTCTAGAGTCGCATCTTGATGTGGTTTAAGAGAATTTATACTGCGTTATAGATTTTAACAATAGAACCTCTATTATTTGCATCAACGCCCTTGCAAAAACGCTTTTAATTCCAACTGAAACTCGCATCTTGATGTGAGTTAGGTATATAATACCCGCCACAAAATAAGGACAAAAGTCCGCTTTTTAGAAAACTATTTAACTGAGGTGTATTTATGACTGTTGGCATTATTATGGGTTCCAAATCAGACTGGCCAACGATGGAACATGCGGCGTTAATGCTAGAAAAATTCGGCATTGAATACGAAACTAAAGTTGTTTCTGCTCACCGTACCCCTCAATTACTTGCTGACTATGCAAGTTCAGCTGCAGATCGCGGCATTAAAATTATTATCGCCGGTGCCGGTGGTGCTGCGCACTTACCAGGTATGGCTGCGGCGTTTACATCACTGCCAGTTTTAGGTGTGCCAGTTAAGTCTAAAACACTTAATGGTGTAGATTCGTTATTATCTATCTGCCAAATGCCTAAAGGTGTTGCGGTCGGTACATTGGCTATCGGTGAAGCGGGTGCTGCAAATGCTGGCCTTTTAGCGGCACAAATTTTAGGTTGCCAACAGCCTGAAATCTTCGCAAAAGTTGAAGCTTTCCGTAAAGAACAAACAGACACTATCTTAGCTAACCCTAATCCTGCAGAGTAATATGAATATTCTAATTTTAGGTGCAGGTCAGTTAGCTCGTATGATGAGCTTAGCGGGTGCACCGCTTGATTTAAATGTTGTTGCCTACGATGTGGGTAGTGAAAAAATCATTCATCCATTAACTGGTGAAGTTCATAACAGCACATTACAACAAGCTATTGATAACGCAGACGCGATTACAGCAGAGTTTGAACACATTCCTGATGATGTACTTACATTATGTTGTCAAAGCAATAAGTTTTATCCGGGTAAAGCGGCAATTAAAACAGGTGGCGATCGCGCACTTGAAAAAGCATTACTTGATAAAACAGATGTTGAATGCGCGCCTTACCAGCTAATTACAGAAAAAGCGCACCTTTTTGCTGCCGTAGAGCGTTTAGGCAAGCCGCTTGTGATCAAAACTTGCCAAGCAGGTTACGATGGTAAAGGTCAGTGGCGCTTAAAGTCTGATGATCAAATTGACCAAATTTGGTCAGAAATGGCAGATTTCATTGCATCAGGCACTGAAAGTGCGCCGCATTCTATTATCGCTGAAAAGATGATCCCATTTGACCGTGAAGTATCTATCATTGGTGCACGCGACAAAGCGGGTAACACCGTTATTTATCCATTGACTGAAAACCAACACACCAATGGTGTACTTACGCTTTCAGTTGCGGGTAAAGAAAAAGCAGCAATTCAAGAACAAGCAGAGCTTGCTTTTAACAAGTTAGCGCAAGAGCTTGACTATGTGGGTGTATTAGCAATTGAGTTTTTTGACGTACAAGGTACGTTATTAGTTAACGAAATTGCGCCACGCGTTCATAACTCTGGTCACTGGACACAGCAGGGTACACATTGCTCACAGTTCGAAAACCACATGCGCGCTGTTGCAGGTTTACCATTAGGTAGTACAGCGTGTCTTCGTCCTACTGCCATGATCAACGTACTTGGTCAGCCTTCAATCCCACACTCAGTACTGGCAACGCAAGACGTTACAAGTCACTGGTATGGTAAAACGGCTAAACCAGGTCGTAAGATGGGTCATATCAATGTATCGGCTGATAACCTTCACCAATTAGGTGAACGTTTAGCGGCACTGGCTGAAATTCTACCAGAGCAAGAGTACCCAGGAGTAGCTGATACCAGCACTCAACTTATTTTAAACTAATCAGTTTAAATTCTTAAAAGCCGAGTTTATCTCGGCTTTTTAATTACCCGCAAACTTCGCTAATTTTGTACCTCTTGTCTCAAAGCACTTGCGTCAGGGTCATCTTGCTATAGACTAATATTTTTATATTAATATTAGATCGTTATGTTACATCCTCGATTAAGAACAGTCGTATTTGCGTTCTTTATGGCGCTGTTTATGTCTGGATTTATGTCTTTAGTGATCAGCATTTTTAACGTTGGTTTAATCGATAACATTGCAACCATTTGGCTTAAAGCATGGGCTTTTGCATTTTGTGTGGCGTTTCCTACTGTTATATTTGTTGCACCTGTGGTGCATAAGCTAACCAATAAACTTATCAGAGCACCGTTGTGATAGCCGAACGCCCAAAGCAGTTTCTATTTATTGCACTATTTTTAGTATCAGCATTACCATTTGTTGGCTCTGCTACGGCACTTGTCGTCGGTGCTTTATTTGCCATGATATTAGGCAACCCATTTGCATTGCAGTCACAAAAAATAAGTAAATGGATGCTAAAGTTGGCGGTGATTGGCTTAGGCTTTGCTGTTGATTTTAATCAAGTTATAGAAGTAGGTCGCAGCTCTATTGTGCTTACTATTGTTAGTATTACCGCTATTATTGGCCTTGGTGAAATTTTATCTCAGTTATTTAAGTTAAATAAAAACACCGGTGTACTTATTTCTTTTGGTACCGCCATTTGTGGTGGTAGCGCCATTGCAGCAATGGCGCCGGTTATAAAGGCCAAAGATCACGAAGTAGCTATATCACTCGCTGTGGTGTTTTTATTAAACGCCCTTGGCTTAGTGTTATTCCCAATGATTGGTCATTACTTTGGCCTGACTGAGCAACAATTCGGTGTTTGGGCTGCACTTGCTATTCACGACACCAGTAGTGTAGTGGGGGCTTCCGCTGCGTATGGCGCATCAGCACTTGCTATTGCCACAACCATTAAACTAACTAGAGCGATGTGGATAATCCCTTACACAAGCATCGCGGGTGTTTTTTGGAAATCGGATGAAAAAGCCAGTATCCCATTGTTTATATTTGGCTTTTTAGCGGCGGCACTGATTAATTCAAGCTTTCCTGAATATCAAACACTGTGGCATGCACTCAATGTGGGTGCTAAACAAGTTTTAGTAATGACCTTATTTTTGATTGGTAGTGGTTTATCTATTTCAGTCTTAAAACAAGCGGGCATTAAACCTTTTATCATGGCGATGATCTTATGGATCATTGTCAGCAGTATTATTTTACTACTTATAGTAGACGGATTTATTTCATGAAAAACGCTTTATTAACTTCTTCAATAGCACTAGCTGTAGGCTTATTTGCTAACAATGTATCGGCTGCTGATTTACGTGTTGCTACCTTTAATGTGAGTATGGATGCAACCAACTATGCTAAAAAAGGCGAAGCAATAGATAAAGATGCTTTAAGTAAAGCATTAGCGAGCAACCACCAGCAAATTCGCAACATTGCCGAAATTATTCAGCGCGTAAGACCAGATGTTATTTTACTCAATGAATTTGATTATATTGATGCCGACAAAGGCATTAACGTATTTCGTAAAAACTACCTGCAAGTATCGCAAAATAAGCAGGTTGCCATCGATTACCCGTATTACTTTATTGCACCTGTTAACACTGGTTTACCTACTGAGTTTGACCTAGACAACGATGGTGTAAAGGGGCATTACAAAGGCGACGCACACGGCTTTGGCTTCTTTGAGGGGCATTATGCAATGGCTGTATTGTCTCGCTACCCAATCGATTTAGATAAAGCGCGTACATTACAAACATTCAAATACAAAGATATGCCAA
Organism: Pseudoalteromonas sp. DY56-GL22; assembly: GCF_041414715.1. Classification (NCBI taxonomy): domain Bacteria; kingdom Pseudomonadati; phylum Pseudomonadota; class Gammaproteobacteria; order Alteromonadales; family Pseudoalteromonadaceae; genus Pseudoalteromonas; species Pseudoalteromonas sp. DY56-GL22. The sequence continues at coordinate 501,497 of NZ_JANHZR010000002.1, read as the reverse complement.
ATGCACAAATGCCTATCGACCCCAAAACAGGTAAAAACTGGTATTCAGCTGAAGAGTGGCAAGCAATTCACCTAAGTTCTAAGTCTTTTTGGGATTTACCAATAGATGTAAAAGGTAAAACGTTTCACTTGCTTGCATCGCACCCAACGCCGCCTGTTTTTGATGGTGACGAAGACCGTAACGGTAAGCGTAACCACGATGAAGTACGCCTAGTTGCAGATTACATCAACAATGCTAACTACATTTACGATGATAAAGGTCAAAAAGGTGGCTTAAAAGCGAAAAGCCGTTTTGTTATTGTTGGTGACTTAAATGCTGCGCCAGAAGGGGGTAAGGCACGCCCGAATACCACAGACCAAATTTTAAAAAATCCATTAGTGAATACCTCTTTTACGCCAACAAGCAAAGGTGCAAAAGAATCGTATAAAGAAGATTACGCTAAAAACTATACCGCTTATTGGCAGGCTCGTGCTGATTACGTTTTACCTTCAAATTATGGTATTGAAATAAACGGTGGTGGCGTTTTTTGGCCACAGAAAAACTCTGAACTGTTCCGTTTAATTAAAGATCGTAACGCATCATCTGATCACCGTATGGTATGGCTTGATATCAGCTTAAAATAAGCTGTTATTAAACGGAAAAGTTTGGCTGTTTATCCTATAAAAATTGCTATTTCATCAGTGCTTCTGCTTAAATAGGGCGAATTATAATAACCCGTAAGAAGCACTATGAAATTCAAAACCACTGCTAATAAAACGTTAGTGGCTCTCGCAGTCGCATCTAGCTTCATGCTAGCAGGTTGTCAATCAACCGCCTCAACGCCTTCTGAAGAACAAGTTATCAATGTAGCACCAGTAGTTGCTACTCCTGCTGATACAGGTTCAGCTGAAATCACGTTAGAGCAAGCAATGGCTCACCCTGATTGGTTAGGCCGTCAACCTGAGCGTGCTTTCTGGAATGGTGATTCTAACAGCATCGTTTATGCACAAAAGCAACAAGGCAATGAGTTACGCGATTTATACGTTCAAGCGGTAAATAGCCAATCTGCATCACAATTAGCGTTAAACAAACTACACACTGTAGGCGCTAAAAATGCCGTTTACTCGGCAGATAAAAAACAACAGGCTTATGCATTTGAAGGTAATATCTTCGTTAAAAACCTAAGCAATGGGCAAATTACACAAATCACTCACGATAGCGCACAGCAATCAAAACCACAGTTTTTAACTGATGGTAGCCTTGCATATCGCCAAGGTAATGCATTTTATAAAGTTGATTTAGCAACGGGTCGTCAAGTTGAATTAGTTAACTTACACCTAGACGATGCACCTAAAGGTGTACAAGAGCCAGACACTTACATCGCAAAAGAGCAGCACAAACTAATTGATTACATTGCGCTTACGCACAAAAACAAAAAAGATCGTGAAGAGCGTAAAGCACAAATCAACGAGCAAAACGACAGCATTGCTAATGCACAGTTTTATTTAGGTAAAGGTAAGCGTTTAGCAGATGTACAGCTTTCACCAAATGGCCAAGCACTTGTTGCAGTAACCACAGAAAGCCGTTCATGGCGCGATGAAGGCGATATCATGCCTAATTACATTGCCGATGATGCACGCGTTAAAGCAGAAAAAGTACGCCGCCGTGTTGCTGATGAAAAACCAATCAGCTCAGATGTAGTTTACATCGACCTTAAATCAGGCGAGCAAACAACGCTTGCATTCGATACCTTACCTGGCTTTGATGAAGATGTACTTGCAGCTGTTAAGAAAGAAAACTACGCCCGTGATGGCAAAACTTATAAGTCTGAAAAAGCACCACGTGCCATCAACTTAATGATGGATTGGGGTTGGGACCAAAGTGCAATCCAATGGAACACTGATGGTTCACAAGTGGCACTAATGCTTGAAGCATGGGACAACAAAGACCGTTGGTTAGCTACTGTTGATACACAAAACAACAAACTTGTTTCGCAGCACCGCTTACACGACGATGCATGGGTTAACTATGCATATAACGATTTTGGTTGGTTGAACAACTCAGACACGCTTTACTACTTATCTGAAGAGTCTGGTTACAGCCACATTTATAAAAAGCCACTTAATGGTAAAGCAACGCAGCTAACTAATGGCCAATTTGTTGTTTCTAACTTAACGTTAACAGCTGATAACTCAGCGATTTACTACAAAGCGAACGTTGAGCACCCAGGTCTTTACGAAATCTATCGTGTAAACCCTGCAAACGGTGAATCTGAGCAAGTAACAAACCTTGATGGTATGACTGATTACCAGTTAAGCCCAGATGAAAGCAAACTATTGCTAACTCACTCAAAAATTATGTCGCCGCCTGAGCTTTATGTTGCTGATGCAAAAGCAAATACTCAAGCGACGCAGTTAACGCACACGGTTTCTGATGAGTTCTTAGCCAAGAAACTGATCGCACCTAAGATTGTTGCTGTGCCTTCAAGCCACACTGATCAGCCAATTTACGCAAAAGTATATTACCCAGCTGATTATAAAGAAGGTGAAACAGGTAAAAACCGTAAAGCGGTTATCTTTAACCACGGTGCTGGTTACCTACAAAACTCACACATGGGTTGGTCTGGTTACTTCCGCGAGTTTATGTTCCACTCACTACTGGCTTCAGAAGGCTACGTAGTAATGGACATGGACTACCGTGCATCAAAAGGTTACGGCCGTGATTGGCGTACAGCTATTTATCGTCAAATGGGTACACCTGAAATCCAAGATTTAGCAGACGGCGTAAGCTGGATGGCAGACAACGCAAACGTAGATACACAAGCTGTAGGCACTTATGGTGGCTCTTACGGTGGTTTCATGACGTTTATGGCGCTATTCACACAACCTGATTTATTCAAAGCAGGTGCTGCACTTCGCCCGGTAACTGATTGGGCTCACTACAATGGTCCTTATACGTCTAACATCTTAAACCACCCAGATGTTGACCCAATTGCCTATGAAAAGAGCTCACCAATTTACTTTGCTGAAGGGCTTAAGAGTCGTTTATTAATTAATGCGCCTATGGTTGATGACAATGTATTCTTCCAAGACTCAGTTCGCTTAGTACAACGCTTAATTGAGCTTGAAAAAGAAAACTTTGAAACAGCGATCTTCCCAGTTGAGCCGCATGGTTTTGTACAACCATCAAGCTGGTTAGATGAATACCGTCGTATTCATAAGCTATTTAATGAAACGCTTTAATCAATAGCGTAAATGAAAAACAGCCACTTTAAGTGGCTGTTTTTATTTGTAATCGAATTTATCTATAAGGGTTATTTGCAGTAAAATTCACTCACATCGAGTACTGTCTTACCTTCTTCTGAGTCGTTTTCAAAAATTAAACTATCACCCTCTAAACTCATTTTATAGTCTTTCATCCATGATAGATTAGCTATTAACTCCAATTCATAGCGATTAAACGAAACAGGGCACTTTAAATACACATAATGGTGAGCAGTTCCAAAAGCTCCAGGGTCTGATGTGTAGACATAAAAGGTGCGATATTCAAATGCTTGTTCTTGGTGAACGTAATCAGTATTTGAGTTAAACATGATGTTGAATAATATAAGTAAACCAATGCCAAAGAACATTAAGCATGAATACAAAATACTAAGAATAAGGGTCAAATGATCAATAATTTTATTCTTAAACGATTCTTTAACGATACTGTATTTTGCTAACAACAGACAAAACCCAATACAAAGTGAGCAAAATACTATGATGTAATAAATATTATCAAGGCTTGCCATAAACGTTGGTGAAACAAATTTTAAGTTTACCAATTGGCCAAATAGCCCAGCCAATAGAGGCCCGTAAAGGCAAAATAGGATAATGCGAAGGTAAATATCTCCTTTATTTTCATTCATCTAAAATTCCTTTTTCAAGTTAACAAAGAGCAGTTGTAAAGAGCCAGTAAGGTTACTCGCGCTTTTTTATTATTTTAATGAAGATAGGCAAAGCGAGTAGTGTGCCGCCAACTGCGCCGATAAAGTGGGCGTCAATGGCAACATTAGAGGCGATTAACTGAGTCACCGATTCACTCGGGCCTGCTATTTGCTCCCAAATCACTTTAGCCCAAGTACCAGCGAACAATAACCAGCCTGATAGCATGCCTGCTTGTACATCTTTAACTGCACCCCAAATGATCACACCGTGCAACAGGGCACTTAATCCGGTGTAAATTTGGATATCTGGGCAAAATAGCCACACACCTAATCCACACCACAGTGCAAGAACAATAATATTAAACGCATAGCGAGCAGGGCTTGTATGCTCAGCGTGTAGAGCCCAAATTAATAAAATTCCGGCGCAATTTAAGCCTAGATGTGGCCAATTAGCATGCACAAATTGGCTAGTGAAAATGCGCCAAAATTCACCATTTGCAACTAACTCACGGTTAAATTCAAGATATTCATTTAAGTTGAAAAGTGCAAACAAGGAACTAAGTAGTACTAAACACAGTGGCGGCAGAATATATTCTAGTTTCAGGGGCAGGTTTATCATGTTATTTTTGGTGTATCTGAGATTGTCGCCTATTGTGCACGTTTAATTTTAAGATGCCAAATACACTACGGGATTAAGTTTATTTATGTTATTCAAAACCAAAGCGCTGTTAGCTCTGTCCACCTCATTAATTTATTCAACTGCTATTTTCGCAGCCCCTGCAAAAGTTGAAACTCGCGAACCTGAAGCTGCAACGGGATTTGCTCATAAGCAGGTTGTTAAAGGCGATAAGTACATGGTCGCAGCAGCAAACCCTTATGCAGTAAAAGCAGGGCAAAAAATGCTTGAGCTAGGCGGCTCAGCGGTTGACGCTGCTATTGCAACGCAATTAGTACTGACACTGGTAGAGCCGCAATCGTCGGGGATCGGTGGGGGTACATTTATGATGTACTTCGACAACAAAACAAAAAGCCTAACTAGCTTTGATGGCCGTGAAACGGCTCCAAGCAATGCTGATGAAACACTATTTTTAGATAAGCACGGTAAAGCCGTAAAATGGATTGAAGCCGTTGTAGGTGGTCGTTCTGTTGGTGTACCGGGTATTTTAGATGCCTTTGCCACTGCCCATAAGCGTTACGGTAAGTTAGAGTGGCAAACCTTGTTTGGCCCTGCCATTGAATTGGCTGATAAAGGCTTTATTGTGTCGCCGCGTTTACATCAATTATTGGCTAAAGAATTAAACCCTGGGGTCACTAAGCTACCAGTTATTCGTGACTACTTCTTCCCTGATGGTAAACCGCTTGCTGTAGGTACCGTGAAAAAGAATCCTGAACTTGCCGCGCTTTATAAAGATATAGCGAAACAGGGCATTGATGCATTTTACAAAGGTGAAAACGCTAAAGAGCTTGTGCATGCAGTGCAAAACTCAGTAGTTGCACCGGGTACATTAACGGTTGAAGACTTAGCCGATTACAAAAGCAAAGAGCGTGCACCTGTGTGTGTTGATTATCGCCAATACGAAGTGTGCTCAATGGCACCACCAAGTAGTGGTGGTGTAGCTGTATTACAGATTTTAGCCTTACTTGAACATAAAGATATGGCTAAACTTAAACCAAACTCTGTTCAAGCTCTGCATTACTTTACCCAAGCATCACGTTTAGCGTTTGCTGATCGCAACGTGTATATGGGCGACCCTGATTTTATGGCAATCCCGACACAAGGATTACTCGATAAAAACTATATTGCTGGTCGCGCAAAACTTATTTCTGAAAAAGATACTCACGCAGAAGCAGGCACACCGCCAAACTCAGTTGCATACGCGCAAGATGATGCATACGAGCTGCCATCAACGACCCATGTTTCGATTGTCGATAGCCAAGGTAACGCTGTGTCGATGACAAGTTCTATCGAGATGGCGTTTGGTTCAACAGTAATGGTGAACGGGTATATTTTAAACAATCAACTAACTGACTTTGCTTTATCGCCAACTAAAGATGGTAAGCCATTGGCTAATCGTGTTGAAGCAGGTAAACGTCCGCGTAGTTCTATGTCGCCAGTCATGGTGTTTAACAAAGACGGCAGCTTACGTTTAGTGGTTGGTTCGCCGGGTGGTAGCCGTATTATTGATTATGTAGCTCAAGTGGTTGTAGGTGTGCTTGATTGGAACCTAGATGCGCAAACAGCCATTAACTTACCGCGCATTACTAATCGTAATAATTACACAAGTCTCGAAAAGGGCACTGAGCTTGCCAACGCTGAAGCTGATTTTGTTAACCGCGGACACACAGTTCGTATCCTAGATTTAAACTCTGGTTTACATGCTGTTGAAGTTAAAAACGGTAAACTTTATGGCGCAGCCGATCCGCGCCGCGAAGGCATCGCTTTAAGTGATAAAAGCCACTAAAAACAAGCTCAGCAGCCTTAAAGCTGCTGAGTTTTCATGTATACTATCTGCAATGCCATTTAAGGCATAAAATTCATTTTCTTCAATGGTCTGACAAGGTGAAATGTCATTGCAATTTCGCCTTCAAGAGTAATAATGTCAGGTCATAATTATGACGCATCAAAGCTTGGAAATATGACTACAAATACCGATCCAAATTATCTTTATATTCCTTATTCAGGCCCAGGTCTGATTGAAACGCCACTATTAAATAAAGGCAGTGCTTTTTCACAAAAAGAAAGGGAAAATTTCAACTTAGCCGGATTACTGCCACCGCGTTATGAAACGATCGAAGAACAAGTTGAGCGTTGTTACCAGCAGTATTCAAGCTTTAGCGATAATTTAAATAAGCACATTTACTTACGTGCTATTCAAGATAACAACGAAACACTTTACTACCGTTTAGTGCGTGATCATCTTGAAGAAATGATGCCTATTATCTACACGCCAACGGTTGGTGATGCTTGTGAAAAGTTCTCAGACATTTACCGCAGTGCCCGTGGTCTATTTATTTCTTATGAAGATCGTTTCCAAATTGATGATATTTTACGTAATGCCACTAAAGGCAAAGTAAAAGTTATCGTTGTGACTGACGGCGAGCGTATTCTTGGTCTAGGTGACCAAGGTATTGGTGGTATGGGTATTCCAATTGGTAAGTTATCACTTTATACAGCGTGTGGTGGTATTAGCCCTGCATATACGTTACCAGTGATGCTTGATGTTGGTACGAATAACGAAAAACTACTTAACGACCCTATGTACATGGGTGCTCGCCATAAACGTATTTCGCAAGAAGAATATGACGAATTTTTAGATCTATTCATTAAAGCAGTTAAACGTCGTTGGCCAAGTGTTTTACTTCAGTTTGAAGACTTTGCACAACCAAATGCCATGCCATTACTAAAACGCTACCGCGATGAAATCTGTAGCTTTAACGATGACATTCAAGGAACTGCTGCGGTTACTGTAGGTTCTTTACTCGCTGCATGCCGCGTTAAAGGCGCAAAACTTTCTGAGCAAAAAGTTGTGTTTGTTGGTGCAGGCTCTGCAGGCTGTGGTATTGCTGAGCAAATCATTAGTACTATGGTTGCTGAAGGCATTAGCGATGAGCAAGCGCGTTCGCAAATTTTCATGGTTGACCGCTTTGGTCTACTTACTGAAGGTATGGAAGGCTTACGTGATTTCCAACAAGCACTTTGTCAATCTAAAGATGGCTTAAGTGAGTGGACTTACAGCGGTGAGTACGCATCACTATTAGATGTAATGCACTGTGCGCAACCAGACATTCTAATTGGTGTATCTGGCCAACCTGGTTTATTCACTGAACAGGTTATTAGTGCAATGCACGCATCATGCCCACAACCGATTATCTTCCCCCTAAGTAATCCGTCTAAGCAAGTTGAAGCACTTCCTGCTGATGTTATTGAATGGACAAACGGCCAAGCGATTGTTGCTTCTGGTAGTCCATTTGATCCGGTTGAGTATAACGGCCAAACATTCCCAATCCCACAATGTAACAACAGTTATATTTTCCCGGGTATTGGTTTAGGCGTTATCGCTGCTAAAGCAACGCGCATCACTGATGCAATGCTAATTGTATCAAGTGAAACACTGGCTGAGTCTTCACCACGTGCAAACACTGGGAAAGGCAGCTTATTACCTGCACTGACTGAAATCCAAGCGTTAAGTAAACGTATTGCATTTGCGGTTGCGAAAAAAGCGATGGAAGAAGGTGTGGCACTTGAGCTGAGCGATGAAGCGCTATGGGCAGCAATCGAGAAAAACTACTGGCTTCCAGAATATCGCAACTACAAGCGCCGTAGTATCTAAACTAGAACGCTTTTAGTGAATGAAAAAACAGGCTTTTTATGCCTGTTTTTTTATATCTGTAAAATGGCTTGTTCATATTCAATTAACCCTTTAAGGTGATAATGAACGGAGTTTTAAATTAAGGAACAGTATTATGCGTAAGTTAGTTTTTACCGCTATGGCAGCAACACTTAGTTTTAATGTGTTAGCACAAGCAACACCTGATGCGCCACATATTTATATACAAGGTAATGCAACGGTTAAAGCGATCCCTGATAACGTTAAACTGACAGTAGGTATTGTTGAAGTAGATAAAGATTTAATTGCCGCGAAAAACAAAGCCGATGCAACCATGGCGAAAGCGATTAAGCTCGCTAAAAACCAAGGCGTAGAAGAAAAGGGCATTTATGCGTCTAATATCTCGATTAATCGCCAAACAGAATATAACCGTGAAACGGGTAAGCAAGAGTTTGTAGGTTATAGAGTAACGCGTAGCCTGTCTGTAACTTTAACTGATATAAAAAAATACCCAATTATGCTTCAGCAACTAGTGAATTCGGGCATTAATGAAATTAATCAAACGCAATTTGTATCAAGCAAGTACGAAGAGCTACAAAAGCAAGCGCAAAAGCTAGCCATTAAAGATGCCCGTGCTGCGGCGAAAGAATTTGCCAATGACTATGGGGTAGAGCTTAAAGGTCTTTATACAGCTTCAAGTAGCCCACTTGATACAGGTAGCCAACCTTATATGCGTGCCAGCAAAATGGTTATGGCAGAAGCTGCACCAGATAACTATGTACCTGATGCATACAATGGTGGTGAGCTTACGATTACCGCAAGCAGCTATGCGGTTTATTTAATCGAAAACTAAGTTAACTTATTGATTGCTGGCAAACCTTGCCAGCAATTTTTCACCTTGTTGTTCTGAAATACGAGCAATCGCTTTTAGCATATTAGTGATTTGCTCACGGTCGTATTCATTACTAATATGCTTATCTATATCTTCAATAATTGCCCCTAAATAAACAAATAGGCTATCAGTTGCTTTATTGTTATCAGATGCTCTAAACAATATGTTTTTAAATGCCTCAAGCACGTTAACCATTACATAGGCGTCATTTTTTGCATAGTTACGAATTGGCGTGAAGTTATCATGCAGCAGCTCATCGAATGAGGTTTCGTGAATAAACAGGTGCGGTTGATTGTTCTCGCAACGTTTAAGCGAGTAATTCACATCGTAAATATCTAAGCGCAATATCAGTAATATGCTCAACATATCTATGGCTTTTACCGCAGTACCGGGATCGTTAATACCCGGGCTCATAGCTTTAACAGCGATTTCTGAAATTTGTGTCATACCGTAGCGGTAATGGTCACTAATATATTCTTCGATATAAAAGATAAAGCAGTCTAGTAATTGTTCTACCAGTTCAGGTTTGTCAGATAAATCCTTATCACACTTTAAAAACGGGTATCCCTTTACTGTAAAGAAGCCTTGTTTAACCGAAATATAAATTTTAATACCGTGCTGTTGGCATAACGCACACAACTTATCGCTATGTGCCCCTTTAAAGTAACCTTCTGTTTTACTTTTAACACTATGCCAGTCATCAAACTCAGGAAAATGCTCAACAGGATTTTGTTGTTGCATGTCAATTATGCATTTAAGCTCGCCTTTGGTATTTTTAAATAAGTCGTTTAGTACATTATCGACTTGAATTGCTTTTGAAATTGAGTGAATAAAAAACACAAAAAAACCAAGCGAAATTAAACCAAACACCAATGAAAAGAAGATACCAAGCGATGGAATACCCATATCTCCATCACCAATGGTACGTATGTTTATCAGCATTAATATGGTGTAGATAATACTACCAAGATAAAACCCCAGTACTAATTGGTGCGACTTACGGGTAATAAGCCCCGGTAATACACGCGGCGAAAGACTGGCACTGGCACTATTAAGCACCACCATAACCATAGAAAAACTAAAAACCGTTAATGAGATAATGCTGCCGGCAAGTGTGCTGAGGATGGTACGGGCATTCTCTTCGCTATCGACCAATAACACACCAATCAGCTTTTTAAATTCCATTGATAATGACGAGTACTCGACCGCAGTAGTAATTAATCCAAAAACTAAAAACATCACAGAGAGCATTGATGGGTAAAATCCGATACTACTGATCATTTCGCGGTAGTTATCGGCGATTTTTCTTGGCGTAAACATGCACTTCCTTAAGAACTGTTAGACATTAAATATCATACTGAGCTAACCTAACTACTTACTTAACAGCCTAGCAATAAATTATGCTAAGCGTCTAACTTTAAATAAAAATTGGAAAAACTGTGATTGTTTCAACGTTTGCTGCCATCTTGGCCATTTTATACATTCAACTTAGCTTTCGCGTGATCAAACTACGTAGAGCAAAACGCATTTCACTTGGTGACGGGGGAGACAAAAGCCTACAAGCAGCTATACGAACTCATGCAAATTTCATTGAATATGTGCCTTTTTCGTTGATCCTGCTATTTTTATTAGAGTACCAAGGCCTCCCAAGCCATTATTGCTATATTTTAGGTGCAATGCTGGTTGCTGGTCGTTTTTGTCATAGTTACGCACTTGCTGATAATCTGATGAAATTACGTGTATTAGGTATGATGCTTACTTTCATTACTATTTTGATTAGCGCTGTGATGTTATTAGTTACACAGGTTTTCTGATATGCTAAAAATTGTTTTTCCATGTTTGTTGTTCTTATTTTCAACTTGTTTATTTGCCAATGTAAAAACAATTAATGCCAAGAAAAATCGCGTAACACCACCAACCACTTTACATGTTGTTTATCCTAAAACAATGGATAGCTTAGACGAAGAAGTACTTTATCCTTTAATACTTCTTCGTACAGCTTTAAAAAGAAGTGGTTATAAGTTTACCTTATCACCCGCACCTGAATTATTAAGCCAAAATCGTGTTTTAAAAGAAATTGAAACGACTGGATCTATCAATGTTACTTGGAGCATGACAAACCAAGAGCGTGAAGACACTTTGCTCCCTCTACGAGTTCCTATATTTAAAGGCTTATTTGGTTGGCGATTAATGTTTACTACAGAAGATAAGTTACCGAGGCTGAAACAGCTAAAATCTCTTGATGATTTAAAATCGATTAACTTAGTTCAGGGTACAGATTGGCCAGATACACGAATTCTAACAAGTAACGGTTTAACAGTGGCAACGGCAATGGACTTTGAATCATTGTTTGTAATGTTAGATAGAGGAAGGGGGGATTTATTTCCTCGTTCAGTATTAGAGATCCAAGATGAACTTGCGTATTTTAAAGAAGGAATGCCGTTGGTCGTTCTGCCGCATCTAATGCTCAAATACAAAAGCCCAATCTATTTCTTTTTTAATAAACATAATACTAATATTGCTAAAGCCGTTTCTCAGGGGATTAAGGTTATGCAGCAAAGTGGTGAATTTGACGAATTATTTTTTAAGTACAACGGAAACTTTATAAAAAACGCCCACCTACACGACAAAATTGTTATAGAATTGCACAATTATGATTTACCAAGGTTAACCCCAGTCAACGACAAATCGCTGTGGTTAGCATTTGATCAGGTGCCATGAGCTCTAAAATTTTTATAATCGGTTTACCACGAACCGGCACAACTAGTATCTGTAACAGCTTTTTACAACTCGGTTATAAAACCGCCCACACAGCCTATACCCAACAAGCAATTACAAGTGCAGATGTTATTGCTGATACTCCAGTTTTTAGTGAATACGCCTTGCTTGATGAGCACTTTGCAAATAGCCGTTTTATCAACCTCGAGCGCGATTTAACTAAATGGTTGCCATCTATAAGGCAGTTATTAGCACGCATGCACACTAATTTAATGCGCCCTGATGGTGGTTTTAATAGCCATTTAAAGCGCTGTTATTTTGATGTGTTTGGTCAGTATAGCTTGGCAGAGTTAGAATCTGATGAATACTTAACAGCGTGTTATCAGCGTCACCAACAGCAAGTGGCAGACTACTTTAAAGGGCGTGAACAGCAATTATTAACACTGGATGTAGCAGACTCAAACAGCCCGCAATTACTTCAGCAGTTTTTAAACACTCAGCAGCCAATTAGCTTTAAACAGCTGAATATGGGTGGCAAAGTCACAGCGTGGAATGACATAAAACACCCAGATCAAGTATCATCTACCCGAAGTGGTAAAATTGATAAATCTCTTGGTTATAATCACACGTAAAATACGTTAAAATCGCCGCAATTATAAGTTTAGTTGTTCCTCATCATGTTTGAATTGAAATACCACACGCCATTTGAATGGACAGAAGGTGTCTTAGCTGACTTCGATACCTTTTTACAAGATCATGCTGCAGCAGAGAAAAAAGCTTCTGGTATGGCTATGTCTATGCTTTCTCATTACCCAGACCGTCGCAAGCTTGTTAGAGCCATGACAGACTTAGCACTGGAAGAAATGATCCACTTTAAACAAGTGTTAAAGCTATTAATGGAACGTGATGTATCACTTGGCAATGACCAAAAAGATCCTTACATCAAACAAATTCGTGCGGTATTTAGAAATGGTCGTGATGAATTTTTAATGGACCGTTTATTAGTAGCAGGCGTTATTGAAGCACGCGGACACGAGCGCTTTTCTCTTGTTGCAGAAGCTTTACCTGCAGGCAAAGAAAAAGAGTTTTATGTCGCGATTGCAAAATCAGAAGAAAAACATAAAAACTTATTCGTTGAACTTGCTTACGAGTATTTCGATAAGCAAGAGGTTGATACACGCCTTGAAGAAATCCTTATTGCAGAAGCCGAAATCTGTAAAAAAATTCCATTTACAGCAGCGCTTCATTAACTTGATGCTTGTGTATTAGGCCTTTTAGCCTAATACACAAATTTATGTTTAAACCCCAAAGCAGTAAATTAGGGACTAAAAACAATAATTAAGTATCCTGCAAATAGTTACGCTAATTCTAATTGATTAAATAAACAGCATACATTCATCTTTCTCTCCTATAGTTAAATTAGTACCTAACTGAGAGGAATAGAGCATGAAATGGATGATGACTCTTACGACGTTGTCGTTAATAGGGATTGTATTCACCGGTAATTCTATTTATACCGAAGTGAAGCTTTTTCGTTCAAACGATAAGCCAACCGAAATAACTGCTAGTATGTATCGCTCGCTTATTTGGCATAGTGATATTTATAAAGACGATGAATTTCTAAATACCGCACAAAGCTACTTTAGCGATGGTAAAATTGATACGCGTGAATACAGTAAACTAACTAGCCTGGCAAGCAAAACTGCTGGCCCAATCATCTACCTTCAAGAAACAGATGAGCAGTTGTGGCATGCAAGGCTAACCTACAAAAAATACCTTGAAGAGCAAACGGTCGAACGACTGGCAAGTTTACATTGAGGAAAACTGCTTTTTCAGCGTGCTAAGCTCAACAATGGTGGGCTTACCGCTGAGGTAATTAGTATCAAGGTGGTAACTATTGCCAAGCCAATAGGGCTTTTGGGTCGTGTTATGGCCATGCACAGAAAAATCGATACTTGGATTTATTAGCGCTTTTTTCTCTTTGGTTAAGCTTCTATCCCAAAGCAAAGCGCCAATCGCTTGTTGTATATCTTGAGTAGGATTTTGCCAATCCCAATCCGCATGTGTTGTATGTGATAAACCAACTTTAATTTTGCCGTATTCAACATAGTAAGAAAGCGGGCAGTTAAGTAGCTGCTTACAGACAAATGCGAGCTCTTCATCAGTTGCATCTAAATGCCAACGGCCGCCATTCTCAACCCATAATCGGTAGTAACTTTTATCGCCTGCAAGTAAAGACTCAAGCAACATATGCTCGTGGTTACCAAGGCACATGTTCACACCAAGCTCTTTAAAACGAGAAAGTAACGCAATGCTGTGCTCACCTCGATCAATCACATCACCCAGTGAAAACAAAATATCTTCGCTTGGATTAAAATTAACAGAGCAAAGCGCCTGTTCAAATTTAGTTAAATCTGCATCTAAATCGCCAATAACAAATACACGTTTACTTTCATTAATTTGCATCTTAACTTGAATTGGGTTTTGCGAGGCAAGAGGGCTTTTAACTAAATTCAAAATACATTCCTTTAAGCAGCTAATAATTTAAGACTATCATATCTCGTTGCTATTTGAGCACTGGGTGGTTATTATCTAGCCTCACTTTTTAGGAGTTACCGCCAACATGAACAACTAAACCTGTTATCCAATTTCATTTTTATCTTTTTGGACCAACAGGGTTAGTAGGCGTTGCTCACTATCACTTTTATACTATTACTTTTCGTGTGATCAAGCGCTTATGCCCCTGTAATACAGGAGGCACTATGCCACAACTTCAAGCTTTTAATTTATGTTACCAACATGGCAATGGCGATGTTGTATTTAACGACCTTTCATTTTCACTCACAGCAAAAGTCACCGCGTTAGTCGGCAGGAACGGTTGTGGTAAATCTATATTAGCGTCAATACTTGCTAAGCAAAAAGAGCCTAGCTCTGGTACGGTTGTATGTAATTCAACCCTCGGTTTATACCGACAAATGAACGATATAAATCAGGTTGAAAACCAAACTATTGCAGAGGCTATTGAGCTAGAGCCTGTGTTTAATGCCCTTGATGCTATAAACCAAGGGCATGTTACAGAGCAAAACTTAATGTTAGTTGAGGGTAATTGGGACTTAGCAGAGCGCTTTAATGCAGAACTTGTAAGGCTTGGCGTAAACAACAAAACCCCTTACTCCTTAAGCAAACATTTGAGTGGCGGTCAGCTTAGTAAATTAAAGCTTTGGGCACTATTTACCTGCATAAAGCCCGACATTTTAATACTGGATGAGCCATCAAACCACCTAGATGCAAAAGGCAAAAGCTGGCTTATAAAGCAAATACACAACTTTAAAGGGCAATTATTACTAATAAGTCACGACCAAGAATTATTAGAAAAAGCCCATGAAGTTTGGGAGCTAACACCCCTTGGGTTAACACAATATGGTATGCGTTTTTCTGAATACCAAGCACAAAAACAGCAGCAAGTTGCTGCGCTTGAAAACAAATTAAACCACGTTGTTAAACAGCACAGTAAGCTCAAGGCAGCAGAGCAACTACAAAAGCAAAAAACACAAAAACGTGCAGGTCAGGGCGCAGCACTCAGAAAATCAGGCAGCCAGCCTAAAGTGCTGATGGATGCTAAAAAAGATAAAGCCAGCGCTAATTTATCATCACAAATCAAAAATACCGCTAAGCGAGAGGGTGAACTCACTCGAAATAAACATGAGCTTTCTAGCCAGCTTGAACAAACTAAAGCGCAGCAATTTTACCTAGCGCAATCAAATGAAGCTAAGCATCATAAGGTACTTAGCCTGGAGGAGGTTGTAATAGCTCATGGCACACAAAAACCGTTTAATTTACAGGTATTCAGTGATGATAAAATTCATTTAGCGGGCGCAAATGGCACTGGTAAATCAACCTTACTTAAAACCCTGAACTACGACATACCAGTAAAAGCAGGGCAGTTACATTGCAATCAAGCACTTTATTATTTAGACCAACATTTTACATTAATAAACAACGAGCTAACCCTGCTTGAAAATGTGATGACTTACTGTAAAAACCTAGATGAGAGCACCGCGCGTACTCTACTTGCCAGTATTGGCTTTAGAAAAGACGCTGTTTTTAAATATGCCGCACTTTTAAGTGGCGGTGAAAAAATGAAGCTCGCCATGTGTATTGTCAGTAATAGTGAAAGCACCGCATTTTTGTTACTCGATGAGCCCGATAATCATCTCGACCTAGAATCAAAACAGCTCTTGGCATATTCATTACAGGGTTTTAAAGGCGGGTTTATACTCGTAAGCCATGATAAATACTTTGTAGAAAGTATCGGCTGCAATAGGCAAATTGGTTTATAAAATAGTCATTTACAAATAAGCGAGCTAGGGTGGTTGTAGGTACTTTATACCAATCCGCAATAATACTTAATCATTTTGAGGGATTAAACCTGTCGCTATCTGCGTTAAAAATTTCTGATTTAGAACAACTAAATAACAAAATTTTTGCCTTGCTATCAACGAGGTTTTATTGCCTCAAAATAGACTACTTAATTAAGCGAATTGGTATTACAAGGAATGACTATGAATTTTACTGCCGCTTACCGCATTTTTACTGCTTTATTCATGCTGATTGTAACCATAGGTTTAGGCATGACGCTCAATGATTTTATTTCGGTGATCTATGTGTTCGTGCCGTTATTATTAATGCTAGTCAGTTCATTTATCCCATTTTTTAAACACCGAAAACTGCGTTTAATACTTTTTTCAGCCCCAATCATTATTTTTTATTGCTTTGGCTTTTATCCTTGGCTTACAAATTACGAAGAAGTCGCCGTTTCTTCATCCACCACAACCCTCGATTTTATAATCATCCCAGTTTGGGCAACTTTATATGGCGCGGGTTTTGTTGTATTGCATGAAATAGCATTAGGTGTGGCTAGGGCGGTTAATTGGGGGAAGTGAATTCAACTAATTAGAAAGATATTTACTAGTTTTGTTAACTTACTCTGAGTTTTGATGAAAGTTATTAAACTGATACATCAACCAACGTGAGGTGTTGGGTTTAGATGTAACGGGTTTAATTGAAGAGTATAGGGGCGTATAAAAGGTTGAAAAACTGATAGCTATGAATTAGCTTGTAGAAAAATAAGGAAGTTACAATGCAAGACTATGCCACTCAAATCCATGATCTTTTTGAAGATGACTCTTTTCCTCCAATTGTTGCTTTCTCTGGAAAATGGGGAATTGGTAAAACGTTTTATGTTCAAAATCACCTTACAACAGAGTTAGTTACAAAATACGACAAGAAAGTACACTACTTATCATTAATGGGGATTACATCGATAGAAGATTTTAAAGATCTTTTAGTATCCAAAGTTTATCTAGAAGAAAAACATGATAATACTGCAACAACAAAACTATTTGATCTATTTAGCTCTGTTGAAAAACACATAGGAGGTAATAACACTATTAGCAGTGTTATAAAAGGTTCAACTGGTGCAGTAAAACACTACATGTTGAAAAACATTGATGATGAAATTTTTATAATTGATGACATTGAGCGCCTTGAAGATAAGAGCCTAAAAAAAGCAATCATGGGTGAATGCTTAAATCTTTCAGAGAAAAGTGAAGATAAGAAAAATAAGTTTTTGTTTGTAACTGATTTAGATACTTTGAAAATCGAACAAACATATACAGAAAAAATCTTTTCGGAAGTGATTTCTTTTAATCCGACACCAGAAGATCTTTTCGAAATATTGCAAGAAAGCTTGTACCATTTAAAAGATAAACGAGCTGAAATCATTCATCAAATTGATTCCAAGAATTTAACAAATTTAAGAGTATTAAGTCGACTGTTTAAACGTTCAGAAGCATTGTTCTCCGAATTTAGTTCAGATTATGAATTAGATTTAGACGTTATAAAAAACAACATAATAGAAGATAGTTTTAAAGTTGCTAAACTTTTCTATATTGACAACAAAACAACTACTGAAATATCTCAACCAGCAAACAAGCACGAATCTATCCAGCTAAAGGTTAGGCATTCGTTTTTACTTAATGAAGACTTTATTAATTACTTTACTGGTTCTTATGTAGACATTAAAAATATATTGGATCATGAAAACTTACCACTAAAAGGAAAACCATTAGATAAGTTGCTCTATCAGGAGCCTTATAGGCTCAGTGAAACCGATTTTAGTGAAGGTATTCGCGAACTTAAGACATATATTTTGAATGAGAAAGAAGTCCATCTTAAGAAATTTTTTGAATGTTGCTATTATCATGAATACCTAGTATCAAACGGTTACATTGAACAGGATAAAGACATCGAATATAACCAGATATCAAAAATAGCGGACCAAAAAAAGTTTCATAATTCTCCTAAGTTCCATAACTTAACTTTAAGCGATGAACGTTATAAAAACCTTTTCGAAGCTTATATTGGTAAGTTTAGTTATATAACAAATCAAGATGAACTGGATAAGCTATTTAGTTCAATGGAAAATTCATTTGCAAATTGTGAGTTATACGTTGGGAACTCTTACAAGTTAAGGCCTATATTGAACGAGTTTTCAGAAAAAGACTGGAGAACACTCTTTAATAATTGGACCTCTGAAGACATTGGTTGCTTCGGTGATTACTTATTTACGAGGTATGAAATAAATGAGTCTAAAAAAATATTTGAGAAAGAAAAAGGTACAATCAGGTTTTTGAAAAACTTAATAGATGAGTTATTAGAAACTGAACCTACAGGCTTAAAGAAAGGTTTACTTCATTATCTAAATAAAGCTTTAGAGCATTCACAAGACGTCCTAAACAACTAGGCTTGCATTTTCAATGCCTTTTCATTTTAACCTAATAACACACCCGCAAAACACAGCGCTGAAAACTACTTTACAGTGGAATGCCCCCTCTAAATTTATTTACTTAACGCATGACAAAAGCAGTGCATGCGCCATTTATTGAGTTATTAGCTCAGCTTATTGTGTCGGCCAATTCTAAAAACGAGCAGATTGCAATATCACGCCGTTGCCCGTTAAAAGATTTGCCAGCACTACGAAAAATACTCGTTAGCATGCCTGTTAAGTTAAAAATCTCAATTTAACCAAACATCATAATTAAAATAATAAACCATAAAAAAGCAGATAAGGGGAGGGTATGGCAGTCGATGCAAACTAAATACCTAGCTTAAATTAAGTGGATAAACAGATAGTTTGAGTAGACTTTGATTTGGAAATTACATTAAGTTAAATTGACAGTTAACTATAAGGAAGAACAGAACACTAAGGATAGTTTTGAATAAATTCATAATTTTTCTCTTTTTATTGCCCCTCGCTATTATCTCTTTTGGTGCATCAGCAAACGCAGGAGTCCCTATGATTATGCTTGCAGTGCCTGTGTATTCGATCTCTTTGTTACCAATAATTGCTATTGAAGCAATATACCTTCAAAAGAGTTTAGATTTAACCAAAGGACTATCGGTGAAAATGGCATTTGTTTCAAATTTAGTATCTACGATTATAGGGGTTCCTTTAACTTGGGTAATTCTTGTTTTAATACAAGTGCTGACGGGCGGTGGCGCAGCGTATGGTGTGGATACATTTGTAGGTAAAATGTTAGCAGTAACGTGGCAAGCGCCTTGGTTAATCCCTTATGAATCTGACTTACATTGGATGATTTTATTTGCGGGGTTATTCCTACTTATTCCTTTTTATTTTGTATCATGGTGGTCTGAATTTTTAGTTTCAAAGAAAATTCTTGCAGATACAGTGCTTAGTAAAAATGACATTAAGATTAAAGTAAGGAATGCAAACCTAATAACATATAGTTTGTTGGCGTTTTGGCCAATTGGCTGGTATGTAGTTGGCTACGTATTAAAGTAATAGGCAATTCATGAAAGTCTAAAATTAATAAATCATTTGTACATTCAGAAATAGTAATTTCTTACAAAGCAATTGTTCACTCATTTTGATTAAGTCATTACCAATGATATTCAGCGTCTAACTTACTTAAACCAAATCGTATAGTTATCTAATTTGAGCTTGAAGGGCATCTACGTGGCTTTCGTAATTACGAACAGTTTGTTGTAGAAATAAATCATAGTTAATGAACTTAAAGCCATAACAGTTACAGGCAGTGAAACCAAAATTGCTTTTATATTTTTGTGAAGCCGTACAAGAAAGGCATTTCAAATCTAGGACTGTAAAAAGTCATCGTTGTAGTCTTATTGGAATAAAGTAAGTCGTGTTGAAAATTTACAAAGTAAAAATGAGCATTTCATAAAAAGCTAGAAAACCGTGAAAAGCCATATTAAGCAAAGAAGGGGCTAAAAAAACCTTAAAATCTAACGACTAATGAGCCTGCTTATAAAGATAAATATGCTATTTAACATAATATAAATTATAGGTGGTGATGTATCTATGCATAGCGATACCTATTCTCTGCGCATGTTAAGTCCAATACTAGACGGTATCGGACATTAGGGTGTTGTTTTATCATATTATTCATTTTATTAGTGCTTGTTTCTTGAGCTTAGTTATCTCATGACTTATATTAAAACTATCAACTTGAGATGTAACGATAAGATGTAAACGATATGGAATTTGTGAAGCCGTTAGAACCTATTCTGATAATCGACGATATGCAAGATATCCGCGACTATCTAAATCAAATTTTAACTGGTCTTGGTTTTGACGATATTTTAGAAAGTCGAGATTTTGAATCAGCTAAAACGGTTATTGAAGAAAAGTCGCCTAACGTAATCTTTCTTGATATTGAACTACCTAACACTGACGGTACACAAATTCTTGAATACTTAAATGACCACCATCCTCATACGCACGTTGTTATGTGCTCTGGTCATAATAGTCTTGAGAATGTGCAAAACACCTGGGAATTAGGTGCTAAAGGTTTTATCGCCAAACCATTCAACGCAAAAAAAGTCGACTCAGTTATGAAACGTCTAGAATTGATGGAAACCATAACAAATTAAGTAGTTTATGAATTCGACAATCCAACTCATTATCGATGACCTATCAACGGTCATTTTTGGTAAGCAACAACAAATCAAACTCGCCCTTACGTGTTTATTTAGTGAAGGCCACCTGTTAATTGAAGATTTACCAGGCATGGGAAAAACCACTTTATCTCATGCACTTGCTGCAGTTCTTGGCTTGTCATATCAACGTATTCAATTCACTAGCGATTTATTGCCTTCTGATATTCTTGGTACAAACATCTTTGATGCTAAAGAGCACAGTTTTTCTTTTCATCAAGGTCCGGTCTTTAGCCAAGTTGTTTTAGGTGATGAAATTAACCGTGCAGGCCCTAAAACACAAAGTGCATTGTTAGAAGCAATGGAAGAAAAACAAGTGACGGTCGATTCGGTTAAACACGCCCTACCATCACCATTTTTTGTAATTGCGACGCAAAATCCTGTGCATCAATCTGGCACTTATCCGTTACCAGAATCGCAATTAGACCGCTTTTTTATGCGTATTAGTTTAGGTTTTCCCGATAAACACGCTGAGAAAAACCTCAT
The DNA here is from genome assembly GCF_041414715.1 of Pseudoalteromonas sp. DY56-GL22. Lineage (NCBI taxonomy): Bacteria > Pseudomonadati > Pseudomonadota > Gammaproteobacteria > Alteromonadales > Pseudoalteromonadaceae > Pseudoalteromonas > Pseudoalteromonas sp. DY56-GL22. The sequence continues at coordinate 480,133 of NZ_JANHZR010000002.1, read as the reverse complement.
TTTAGGCTTAAACAACCGAAATTATGACGACTTACCTATGCGCATTAATCCTAAGCAACTTGCTGTTATTCAAAAAGAAATTAATAAAGTAACGATAAGCAACGCGGTGGTTGATTATATTCTTGAGCTCGTTGCGTATACTCGCCAAGATAACCATTTTGTAAACCCATTATCACCAAGAGCGAGTATTGCGCTTGCCCGCGCTGCAAAGTCATGGGCGTATATTGAAGGTCGTGATTTTGTAATGCCTGAAGATGTACAAGCTGTTTTTCCTAGCGTGACTGATCACAGACTTGGCTTAAACGCTGGTGACAGTGGCTATGCACTTAAACATGTGCCTGTAAGCTTATAAAACATGTTTAAGCGCCCTGCTTTTGTTAATCGATTTCGTCAGTCCGTTTTTAATAAGTTATTAAAAAACAAGCATAAAACTAACGAAATTGAGCTTCAACATAAAACAATTTATGTATTACCCTCAAAACTTGGTGGGCAGTTTTTACTAATTGCCTTACTGAACTTTGTGATGGGCATTAACTATCAAAACAACTTGATTTTAGCCATGGCGTATTTAATGGTGGTTGTTTTAGTATTTGCGATACTCACCGGCTATAAAAATGTGCGAGGTTTGTCGGTTAAATACCAATCAGTTAATGAAAGTTATGCGCCAAAAGCCCCTTTTGCGCGTTTTCAAATTCACGCACGATCATACTGTGAGCTTATAAAACTGGTTAATGACAACCTTGAATCTGAAACTGTATCACTGCAAAACAAAGAGAAAAAGACCGTTGAAATAGTGCTTAAATGTAGTGAACGTGGTGCATATGGCTTTGATAGAATAAAAATCATTAGCCACTTTCCATTTGGTTTAGTGTCTGTGTGGAGTTACATTGAACCAACCGAAACCGTGTATGTTTACCCACAACCTATCACCACTGAAAAGCTTGATACTCAGCTCCATGACAATGACGAACACGACGGCGATAACGCACAAGTTAAAGCGGGAAATGATGACTTTTACCAGCTTACCCCTTTTGTGCAAGGAACAGCGCTTAATAAGGTATCGTGGAAACACTACGCTAAAACTCAGCAACTATTAACGAAAGAATTTACCAGTGATGCATCACAAGAGTTAGCGCTTAATTTCAATATGTTGAGTGGCAATAATGAGCATAGATTAAGCCAGTTATGTTTTTTGGTTAATCAATTAACTGACCAACACATGGCGTTTTCGTTAACCTTACCCAATAAATACATTGCAAAAGGCCAAGGGGTCAATCATCAAACAACCTGCCTACAAGCTTTAGCGGAGTTTTAATTATGAATACGCCGCTTATAAATACTGTTTTATCAGTGCTGTTTATTGTTACCAGTGGCTTTTTGTTTACTGAAGTAGCGACTCCATTCTTAGCCATATTGGCAGGACTGAGTTTTTTAAACCTGTTTTTAGGTAAGTTTTATAAAAAACTAAATGGATTGGTGGCGAATATTTTGGCTGCGGTTTGCTTAGTTGCCTTATTTATACTGGTTGGTGTGAGCGATACGGTCAAGTTATTTGTATCCATGATGCTACTTGCTAGCAGCTTTAAATTGCTACAAGCGAAAACCGTTAAACAGTATCAATCTGTGTGTTTACTGGTGTTTTTTAACCTTTCAACGGTGTATTTGTTTCATCAAGGATTATTTGAAACCTTGATAGTCAGTGTACTTTATATTGTTAACTTCGCGGTACTAGGCTATTTAACTAGCCCTCAAAGCTTTAAGGCCGCTAACAAACAAAGTTTTAAAACCATACTACTAGCCTTACCCATAGCGGCGTTTTTGATTTTATTTTTACCTAAGCTACCCGCATTTTGGCAGCTACCGGGGCCAAAACTTGCTAAAACGGGGTTATCAGAGCAGGTTAACCCCTTTTCGATTGCGAAATTAGCAGAGTCAGATGACTTAGTTTTTCGGGTAGAACAACAGCCAGAGCAAGCTTTACAAGCCCCCTATTACTGGCGCAGCCTTATTCATGATGAGTTTAATGGCAGTGAATGGTTAATATCGGACATTTTGAAATCGCAACAATATAACCCAATTCGCCGTACAATTACTCAAAGTAATGGTGTTAATTATCAGGTTATTGCAGAGCCTTCATCTTCAAATTGGCTTTTTGCAGTTGGCTTTGCGCAAAGTGATAATTCTGATGTGCACTCAACCTACAATGGTTTGTTAAAACGCAAAGGTAACTTAAACAAAAACATTAAATACGCGGTAACGAGTAGCCAAGCCTCGCTGAGCCTAAATGAATTTGAAAAACGCTTATACACCCGCTTACCGAAAGCAACTAATCCACAAACAACAGCTTTGGCAAAAGAGCTGGCTGCTGAGCATATAAATGCCCAAGGTTACTTTAATTCGCTACTTGATTACTTTAATCAGCAGCAGTTTGCTTACACATTATCACCTACACCCATGTATGGTGATAATACGTTAGACCAGTTTGTGTTTGATACCAAACGTGGCTTTTGTGGCCACTATGCCAGCACCGCTGCATTTATGTTTCGTGTTGCCGGTTACCCTGCCCGTGTTGTGTCGGGTTATTTAGGCGGAGAACAAACTAAAGCCGCTACGCTTAACATTTACCAATATGATGCACATGCTTGGGTCGAAGTGTTCTTTGATGAAAAGTGGCATATTTTTGATGCTACCGCTGTTGTTGCCCCGGAGCGTTTAAACGGTTCGTTATCACAACTGGGGGATTTAAACGAAAGCTTTAACGACAATCTTAACTTTGGCCTAAAGCGCTGGAGTCATTTTAAAGCAATAAACTGGCTGCGAATTCACCTTGAAGAGCTCGACTATAAATGGACTAACTGGGTGCTTACGTTTGACCAAGAATCACAACAAAGTTTATTTGATTCTCTGTTTGGCAATAAGTCAGCATGGCTAACACCTTTAATTGTGTTAGGTACATTATTACTGAGCTTTACTGGCTATTTCTTATATAACAAACGCCCTATTCGAAGTAGAGAGCCGCTGGTTGATGACATCACTAAGCTATACCTGTGGGCAAAAAAGCAAGGCATTGAGCCAGTTGATACCAACACGCCACTGCAAAATATTGCTTTAATTAAACAGCAAAAGCCTAGAACAGAGGCATATTTAAGTGAGTTTGAGCAAATAATCATCGAAGTACGTTATCAACAGCAATCATATAACCAAAATCGCAAAAACCGCGTACGAGTTCTGTTAAACTCTCTCAAAACAGCCAAATAGAGAACAATATGAATGCAGTAATTGTCGGCGTTATGTTGATGCTGATCCTGACACTTTGTCGAATTAATGTCATTGTGGCGATGACGGTAAGCGCAATTGTTGCGGGTTTGACCGCAGGCCTTGGTTTATCACAAACCGTTAATGCATTTAATGATGGCTTATCGGGCGGCGCTGAAATAGCACTGAGCTATGCGATGTTAGGTGCATTTGCGGTGGCTATTTCTAAGTCAGGTTTAACCCGTATTTTAGCGTCTAAGTTACTAAAGCAAGTAAACGACAATAGCCACAAAGGCGAAACGACGCTTAGTTATCTTATATTGAGTATTATTTTGTTGTGTGCGATCTCGTCGCAAAATTTGATACCCGTACATATTGCTTTTATACCAATTCTAATACCGCCCCTACTTGTTGTTTTTAACAAGTTACGCCTTGATAGACGTGCCATTGCGTGTATCTTAACCTTCGGCTTAGCCACCTCTTATATGGTGCTACCTTATGGTTTTGGTGGCATCTACTTATATTCAATCTTACACAAAAACCTCACTGAAAATGGCTTAGAGATTCTTAATACTCAAGTGCCGATGGCAATGATCATTCCAGCCATTGGGATGTTATTTGGTTTATTGGTTGCGGTGTTTATATCTTATCGAAAACGCCGTAGTTACGAGTCCCACAGCCTAACAGAGCAACAGCAAGAGGTTGTCATTGAGCAGCCTAAAAAAGTGTTAGCTGTGGGAATTACCGCAGTACTTTGTTCATTAGTGGCACAAAATATTAGTGGCTCTATGATCCTGGGTGGTCTTGTTGGGGTAGCTATATTTACCTTATTCGGTGTTGTAAAACTTGAACAAAACGGCGATGTATTTAGTAAAGGCATTGCTATGATGGCGATGATTGGCTTTATTATGATTTCGGCGCAAGGTTTTGCTTCAGTGATGAAAGCAACCGGTGATGTAGCTTCATTAGTTAGCTCTGCCGCAGGAATGATTGAGGGTAACAAACCCCTTGCCGCTGCGTTAATTTTACTCGTTGGCTTATTAATCACCATGGGCATTGGTAGCTCGTTTTCGACAGTGCCAATTATAGCCACCCTGTTTGTACCACTTTGTATGGAACTAAACTTTTCTGTTATGGCTACTGCGGCACTGGTTGGAACTGCTGGTGCGCTAGGTGATGCAGGCTCCCCTGCCTCTGATTCAACACTTGGCCCAACATCTGGCCTAAATGCAGATGGGCAACACGACCATATTTGGGACTCTGTCGTGCCTACTTTTATCCATTTTAATATTCCACTACTGATTGCTGGCTGGGTTGCGGCAATGGTGTTGTAAAATTAGCATTGTTTATTTTAAAGCCCCAATTTGGGGCTTTTTTATTGGCTGAATAAAATACGTAAAGCACGATTTAAATCATGAAATCTGATTGGTTTAGTAAGCACTTTGTCCATTCCTGCTTCTAAGCAAGCGCTCTTATCTTGTTTAGAAGCATTTGCAGTTAATGCCACAATAGGTATGGTGAGGTTTAGTTTCTCGCGCATGTACTTAGTTGCACTTATTCCATCCATAACCGGCATCATCATATCCATAAGAACCAAATCAAAAGTACTTGCTTGCACTTTTTCAATTGCCTGCTGGCCGTTATCTGCAAGTGTTACATGATGGTTAAGTTTTTCTAGGAATGTCTTAATTAACACCTGATTCGTTTTATTATCTTCTGTTACTAAAATAGAAATCGGCTCAAGTGACTGTTCTTGTTCCTGTGTGTGAGTGGTCTCTTTTACCAAGGTAAAGGGTATCACTATCGTAAATTTAGTGCCTACGTTAGGCTCACTAACAACAGTGATAGTTCCTTTCATAAGATCGACCAGACTTTTTGTAATACTCAGCCCAAGACCTATCCCTTCAGCTTGCCTGTTTACGCCATCATCATGTTGTTTGAAAGCGTCATAGATTGTCTCAAGTTGAGACTGAGACATACCTTGCCCTGTATCTGAGATCTCAAAAATAAGTTCTTTTTCGGTACTATCAACTTTAAAATTAACAGTACCAACTTTAGTAAATTTAATCGCATTATCTAAAATATTAAATAGGATCTGTCCAACGCGAGCACTATCTATATCGATAGTTTTGGGTAATCCCGTTTTTATTTCAGATGAAAAAATAACGCCCGTGCTTTGGCTTGTTTCTAAGAATTGAGAAGCGATATTTTTAACCAATGTGTAAATGTCTGTCGCTTTGACATCAAGTTGCAGTGAACCACTTTCGATTTTTGAAAAATCTAAAACATCGCTTATCAGATCTAGAAGAAGGTCTGCACTAGTATTAGCGTAATTTAACCACCTACTCTGTTTTTCATTTAACTCAGAGTCAGCGAGTAGTTCTAACATGCCAACAATGGCGTTCATTGGGGTTCTTATTTCATGCGACATAACAGTTAAAAATTGCGATTTTGCAAGACTGGCTTCTTCAGCCCTGTTCTTCGCTAGATTAAGTGCATACTCTCTATCTTTATTTACTGTTATATCTTTTGCAATACCCATATAACCTTTGAAATGGCCATTTGCATCATATTGCGGTTTACCACTAAAAGACACCCAAGCTTGAGGTGATGAATTTATCTCAAATTCAAAATCTATAAATTCATTTTGTTCTGACAATAAGTGTTTAAATTGAGACCACTTTTTTAACTGCGTTTGTTCATGTTCAGTTATTACATCGTCAAATGTTTTATTCAGGAAATGCCTTTTGTATAGATTGTTTGCTACGTTTGAGGTTAATACGTTTGTAAACAGATTATTTTCTGTGGTTTTCCAAAACCATTCACTGGCAAAGTCATTAAATAGATTTGAAAGCTCAGCTAAACGGCTTAATAGTGAAGTCGAATGAAATTTTTGCCTGTTAAGCCTCGTTTGATGTTCTAATTGATGTGCAACTTGTTGAAGTAAAATTTGTAATGGCATTGATTCAAGTTCGTTAAAACAAGCTCCTGGTTCAATAGATAAAAATACCAGGCATTGAGCTTTACCAAATCCTGTTTTTACTTGAAAGACTAAAGCACTCTCTACATTGCTTGGGGTTCTAAACATGCTGCTATTGTTAATCTCAACCCATAAGATTGAGTCATCAATCAAAGCATCAATAAACAATGTTTCTTCAAAATCGAAATACTTCATAGTACGCATTTCGACTGATGCTTTATTGTTTTCAATATTAATTAAGCAAAGCTCATTAAAACTAAAATAAGGATTCAGTAAAACTTGAAGTTCTTTTTTAACAGTTTGATTTTCTGTTATTCCATTAAACTGTCTTAGCACAATTGGTAATTGCTCTAAGTTAATACCCGCCATGGCTTTTCCTATCAAAAATTGCATCGCATAATGCAAATATAGAAAAAAGAATTAGATTCATCCATATATTTTTTAAAAAATTATCGATATTTCATCATATTAGCTAAATCTTAAAAATGGTATGCCTTATGCTTTTAATTGGTATGAACTAATTAGGGTGAATCAAATGAAAATTGTATGTATTGGTGGTGGCCACGGCTTATCTCATATGCTTAGTGCAATTAGACCACATTGCGCAGAACTCACTGCAATTGTCGCAACAACTGATAATGGTGGTAGTACAGGAAAACTAAGAAATAGTCAGGGGGGCGTTGCTTTAGGTGATATAAGACGTTGTTGCCTACAACTTGCCGATGATGACTCATTAGTACATAAAGTATTTCACCATCGCTTTGAAGGCGGTGAGTTAGATGGTCATAGTTTAGGTAATTTAACACTGCTAGGATTATCACAACAAACTAACTCTGCGACTCAGGCAATTGCTTGGTTCAATGCGATGTTGGGCAATTCTGAAACCATTTTGCCAATGTCTGATGAGCCAACCGATTTATTAGCTGTTTTACCAAACGGTGAAAAAATTATTGGTGAATGCCAGATAGACTCGCTAACTCAGTTACCTGAATATGTCACTCTATCTCAAAATGTAAATGCGGCTCCAGGTGCTGTTGAAGCAATACATAATGCTGACTTAATTTTAATTGGTCCTGGTAGCCTAATAACCAGTGTTATGCCAGCTATGCTTGTAGAAGATATCGCTCAAGCAATTAACATGACTTCAGCGTGTCGAGTGTTTATAGAAAATATTGCAAAAGAAACAAGTGTAATTAAATCATTAGATTTAAAACCCGTTGATTGGCTTGAAAGTATGCTGGGATATTCATTTTGTGATTTAAGTATTTCACACGACGCACTTAGCGAAATTGTTTCACATTTTGATGATGTGATTAAAACACCAAATCAGCAACATGATATTGAACAACTTAGTACAGTTTTTGGTGAGATACTTAAAATGCCATTAATTTTGGAGGCTGATAAATCAAGCCGAACTGATCAAGCTATTTCCATGCTTTAGTGTTAGTGAAAATTGATCTTGCAGTGTCTCGATTAAATCATGCAATTCATGATCGAATTGTTCAGCTTTGGCTTTGTTCTCAATTTGTTCAGCAATAGAACCTACAGAAAGCGCGCCATAGCTTCGGCTACTGCTTTTCAGACTATGAGCATTTAAAGAAATAGTTGCTTGTTTTGTTGTATCAGCAATATCGTTAACAATTTGTGTGGATTCAGTGAGGTACACTTGTAGTAGCTGTTTTGCTAGGTCTTCACCAACATCCTGTTGCAATTGTGCAAATGTAGCAGTATCTATCATGTTTTGTCCTTGGAGTAGATATGAAGTACAGTGTTATTTTATTTGTAGATTCAAGCATCATTGGCGGCATCGAAAGCCATATCATCGCCCTATGCAATTTGCTTGAACAATATAATATTAAAAGCTCAGTTTTGTTTTATCAAGATCATAATAACATCGCATTTTACAATCGTTTGGATAATGCAAATATTGACTACCAATTTGCGGGCGGATGTTTTTTAGGTTTATACAAAATTATCAAAGGGTTACCATCTAGCTCGTTACTTCATACTCATGGTTATAAAGCAAGTATATTAGGCAAGCTCGCTTGCTTAATGCAAAATCGCCGTTGTATATCTACTTATCATGCCGGTGAGCAAGGTCAGGGACTCGTTTATTTATATAACAGGCTTGATAAGCTTTTAAGCTACTTTTCATTTAATTTTGCCGTTTCAGATATTCTTTCAAAACAGATTTACAAAGCAGAACTACTGGAAAACTTTATCAGTTTGAATAATAAATCTAAGCACTCAATAAACATTGAGAGAGAGCCAATTAACGTTGGCTTTGTTGGCCGCTTATCTTACGAGAAAGCCCCTGATATATTTATTGAAACAGCTAAACAGTTTTCATCTGAATATCTTAATTTTCATATGTTTGGTGATGGACCAATGGCAAGTGAATTAGATTTAACAGCAATAACTTATCATGGACAATGTGAGCCAGAACAAATATGGCCACATTTAGATGTATTGGTTGTTTGTTCAAGGGCCGAAGGTTTACCTATGGTTGTCCTTGAAGCAATGTCTAATGGTGTACTAGTGATTTCTGCACCTGTTGGCCAACTTGTGAAAATCATTGAACATTTAAAAAATGGCTTACTAATGACTGATTCAAGCACTGATGCATTAGTAAACCAATTAAATTACTTACGATCACTCAGTGCTGAGCAAAAGCGCAATATGCTCAAAAATGCTAAGCAATTAGTTGAGCAACGTTTTTCAGGTAAACAGCAATTTGAACAATTAAATAAGGCTTATACCGCTAGCTTACCTGCATTTCCTCCCAACTCTTGATTTTTCTGTAAAGTGTTGAAGGACTCACATCTAACAAGGCCGCTGCTTTTGGAATATTGTTATCACAAGCATCGATAGACTGTTCTATATAGCGTTTTTCAACTAACCAAAGGGGTTCTATATCTGACTGAGAAAACTCTGCTGGTTTTTCATCAATTGAAATTATTTCTGAAGATATAGGCGTACTATCCTCAAATTGTGTTTTAACCCTATGACTTGGTTCAGAAGCTGCCGTTTCGACTGACTGGTTTTGGCTATGAGGTAAAGCAGGGATCATATTTGTTTCTATATAATCCTCATTGTGAAGTACGAGAATATTTCTAATTGTATTTTCTAGCTGTCGAACATTACCCGGCCAACTGTATTTTAAAAACATGTTTTTAACAGCATCAGACATGCCCCTGTAACTACGCCCTTCCTCTTTACTAATTTTTTTGAATAAGGCATCTGCTATCTCAATAACGTCTCTGCCACGTTGATTAAGAGGTGGTAAAGTGACAGGAATAACATGTAAACGATAATATAGATCCTCGCGGAAACGCCCTTCTTTAACCTCAAGCAAAGGATCACGATTTGTTGCACAAACAAAGCGTACATCAACTTTAACCTCTTTTTCACTCCCTACTTGCTGATAACAACCAGTTTGAATAAAGCGTAAGAGTTTACTCTGAAGATTAATATCCATTTCGCAGAGCTCATCTAAAAATAAAGTTCCTCCATCAGCTTGGCCGGCAGCCCCTTCACGGTTTGCAATGGCCCCTGTAAATGCGCCTTTTAAATGTCCAAAAATCTCACTTTCAATTAAATCTTTAGGAATTGCGGCACAATTCAAAGCAACAAAGGGTTTATTTGCACGCGGAGATGCTAGGTGCACTGCACGGGCACATAATTCTTTTCCTGTACCACTTTCACCAGTAATAAAAACGGTTGCTTTGCTTGCTGAGGCAGATTTAATAATTTGGTAAACAGATTGCATTTCAGCAGAGCTGCCAATCAAATCAAAGTACTGTCCATTCTCATAGGTACTTTTGTATGTTTTTACGGTTTGCTTTAAGTCTTTTAGTTTTAATCCGTTATTTACAGTGATCCGAAAACGATCCGCTTCAATGGGTTTTTCTAAAAAGTCACTCGCACCTAATTTAATTGCTTTAATGGCCATTTCTTTTGTTGCATGGCCTGTTAAGACAATTACCTGCGGAGAGTTATCAGCATTTAATGATGATAAAATATCAAGGCCATTCATATCCGGCAGCATGACATCTAATATGATCAGGTCTGGTTGAAATTCTTCTAAAGCAGCTATCGCCTGCTCGCCGGTGTAAGCGATGCGCGTATTTACACCCGTGGGTATTAAGTATGACTGGTACATTAAAGCCAGTGACTCAGTATCTTCAACAATGAGAATTTTAGGTGGCATTGGTATGTCCTTATTTTAATAGCTGTTGAGATAAAGTGATTATGATACAAAACCTTACTAATAGCTTAGTGTGAAATCGCTCAGTTTGTAAACTCAAACTTTAGTGTTTGTTGATCACAATGAGTGATGCATCATCAACTTCTTCAGATAACTTCACTTGACTGGCTTGCCATAAACCATATGCAAAATCTTCATTGTAGAGTTTGTTTGCGTTTAATTTCGATACTATTTGATCCACTTCATCTAAGTGCTGGTTATCTAACCAACCATCTGTAAAGATTAATATGTGCTCAACCTCAGCTAGTTCATATTGGTAATGCTTAAATTGATGTTGATCATTAAGGCCAAGCAAAGGATCTGTGCCAACTAGCTGCTCTAAACGGCCTTGTTTATTAATAACACAAGGCGCAGGATGACCCGCATTGAACCAATGTAAACGGTTATCTTCGATATAAATTATCAACAAGGTTACTAAGCTTGATTTACATAAGCGCTGCTCAGAAAGGGCTCTATTCAACATAGGTAGTACGGTCTTTAAAGGGATCTCTGTTGCTAAACAACCACTTAAAAAACCTTTAATAGCAAAGCTCTCTTTTAAAGCGACTAGACCATGTCCCATCATATCGCCAATTACCACGGCGTTGCTATGCTGGTGGGGATACAAACAAAAATCTCCCCCCATTTGGCTTATAATTGAGCCAAAATTATAAGCGTTATACGTTTCTAACTCACGTTTGGTTGGTGCTCTGTCCTCATTAACAAAGTACTTTAAAGCAGAGAACCGATGAACAATTCTTTCAATACTTTGCAGTAATCTAGTTTTGGTAACAGGTTTAACTAGATAATCATCAACGCCGAGCATATTAATTCTTTTGATCAACTCTTCACTGTCATCCCCCGTGAGCATAACAACTGATAAATTAATTTTTAGATTTGACTGGTTTAGTCGTTTTAATAGCGGCTCACTCGTACCATTTTTAAGCTTGTGGTCTAACAGTAAAATCGTCGCACCCGAGGTCAGGATCTCTTGCCAACCTGATTCAATGTCTTCGCAACAGATTACTTGAAAATGTTCAGATAAATAGGCTTTAAGCAGAGCCAATTGTGACTTATCATCATCAATGTATATCAATGTGGGCCGCTTATCGATATTGTTTAAACAGAAAGAAAATGTATTAAATTGATGATGAGTATTATAGCTAGCATTAGGAAAATAATGCTTGATAAGCGCAACCCCCATCCCCCCTTCAACAAGCTCACCGCTGTCTATTTCCCAATTTGATGAGTGATTATTAAAAATATCATAACTTTTAAATGAATCTTTAAATTCAATTCGTAACTGCTGGTTTGATACTTTAAATATACTAAATAACAAAGGCTTATCATTTTTCTTTGTGTGGCGTAGTAAATTAGTTAAATACTCGGTTGCGACAAGGCCTGCAGCATCAATGTCTTGGTGCTTGACACTAATTGCAGTAAGGATATGTTTTAAAACATGCCGTATCTCACTCACTATCGGCCAATCTAGCGTATAACTCTTTTGATAAAGGCAGTCCATTTGTCTCTCAATATGCAGTAAACAACCAACGTTGTTTAATTATTTTATTTATTAGGTAATTAGAAAGTTTAGGCCATTTATGTTGGCGCGTTTTAAGTGACTCAATCAAACGTGTACCCAGTGGAGCAAAGTTATGCTGTGCTACTACAATTTTAATCTCAGTCAATCCTGCTTGCTCTAGATTTGTAATGCCATGGCACAGTGCTTCTTCATCATTTAAACCTAATGAAACAGTCAAAAATGTCATGTCAGTACATAAGCTTAGCGCATGTAATGGTACATTGCCTCGATTACACTTAAGTGCTGGGCTCATATCAATAAACACATAGTCATATTCTTGTTTTATTCGTTCAATTGCATCGTTTAGGATTGATTTGTTTTTAACTGATTCCAGCTCATTTAGATGCTGCATAGTTAAAATATCAACGTGATCTGTGCTAATAATATTTAATTGACAACTTATATCACTAAAGCACCATGGCCCAACGTCAGTACTTTGGTTCTGATCAAGTTTAAAAGGCGAAATTGGGTTCAAGTCAATGATCAAAACTCTTTTTGATTGATTGCATAGTCTTGTTGCAACACTAGTACATAAGGAAGTTGACCCCTCACTTCCTGTTAAAGATATAAAACAAATACAGCGAGCTTTAAGGTTATCAATTTCATTACAAACTGCTTCAAGCTCTTGGTATTGAGAAGGTATCATTTTCATAGGCCCACCACTAAAGCGATTACTGTTATGAAGTCGAGAAAGTTAGATTTAAATTGGCTAATTAAATCCTGACCTTTATCTGGCACATAAAGCGTATCGCCGGCACGTAACACAGGGATATACGCTGAATTCGGATTCTTAACAAACTCTTCTAAATCAAATACACGAGACTGCTCTTTACAGCATGAATGATTAACCACCACAATTTTGTCTATGAGTGCAGAGCTTGATGGACCGCCTGCTTCTGCTAGTACGTCAAGTACCGTCATAGTGTCATCAAAGCTGTAACGACCAGGCTTTTCAACAGCCCCCATAATACGCACTACTTGCTCTTTAGGGGTACGTAACCAATCTTTATCTTTTTCAGGAATGTAGATGGTATCGCCTGGTAAAACGTGTGGAAAGAGTGTTTCATCGCCTGTTTCAAAATAAAGTGCGAGGTTTAACTTACTAACCTTTGCAGTGTTTCCATTACGATGGGTAATACGAATATTACGTAAATCTGCATTATCTGTAGGACCATCAGCCGCGGCTAAAATATCAATAAAATGCATATTGGTATTAAATGCATAGCGGCCTGGAGAACCAACTTGACCCATTATATAAATAGATTTACTTGATTCTTGGCGGATCCATTGCGATTTATTATCAGCAGGATCAACTGGCAGTTCCTCAACAATGATAGTGTCGCCAGCAATCAAGTTGGGTAATTCATAGTTTCCTGCATCATTAATTGTATACTGCTCTAAATCGAAACGTTTAGTGACTTCAGCATTACGAACGATCTTTATATCATTGATATTTGCGCCTTTAGTTGGCCCGCCTGCATGCGCAAGTAAATCTGTGAAATCCATTTCGGGACTCCATTCATAACGGCCCGGTGATTGGATTGCGCCGATAATTTTAATTGCGCGTTTTGGTGGCACTTTTAACCAACTTTTTTCATTTTGGTCAGTCTTTTCTGGAACAAAAATCACATCTCCTGGGTTTAAGTTAGGCACTTTTACAGTCACAATTCCTTCACTGTAGCCTTGCAGATCGAATAAAATACTTTCGCCCGATGGCGTTAAAATCTTAATCTGCCGAGTTTCTGCAAAGCGAGTCGGCCCGCCGGCATTCGCAAGAATATCTAAAAAGCTGGTACTATCACCGGCCTCATAAGCACCCGGCTTTTGTACTTCACCCATGATGTAGACGGTACGTGATGTAGTGTTTACATCATCAACCATGATAGGCACGTAAATCGTAGAACCAGCTTTTAGTGCAGGCATTGTATCGTTGTTAGGTTTATCCAAATACGCTTTTAGGTCAAAAACAACAGGTGTTTTGTCTACGATAACGCGAATTTTGGTTACATCTGCGTAGCGAGTTACGCCTTCAGCTCGCATCAATGCATCTAATACACTCATATTTTCTTTGAATGAAAAACTACCTGGATTGTGGACTTCACCAAGTAAGGTGATTGCACTATTATCGCTGGCATCACCGGATGCACTTAATGTTTGCGCATCAAAATCGATTTGTACATTGCCTAATAGTGGTGATACAGGTACGAATACTGTGTCGGCACTTTGTAATTGGGGTAATAAGTCAATGTTGCCTGAATCTAAATAGGCTTTGTAATTGAATTCTATTACATCGTTACCGCGACGAATTTGTAGTCTGTCTAGCTGTGCCCCTGGTTTCAAGCCACCTGCACGTGCAATGACCATTTGGATATTACCATCACGGGGAATACTGACTTGAGATGGGTCGTTCACATAACCCATAACATTAATAAAAATATCTCTAGAACGAATTTCGACATAAAAATCATCCATCGCAACATAGACTTCGCTTAATGCAGCACGTAGTTGCTGTTCAATTTCAGCAAGTTCAGCGCCAGTTACTTTAAACTTACCAAGCTCAGGTAAAGTGATGGTGCCATCTTTGGCAACTTCAAATGGTTCATCGAACTCTACTTCACCCGGTAAGTATAAATATATTTTGTTTCCGACTTGAACTTGCTCTGCAACAGCGAGTGTTGAGAACATAAGTAAGCATATTAAAATTAATTGTTTCATATTATTGCCCCTTAGGACCATTTAAAACTTTGGTCCAACTGGATAATGCATGTACTTTTTTGTTCGTATCTTTGTCAGTAATATCAATAACTATCGCTTCTACACGTCTATCTGAGTGGCGTTTAGCATTTGAGTCGGGCTCATTGCTATAAGGTGATAAACTACCTTGTGTGAGCGTTGTAATTGTAGCTGGATTAACCCCGTAAATTCCTAACCAATGTTTAACCGTCTCTGCACGTTTCAATGCTAATTCATAGTTATTGGTTTGTTGCCCGCTAATATCTGTATGCCCTACTAGTAATAAATTGATTTTATCTACTTGTTTTATTAAGTCAGCCGCTTGTGATAATCGAGAGATGTATTTAGGTGTTACTTGAAAGTCATTAAAAGAGAATTGATTGTCACTATTTAGCAGCTCAGTGATCTGCTCTTTCAATGATGCAGTCATCACCTGCTCATTTTCCGTTGGGCCAGCACATTGCGTCATCGCATTAACTGTTTCAAAGTGTTTTGATAACTGGTTTAGGCCGTGGTAATGGATCAAAAGATCATGCTCTGCGTCTTCCCACATTTGGGCTGCGATTAAACGACGTATACGATTTTCATAAATTTGAGCTTTAAGCAATTGAGCGGGCATACATTGTTTGATGCCTTGAGCTTTCAACAAATCTAATTTCAAAACGTGATGTTCAAACTCACTCAAAACCACTGTTTCTTGTGTATCGTAAATAAGCTCATTTTGTTCATCGGTTAATGGGTAATTTTGGTATTTTTCGGCCCAGCCTCCTTGTCCTTCATCAGGCCAAGAAGCACATCCGCCAATTATAATCAGTAAAACTGTTATTAGTATGTGCTTCATAACTCACCTCACGCGATGTCAGCTTGCTCAATGAATGGGATGGTTTTATCTACTCTTAGTAAACTCATTAATTTATGTGGTTGACCTGAAACGTTCAGTAAAGAAAGCTTTTGGCCTTTTTTCTCAATTCGTTTATATAAAAATACCATCGCACCAATACCTGAGGAGTCGATGAAGGTGGTGTCACTAAAATCCAGAACCACATTAGATTGTTCACTCGTGGCTACCGTTTCGAACTGATCTTTGAAGCTATCGACTGCTAAGCCAGAGAAATCATTTGGTAAAGTGATGAATGTGGTATTTGCATCAGATTTAGTTGTATTAGTCATGATTTTCTACCTTTAAGATGGTTTGGTTAATCTTACTGTTACAACTTAAATGCCAGAATATAAGATATTGATAATTTTATGTTTTTATTTACTTTGTGCATAATGCAATTAATTTATAGGAATTAATTTGCATTATGCAACTGATTTTGACCATAAAACTATTGGCCTTTTCCTGTAAAAACAACCATTAGCGTTTTGACAATTATTGAGCATTCTAATTTTAGCCATGCTAATGGCGTAGACATACTAAGAGAATAGGCATAATCCCAACCAATTTTACTGCGAGCATCTTCTATTGATTCGTCGTAGCCATTCATTACTTGGGCAAGACCCGAAATACCAGGTTTTACGCCATAAGTTCGTTGACAAAAATAGGGGATATTTTTTTCTAACTTTGCATAGAAAACTGGACGCTCTGGTCTTGGACCAATTAATGACATATCCCCTTTAAGAACGTTTATTAATTGCGGTAACTCATCAATACGCGTTTTTCTCATAAATCTGCCAATAGGAGTAATTCGTGGATCATCCTTACTCGCCCATACGGCACCTGATTTTAATTCAGCATCAACAACCATAGAGCGAAACTTATATACATTAAATAATTTGACAAAGTCATCTGAGCTTTCACCGACACGAAGTTGGCTAAAAATAATCGGGCCTTTAGAAGTTAATTTAATTGCGATAGCGGCAAATAAACAAATTGGCCAAACGAGAGCGATTACAACTAATGCACCGATAACATCACAGCCACGCTTTATAACCTTCACAACCGACTTACCAGATATCTCACAAGAAGAACGATTCACATTGTTATCCCTCACACGTCGCCAAGGGGCATTAAAGTACCCTAGCTCGTAGCGTATAATTCCATATAAAGACAGAAAATAACTGTTTAAAATATAGTTTACTTTATCTAAAATAGGTACGCGTATTTTAATATTAAAAACACTCTTTAACAGCTCAACACCGTGTAAGCTTAAAATACCTATGGCTAAAAACACTGCCCATGTGGTTTTCATGAATGCAGCTTCGAATAAAATACACAAGTAGATACACGCTAAGATAATCGGCATCACACCGCGTAGTACTTTATGCGAAAAAAAGTTTAAACTCGTCCAACCAAGCTGAGGCTTTAGAAGCTGTTTTAGGGACTTAATTTGTTGCCAATTCCCTGCTCCAAGGCGGATACGACGTTTGTAGTCTTCTTGTTGTAAATCGCATTCACGCTCATAAATAACAACGTCTTCATCTAATACTGCCTTACCACCTTGTGCAAGCGCATTCATAGATAAAATAAAGTCATCATTAATAGTGTTATCATCAAGCTCTATTGCCGATGTTGAACGCATCGCAAACATGGCACCAGGCACACCAATTACTGCACCTAGCTCGGACTCAGATAGTTTTACCTGATTTTGATACTTCCAATATGCTTTTTGTGCATCTGGAGCCCTATCATCAAGTGTGTACACTCCCGTAGAAATTGCAACTTTTGGATTACTAAATTTATCGGCGACCTTATTTAAAGCATCAATGCTCAATAGCGCGCTCACGTCAGTGAACAATAAAATATCATTTTGAAATTTAGCTAACCCCATTAATGTATTTAATCCATGCACTTTACCTTTGTTCTCTTCCCTGACATGGAAAAAACATTGCACACCATGGCTCAATAAAACACGTTGAGCCTCATAAGCTCTGTTTACCGTCGCATCTGTGCAACCATCAAAATAGACATGTATGCTGTAATGATCATTGTCATATAACAATGAGGCTAAGTTATGTAACTTTTCTGCTATGTGGTCTTGTTCGTTATATGCGCACATTAAAATACCAATATTTGGCTGATAGGTTTTAGGGTCAGCCTTGCTATTTTTGTGTTTAGATTTGTGACTTTTTGCAGCCCAATCAACCATGATTGGATATCCAACATGGTGGTAAATTGCAACGAATACTAATACTAAAAATACGATACTGAAAATTGTCATCATAGCCTCCCATCACGCTAACGCTGTGTATAAATTGTCATATTGACTACTCATGGTCCGTGCATCAGCAACAGCAATAGCATGATGACGAATAGGATTTCCGTTTGGTAATTGCAAAGTACGTAATATTGCAGGGGCAATTAGCTTGTAGTTATTTGCTGCAATCAATTCCCCCTCTTTATCAGTTACAACTTCGTGAATACCACCTACATCAGATGCGACAATAGGTACTCCACATGACATCGCTTCAATGATAGACAGGGGCAGACCTTCTCGTTTCGAATATAGACACATAACATCGATGCTAGAGTAAAAAACTCTCATGTCGTGTATATTTCCTAAGAAATGTACTCGCGATTTTAAATCATAGCTTTCAACAGCTTTGTGGAGTAAATCTCTCTGGTCACCATCGCCTGCAAATACAAGGTGATAATTCTCAGGCAAATAAATGAGAGCATGTATTAAGTCTTTATGCCCTTTACCTTCAATTAGTCGGGCTGCACACCCGATCAACTGAACATTTTCTGGTAAGTTTAACTGCTGGCGTGCACATGATTTATCTATTGCTTTAAATTGCTCGCAATCAATACCATTTAAAATTGTCTGTTGAGGTATGATTGACGTTTTTGATTGAAACTCATTGGCTACGATGTTTGCATCTGCTACCCAATGAATATGTGTTAATAAGTTAAGAGCTCTGGTGAAGAAACGTTGCTTAATATTGTTTAAATACCAAGCATCATGAATAGTCGAAACATGGCGAATACGCTTAGTTGTTAATGAACACACAATACCAGCGTACAGTAATGGACCTATATGATGACTATGAATAATATCTATTTGCTGCTCTTTTATAAGCGCCTTTAATTTTTTTATAACCGAACCTTTAAAGCCAGGTGCTTTATTTAAACAAAAAACACTGCTTTTATAATTGCTAAGTTCCGGCCATTGTTTGATTGCTGACTCCTTATCACCTTCTAACGAGACGATGATGGTTGTTTGGCTATATTGACTATTCTTTAATAGCGTAATTGCCATTTTTTCTAGGCCGCCAACTTCTAAATGCTGTACTAAGTGCATTACCTTCATAAAGGTTCTCCTTCAATATGCTTGTTAGATGCACTGCTGTTTATAATTGGCAGGACAGTTACTACGTGTGCATTACTAAGCTTTTCAATAGTTTGAATATCTTTTAGATGGCTGTCGCAAAGTGAAGCAACAAATACACTTGCTCCACCTGTAAACATTCCAAGCACAACTCCAATCACGATTGTCATGACTAAAGAGGTATTGATTGGTTGCGTTGGGCTATAGGCGCGTTCAATTGTTTTTACTTTGTCTGGGCCTTCATATTTAACAAGTTTTCCTGTTACTTTTGCCATTTCGTATCGGCTTAACATATCTTTGTACAACGATTGTTTAACTTCGTAATCTCGTTCTAATTTTCTTAGCTGTTTTTCTACATCGCTGGTAATTAATAATCTCTCGCTTACCTCTTTTACCTGTTCTTCTAGCATTGCAAATTCTTGTTCCTGTTGAAGCAGGTTATTTTTAGCCTCTTCTAAGGCAAGCAGCTGAGAAACCAATACACTGGATTCTTTATTTTCACCCGAAGGCAAGGTATTAACCATTTGCCAAAGTTGATCTAAATTCGAGGTATCTAAGTCTTCGCTTGATTCAAGTAATGACTGCTGACGCGCTTTTAAGTTTTTTAAAGTACGTGTTTTTTCAATAACTTTACTGTGCTTATCTGTATAACGAGTGCGCAGTAGACTTAATTCAGATTCTGTACGAATAATTTTTTCTTCTAACTTCCCTAGGATTGGATTAGCTTGCCCTACTTTATTTTTTAGTGCATTGAGCTTTGCTTTAGCACCAGAAAGAGCAATTAATTTCTGCTGTTTTTCCGATAATAATTTATCGAATGTTTCGCGGTTGCTATGTAAAACCGTTGGTAATGTATTGCTATTTTGGCTTTTAAATTTAGCAAGAGATTCTTCAGATACTTCTAACTCTTGGCGTAACCCTTCAAGTTGTTGAAAGAAAAATTGTTCTGACGTATCTAAAGAGGCTTTAGTTGGCGCAAGTAAGCGTTCAATAAATTTCTCTACCACTTTTTCAAGTACAGGTTTCATTTGACTTTGGTCGTGCCATATAAAGTTTATACGCACTAATTCATCGCCGATTAATGACAAAGAGAGAGCTTTAGAGAGCTTTTGATGAATTTCTTCAACTTGTTTTGGCGTTGCATCTTCTGCGATTAAATTAGTTTCCTTAGCGACAGCAATAAGTACTTTTCTGCTTATAACTAAAGTTCTAAGTGCTGCCATACGATCTGATAACTGAAATGAAAAAGACAGATCATCTAAGTACGGATTTAAAAGTGCAGATTCTTCAATCAAAATGGTTGCGTGGTTGGTATATTGTTTTTGAGCAGTCAGCCCCATGAAAATAACAACAAGAGGCACAATGCAAAACGGAATAATAAAAAGCTTAATACGCGTGTAAAGCGCATAAAGCCCTAAATATATTAATCGTTTGATCTGCTCTTTAACTAACATGGAGTTACCTATTGCTTTGCAATTTGCAAAAAAATGCAGTTATATTTGCATTTTGAAAAAAATAAATTGCGATAATTTCAATTAGTTATTCTGTTGCAGATCTTGTTCCAAAAATAAAAAAAGCTGCGTTAATGCAGCTTTTAATAGATGAAGTTAACCAAGCCCTAGCTCATCACTTATTTGTAGCGCCTTAACTTGCCAACTGTGATTTTTTGCGTAATCAGCTTGAGTTTGTCGCCAATTAAGCTTTTGCTCATCGCTTATGCTAATGGCATAGTCCACACGCTCAATGAAGGCATTCATAGAGTCTGCGATCAGCACAGCCTCTTGATAGGGTCTCACTGCAGCAAAATTAGTTGAAACAATGGGGGTTCCTGTCGCTAGATACTCCTTAAGTTTAAGCGGATCGCATGCTCTAATTTGCGCGTTATCAACAAATGGGAGAATCGAGACATGCCAATGTTGAGAAAAAGTAGCAAGTTTATGGTGCTCTACTGAGGGTACATGGGACACATTGTTAAGGGATAATAATGAATCAAAGTTTTCAATAATGTTACCAATTAACATTATTTGGTATTGAGGCCGTTCAAGTGCCAGTTTTTGCAAAAGCTCTTTGTCGAGCCACGCATTTAAAGAACCATAAAAGCCAATAACCGGTTTATTTATATTACTAAGTTCAACTGCCTTCTGCTTTTTATTATTAAATAAATCAAAGTCAACACCATGAGATAACAGCTTAACTTTATGCTTTGGCATTTTGCTAGAAAGAAATTCACTTACTACATAAATGAGGTCGGCTTTAAGAATAAGCTCTCTCTCTAGTGGTTCAACCATTAAATGATCAACACCCGCTAAAGCCGAAAAGTCATCGCCACAATAATAAACAATCTTGTCTATGGGACGTAAATTAATAAGGTATATGGCAGTAGGAACACTAACCCAATAGATAATTGGTTCATTATCAACAAAAGGCTTTTTATTAAAAATCCATTTATTAAATGCTTTTACAAGCTTATTGTCATGCCAAGGTAAAATCGGCAAAGTATGATCTTTAAGTTTGCTGTGCTTGTCTGCAGATTCTTCAGTATGCCTCTTTTTCAACACTAACGATTTTAGTTTGTAAAAAACTCTTTTTACATCAAGCAACTTTATTGTTGGCTTTCGCATACCGATTGAATTTATCCATACAATATCATGGCTTTTCGCTAATTCTTTAAAGATATGTTGAGTACTGCTTGGATGGCTTTGCCAATCTTCACCAAAAACGATAAATTTCATGACTCTGACTCCAGCTTCTTAACAACTTTTGCAGGGTTTCCAGCCACGATCGTATATGCAGGTACATCTTTTGTAACAACACTACTTGCAGCAACTATTGCGCCCTTTCCTACTGTTACGCCAGCAAGGATTGTCACCCCCGTTCCAACCCAAGCCCCTTGCTCTATAATGATGTCTCCGACTTGCGAATCATCATCAGGCTCACCTAAAGCGCGCCTTTGCGAGTTTAAAGGATGGCCTGGAAAACCAGCTAGAAAAACCCGTCCAGCAAGCCTAACATCATCTTGCAGAACAATTTTACCAGCCACAGAGAATGAGTTTTGCCAACCAATATCGACATTGTTACCAATGATAAGTTGCGATTTGTTTAACCCATGACTACGACCACAAAAAGTGCTAATACCACTAATACGAGAATTATCTTGGCACGTTATATCTAGCTGCCCTAAAATTTGTGGCATACCAGAATAAAGATATAAATTACGTTTTGAACCTTTAATTTGGCTTTTAAAAATTGGCGTAAAATAGAAGATACGTAATAGTTCACTGAAAATTGTTTTAACAAGTAAATGCAGTTTGTATAGGCATGCATGGAAACCTGGTATTACAAACATTTGCGGATTGCGAATGAGTTTTGCAATTTGAAAAAGTGACTTTGCAAAAGGACTGTCACTTGATTTTAACCACTGTTTTAAATTCTCAGTCATAATGCCTTTCCTTTTGTTTATCTATAACAAGCTTTTCAAGAGCAATAGTTAACGCCAAGATGATGTATATAGGCCAAGTAAAAGCTTGAGTTAAAAAGGTTCCTGACACCATAAAGCCTATCAGCCCGCCTTTAAGTGCTTTCGCATTCACTGCTATTTTTTCATCGTTAAGCTGTTTATTAATCAAGAAAACACGGTTTAAACTTCGGTAAATACATGTGATCAGGGCAATGAATATAAACATCCCAACAATGCCTGTTTCGCCAAGTACTTGAAACCATGTACTGTGTACTGCATGATTCTTGCCATCCCAATGTGGACTATAGAAAAAATAATTCGCTACAAAATTATTTACACCTACCCCAGTCAATGGATTAGACAGCGCCATGTTAATTGCCGCATGCCAAGCATAGATACGGCCCATTGCAGACTCATCGACACCATCTTCATGAGCACCACCACTTTGTCTATCTGATATCCCTGCAAAAACAATCATCGCGAGCATTCCGACAGCACCTATACAACCAACAATGATTGGATTTTTAATTTTTTGATAGATAAAAAAGCTTAATACTGCTGCAATCCCCAGTAATCCCCCACGACTTTGAGTAGCAATAACGCCACTAATCGCAACTATTAGACAGATGAGTGCTATAAAACGTCTTATTTTATGGGCGCTACTATCAAAAACTTCAGCTGCAAGAAAAGACACTGGGAACATCATGACAAGTGATAAATCATTCGGGTCACCGAGTTGTGAGCGAAGTTCTCGCGAAATAGTCACACGAGTTCCTTCAACAAGACCGATCCCATTCATTTTATTACTTAAGGCTACAAGCGCGATGGCTGAGCCTGAAATCATAATACCAATGCGGATAACATTAAAATGTTGTAGAGAAGTCATCCACCATGAAATTGCAAACACCATTATGAGCACTTTAATCAACACACCTGACCAATACTCAAGCGCTAAACCACGGTTAGCCGCACTGAATACGCAAATAGTTAACCAAATAAACCAAGCAAAAAATATAAGGTGATTTGTATGCCAATGAGGCTTTAATTTCTGCGAAATAAATAGATGCCATGCAATCCCTAAAAGAGATGCTAATGCCAAGAGCTTAGGAATTTTTAATGGCATCAAAACAGGAAATGCTTCGTGTAGCCTAAAATAACTAAAAAGAATAAATAAGATAATAAATGCAACACTGACTTTCACTGCTGTAAACGCTGCAAAAGGAAGTAGTAATAAAGCAAAAACGGCGATAGGACCTAGTAGCGAGTAAGTCGAAATAACCAGTACGGTGACAACAATACCATTTATTACAAGTTGATTTTGCTTATAGTAATTGAGCATATTTACGCTCCTCTACCGTTTTTTTGATAACTCGTAAAATGATGCTCTTGTACTGATTAATAAATACAAAAATGTACGTTAACAGGACACCTAATTGTAGAATTAAATTGCCAGGCATAAACGAAATACCCGCTATGATCAATAAAGCAAGCCAACTAGGAGCAAGTGAAGATAGTTTAAAAGTTAGCGGAACAAACTGTTGGCTAGTTAAGTAAAAACATAACAGTTTAAAGCTCTGCATAATAATTAAAGATAAAATCGCTCCTTCTACAGCAAACATTGGCACCAGAAGATATAAAAGGCTCAGACCGACTAATGCAGTTAAAAGATTAATAATGGGTACCGAGATCCCATTCTTATGCGTATAACAACCAATATTCAAAATATCGCTATGGTGCCTAATAGCAACCACAACAATTAACAATACTAACCAGTGCTCGTTGCCGTGGTAATTATCAGGTAACACTAAATTTAAAGTGATTGGAGCAAGAACAGACATCACTACGCAAAGCGCTAAACCAACATTCAAACAGAGAATGGCTTTACTTTCGTATTCAGATTTATTGTTTTTAACTAGGCTAAAACGTTTAGCAAACCACCAAAGGCGTATAGGCTCAAACGTAAACGAAGTTAATACTGCAAACTGCGCCGCCACGTAGTAATTCGCTAACAATGTCTCATCAAAGTTTGCAACAATAAACCAATTTTCAGCGCCGTTTCCGGCATAAATAAATAAACTAGAGATAACAATAGAAATGATAAAAACAGTCTGTTTACCTTGTATTCGCCAAGAAAACTCTGAATAACTTACATTAATAACCTTTAAAATATCAAAATAGCTAATACATACAATAAGTAAACTACTCACTGCGCCCGACACCATAACTCCAGTGATACTGAAACCTAAAAATAGTAAGGTAATCGTTAATGTTGTTTGGACTAAAGCATGAGAAATGCATAAATAACAATATGTTCTCGCATTATTAGTCAAGCGGTAATAAATGTACGGAATACCAATTAGCGCCGATAGTACAAGGTTAACAATTAATAGCCTTAAATCTAGAGGATCAACTTTGGCCGGTAACTGATGTGCTATTTGCTCAGAAAAAATCAAAGAACAACCTGCAAAGAGTAAACTAAATATAAAGGTTGTTATTACCGCGTCACGAAACAGAGCAAGTTTTTCAGTATGAGTATTGTACTGTTGTTTAAGTAAAAGCTCTGGTAAGCCTATTGATAAAATAAGCGAACACAGCGCAGAAACAGTTACTAGAAAATTTAACTGACCAAACTCTACTTGACTTAGGAATCGTGTGCTAATTGGTAGCAATAAAAAGCCTAGTCCTTTTACTGATAATACTGCGACGGCAAAATAACCTATTTGTTTTAGATTACTCATAACTGTTCCTTACAAAGCTTCAACCCACTTTGATAGTTGTTTAGCCTGGTTAAATGCATTGTAGTGCTGATTAACATGTTGTTTTGCATTTTGGCCGAGTAAATAGCGTTTATGAGGTGACAACTGATGAAATTTATAAAGCATCTTGCTAATACCAGAGATACTGCTAGGCATACATTTCATGCCAACATTAGGCGTAACAATTTCATTCGCACCCATTAAAGTGGTTGTTAAAACGGGTAAACCACATGCCATTGCCTCTTTTAAAACCAGTGGCCCTGTATCTCGGTCACCATTTTTAGCGACACAAAATGGGGCAATCAAAGCTGAATAATTCACTAGGTTTTCACTTACCCAAGCATGAGGTTTTTCACCTAGAAACCTGACTGACTTTCTTACGCCAAGCTCTTCAGCCATATACATTAGGTCGTTGATCATTGGACCGTCGCCAACGATATCTAAAGTAATACCAAATTCTTTAGGCATATGTTTAAGAGCTGGTAATAAGAATTGAAGCCCTTTCTTTTCGACTAGCCTACCTATAAAAATTAACCTTACAGATTCACTTAATGATGAAGGTGTTTGGTTAAATTTTGTAGTATCGATACCGCAGTGAAGTAATTTCACGTTACTTTTTTCGCATTTTTTAAACTGCATAGCCATTTCTTCACACACAGCGACAGAGAAATCACATAAAGCTAATTTCGAGTTTAAATCGGCACTATTTACATAAACATCATGGCCATGCCCTATCGAAGAGACAGTGATATTTGCCATTTTCGCAGCAACAATGCCATATGCTAGAGGGCCATGCATAAAATGGCAGTGCAAATGATCTATTTTGGCAACTTTAAGGTACTGAGCAATTTTGTAGCCATAGCCAATAAGAGATTGTGTAGATATCGAGCGAAACTGGATTGCAGTATTTATTGCTTTACTGAGTTTCACAACATTAAACATTGCGGGAAGTATTTTTTTAAAGTCAGGCTTTTCAATCTCTTTGACTTCTATTGCACTTGATAAATTAATCAACACAGAGGTTTTTTCAAAAGTGAATACCGTCACTTTATGTCCAGCATCTAGAAGTGCATTAATTTCTGTGACAACAAATGTTTCTGATGCAACTGGGAAACTCGGAACTAAGATAGCGATGTGTTTCATAAAATGCTCCTACTAAAATATATGTAGAAACAAGGGCAATAACCATACCTGCTTTTTATGGGGTACTTTTCTCAATTTGAGACGTCAAATCTATAAATAATTGCAAAATGCAACGCACAAAAAGAAAAATCAGAGAATTATAGCCAATATCGAGCTAATAAAAGTGGCTTCTAAATTGCGTACTACAAGAATAATATGTTTAAGTTTTTGGAGTAATCTTATGTCTACTCAAGTTAGTGTAATCATCCCTAATTACAACTGTCTCAAGTATTTAGAGACATGCATAAACAGTATTTACCAACAAAATGATGTTAATTTTGAAATTATTATTGTTGATGATGGGTCTACTGACGGAAGCATAGACTACTTACAACAACTCGCTAAAACAAATAAAGAAGTACGTTTATTTACCCAAAATAGGAAAGGTGTCGTGGCAGCAAGAAACTTGGCCATCACACAAGCAAATTCAGAGTATGTTGCATTTTTAGATGCAGACGATTACTGGTCAAAAGATAAACTAGCTAAACAGTTAGCCTTTCATAACGAGCATCCAGAGTGCGTACTAAGTTTTACAGACTACATGCACTTTAATGAAAAAAATGAAGACATAATCAGCTGTTTTGACTACTGGCCTGAATTCGACAGCAATAGAACGAACACAGAATTTCATTTGCTGAAAAATCCAATAAGTCAAATGATAACAACTAACATTGTTGGCACTTCATCTGTAATGGTTAAACGTGCCGCTTTGATTGACGTAGGCGGATTTGATCACAAATTAACAAGCGCAACAGATCTGGATTGTTGGTTAAAAATAGCTAAGCAAGGTGATGTAGCTTACAGCTCTTTGTGCGCAATGCACTACTTGATGCGAGCAAACTCAATAACTGCTAATAGAGAAAATCGATTAGCCGCAATGGTTGAAATTATACGCAGGAATCAATACGGGGTTACAAAAGGAGAATTAAAGAAAATAAAAGCACGTTTAAGTGAGTGTTATGGTGAGTTTTATAGAGAATTAGGTAATTACTCGAAAGCACTATCCTATTCAAATAAGGCATTTTGGCTATTTCCTCATAAGCGAAATTTTAAACATGTTCTTTATGATCTAAAACACTTATTGGGTGCAAGCTAATGAAAGAAACTGTATTAATAATTGATGATGATGAGGCAATTTTGCGCTCATTAAAACGACTGCTAATTAGTAAATATTCTGTAGTTTGTTACAGTGATCCCTATGCAGCTATTGAATATGCGAAACAAAATGCGCTTGACCTGGTAATTTGTGATCTATTAATGCCTTCTTTGAGTGGTTTAGCTGTACTTGAGAAAATTAAGGCAGTAAAACCTTACAGTTCGCGTATGTTATTAACTGGCTATGCAGAGATGGAAGCATCTAAGCATACAGTCAAAGATAAAGTCGCAACAATGATTACGGCAAAGCCTTGGGATAATTTTGAATTAAGTATGTTAGTAGAGATATTGATAGAAAATAGTAAATTAAGACAACTTCACTGTTTAGATAGTTTAACTTCATAGGTAAGCGACCTGTGGTCGCTACCTTTAACGAAACTAGTATTAATATTAGTTAGCCTAATTTTCTCACTTGCAATGCAATGGTCAATAGGAAGACCTAAAACTGGTAAGCCATTAAATTGAATTTTAGAAGGCCAAGTTACATAAAATCCACTACGATCAAAGCAATTATTATCAGCTTCAATAAAATAGCGCGACCATGGAACCGTGTTAAAATCCCCTGCAATTAACCAATTCCCTCCTAAAGTTTTAATTTCGTTTTGCACTTTACTTAAAACAGAGTTGCGTTGCGTCCATAGAGTTCTATCTCTTGGTGATGGAGGATGAAAAACAAGGCTATTTAACATAATGTTATTATGCAAAAAACTAAGTTTTACATAGCCTAGTTTTGGATTATCAAAACGTTTAATTTGTTTTTGGATAATCGGAAGTTTTGAGATAACGATTATACCAAAAGGCGCGCCTTCAACTTCAGCATAACCAAACAAATGATATTCTGTGTTGAGATTATCAAGAACATGACGCTGTGTATCATTAAACTCTAATAACACCAGGATATCATTTTTCTCTTCTATCATTTGGTTATAGATAATCTGTTGTAAGTTAGGGTTACTATATTGTAGGTTTATTTGTGTAACCTTAATATCACCGACCTCCCTCTGATTAGATGAGTATGGTTTAAAGTGCACTAAAGTCAAAATTGTACTTAAAACTAATAAGCTTGATGCCATCTTTTTACTGTAAAAATAGCATAACCCTACAAGTAAAAAGCTAACTAAAATTAACTGACCTCTTAGCGCTGCGATTAAATCCAGCATATAAGAATCTAATTGATTAAAAGCTAAAAATAAAAGAACGCCATAAAGAACCAGAATTAGTAAACGCATAGCCACCCTCCCTCTGATTACTTATAGTCCTATTTCTTAATCTTTGCTGAGATAATATTTACATAAAATTTAGTATGATGTGTTCTTTAATGTGTAAAAATAAATACCCGCAGGTACTTATTTTTTAAGTTTAACACCAATTCGCTTAATTAAGTTTTATTGCGAATTGGTATAGCCGTGCTTTATTCGAAACCGTTGATCATTTTATCGCAAACAACCGGTGTTGGCCTGTGATTATCATCAACAGCTACAAACGTGAAACTACCAGAAATAGCTAAATGCTTATCGTCTTTGTGCATTGTTTCTAAAAAGATTTCAACGTCTACTTTAAGGCTGGTGTTTCCTACATGCACCACTTTAGAAATTAGCTCTGCAAATGTACCAGCTGGAATGGCTTCTTTAAAATCTACACGGTCAGACGAAATAGTTACAAGTGGCTTACGACAAAAACGTGTAGCAGCGATAAACGCGACTTCATCCATCCAAGCCAACGCATCACCGCCAAATAAAGTATTGTGGTGATTAGTGCGGCCAGGAAAAACAGTTTTTGTTACCGACGTTGTTGAGTCAGCAATACGCTTTGCAATAATAGCGTCACGATCGATTGGTTGTGTCATAGTCTCTACTTTTTATTAGCTAATGTGTCTTGCATCATTAGCGCAGGGTCAAGGCGTTCATTTTTCCAATTAAAACGCCAGTCTAAATGAGGGCCAGTTACGCGACCGGTTGCACCGATCTCGGCAATTTTATCGCCACGCTTAATTTCATCCCCTACTTTTACATCTAATTTGCTTAAATGAATATAAGTAGAGGTAACACCATGGCCGTGGTCAAGGATCAAGGTTCCACCAGAGTAATATAAGTCAGCATCAGCAAAAACAACTGTGCCGCTTACTGGTGCATACACTGGACTACCCGTTTTATTGGCAATGTCTAAACCAAAGTGCGGGCGGCGAGGCTCACCATTAAAGTAACGCTGGCTACCATAAACACCTGAAATACGGCCCGTTGCAGGCTTATAAACAGGATCTAAAAAGTACCGTAGGTCAGAATTGACCTGCCTCGCTTTGCGTACGGCAACAGCTTCACGGCTAATACGCTCAGACACTTCTTTAGGTGGCGAGACATATTTTTTTGCAACACCGGTGATTTTGTCAATTTTGTAATCACGCTTAGTGATCACAATTGCTTGTTCGTGGCTTACACCCGCACTATCAACCCAAGAAAGGCTATGATTTGTCTTCGCATCACGACCAAAGCCAAACACAAACTCACCATTTGTTGAAAGCTTAAGAGGCTCACCATTGAAGCTAACACTTTTAGCGCCATCAATTTGGCCTGTTACTAAACCGCCTTGAGTTAAATGTCCTTTTAATTCAACAGCACTTGCAGTTAAAGAAAACAATCCTGCAAATGCAGCTATTAGTAATCCTTTACGCATAACTGATTGACCCCTTACCAACCCCTTCGTAAGCTGTAATTTTAACTTCTGAATCAGGGTATTGGTTTTTAACTTGTGAACTTAAGTAGTCTGCAATGCACTCAACCGTAGTATCACAAGGTAAAATATCGCAACGAGATTTATCAATCGCCATTTCAAAATAGCCTTGCTGTGATGTATAAGCAAAACACACATCGTTATCTTGTGCAGTTACATGCTTGAGGTCTGATTTATTGATTTCATCTTCAGCTGTTGCTAGATAAATGTCTTCCCATTTATCTGCCCACTCTTTTTGTAAGCGAGGCATAGCCATACCATCAAGGCTAATACCAATCTGTGAGCGATGGCCATGAATAATACGCTGACAATTACCATCGTGCTTTTTAAGACCATGGCTGTAATGATAGTAAAAACTTTGGCTATGCTCTGGGTATAAAGTAATTTCAATCTTTTCAATGTTGCTAGGTAGCTCAGGCATAATTGTTTTAATTAAAAACTCGGTTACCGACTTTTCATCAATAACATCAGCATCGATTAAACAATATGCTTGGTTAGGAGCACTCATAGCTAAGTGATAATTATCACCAAAATGACAATCTAGCACGCTGTGCTCAGCATGCTGTGTTAGTGAACCGTTTAGTGTGGCAGGCACAGCAAGTTTATGGTCGATACAGTTATCAATAATGCCCTTGATTTGCTTTTTAACTAAACCAAAATCAAGCACCATCGACTCATCATTTAATTGACCGTGCAGAGTTAAATCCACAATCCAGCTCTCGCCAACTGCGCCGCGTTTATTACACAAGTAAGAAAAATCAATCACTGTCAGTGAGTTTACAAAAAGGATCATAAATTTCCTTTAGACTGGTTAAAGAATCACAGCAATTATAATGATTTTTACTTCACAATGCGCGGTTTTATCTCCCTTTATCAGCGACAGTTTAATTAAATGGTCATAAAACAAGCGAAAAATAGCAAATAATTAACTGCTCCGAGTTGTTTAGCGTACAAGTGTACGCTAAAGTACGGGGCAATTTCTAAGCGATGAATGAGAGTTATGGAACCTAAAAACAGCTATACAAAAGAAGAATTGGTCCTTTGCGGTCAAGGTGAAATGTTCGGTGAAGGCAACTGTCGTTTACCAAGTGACAACATGTTAATGATGGACCGCATTATCTCTATCACTGCTGATGGTGGTGAGCACGGTAAAGGCCAAATCGTTGCAGAACTAGATATCAACCCTGATCTTTGGTTCTTCGACTGTCACTTTAAAGGTGACCCAGTAATGCCTGGTTGTCTTGGTCTTGATGCTATGTGGCAATTAGTAGGTTTCTTCCTTGGTTGGTCTGGTGGTCCAGGTCTTGGTCGTGCACTTGGTGTAGGTGAAGTTAAATTCACAGGTCAAATCTTACCGACAGCTAAAAAAGTAACTTATCGTTTAGACATGAAGCGTGTAATTAAACGTAAATTATTCATGGGTATGGCTGATGGTACTGTAGAAGTAGATGGCCGCGTAATCTATGAAGCAAAAGATCTTAAAGTAGGTCTTTTCCAAGATACATCTGCATTCTAATATGAATGTGTAGATACAAAAAAGCCCCGAAGTGGGGCTTTTTTGCGTAAATAAGGTGCCTATTTTAAGTTTTAAACATATTTCGGTTTTCAATGGCTTCTCGCCAGCCGCCTAACCATTCTGATTTAGGGTCTATTTGTTGATAAGGGCATTGTTCTTTGGAACGGCCTGCCAAGCCTGCTTTATAACCTTGAGAATGAGCTCTTTCTAAACGATCTCTTTTCTGTCTCTTCATAGGTAATATCCTCACCTTTTATATTTATAGATATGTAGCGAAATTGACATCTACATTTAATGAATAGTTAATAAAACTGTTAAATTCAAATAGCAAAAAGCAATTAAATAAATTGACAATAACTAACGTGCTGATGCTCAAATGAATTAACATTTTAAATGACTAGGTGGTCGTACCTCTTTAACTAAAACCATCTATTAATACACTTAAATTCAGCTAAAAACGATACAGCTCTTTTAGCTTCAATATTTGTGACCTAGCCTATTTCTACAAAGTTCCCAATTAAATTGTAATCATGACAAATTTGTGATGATTACAATTTAGTCTATTTATTACTTGCATATTAAAAACCGATCGGTCTAATATGGTGCTCATGGAAACAAATAACTCTGTGCCGAGCCGTCGTGGCAGGCCACCAAAAATAGCGCGTTCAAATGCAGATACGCGTGCCCTACTAATTAATACAGGGTTAGCCGTATTAACTGAAAAAGGCTTTAGCGCAACCGGCATTGATTTAATCTTAAAATCAGCACAAGTACCTAAGGGATCTTTTTATCATTACTTTAAAAGTAAAAATGATTTCGGCTTGGCACTCATAGATGCTTACGACAGCTATTTTCAGGCAAAGTTAAAACGCCACCTAGCAAACGATGCAACAACCCCTCTTGAAAGGATTGTACTGTTTGCTAATGACGCTAAACAAGGCATGGCAAAGTTTGAGTTTAATCGCGGCTGCTTAATTGGTAATTTAAACCAAGAGCTCAGCTACCTTAATGAAGCAATGATTGCACGTATTAAGCAGGCTTACACCAGCTGGCAAGCTCTAATTGAACACTGCTTGATAGACGCAAAGCAGCAAAAACAAATACCTCAATCATCAGATTGTAAAATGCTTGCTGAGTTCTTCTGGATTGGATGGGAAGGCGCAGTGATGCGCTCTAAACTTGATAAATCAAGTGAACCGCTTACCCTTTATACAGCTCAATTTTTACGCTTAATTTTATAAAGCCGTTTTAATAGGGTTTTATTTTAACCATTAAAAGACGATCGGTCTAAAAGGAGTCAACATGACAACATCAGTAAAATCGGTAGTTATCAACAAAGATGATCAAGGCTATCGTGCCGAATACACAGACTTTCCTGTAGAAAGTATCCACCAGCACGATGTAAATATTGATGTTGACTACAGCACCTTGAATTACAAAGATGCTTTAGCGATTACAGGTAAAGGCCCTGTGGTAAGAACATTCCCGATGATCCCAGGTATTGACCTTGCAGGCACAGTGACTGAGTCTAAAAGTGATGAATTTAAAGTAGGTGATAAAGTCTTGTTAAATGGCTTTGGTGTTGGTGAGAAATACCTCGGTGGTTTAAGTGCAAAAGCATCTATGAGTGCAGATTGGCTTATCCCCCTTCCCGCTAATTTAACACCAAAACAAGCAATGCAAATTGGTACTGCGGGGTATACCGCAATGCTTAGTATTATCGCTTTAGAAAAACAAGGGATCACGCCTCAAAGCGGTGAAATTCTGGTCACTGGAGCCAATGGCGGCGTGGGCAGTTTTGCTATCTATTTACTTAATAAGCTTGGCTTTGATGTTGTTGCCACAACAGGCCGCATGAACGAAGCAGATCATCTTGAAAAATTAGGCGCAAAACGTGTTTTATCTCGCGATGAATTCTCAGCACCTGGTAAACCACTGGCAAAAGAGCAATTCGCTGGTGCAATTGATTCTGTGGGTAGCCACACCCTTGCAAATGTGTGTGCATCGATTAAATACGGTGGTGTTGTAACAGCCTGTGGTTTAGCACAAGGTATGGACTTTCCGGCAACGGTAGCGCCGTTTATCCTTCGTGGCATTAGCCTAATGGGTATTGATAGTGTAATGCGCCCTAAAGCTGACCGAATTGAAGCATGGCAACGTTTAAGTGAGTTAGTTGAGGCGCAGTACCTAGATACTATTTCACAAGAAGTCCCGCTTTCTGACGCCGTTGCAAATGCAGAAGCCCTATTAAAAGGTGAAATACGTGGCCGTGTAGTAGTTAATTGTAAGTAATAGATTTAAAGGCTCTAAACACCTTAGAGCCTTTTTAAAAAAAAGAATTTAAACACCAAACGCCGCAAGCTTTTCGTTTAGTTCTTCCTTTGAAATTAATTGCATATCGTACTGTTTTTTAACTTTACGAATATTATCAAAATTATCCAATTTAAGCTGAGCTCTAGCTAATTTATCCTGCATCTCTTTTTCTGTTAATACATCCAGTTTCACAGCTTTCTCTAGCTTTTCTTTTTCTTCATCAAACTCACGTTGAAAAATTGCTTTTTCTTGTAGAATTATCTGATCTTTTAATTTTTTCTCAATTTCTACTGCTTCTTTCTCAAGCTCTATTTTTTTCTCTAAAAGAGGCTCTATTCTGTCGAGTGTATCTTTTAGAACAGCTTCAACATTTTCACCCTTATTATCGACTAAATTAGATACATACTTTTTACCAATGTCTTGGTAAGCAATATTTAGTTGCCCGTTAATTGAAGTAATTTCAGAATTAATCGCTGAAAGCTTTGATTTTTCTTTCGACGCAGTAGAGATATCACTGGTTAGTTTAGAGGTTGATTCACTAATATTTGTTCCAATTGTATTAGCTTGTGTTTTGATCTTATCAAAAAGTCCCATTTATAGATTCCTTAATCAATTTAATAAATTAGCCTCATGCCAATTCAAGCGCATAGATTACCCATATAAGGTAAACATGTAAACTTTTAAAATGGTTCGTATATCAAATTGATAAGCGGTATCTAAATTAGATCTTTCAAATTATAATTAACTAATTACGTAAACAATAAACAAGAGCATGATATGAGTAATAAAGAAATTTTCAGCAATAACCCGCTACAAGGTGTTGGTATCGAGCAAGTCGTCACAGAGCTTGTCGAACAATATGGCTGGGAATTACTCCACGCCTATATGCGTTTGAACTGCTTTAAGAATAATCCAGATGTTAAATCTACGGTTAAGTTTTTACGTAAAACCCAATGGGCTCAAGAAAAAGTCGAGAACTTTTATTTGTATCGTCTAAAAAACTTACCACGCCCAGACAATGTAAACTACGAATTACCGCCACGCGATCGTGTGATCCCTGCTGATCAAAAACCAGGTGAACCGTGTGAGTTAAGTTTTATTGACGCCAAACGCATCCACGCTAAAAAAGAAGCAAAACAACTTGCTCGAGCTCGTAAACAGCGTTCAAGTGCGAGTAACCCTTGGGGTAATTGATTTTTAAGCTTTGAGCTGTAAGATGAAATAAGCCGCCTGTTTGGCGGTTTTTTATTTGGGTTAGCAAATTAAGAACTGAAGATTTGTCTTAGCACATCAAAAATATTTGTTATTAATTTAAGGGTAACGTGAATATGTTAGACTAATTACATTACCAGAAATATCAGCTAAAAAGGATGTGTATGTCTAACTACAACGAATCACCTGAACAAATCGCAACCGCTACGCAAGGTTATGTAATGCAACAGACAATGTTGCGCATTAAAGATCCAAAGCCTTCTTTAGATTTCTATCGAAATGTTTTAGGTATGAAGTTACTTGGTAAATATGACTTCCCTAAAATGGAGTTTACGCTGTACTTTTTAGGTTATGAGCAAGACATGCCAACAGGCAGCGATAAAGAAAAAGCACAGTGGGTATTTCGCCGCCCTGCTCTTATCGAGCTTACACATAATTGGGGCACAGAAAATGATGACAGTTTTGCTGGTTACCATAGTGGTAATGATGAACCAAAAGGCTTTGGTCATATCGGTATAAGCGTGCCAGATGTGTACGCAGCATGCGAGCGTTTTGCAAAATACGATGTTGAGTTTCTCAAAAAACCAGATGATGGCTCTATGAAAGGCCTAGCTTTTATTAAAGACCCTGATGGCTATTGGATAGAAATACTCTCGGCTGAAGGGATCACTGAGATCATTGAAGAGCATAAGTAAGGCTGCCCCTTTAATAACCTGCTATTTAGCAGGTTATTGAATTTTTCATTTTAAGGTTTTACTTATTAACTCAGAGTTCTCTTTAAAATAAAGATTCCATTAATTATCATTTGGTCATTGTTTAGCTTTAAATACACCTGTTAAAAGCCAAATAACATCATCTTCTCAGTTACAAACTTGTATAAATAATACCTACAATAGCCACAAAAAAAAGAACTAGCAGCCAATAATGTTGAACTTGATGGTTCTTACTCTTTTTATCTGAGGTGTTTACTTTAGAAGTAGCATTTTCCTTCGGTGTAGAGTGAACAAATCTAATTTCAGCGTTTTCATCAGGTAACATCATCCCAACTACTTGGTTAGCAGTAACATAATCCCCAGCTTTAACCTTAAATTCACTAATTTCACCTGCTTCAGACGCTTGAATTTCTAATATTGTTTTATCTGTTTCTATATCAAAGAGGGGGGAATTAACTAAAACAATATCGCCAACATCTACATGAACATTTGCTACCTTAACATCGCCAATATCATTTGGTAATTCAGGTATTTTTATTGGGATTGACATAGTCGCGCTCCTTATTACAACCTAACAACAACCGTTTTACCTATGAAGTCATGTATTGCACGACGCTTTTCATTAAACAGCATGGTTATAAATTCTGACAATGCCCATACTGTAGCTAAAGAACTCAAACCCATAATTAAATAAGTTAAAAACTCATGTATGCTACCGAGTTGTTGTAACGATATTGAAATAGATAAAAGTAGTAGTATCCAAGATGAGTTAATAGCAATATTTACAGATTCTCGGCGAACCGATTGTTTAAGATTAATATCTGTTTCAGTGTCATGATCGAGGACTTTAACATCCATCACCATCTTACCAAGAGTTTGGCCATAAAACCCATGCATAAAAACAACGTAGCCAATATACTGAACGCCATTAACGGCTTGTAAAACCATGTTTTGGTTAGAGTATTCAACGCCAAAGAGTAAGCATTCAATATAAAGTAATGCTGTAAATATTAAACCATCAATAATCGCGGCCCAAAAACGAGGCCAAAAAGTAGCATACCTTTTACTCGTTTCTAGCTCTTCAAACTCTGCTTTTATTTCTGGGTCTTTTATTTTATTTGCTATCTCTAATTCTAACTCTTGTGCTCTTTGTGGGAAGCTATCTTTATCAATATATTTTTGAGCATCTAATAGCTCATCTAATGAATAATTTTTATAATTTGGGGTGTAGTCCATGTTTGTTATTCTCCTTACTGCTTTAATTTAGTCAGCTTTTAGCATTTAGCTCTTTTTGGGTCTCGCGGATAAAACTCATCGGGCTGTTTAGTACACAAATCAAATTCACGAGTATTCTTGTAAGGTAGCTTCATAAATCCTGCTACACCCACATCTGTGATATTAACCGCGTATTGCATGAGCTTACTTAATAAACGTTTAAATTCTGGTTCTTTACTGGCATCTAGCAGACGATAGTAATGGTGTATCTTCATCCTATCAGGTAAGGCTTCAAAAATAATACAGCCTGTATGGTGTATTTGGTTTAGCTCAAATACGCACTTTATAACCTTTTTCGGGAGCTGTAATTGCTCATCAGGGTCTTTACCATCTTCAAAGTACGAATGCGGTCTGGTTACGTCTGAGGCTTGTACATCCATTACTTCGTAATCAAGCTCAGGTAAATTCTCAAACTTAAACGCACCTGTGCCATCACGTTCGAGCTGAATGGTCTTACGCGCATCAAACAAACAACATTTAAAGAGACCTTTTTGTTCAATCCCCTGTGCTAACATCACCGTGTTGTTAATGGCATCGGTAAAGGCTGTACCAAGTGTTTCATCATGCAGGATAAGTGATGATTCAACAAACAGTGAGTTTTCTTTCCAATGAAAACTAAGGCCCCCTACTACCGGATATTTTGCTAATCGGCTAATAGAGGCCAAAAATGCTTTTTCGGTGTCGCCGGTATCAAATAAAAACTCTTTGTAGTACCTGTCGAGCTGGGCATCGTTTACATCAAGTAATTGTTGATTATGGTCCGCTTGTCTTAAAAATTGTTTACGTGAGCTATAAACTACCGTGTCTGGGTGTTCATCAAACTCACTAAACCAATAAGGGATATAAGGGCGAATGACTTTACGGGGCAGCTCAGGGAGGTAAGCTTTAGCCATTGTAGGCATGTTTCGCATAAAATAATCACCAGCGCCATCTCTGGTTGCCTTATCTTTTGAAAGCATACCGTCAATAACCCGGGCAAGCTCCATTGGTAAATTCAGGCTTGTAGCCGGAATAACCGCCGCACCAAATCGGCAAGATTGTGCAGATGCCAGTGCATAAAGAGTTGAAGCAACACCTTGCTCATCAAAACGTGGCGATGACTGCCCGCCCGACATTTGCTCATCACCAATAAAATACACATCACCCATACGTGCATTGGTTGTGCTGATATCAGCAGACATAAGATCCATAAAGTTGCTAGCAACCGGATTACCTTCAGCATCTATTTGTGCATAAACAGAGCTGCCCCAGTCTACCAACGACAACTTATTGGTTTGTTCATCATAAACAATGTTAGAGGGTTTAATATCGCCATGTACAATAGGATGTGGGCTTAAGCCATTTTTGTGTTCGCGTAAATCTACAAGCACATTACGTAACCTAAGAGCCAGCGCCATGACTTTTGCTGCGCTAAAACGCCCCTGCTTGATGGAGATTTTTTCTAAATCTTCACCTAGAGCGCGCTCCATCATTAAAATGCCTTGCTTTTTAATACGCTCAAAGGCATAAAATTTTGGCACCAATGGATTATTAACTTGCGAGAGCATGTACGCTTCGTCTTCTAAACGGTCACGTACACTTTGTGCAAGGGTTATCCGTGAAAACTTAAATACCCAAGGTAGGTCTTCATCATCAACACCGGCAAAAACAAATCCAAACGCACCAGAACCAATTAATTCAACGTCACTGTAACCAAGCAAAGTAAGCTGTTTAATACAAATGTTAAGCCATTGACGGTGCTTTTTAGCATCATGGTGAGACAGCAAATAAACAGACTGCTCTTCATTGATATAAAAATTGCGGATTTGTTTGGGATTCACTGCATCTCTCAAAGTTAAGCGGCTTTTAACCG
The DNA here is from genome assembly GCF_041414715.1 of Pseudoalteromonas sp. DY56-GL22. NCBI lineage: Bacteria > Pseudomonadati > Pseudomonadota > Gammaproteobacteria > Alteromonadales > Pseudoalteromonadaceae > Pseudoalteromonas > Pseudoalteromonas sp. DY56-GL22. The sequence continues at coordinate 440,911 of NZ_JANHZR010000002.1, read as the reverse complement.
CTTAATTATTGAATGCTAGGCAGTTAATTACAAGGCTTTTGCTCTTCGATGATCCAGCCTTGATCTTTCATAACCAGTTCTGATACTGCGAAGGTTAAGCAACAAAAGATAACCAACTCTAATAAGGTAAGAATATCAGCGGCAAAACACCAGCCTAAAACCCCTGCAAATAAAAATGGGATTGCTTTTAAATACCAAGCAATTTGTCGGGTTTTACCATATGTGAGTTGATAACTGTGAACTAGCTCCCCCTCACACTCTAATGTGATGGTAGAAGAAAACTTCCTGAATAAAGTCACTGAAACTGTTAATTGGCAGGCTTTACCATCAATATTAAACTCATGAACAGATTTCGTTTTAAAGTTACGTGATTCTGCTATTAATTCACCGTCTACTTTCAGAACTTCTTTACCTGAGTAAGCAGAACCCCAGTATTCAATTAAATGTTCACCCAGTTTGAAGTTGGCTTTAATTCCCTTGCTCATTGATACTGTAATGCCATCAGTGTTCATAACAGATCTCCTTATCATTATGAATTTAAAATACTTTAAAAATAAAAAAACGGCAAGCTAGGCTTACCGTTTTGGTACTTTCAATGGGTAAAGGGTTACCATTTCAAACTAAAGGCGGATACCACCATCAATTTCAACAACACGACCTGTAAAGAAGTCATTCTCTACAATGTATTGTGCTGTTTGGGCAATTTCTTCTGCTTCACCAAAACGACCCACTGGCGTTACCGCCATCATGCGTTGTTTTGCTTCTGGTTTCATTGCATCTGTCATTGCTGTGCGAATAACACCTGGTGCGATTGCACCAACACGGATACCAAAGCGACCTAGTTCTTTCGCCCAACCCGTTGTCATCGCAACAACACCGGCTTTAGACGCAGCATAGTTTGTTTGGCCAATATTACCTGCACGAGCAACACTCGACATATTAACGATAACGCCGCCTTTGCCAGACTCAATCATGTGACTCGCAGCTTCACGTCCTGCTAAGAATACACCAGTTAGGTTCACATCAATCACAGATTGAAATTGAGCCAGCGACATTTTATCTACCACTTTGCCTTCTTTTGCTTTGATAAACATACCATCGCGTAAGATACCTGCGTTATTAATTAAAACGCCGATATGGCCAAAGTCTTTGTTGATAGTATTAAACGTTGCTACCACAGCGTCTTCATCTGTAACATTAGCAGCATACGCCATGACTTTTGTGCCATGCTTGGCAAGCGCTGATACTGCAGTATCTAGTACATCTTGTTGCATATCGATAAGGGCGATGTTCGCGCCAAGGGATGCAAATTTCTCGGCCATAGCAAAGCCTAAACCTTGCGCACCACCGGTAATTACGATGTTGTTGTTTTTAATTTCCACAACAATCTCCTACTTCGAGAATAATTTAAAAATAGCACTAAAATCATCACTACCCGCACCTTGATGCTGAAGCATAGTGTATAGATTCTTCGCCATTGACCCCATTGGGGTAGATGAATTACTTTGCTGAGCCGCTTCCATAGCAAGACCTAAGTCTTTCGCCATTAAATCAACCATAAAGCCCGGTTTATAATCATTACTTGCTGGTGCTGTTTCCATTACACCAGGGCATGGGTTGTAAAGCTCAAGTGTCCAGTTACGACCAGAGCTTGCGCTCATAATGTCACTTAACACTTTTGGATCAAGCCCGTTGTTAATTCCCATTTGTAGTGCTTCGCTAGTACCAGCCATTAAAATGCTCAGCAGCATGTTGTTACAGATTTTTGCGACTTGGCCTGCACCAACATCACCAGCATGGAAGATGTTTTTACCCATATCCACTAAAGCCAGTTTGGCTTTTTCAAAGTGGCTTTGCTCACCACCGACGATAAAGGTTAAAGTACCTGCTGTTGCACCTGCAACACCACCTGATACCGGCGCATCAACAAAATCAATGCCTTTTTGAGCAAGTTCGCTACCCACTTGACGCGCTGATTCTGCATCAATGGTTGAGCAGTCAATCACTAAGGTTTTGCTATCAAGTAAGTTGATAAGACCTGTTTCGCCTAAGTAAAGCGATTTAACGTGTTTGCTTGCTGGTAGCATACTGATAAAAATATCAGCGCCAATGGCACACTCAGCTGCATCGGTAGCAGCAATTGCACCTTTATCGGCAAGCTCACTGACCGCTGCTTTATTTAAGTCAAACACACGAACTGTATGCCCTGCATTGACAAGGTTTGCCGCCATTGGGCCACCCATGTTGCCTAAACCAATAAATCCTATTGTTAATTTAGCCATTTGTTTACCCCTTGGACTTAAGATGACGTTAATGAGTTAAGTGGGTGAGATTGCTCATCCCAGCGTGCTGTAAAGAAGCTATCTACAACTGTTTCGTCGATATCGCTAATCGATTTAAACTGCCAGTTAGGTGCACCGTCTTTGTCGATTAGTAGCGCACGAACGCCTTCTTGGAACTCGCCTACTTCGCCACAACGAACTGACATGCCTAACTCCATTTTGAAGCAATCTGCTAACGTCATCTCTTTTGAATTAGCTAATTGACGTTCTACCAGCGCACAACTAAGCGGACAACCATGCGCTAATGACTTTTGCGCACGAGTAAGCCATTTGTCTTCAGTTTGTAAAGCTTGAATGTAGTCAATTTTCCCCTGCAATGAATCAAACTCAGCCAGCTTTTGAATAACCGCTAAGTTATCTTTTACATTGCCTTTAGGAACACGGCCTGAAATATTATCAATAGAGATTAGAATATTTGTCAGCTTTTCGTGGTTTAATGAGGCTGTTTTGCCCCACTTTTCAGCGGTGATAGCCGTTAAAATAGCGTCATATTTATCTGCTGTTGCATAGTGATCAGCAAGATTAACAAACAAGGCATCTTCAGCATTGATAGACGCCGCAGTTAACCCTAAGAATAGACCCACTTGCTCAGGCATTTTATGTAAGAAATAACTGCCGCCCACATCAGGGTATAAACCAATGGTTAGCTCAGGCATTGCAATACGCGATGTTTCTGTTACCACTCGGTGACTTGCCCCAGCCATTAAGCCAAGGCCGCCCCCCATAACAATGCCATTACCCCAAAGTAATATTGGCTTTTCATAGCAGTGAATTAGATAGTCTAATTTGTACTCAAGGGTAAAAAAGTCTTCAATGTAGTTAGCAGGCTCACCTGTGCTCATTGCTTTATGCAGGCTTACTACATCGCCACCAGCACAAAATGCTTTCTCGCCAGCCCCTTTCAGCACGACCATGGCAACGGCGTCATCGTCAGCCCATTTTCTAAGCTGAGGCTCTAACAATTGGATCATGTCGTAATTTAAAGCGTTTAACGACTTAGGTGCATTGAGTGTCGCAATTGCAATAAGGCCACTCTCGGCCTCAGCAGTTTCAAACACCACAGGCGCATCTTGATGATTTAGTAGTGTTATATTAGTCATTAGCCATTTACCCAATTTGCTTTACGCTTTTCTAAGAACGCATTCACGCCTTCTTTTTGGTCTTGTGTATCAAACAACTGAACAAATAACTCACGCTCTAATGGCAACGCATGAGCCATAGGTTGTGTGCGACCTTTTTGAATAAGTTCTTTACATGCCGTCACAGCAACTGGGCTTTGCTCGCCAACTTGGTTAGCAAGTTTCATTGCCGCAGCTAAACTTTCGCCAGCACCGACCACTTCTTCAACAAGGCCAATTTCACCTGCTTTATCTGCTTTTAGGCGCTCGCCACATAAGATCATGCGTTTTGCCCAGCCTTCACCAACAAGCCATGCAAGGTTTTGCGTACCGCCAGCACAAGGCAGTAAGCCAACTTTCGCTTCAGGAAGGGCCATTTGAGCTTGCTCTTCAGCTATACGAATATCACAAGCAAGAGCCACTTCAAGACCACCGCCCATGGCATAACCATTAATTGCCGCGATTGATACACCACGGAAATTGGTTAATGCTTCAAATGCATCACCAAACACTTTTGACATAGTGGCAGCAACGCCTTTGTCACCGCTGGCAAACACGTTTAAATCAGCACCTGCACTAAAGAACTTTTCACCTTGGCCTGTAATCACTAATGCATAGACATTTTTGTTAGCATTTAGCTCAGTTACAGTGTCTTTAAGCGCGGTTAATGTATCTTGTGTCCAGGTATTCGCTGGCGGGTTATTCATAGTTAAAACCGCTACGTTACCTTCAATATTTAAATCAATCGATGGATTAGACATAGGTTGCTCCTTATAGAATGTCGCCAGCTGACTCAGCTAAGATACGGCGTGCGATAATCACGCGCATGATTTCGTTTGTGCCTTCAAGAATTTGATGTACACGGACGTCTCTGAAATGACGCTCTAATGGGTATTCTTTGATGTAACCATAACCACCATGTATTTGTAGTGCGTCGTCACAGACTTTAAAACCAACATCTGTAGCAAAACGTTTTGCCATCGCGCAGTAAGTGGTTTTTTCGCTGTCACCGGTATCTAGTTTAAATGCGGCTAAGCGCACCATTTGACGAGCGGCAACAAGCTCGGTGTTCATATCGGCAATCTTAAATTGCAGTGCTTGGAAAGCAGCTAATGGCTTACCAAATTGCTCACGTTCTTTTAGGTATTCGCGCGCAGTATTAAGAGCTGCTTGTGCTGTACCTAATGAACAGGTAGCAATATTAATTCGGCCACCATCTAGGCCTTGCATTGCAAACTTAAAGCCTTCGCCTTCTTGGCCTAGTAAGTTAGCCGCAGGAATTCTGACACCTTCAAAACTAATTAAACGTGTTGGCTGTGCATTCCAGCCCATTTTTTCTTCAGCTTTACCGTATTCGATACCTACTGCGTCAGCTGGCACAACAAATGCCGAAATACCGGCAGCGCCTTCACCACCAGTGCGCGCCATAACAACGAGTAAATCAGTTTCACCGGCACCCGAAATAAACATTTTAGAGCCTGAGATCACATACTCATCGCCCTCTTTAACCGCTTTGGTTTTTAGCGATGCTGCATCAGAGCCAGAGCCAGGCTCTGTTAAACAGTAAGAAGCAAGTAACTCACCCATCACTAATTGTTCGCAGTACTGGGCTTTAACGTCCTCAGTACCAAAGCTTGCAATCATCCAGGTTGCCATATTATGAATGGTCAACATAGCGGTCGTTGCTGTACAACCCATGGCAAGCTGCTCAAAGATAATGCTTGAATCTAGGCGAGATAAACCTAAGCCGCCCGCTTCTTCAGGGGTATATAAACCACAAAAGCCAAGCTCACCGGCTGCTTTAATGGTGTCTTTAGGGAAAATGTGTTCTTGGTCCCACTTAGCAGCATGTGGAGCAAGTTCAGACTCTGCAAACTGACGGGCTGTTTCAGCAAATGCTTGCTGATCTTCGGTTAAATTAAAGTCCATAGTAGACCTCTATTTTGTTGTCTTATTCTTGTGTGAATAACGATTGTTGTCGTTTAAATGTGTGTTCTTTGAGCGAGCGTGTGCTCGCTCAGCAGTAAATTAATTACGGCTTATTTAAGGTTGATACTCATGTTCGGACCTGAGGCGATATCATCCTCGAACCAACGTGAAGTAATTGTTTTCGTTTCTGTGTAAAAACGAATACCTTGCTTACCATAGGTGTGTTGGTCACCGTAGAATGAACCTTTCCAACCTGTGAAAGAGAAAAACGGGAGTGGCACAGGAATTGGCACGTTGATACCAACTTGACCTACTTCGATTTCATGTTGGAATTTACGTGCAGCAGCGCCGCTTGATGTGAATAACGAAGTACCGTTACCGTAAGGCGAGTTATTGATAAGCTCAATCGCCTCTTCTAGAGTATCTACAAACATACAAGCCAATACAGGACCAAAGATCTCTTCTTTGTATAAATCCATCTCTGTTGTTACATCAGTAAATAACGTTGGACCAACCCAGTTACCTTGCTCGTAACCTTCAACAGTAAAGTCAGAGCCATCAATTAAGCACGTTGCACCTTGTTCTTTACCACTAGCGATAAGTGATAGAATACGGTCTTTAGCAGCTTTTGATGTTTGTGGGCCGTAAGCCGCGTTGGCATCATCCCATACACCTGGGCGTACGTTTTCAAAGCCTGCTTTAATTTCATCAAGCCAGTCTTTAGCTTGACCAACAAATACAGCAACCGAAATACCCATACAGCGCTGACCCGCAGCACCTACAGACGCACCGACTAGGTTGTTTACAACATGCGATTTACTGGCATCTGGCATAATAACCATGTGGTTTTTTGCACCTACACAAGCTTGTACGCGTTTAAGGTTTGCTGTGCCTTTTGAATAGATGTATTCACCAACACCACACGAACCAACAAATGAAATAGCACGTACTGCTGGGTCTTCTAATAAACGGTCAACTTGTGGTTTTGTACCGTGAACAACTTGTAACACCCCTTTTGGCGCGCCCGCTTCTACAAATAGTTCAGCTAAACGCATCGGTGTTAGTGGATCTTGCTCTGATGGTTTCAGAATAAAGGTGTTACCACACACAATAGCCAGTGGGAACATCCATAAAGGGATCATCGCAGGGAAATTAAATGGCGTAATACCCGCACATACACCTAGTGGTTGCATGTAAGAGTAAGTATCGATTTTACGCGCTACGTTTTCCATTGTTTCGCCCATCATCAGAGATGGTGCATTGGCTGCTTGCTCAACCACTTCAATACCACGCCAAACATCGCCTTTGGCATCTTCAAATGTTTTACCCAGCTCATGACAAATAATCGTCGCGAGTTCGTCATGGTTTTCTTTTAGTAGTGCTGCGTATTTCATCATAATGCGCGCACGCTCAGAAATTGGCACTTCTTTCCATGTTTTAAATGTTTCTTTTGCAGAGGCAATGGCTGCATCCATTTCAGCATCCGTTGCACACGGAACTTGGGCTAACACTTCTTGGTTTGCAGGATTGATAACATCAATCAGCTGCGATGAACTTGATTGGGTAAATTCGCCGTTGATAAATAAAGGTACTTGGTGCATGAGGCACTCCTCCCCAGTGGGTATAAAGAGGCCGCAACATGATAGTTTTTAAAATACGTTGCGGCTGTGAGAGATTAAAATTCTAAAGCGATTAAATAGCTTCAACAGCCATAGCAACAGCTTCACCACCACCGATACACAGTGAGGCAACACCTTTGCTAAGACCACGATTTTTTAATGCATGAATTAAGGTAACTAAGATACGCGCGCCGCTTGCACCAATAGGGTGACCAAGTGCACAGGCACCGCCGTTTACGTTTACTTTGCTTTCATCAAGTTTTAACTCGTTAATTGCAAGCATAGTCACCATGGCAAACGCTTCGTTGATTTCCCATAAATCAACATCATTAACAGACCAACCGGCTTTTTCTAAAAGCGATTGCATTGCGCCAACAGGTGCTAAAGTAAATTCGCTTGGGGCTTGAGAATGTGTGCTGTGAGCAACAATACGACACAGTGGTGTTAAACCTTGTGCTTTAGCATCTGATTCACGCATTAACACAAGCGCTGCTGCACCATCAGAAATTGATGACGAGTTTGCAGCTGTAATCGTACCGTCTTTTTTGAATGCAGGACGTAAACCCGGGATTTTATCAGGACGTGCATTGCCTGGTTGCTCATCAATCGCAACGGTCACATCACCTTTGCGTGTAGAAATAGTGTGCGCGGCAATCTCGTTTGCAAATGCGCCGGTTTCAATCGCACTATTCGCTTTAGTTAGTGAGCTAAGCGCAAAGTTATCCATTTGTTCACGACCAATTGAATACTGATCAGCAGTGTCTTGTGCAAAACAACCCATTGCTTTGTTGTCGTAAGCATCTTCAAGGCCATCACACATCATGTGATCTTTTACTTCGCCATGACCCATACGCATACCTGAACGTGCATTTCGTAACATATAAGGGGCATTACTCATGCTTTCCATGCCACCAGCAACCGCTGAGTTGATAGAGCCTGATTTAATTAAGTCATGGGCAAACATGGCAGCCTTTAAGCCAGAACCACATACTTTGTTGATTGTTGTAGCGCCAGTACCTTGATTAAGACCCGCTTTTAACATTGCTTGGCGTGCAGGTGCTTGACCAAGACCAGCTGGTAATACGCAGCCCATGATCACTTCTTCAATCTTATCGGCAGATAAACCGGCTTGCTCTAAGCTACTTTTAATAGCTGTAGCACCTAAATCAGTTGCGTGTGCACCACTTAGTGCGCCCATAAAACCACCCATAGGGGTGCGTTTTGCGGCAACAATAACAACGGCTTCAGTAGTCATAATTGGCTCCATGTAAGTGGTTATCATCATGTGTTCAAATCATGTGTAACCAAACAGTTAATTTGTTATAGTTTAATTTCGATTTAATTCAGCATACATAATATTTACGTTTACGCCAACGTAAATCTAAAATCAACATTTTTGCGGCCGGTAAAACTGTAAACTTATCTGTATTTTGTTGTATGAAAAATCGAACATTTGCTTACAAGGCTAGATAAATAAAGCTTTTCAACAAATCCAACCAGTTATCTTTATAAGTCTAAAGTATAACTCCCAAATCACCCTTTACCTTTACGTAAACTTCACTTATATTGGTGTTATTCGAATGAGGTAAATAAATCATGAAACAAGACAATCAAACAAACTTTGAAAGCGCAGCAGTTGAACCTGCTAGCAATGAGCAAACGTTTAGTATCAGCGAACTAGCAAAAGAATTTGATATTACCACCCGCTCTATCCGCTTTTATGAAGACCAAGGCCTGATCTCACCTGATCGCAATGGTCAAACCCGTATTTATTCAAAACGCGACAAAGTAAGACTAAAACTTATTCTACGCGGTAAACGCTTAGGTTTTACCTTGGCTGAAACGGGCCGTTTGTTTGAACTGTACGATGCAGATAAATCGAGCGCTAAACAGCTAGTGACTATGCTTGACCTTATCGCAGAGAAAAAAGCGGACCTGAGCCAACAAATGGATGACATTAAAGTTGTACTAATGGAATTGGTGACTGCAGAACGCCGCTGTCGTGAAACCCTTAATAATTTAGACGAATAACCTGACAACAATCTCGTCAACAGACTCTCACAGGAACACACATTATGAGCACTATTTCACTATACAAAGAAATGAACTTCGGACTTGGCGAAACAGCAGACATGATCCGCGATCACGTTAATAGCTTTGCGAGCCAAGAAATTGCCCCACTTGCAGAACAAACAGACGTAGACAATGCCTTCCCTAATCAACTTTGGCCACAGCTTGGCGAAATGGGATTATTAGGTATGACAGTACCTGAAGAATTTGGCGGTGCTGGCCTTGGTTACCTTGAGCATGTTATTGCAATGGAAGAAATTAGCCGTGCAAGCGCATCGATTGGTTTAAGTTATGGTGCTCATTCAAACCTATGTGTTAACCAAATTAACCGTAATGGGTCACAGGCTCAAAAAGAAAAATACCTGCCTAAGCTTATCAGCGGTGAGCACATTGGTGCCCTTGCGATGAGTGAGCCAAATGCGGGTTCTGATGTTGTATCAATGAAATTAAAAGCTGAGAAAAAAGGCGATGTGTTTGTACTTAACGGTAACAAGATGTGGATCACTAATGGTCCAGATGCCGATACCTTTGTTATCTATGCAAAAACAGATTTAAATGCCGGCCCTAAAGGGATCACAGCGTTCATCGTTGAACGTAACACACCAGGATTCTCTACTGCGCAGAAGCTAGACAAACTTGGTATGCGTGGCTCTAACACCTGTGAATTAGTGTTCGAGAACTGCGAAGTACCAGCAGAAAACATTCTAGGTAACTTAAACGAAGGCGTAAAAGTACTTATGAGTGGCCTTGATTATGAGCGTGTTGTTTTAGCTGCAGGCCCGCTTGGCATTATGCAAGCATGTATGGACATTGTGGTTCCTTATATTCATGAGCGTAAACAATTCGATAGCCCAATTGGTCAGTTCCAACTGATTCAAGGCAAAATCGCTGATATGTACACGCAAATGAATGCAGCTCGTTCTTATGTTTACACGGTTGCTCGTGCATGTGATCGCGGCGAAACAACGCGTAAAGATGCCGCTGGCGCTATTTTATATGCCGCAGAGCTGGCGACTAAAATGGCCCTTGATGCTATCCAAATCTTAGGTGGTAACGGTTATATCAACGAATACGCGACAGGTCGTTTATTACGTGATGCAAAACTATATGAAATTGGCGCAGGTACTTCAGAAATCCGCCGCATGCTAATTGGTCGCGAATTATTCACTGAAAGCCGATAGGACCTTGTTATGACGATTTTAAAATCGAGTGTAAATCCACACGATCCGCAATTTTTGCAAAATCACGACAACATGGCAGCGCTCGTAAGTGATTTACGTGAAAAAGTCGCTGATATCCGTTTAGGTGGTGGCCCTGCACTAATTGAGCGCCACCAAGGCCGCGGTAAGTTGTTTGTTCGTGACCGTATTGAAACGCTACTTGATGAAGGCTCGCCATTTTTAGAGATTTCTCAATTTGCTGCCTTTGGCGTGTATGAACAAGCGATTCCTTGTGCCGGTGTTGTTGCTGGTATTGGTCGTGTGAAAGGCGTTGAATGTATGATCATCGCCAATGATGCAACCGTAAAAGGCGGTACATACTTTCCACTAACAGTGAAAAAACACCTACGTGCTCAAGATATAGCAGAGCGTTGTCATTTACCCTGTATTTATTTAGTTGATTCAGGCGGTGCAAACCTGCCTGAACAAGATGATGTATTCCCAGATAAATTACACTTTGGCCGTATTTTCTATAATCAGGCGCGTATGTCTGGTAAAGGCATTCCACAAATTGCGGTTGTTATGGGTTTATGTACTGCAGGTGGTGCTTATGTACCAGCGATGGCTGATGAAAGTATTATCGTAAAAGAGCAAGGCACAATTTTCTTAGCAGGCCCGCCACTGGTTAAAGCGGCTACCGGTGAAGAAGTAAGTGCTGAAGATCTCGGTGGTGCTGATGTTCACTGTAAAACTTCAGGTGTTGCCGACCACTATGCTGAAAACGATGCCCACGCACTTTCGATTGCTCGCCAATGTATTGAACGAATTAATTATCAGCGCCCTACTGCACCGTTACTTGATGATGTTAAACCGCCGCGTTACGACATTAACGAAATTTACGGCATTGTGGGTACCGACCTTAAAAAGCCATTTGATGTACGTGAAGTAATTGCCCGTGTTGTTGATGATTCATCATTTGATGAATTTAAACGCTACTTTGGCGAAACCTTAGTAACCGGCTTTGCAAAAATCTTTGGTCACCCTGTAGGTATTGTTGCCAACAACGGTATTTTATTTAGTGAATCTGCGCAAAAAGGCGCGCACTTTATTCAGCTATGTGCACAACGTAAAATTCCTTTGGTGTTTTTACAAAACATTACTGGCTTTATGGTTGGTAAAAAATACGAAGCTGAAGGCATCGCCAAACATGGTGCGAAAATGGTAACCGCTGTGTCATGTGCTGATGTACCTAAATTCACCGTGTTAATTGGTGGCTCGTATGGTGCAGGTAACTACGGTATGTGTGGCCGTGCGTTTGAACCTACCATGATGTGGATGTGGCCAAACGCCCGTATCTCTGTAATGGGTGGTGAACAAGCAGCAGGCGTTCTTGCACAAGTTAAACAAGACGGTTTAGCCCGTAAAGGCGAAAGCATGACTGATGAGCAAGTCAGTGAGTTTAAAAAGCCAATTATCGAGCAATACGAAAAACAAGGTCATCCATATTACGCCAGTGCCCGCCTTTGGGATGATGGCATTATCGATCCTGCTGATACTCGCAATGTATTAGGGCTTGCCTTAAGTGCAGCTAAAAATGCACCAGAGCGCGATTCGCAGTTCGGCGTATTTAGAATGTAATGGAGGCCTTATGTCAGTAACACTCGAAATAACAAAATCAAATGTGGCTGTACTGGTACTAAGTCGCCCTGAAAAACACAATGCATTTAACGAAGAAGTCATCAGTGAGCTGATCCGTTTAATTGAACACGCAAACAGTTGCGATGTGCGCGCACTGGTTTTAAAAACCGAAGGTAAGCACTTCTCTGCTGGCGCTGATTTAAACTGGATGAAGTCGATGGCTGGCAATGACTTTGCAGAGAACTTAGCGGATTCTATGCAGCTAGCAAAGCTTATGAAAGTCCTGGCTACCAGTCCGCATCCAACAATTTGTGCCGTACAAGGTGCTGCATTTGGTGGTGCGTTAGGCTTGATTGCGTGTTGTGATATCGCAATTTGCCAAGACGATGCACAGTTTTGCTTAAGTGAAGTAAAGCTTGGTCTTATTCCTGCGGTTATCAGCCCTTATGTCATTAAAGCTATTGGTGAGCGCGCTGCACGTCGTTATTTTTTAACGGCAGAGATTTTTGACGCGCATACAGCCAAGCAACTGGGTTTAATTCACCAGATCACTGGCGATTTACAAACAGCACTCGACAAACACTTACAAAACCTTATCAACAATGGTCCTGTTGCTGTTAAAGCAGCAAAACAGCTAATCAATGATGTCGCTGGCAACGTAATAGATGATGCACTGATTGAGTTAACCGCTGAGCGCATTGCTCGCATTCGTGTATCTGAAGAAGGCCAAGAAGGCCTAACTGCTTTTTTTGAAAAACGTGCCCCTAACTGGCAGAAATAGGAACCATTATGACAACAAAATCATTGAAAAAAATTCTCGTTGCCAACCGTGGTGAAATTGCCTGCCGAGTTATGCGTACAGCAAAGCAAATGGGCTTAACTACGGTTGCAGTGTACTCAGATGCTGATAAACATGCTCAGCACGTAAAGCTTGCTGATGAGGCGTATCACATTGGCCCTGCGCCAAGTAAAGATTCGTACTTAGTAGCAGACAAAATCATCGATGTGGCAAAACAAGCAGGTGTTGATTGTATTCACCCAGGTTATGGTTTTTTATCTGAGAACTGTGACTTTGCGCTCGCGTGTGAGAAAAATGATATCGCCTTTATTGGCCCGCCAGCATCAAGCATTGAAGCCATGGGTTCAAAAACCCGCGCTAAAGAAATAATGCACCAAGCAAATGTACCTTTAGTGCCTGGTTACTATGGTGACAACCAAGATACTGAGTTCTTACAAGCCGAAGCTGAAAAAATTGGTTACCCGGTACTGATTAAAGCGGCCTTTGGTGGCGGTGGTAAAGGTATGCGAGTTGTTGAACACGCAAAAGATTTTATCAGTGCACTTGAAGGCGCAAAACGTGAAGCTAAAGCTGGTTTTGGTAACGATTTAGTGCTGTTAGAGCGCTATGTCACCAAACCGCGCCATGTTGAAGTACAAGTTTTTGCCGATAGCCATGGTAACTGTGTGTACTTAGGTGACCGTGACTGCTCTTTACAGCGTCGTCACCAAAAAGTAATTGAAGAAGCCCCTGCTCCGGGTTTATCTGATGCACTTCGTAAAGAAATGGGTGAAGCTGCGGTACGTTGTGCCCAAGCGATTAACTATCGCGGTGCAGGTACGGTTGAGTTTTTATTATGCGGTGATGAATTCTTCTTCATGGAAATGAACACCCGTTTACAAGTAGAGCACCCAGTAACAGAAATGGTAACCGGTGTTGATTTGGTGAATTGGCAAATCAATATTGCGGCAGGTGAAGCATTACCACTTAGCCAAGCAGATATTCAGCTACAAGGTCACAGCTTTGAAGCGCGTATTTATGCAGAAGATCCAAGTAATGACTTTATTCCGTGTTCTGGCCACATTGACGCCCTATTCACACCGAACGAATCTGAATTTGTACGTATAGATACAGGGATTGCAGCGGGTGATGAAATTAGCCCGTTCTACGATCCTATGATTGCTAAATTAATTGTGCATGACGATAACCGTGAGGCAGCGCTTGGGCGTTTAGCAAAAGCACTAGAGCAATTCCACCTAGCAGGTTTTAGCTGTAACGTTAATTTCTTACATAACCTTGCTAACCACGCTACTTTTCAAGCAGGTGCACCCGATACGCACTTTATTGAAGACCAAGGTGAGCGCCTTGTTGCTAAAAACGAGCAACAGTCTGTTATTGCGACCGTTGTGGCAGCCTATGCGTATGCACATCAACTAAAAGGTGAAAGCAGCAGCCCATGGCAACAATTAACAGGCTTTATGCTAAACAGTGACCCTAAAACAACAATTCCGTTTGTAGATTTTAACGTTCATGCTGTTAAGACCTCAGATGGCTTTAAAATCAGCTTAGATGGGGTTGACTATACAACCTCGGGCAAGGTTGAAAATGGCCTTTCAAACCTAGTCGTTAATGGCGAAAAAGTTGTAGCTCATATTAATCAAACAGACTCTCACATTACAGTGATGTACAAAGCACAGCAAACGGTGCTAGAACTGATTGATAAGCACTATATTAGTGAACACGAAAGTGATGCACTACCACTTGCTGCACCACTCAATGGTACTGTTGTTAAACATTTAGTTGAGGTAGGTACTACTGTCGCTAAAGGTGACGCTGTTGTCATCATTGAAGCGATGAAAATGGAATACACGCTTAATGCCCCGCATGATGGTGTATTAACGAGCTATTGCTTTGCTGAAGGTGAATTGGTGAGCCACGGTGATATGCTCGCCATTGTTGAAGAGCCGGAGGCGTAATGGCACATTTTCCTGATTTTGTTCGCATTGTAGAAGTTGGCGCCAGAGACGGCTTGCAAAATGAAGCCGCCGTTAGCACTCAAGATAAAGTCGCTCTCATCAACGCACTAGCAGATGCTGGGCTTAAAGATATTGAAGCAGGCGCCTTTGTGTCACCTAAATGGGTGCCACAAATGGCTGACTCAGGCGATGTAATTAGCGCGTTAAATTTGCCTAATGTTAACTTAAGTGCCCTCACCCCGAATTTACGCGGTGCAGAGGCGGCAAAACAAGTCGGCATACAAGAATTTGCAATCTTTACAGCGGCAAGTGAAGCGTTTTGTCAAAAGAACATTAACTGCTCTATTGATGAAAGTATTGACCGCTTTAAAGATGTAATGGATTTTGCCAAAGCGAATAACATTCGTGTTAGAGGTTATGTTAGCTGTGTCATGGGTTGTCCATATCAAGGTGATGTCGACTACAATGATGTATTAAAAGTATCAGAGCGATTACTCGAGCTTGGTTGTTACGAAATTAGCCTTGGCGACACCATTGGTGTAGGTACGGCGAAAAAAGTCGATGAGTTATTAGATTTACTCTTGCAACATATTGATAAATCAAAACTCGCTGTACATTTTCACGACACCTACGGACAAGCGCTCACAAATATTTACACCGCCCTAAGCCGCGGTATAGCAACGGTTGACAGTGCTGTTGCAGGCCTTGGTGGCTGCCCTTATGCCAAAGGCGCGTCAGGAAATGTTGCCACTGAAGATGTAGTTTACTTACTGCAAGGACTTGGCATAGAGCATGGAATTGATTTAGAAAGACTGGCGAAAGCTGGTTGGGCTATTTGCAGTGCACTAAATAAACAACCTGTCAGCAAGGTATCACTTGCTCTAAAGAACACTCAGAATAATTAAGGAGTAGGCTCATGGCCGGTTTCGATAAAGTGGTTTCAAGTTATGAAGCTGCAATGGAAGGTTTAAAAGATGGCGATACAATTATCGCTGGTGGCTTTGGCTTGTGTGGTATTCCTGAGGGACTTATCAGTGAAATTAAGCGTAAACAGACTAAAAATCTAACTGTTGTTTCGAATAACTGCGGTGTCGACGATTTTGGTTTAGGTGTTTTACTTCACGACAAGCAAATTAAAAAAATCATCGCTTCTTATGTGGGTGAAAATGCGCTTTTCGAAAAACAACTACTCGATGGTGAAATTGATGTTGTTTTAACACCACAAGGTACACTCGCTGAGAAGATGCGCGCCGGTGGTGCTGGTATTCCTGCGTTCTATACAGCTACAGGTTACGGCACGCCTGTAGCCGAAGGCAAAGAAGTTAAAGAATTTGATGGTCGCCCATATATCTTAGAAGAGTCAATTACAGGTGAGTTTGCCATTGTTAAAGCATGGAAAGCCGACCGCTACGGTAATCTTGTATTTCGCCACACAGCTATGAACTTCAATCCGATGGCCGCGACAGCAGGTAAAATTACCGTTGCTGAAGTTGAAGAGATTGTTGAGCCAGGTGAACTTGAGCCAAGCCAAATTCATACCCCAGGTATTTATGTTAATCGCGTGATCAAAGGCGACTTTGAAAAACGCATTGAACGTGTAACAACTCGCGATTAAGGAGCGATAAAATGGCATTATCACGTGAACAAGTTGCAATGCGTGTTGCACAAGAACTA
The DNA here is from genome assembly GCF_041414715.1 of Pseudoalteromonas sp. DY56-GL22. Classification (NCBI taxonomy): domain Bacteria; kingdom Pseudomonadati; phylum Pseudomonadota; class Gammaproteobacteria; order Alteromonadales; family Pseudoalteromonadaceae; genus Pseudoalteromonas; species Pseudoalteromonas sp. DY56-GL22. The sequence goes on along the minus strand of NZ_JANHZR010000002.1, from coordinate 424,607 downwards.
CAAGATGGCTATTACGTAAACCTAGGTATTGGTATCCCTACTCTGGTTGCTAACTATGTACCTGACGGTATCGAAGTTATGTTGCAGTCTGAAAATGGCTTATTAGGCATGGGTGCGTACCCAACCAAAGACCAAGTTGATGCAGATATGATCAACGCGGGTAAAGAAACCGTGACAGCAGCCACAGGTGCAGCAATATTTAATAGTGCAGATAGTTTTGCCATGATACGGGGTGGTCATGTAGACTTAACAGTATTAGGTGCATTTGAAGTTGACCAGAACGGTAACATCGCATCGTGGATGATCCCAAAAAAGCTAATTAAAGGCATGGGTGGCGCGATGGACCTCGTTGCTGGCGCGAAGAATATTATTGTTACGATGACTCATGCAAGCAAGCATGGCGACTCTAAGTTATTAGAAAGTTGCACTTTACCGCTAACTGGGGTTAACTGTGTAAAGAAAATCGTAACTGATTTAGCCGTACTAGAAGTTAAAGACGGCGCATTTCATCTAATCGAACGCGCTCCAGGCGTGTCGGTAGATGAAATTATTAGCAAAACGGCAGGCAAATTGCTTGTTGAAGGTGATGTTCCAGAGATGGTTTTTTAAACCACTCACATCCCATGTACCGACCTCATTCCCAGTGCCAATGGCGCTGAGTTACCCAAAATCCCTCGCAAGAGGGATTTTTTTTATCTAAAGTCAGCCTTTCGCCGCACCATTTTGTCACATAAATAGTATAAAATGCCCTGCTTTAGTGAATTGGCAGTATCTAATACTGAGACTATGACGAAATAGCTAAAACTGCTAAGATCACTTTTTTACTAAACATTTGCCTAAACATAGATTAAACGAGCGATTAAAGGCTGTTTTTTATACAATATGGCAAGAGTTAGCTATATTCATTCTTTACTCTCTATTTTTTTACATTTTGGGATAATAATTGCTTAGCAGTTAATTAACTAACAAGCGCTATTGAGACTTACTGAAATTAACTATGCAAACACCTATTCGTGGCCTACGCTCATTTTGTTTTGCTGCACGCACCCTTAGCTTTAAAGATGCAGCAAACCAGCTTTACCTTACACCGTCTGCCGTAAGCCATCAGATCAAACAATTAGAAGAACAATTGGGTATTGAACTATTTGAACGTCAAACCCGCTCTATCCGCCTAACTGCTGCGGGGAAGAATTTTTATGACTCTGTATCACCGCTTATTAAAGCGCTAGAAAAAACCATCAATGAGTTTAGTCAGTTACAAGAGAACGTTACGATCAGTATTACGTTACCTGAGTTTTTCGCCAGTGAGCTTTTAATGCCAAAACTGAGCGAATGGACCAGTGAGCACCCAAATACAAACTTACAGCTTAATACCTTAAAAACGCGTAAAGAGCTGACTAAGCAAAGCGATTTGTCGATTGTATTGTCTTCATCTAAACCGCACGAAGGCGTTGTACATGAGCTATTTTCGCTATCGTATACACCAGCTTGCAATAAAGAAAACTGGCAAGCATGGCAAGAAAACCCGTTTCAGGCTTTAAATGAAGTTCCTCTTATACTTCATAAAGCACGTCCTTGGGCTTGGCACCAATGGGCAGAGCATGCTGGTATTGATGACTTTGCACCAAAACAAATTATTCAGGTTGATAGTATGTTTGGTGTGGCACGTGCGGCACAACAGGGTATGGGTATTGCCCTAATCCCCTTGCCTATCAGTCAGACTTGGTTTGATGAACAATGGTTATTTAATTTCACCGATATGCCATTAAAAACGAAAGATAAATATTACTTAGTGCAACACGATCCTAGTGAAACTAATGCACAATTAGAGCTATTTATAAAATGGATGCTTGATACTTTCAAACATCTAAAATAAAAGATTAAAGACCCTCAATTTTGTTGAGGGTCATTTATCTTTAAATTAGCTTTTAGATTTGGTGACTAAGATACTCACTTTGTTTTCACCTATTTCGAAAGACGCTTGTTTACCATATTCCACAACAAAAGAAGGTGTAAAATAGCTGCCAGCGAGTGTGATTGATGTTTCTACAGCTGCCGTATTATTTTGTTGTGGTATCACTGTAACTTCATAGCTAAACCCCTCACCTATAGAGATGGTCGCAGGTTGTTTCTCTTCCACCAGCATTACTGGCGATGCTAGTAGCTCATTCGCTTTATAAACAGATGTTTCAACTTGAAAGCTATCAGCTGCGAAACAACTTGTTGATGCTAAAAATACGCCTGCTACTAAACCTAACTGTTTTTTCATATTTATTTCCTTATCTCATTTATAGGGTTTGTCCGTAATTAATATCAGTTAGTACGTTTATTTGATACACGGAAACTTCAGAATGTTAACTTTCTCTATCAAAGCTCTCGATAATACACATCAATGGTATGTGATATAGCTTCATAGCTGTTATTTTCGTGTTTAAAACACGCTTTTCTTAGTTCCTTCTCTTCGTAGTTTTTACCTGCTACTACGACTTGATCTAAAGTTTGTGAACGTGCACAGAATTGCTGTTTTGAAATTGTTTCTACTTTGACTGATTCAGCTTTTGAACGCGGTAATGAACTAGGCTTAGGATTTTGCTTCATGCCTTCAAGTAACTGTGCTTTAGTAACAGGTAGAGTATCTGACCCTAGCCCAGGAATATGCAATGTTTGTTTAATCGTATAGTTTTTACTTAATAATGGCGCAAACAAAGATACATCGTTGCTCAAATAAGCTTGCTCAAAATTAAGATAAACAGCCACTTTATCTTCAGCTGCATTGGCAACGAATGGGCATAGTAATAAACACGCAAGTTTAAGCTTCATAGTCTTTTTTATTTTTTACCTATTTAACAACTATATATCACCTTAAAGTACCGATTTAGCCATTAATAAACAACTATTTGTTTAATTTATGGCTCTCCCTACCTATGATTATTTATCATCTTGCTTTTGTTTTTTACGTTGCTCATGCTTTGCTTTAGCAACGTTTTCGAACACGGGCGGCGGTATCGGAAATAATGAGATAAGCGGAAATAAAGCCATAAAAAGATAAGCGCTTTTTGGCATTTTTTTAGCCCAACGTACCATATGGGACAAAATGATAAAGGCTATAACTAGGCTAACAAAAGCAACGATAACTATAAGTAAAAGTGTAAGTAAGTCCATTTTCAATCCATCAATAGGTGACTTAAGATTAATGGGTCCTTATGTACGTTTTTTAAACCGTTAAATTGTTAATTGATAGCTAAAGCCAATTTCAGCAATCGGCATAAGATCAAATAACGAAAAGCTTCCTCTATCTAACTTCAAGCTTCCCCTTTAATTCTAATTCATTACATTAGACTAAAGTCTATAGGTTAAATTTCTTCATCTATTAGGTCATTTTTTATCGTTTGTTGAATTTGCAGTGTTCAATTAAAGTTCATTTGTCGGCGATTGATACCGACTCAAATAGAGGAAATGATTATGTTTAGTACACTTATGAAACGCGTTGCAGTTAGCTCATTATTAACTTGTTCAGCTATGGCAGTGGCTGATCAAAGTGACTACAAATTAATGGTTATTGATCAATCTACACAAGCAACAGTAGAAACAAATCGCCAATACGAACTAGCATTTAACCAATGCGCATTAAGTGTTCAAGCAAAGAATTTTACAGAAGCTGAAACACTTTGCTCTAAAGCAATCAGCTTGCTTAGCAAGAGCAAGGTACCTGCTTACAAACGTCGTGAATTAACCTCATTTGCATTAAGCAACCGCGGTGTAGCTCGAATCATGTCTGAAAACGACACTGCTGCATTGTCTGACTTTTACGAAGCAGTACAAATTTCAGGTAACGAGTTAGTAGAGCACAACTTAACGCGTGCGAAAAAGAACTTAGCATTATAAGTTCTCACAAAATTGTGTTTTCACAAAACCCAGCTTCGGCTGGGTTTTGTCGTTTAACTGTTTCGTTTTTTAGTCTTCCGCTTTTATCAATAAATCAAGTTCTTTTAGCAATAGGCTCTCTACTGTCTTTTTATCCATATTAGCCAATTGCTCTAAGCTGTAATTTTTGCCAATTTCTTTCGCTAAAATATAACCTAGGTAATAACCTCTTCGGTATGGCAGCTTTGTCTCGTCCTTTACGAAGTTGAAAAATGAAGAATATATTTCAGTTTTTTTTGAGTAAAACTTTTTCTTAAGGTCAACGAAAGAATCGAGCTGCCTTGAGCGAATCTTTTTCACCAAATTGCTAGGTATGTTTAGCATCAATTCATCATCACTGGCTGACGGAGTTAATTTATGTGAAACGTAAGTAGCTAATCCCTCAGTCCAAATAGAGCACCATAGCTCATCCTTACATTGAAATAACTTTTCATGATAAACGTGAAATAACTCGTGATGAAAGAATGGCGTATCGTTTTTCCAGGTATGATATTTGGCCATAAGGTCTACACCAAACATTAAGTAAGTCTTACCATTTAACTCTCGCGTTGCCCCATTGAACCTTCCTAATGAGTGAAGTATGTAAATGGGGGTTTCAGATTTGAAATCAGGGAAAGTAGCAATAAATGATTCCATACTGCTGTTTAACTCTTTAGATAAACGTCTATTTTTTGAAAAATATACTTCTTCTATTCCACTGAAACCCTCAATAGCTTTAACAAAGCTTTTATCACTATAAAAAGGCGCAAATTGAGATGTGAAATGTTGAGAAAACTGCTCGGCTCTATTTTCTGCAGTCAACGTCTTGCTTGACTGATATAAAGTATAAAAATCATCAGCGAGATTAATGACTTCAAAATCAGCTGACTGCTTGTTAGCAAGCGCATTAAATGAAAGCACACCAAATAGGAAGATAGAGAGTAGAAGAAATTTAGAGAATATTTGCATAATTATAGTCAGAATTATTTGTTAGGATAAAGTCGAATATGTTGAAGATTCGATAATTCATGTCTAAGTGGTTGGTTGCTCAGACAATGCCTGTTTGTAACTTAAATCAAAATGTTTGAGTAACTGATTCAAGTAGTTCAGATTTATCTGGTTAGGTTTAAAGCTTTGCCCCTTTTCAATATTTGCTATGTGTTGTTTTAGTTTTGCTTTGTCTTTATTCCAAAAAGCGATGTTCCCTAACACAAAGTCATTCCAATACATTTTTGAACCACTTAGCTTTTCATCGGGATCCAATACTTTTTTAGCGTGAAAAACCGCTTGTTGATAGTCACCCGCTAACCCTTCCATTTGAGCTAAATGCCAAGTTAATGAGCTTTCATTTGAATTATTATGAGAGATATAACGTTTTATCAGAATGGCAGCTTCAGCATGGCAACCTGATTTTTCTAACAATCTAAAACCGGCATCGTACGTCTGATCAAATTGTTGGTATGTTAGGCTCAAATCGTCTTTTAACCTTTCTTCAAGCTCAACTTTACAGTCAGCAAAGCTTACATTTGATATAATTAAAAACCCGATTGATGAGAGTCCTGTTTTCATAATTCTGTCCTTAAATTTGCTAATGCCTGTATAAGATAACACTGCAATCAAACGCAAGTTCACCACGAACTGAAAGTATTTGATTCCATGTAACCTTTAAATTGTCGTTATTTCTCTAGCTCATGATAAACATTTGGATTCCAAATTTGCATAAACATCTCTGGATTTTCAATTGGTTGAAAACCATATTGCGCGTACAAACCATGCGCATCTTTTGTTGCCAATACCATACGTCTCAAACCTTGAAGCTCGGGGTGAGATACTATGCTCTCAACAAGCCACTTGCTCAAACCTTTACCTCGATGGCTTTCTACTATGAATACATCGGAAAGATAAGCAAATGTTGCTTTATCTGTTATAAGGCGGGCAAAACCTACTTGAGAATCATAGCTGTCATAGACTCCAAAACAAAAAGAGTTTGAAATGGCAGTTTCTAGCGTCTGCTTTGGTATTCCGGACGCCCAGTAGCTTTTTGAAATAAAACCGTAAATTACTTCAAAATCGAGATCAGTTTTATTTGTGCTAATTCTATATCCTTGCACCAGTATTCCTTCTTACGGTTTATCATGATAATTATGAATTTATTGCTAGTCTGCGTACCACAATAAACTCTTGTTATTTAAGATGTTTAGTTTTAACAAAGTTACTAACCAATTGCTACTGTCCAAACATTAAGACTGTGCCCCTTTGACCTAAATATATTTTAAACCACAATTTACGGACCCAAATAACATTTCTATATAAGAGACAGCATTAAATTTATCAGCACTCAACTCAGCTAATTTGTTACTTTCAATACAGGAATAAAACAACTTCACCTCCTCTACATCACAGTAAAATTCCGAAACCTGAGTAATTACCCTATAGATTAAATTTCTTCATCTATCAGTTTTAATTTAATCGTTTGTTTAGCTTATGGGAATATTTTAAAGTTCACTCGTTGGCAAGAAACACCAACTTATTCAGAGGAAAACTATCATGTTAAAAACACTTGTAACCACTATTGCACTTAGCTCTTTATTAACTTGCTCAGCGATGGCAGTAGCCAAACAAGCTGATTATAAACTGATGGTTATTGAGCAAGCTCAAACGAACGATAATGCAACTAGCCAATACGAAACTGCCTTCAACCGCTGTGCATTAAGCGTTAAAGAAAAGAATTTTTCAGAAGCGGAAAGCCTGTGTACACAAGCAATTTCTCTTCTAAGTACAAGTAAGGTACCTGGTTACAAACGCCGCGAATTAACTTCGTTTGCACTTAGTAACCGTGGTGTTGCCCGCATCATGTCTGAAAAAGATACTGCTGCACTTTCTGACTTTTATGAAGCGGTGCAAATTTCTAAAAATGAACTTGTTAATCACAACTTAAGTCGCGCAAAACAAAACCTAGCGCTGTAACAGTTCCCCCAACCAAATTGTTGTCGAAAGCCCGGTTCTTGTGTGTTCTGACCGGGCTTTTTTTATTTAATGTTTTGCAAATAAATCTGACATCCCCTTCATTGTGATGCGATCAAATTGAATTTCTACAGGTAATCCTTCTATATGGTATTCTGCTGGAATATCTACTTGCAAAATAAGTTTTAAAGCGGCTTTTTCGCCTTCGAATGGACCTGAAAGCTGCGGGGGTAACTTACTTGTAAGCTCTGTATATTCATTAATTACAGCATCAAATTTTTTACCATTTGGAAGTTTTACAGTCGCTTTTTGACCTATTTTTGAATACTCCAAAAATTTTGGTGCAAGATAAGCATGAACTCTTAGTTCTCTGCCGGTATCTACTGAAAATAATGGTGAGTTTTGATCTACAAACTGACCATCTTGCACAAAGATATCGTTAATATTTCCCGAAAACGGAGTTTTAACAACAAGGTTTTGTTGCAGTGCAGACAACTTTGCAAATTCAATTGAAAGATCTTGATAGCGTTGCCCCTTTAATCCATACAAGCGTTCCATTTCTTGCCGCTCTTTCTCACGCAAGATATCAACTTTTGTCTGTTCGTAACTTAATTGAGCACTGTTAAAAGCAGCTATTGCGCTTGCTAAATCAGAAACGGGGACTATTCCGCGGCTTTTATAATCTTTATACGTATTAAGTAATTCTTGCTGCCTTTCAACGCCTTCTTTTGCGACTCGCTTTCTTTGTTCTAGCTGCGTCATAATTGTTTTGCTAAATGGTATCTGTTGTTGAGTTAGATTTAATATTTGTCGGTCAACTTCTTGATACTGCCCTGTCAATTCAGGGTTATATAATGTGAGCAATATTTCATCTTTCATCACAGAATCACCAAGGTTAACGTCAACAAATTCAATAGTTCCTTTACTTGGAGCTTTAATCAGAAGCGGTTCAGTCGTAATGATACCAACAGCTTCAACCTTAAGTTGTGGCACTAAATAAATCCATGCGACAATACAAATAGGGCTCAATGCAATCAGAATTAAAAAATACCAGCGTAATTTATGTGATGTTCTTTTTGCTCCAGCATATGGAACTTTAATTCCTTTTTCTTCATTCGGATTGTTGACCTTTGCAGTGCTATTAAAATGCAATTTCATATTATTCCCTTAATCTAAAATTTTTGACCACGTTTAAGCACCCACCAAGGTGCCATACTAGACTCTTCATGCGACCGCCGGAATACTTCATTAACCAGCGCAAAGCAACATACTAGGCGCATTATAAATGCATAGATGGGATAGAGAGGTAACCAGAGGAATAGTGTAAAATCTTGCTTAGGCCTTTCTGAAACACTAACTAAAACTAACAAATAAAAATAGCCGATAGTTAGAAGGTATAAGGCATAAATGACGAATATTAATGCTAGTGAGAATTGCCAAGGATAAATAATAGCAACCCCAACAAAATACACAAAAATGACAAATGGCAACATAACGTTTTGCAAGTAACCATAAAAAAGTGTAAACAAAAAATTCTTCCAGCCTAAAAGCTTAGGAGAAAAAGCTGGCCAATGTTTACGCAAATATAAAAACAGCAAGTCCCCGTCCCAACGTAATCTTTGCAAGACAAGCTCTTTAAATGATTGAGGTGCGTCTGTATGTGCAATCGACGCAGTCGCGTAAGGTATTTTTAAATTAGGGTAGCGTTTAAAATACTGTTTGATACGAACTGTTAGATCTAAATCTTCTGCAGTATGAGTATCCCAACCTCCTATTTGTTTTAAGAAATCACGTCTAAATGCACCAAATGCACCTGAAATGTTGTTAATTAAATTACATTGAGCTAATCCAGTTTTACCACCCTGCATCGATATTAAGTATTCGATTGCTTGCATTCTAGTCCATAAAGTTTTATTCACATTACGAACTCTTAAAGCACCTCCCACAGCAGGTACATTAGGGTCTTCAAATAACCTGACTAAATTTGCCATCATATCATTGTCAAATGAAGTATCCGCATCAACATTGACGATAATTTCACCTTTAGCATAGGATAAGCCTGCGTTTAAAGTTGAAACTCGCCCTCCCCGCTGCCATTTTGGCAATAAAACAATCTCACGATTTTTGCGTTTAAATAACTGCTTACATTCTTTAGCTACATGGTAAGTGTGGTTATTTTGAACAGCACCATCTATTACAGCAATAATTTCAATTTTACCTGGGTAAGTTTGTTCAACGAGTGACTGAATGGTTTCTTTAACTGCATCCCCTTCTGCATAACAAGTAATAACACAGCTAACTTTTGGTAAATAAAATAATTTAGTATTGTTTATACGTGTCTTTTCTTTAGTCCATTTAATTATGCCAAACGTGATTATTAAAAATAGCGGCAACTCATAGATAAGGTATAAAGGAATAAATTTTACTAGAACTAATACATTACTTTGTACATAAAACATAATTCGTTCAGTAATATGTATTAAAGTGCTTAGCGTACTCATAAAACACTCTCCTGCTGAGCTGCAAATTGTTGCTCAAGCCAAACACCTATTTCATCTGGCATTTCTTTTGATGGAAGTGGAATGCCTTTAATCGAAAGTGAGAAATCGCTATTTTTATTGAGTAAAGAAATCCCTTTTAATTTTTGATAAACAAAGGATAAATGTTCAATTGTTGTATTAGGTAACATTAAAAGTAATGTATGCTCTCCTGCTAAACAGCAAATATCCGTGGTCCTGATACTCTCGTTAATTCTGCTCTCAAATTCGTCTATTAATTGAATAGCACGTGCTTCACCATTTTCTGCAATAAATTGCGCGAGGTTTTTTAACTCTATCTTAACTATTGAGTGTGTTTGCTGGTGCCTTACGGCAAGTTGGTTTTGCCACTTAACCACCCATTCAAAATGTGAATAGTTAATAGAGTCAGTGCTGGTTAAATTAAAATTGTCAAAACGCTCACCAAGTCTAATTAAACTTTTACCTTCCATTGATATGTTGTAACTATGAATGTTCTGTACTATTAACTCATCAACTTGATTACTGGTCTGACAGTGGAAGCATTTAGCAATAACGTCAGCATCTACAAAGCTAGTATGGCATTGGTTACATTTCTGATTTTCTATTGGGCGATCATAGTCAACGCCAATGTGTCTCAATTTTGTATGGCAATTAGGGCAGCTTAGCCCGATACCCTCTTTAAATTTAGATTCGCCATTTACATGACCACAGTTAAAACAGTGCAAACTAGATACACTGGCAATATCAATACTTTGACAACTTGGGCATGAATCAACATAATTTAAGTGCCCTGATTGGCAGTGTCTACAGTAGCGAACACGGTCGATTAACTTATCTGTCTGTAAGAGTTTTCTTCTATGGATACTCGACAACCATGACATCGCATCTTTAGTGTTAACCCCGAAACACTCTAAAAGCGGATAATAATAAACACTATTAATGCTTAAATCATGAACAGGTAACAAGCTATTACCTTTATAAATCCACATAAAAGACAAAAGCTTAGTTAAAGCTGAGTCGACTAAATTAAGACTTAGATTTAAACTAGTTGCGCGCGTTATTACGGAGTTATAAAAATCATCACTTTGTTTATTAAAAAGACCATTTGCAAGAGCTTCTGATAAATAACAAGGCGTATTTACCAAAATACAGCTTTGCCATAACAGTTCGTGCTTACGGATTTTCTTGAGCGCTTCGCCTTGGTTTACAATGTTGTCAGCAAAAACAATAAGTGGAAAATGAGATTGAGCTTCAAAACCGGAAAAAAAGTGCTCTACGTCGTTAAATACTGTGAATTCGTGTCCGTAAACTAAAAAATCAATATCCTTAAGCTCACCAATCCAAATTTTTTGTAACGAAATATCATTTAATTGCTGTTTATTCATTTACCCTCCATGAAATGAACTGTTGTATTCATACCGCATTTTAAACTGTTTTTATATAAGGTACGATCAGACTTTTCATATAACTGGTAATTTATGGTTTAAATTAACTAGTCAATAGCTTATAAAAATAAGAAGGTATGATTGAAATCTATATTTAAAATAATATTTTATTGTTATTAATTGAAATATAAACTTTATGTTAATAAAGAATTGTATGAGGTAGCTTTTAATATAAAAGCCAGCTCTGAAAGCTGGCTATAAATAAGTTCTAACTTCTTAAGTTTCATCTCTTGGCACAAAATCAAGCACTGTTGCATTAATGCAGTACCTGTCTTTACCTCTTGGCCCTTCACCAGGGAACAAATGACCTAAATGAATACCAGAGCTTTTTGATTTAAGCTCAATACGCTGCATGCCATAACTGTTGTCTTCATGCATAGTTACACTGTCTTTAACTGGATGTGTAAATGAAAGCCAGCCAGTGCCTGAGTTAAATCTATCTCGGGTATCAAAAAGCGGCGCTCCACTTAGCTTATCAATAAAAATACCGTCGGGTGTATTTTTAAAGATATCGTACTGCTTACAAAATGGGCTGTCAGTTCTGGCATGAAATGCAACTCTAAAGGCTTCACTGTCACCTAGTTTAAATGCGCCTAAGGCTTTGTAAAACTCACCTTTACTGACATAGCCTTGGCGACCATAAACCTCTTCGCCATTTTCTATAAATAATAACGTGGGTGTTGCCCAAGTCGGCGTTTTAATCGTTAAACCATCAAGTTGATCAGCATGTCGGAAAGTCATAGGAATTGTCCCCATGTACTCATTAGCGACCTCTTTTTTAAACTTTTCACAGTATGGGCAATAACCTTTAGCATCTATCACTACAATTTGCTTACCTGCCAATAAGGCTGTGTTATCAACCTGCTGTTTTTCTACTGGTGTGAATACAACGCCCGTTGAATGATCAGGGCAATAGCCATTCGGGTTTTTCTTTAAATAATCTTGGTGATAATCCTCTGCAGAATAAAATGCGTCAAGCGGTTTTATCACAGTCACAATCTTGCCGTAGCCTGCTGCGGTTAATTTACTTTGGTATTCATCTTTAAGTGTATTAGCAACCTCGAGTTGCTCATTATTACTTACCAAAATTGTTGAGCGGTATTGAGTGCCAATATCATTACCTTGGCGATTTAGCTGGGTTGGATCATGATTTTCAAAATAATGCATTAACAGTGATTGTGTTGTTAACTCGTTGCTGTTGTATGTCACTTTAACAACTTCTGCATAATTGTTTTTATCAAAGCGTCGCGAGCTACGTGTTATGTTCTTGTAGGTCGCTTTAAAACCATGCCCATCGGCATAGCCAGATACCGCATCCAACACGCCATCAAGTGCTTCGTAACGTTTTTCTGCTCCCCAAAAACAACCTGAACCTAGCACAATGGTTTCAATATGCCCTGTTGCGTTATCTGGCATTGTTTCAGCTTTAATTGGGCTGGTGGTAAAAATGGCACTGCAAGTGAATAGTGTCAGTAACATCGACTTAATTGTCATACTAATTTCCTCTTAAAAGCCTGTATTTAAGACAGACCGCGTATAGGTATTAATAATTTCAACTTAAACGCATGCAAACAGCGATTCACCGCTAACAATTTAACTCTTAACCTTATTTACGGTAAAACACAGCTTTTTAACATTGGGATATTAAAAAATGAAAATTGCACACAGCTTATCTGCTATTGCATTAGGATTAACACTTGCTACGCAAGTGAATGCCGCAGAGTTCACTTTTGCAAAATCAATCAAACCGAACGACAACACCCTAGTTTTATTTTTAGATACAGATAGCCAAGTTGCTAACTTTAATTATTTAAAGCCAGAAACCCAAACTCACTTAAATAAAGTCATTGAATTTAGCGACTTTAAAGCAGGCTATGGCAAAACTTTAGAAGTTATCGCACCAAACGGTAGCGACCATCAACGCATCTTACTTGTTGGCTTAGGAGAGCAGCCAAAACTAGATGCAGCAAAAATGGCAAAACTAGGTGGTAACGTTCACGCTAAATTGCAGTCGGCTAAACAAGAAAATGTTAGCCTTGATTTTTCAGAGCTAAAAGACAGCGCAATCAATGCTAAATATGCAGCAGAATTTGCACACGGCGCAAATTTACGTGACCACCGTTTTGAGCAATACAAAAAAGAACAAGACAGCCATGTTGTTAACTACACATTAGATGTTGAGAATTTAGACCAAGCGGTCAAAACCCATAAACTACTACAAAGCATTGAACAAGGTGTATTTTTAGCACGTGACTTAACGTCTGAAGTTGCAACAGAAATGACGCCGGTTGATTTTGCTAAAGCGGCAAAAGAGCTTAAAAAGTTAGGTGTTAAAATTACTGTTTTAGAGCCTAAGCAACTTAAAAAGCTGGGCATGGGTGCACTTGAGGCTGTTGGCCGTGGTAGCGAAGAAGGTGCACGTTTAGTGGTTGCACATTATCAAGGTAATAAAAAACCCCCTATCGCGTTAGTGGGTAAAGGTATAACCTTTGATTCTGGTGGTTACAGCCTTAAAACAGGCGCTTCAATCGCCCGCATGAAATCAGACATGGCAGGTGCAGCAGCCGTACTGGGTACTGTTAAAGCAATGGCACTTGCTAAAGCCGACACAAACGTAGTTGCTGTCATGGGTATGGCAGCTAATATGGTATCGCAATCTGCCGTAGCGCCAGGTGATGTTGTAAGAACCGCTGAAGGTTTAAGCGTTGAGATTGTAAATACAGATGCTGAAGGCCGTTTAGTATTAAGTGATGCAATGTGGTATGCACGCGACAAGTACAAGCCAAGTATTATGGTTGATGTTGCGACCCTAACCGGGTCTAAAATTCGTGCTGTAGGTAATGACTATGCTGCAGTGTTCTCTGACGACGACACGCTTGTAGAGCAACTAACTGTTGCTGGTAAGCAAGTAAACGAAAACCTATGGCGTTTACCTCTAGGTTATGAAGATGCGTTAAAGTCAGACATAGCTGATCTTAAAAACATCGGTTCACATGGCCCAGGTGCTACTACAGCAGCGAGTTTCTTACAAAACTTTGCCGGTGACACACGTTGGGTTCACATTGATATTGCTGGAAACGCGCTAAATTCTAAAGCAAAAGATGAACTAGCTGAAGGCGGTACAGGCTATGGCGTACGTTTACTGTCTAATTGGTTATTAAATAACGCACAGTAATTAGGCATTGCACTTTATCAAGTGGTTATAAGCTATTACAGCCACTTGATTGTCTTGAGTTTTTCTAATTAACACTAAAGACACATTTACATCATCAACAAACAGCCTATATGCTAATAAGCATTAAGGGATAATAATAAGATTGATACGCAATGACGACGACCAATAGTACACCTAAGATTATGGCGCTCACTACGCATAGCATCTTTTTTGATGCCTATGAAACAGCAAGCGACACACTCACTACGCAAAAAAAAATATGGGCATTAGCCCAATATTGCCAAAGCAGTGATGACTTTGTTGATGTAGTCCCTGCCAATAATAATTTAACGCTTTATCTAAAAGAGCCCGCTAAACTTGCTGGCTGGCTACCACGATTACTTGAACAATGGCACGAACTAAAAGCCACTGACTTTAACTCACGTCATCATAAACTTGCTACTCGTTATGGCGGTGAATATGGGCCTGATATAGCGCATGTTGCTAAACATCATAATCTGTCTGTTGATGATGTTGCTCAAATGCACAGCAGTGCCAAATACCACGTGCTTTTTTTAGGCTTTAAACCCGGTTTTGCTTATTTAGATGGTTTAAATCCACAACTTTTCACACCTCGTCATGCTGAACCAAGGCTCTCTGTTCCAAAAGGCTCCGTTGCTATTGGCGGCGATCAAACCGGTATTTACCCTGAAAGCTCCCCTGGTGGCTGGCAAATTATTGGTCATACAGATTTTCGTCTGTTTGATATCAATGCAGCTTCGCCTTGTGCTATTGAACCCGGTGATACTTTAGAGTTTGTTATTCAGGAGGTGTTAAAATGATCACTATCATCAAACCTGGCATGCAAATGTCTATACAAGATCAAGGCCGCACAGGCTCTCGCCATTTAGGCATTGGTCAATCAGGGTGTATAGACCCTTACGCTCAAGTTATTACAAACCGTTTAGTTGGCAACGACGACAACAACCCCGTTATTGAGATCACTTTGGGTCTTGCCGAAATTCAGTTTGATAACGATTACTACATTGCTCTGCACGGCACTGATATGAAAGCCACAGTGAATGGCAACCCTGTTGATCCTGGCTGGAGCTTTTACATAAAAAAAGGCGATGTATTAAAGTTTAATGCTGCACGTCATGGTTTTAGAAGCTATCTTGCTATTGGCGGCGAGTGGCATTTACCTGAGCCAATTTTAGATTCTTACTCAACAGATATATTAGCGGGTTTTGGTGGCTTAACCGGTCAAGCACTACAGGCTGGCGATAGTTTTGATATAACGCCAAGGTACAATACCAAAGTTGGCTTAGGCGCCATGCTACCACCTAAAAGTACACAAATTCGTATTCATGCCGCACCACATGCAGCACTGTTACCAAAAGAAACCATCGTTAACTTTATAAATCATTCTTGGCATGTATCGCCTAATAGTAACCGCATGGGCACAAGACTATTAAGTGATGAGTGTGATATCAGCCATGATGTTTCATTACCCTCTATGGCTGTTGCTCCTGGCTGTATTCAGCTTCCACCAAATGGTGAACCCATAGTGCTATTAAACGATGCGCAAACAACTGGGGGTTATCCATTGCTCGGCACCGTGATCGAAGCGGATCTTCGTCATTTTGCACAATTAAAACCCGGCGACTTCCTTCACTTTAAGTTTGTTACACTCAACGAAGCCCACGAGGCACAAGAAAAGCTAACTGCGCACTTAAATCAACTTGCGATAGCACTAAACTATATTAATAAATAGCGTTTAATTTATTGATGTTTAAAATGCGAGCAAAGAAAGTCTTTGCTCGCGTTACCTTTATGGCTTGTCTATACATTTAAAAAGGTAAAAACCCTACGCATTCCTTTGCACCAAAGCTGTGCAGAAAATTTAGTAACAAAAGCCTTTAATCCAGACTCATTATCATCCAATTTGCACAAATCAAGCATTTAAACTGCTCACTCTTTAACCACTTACCCCATACTGGTGCAAAGAGGTAACCGCAGGTGCATATTTTATTCTCAATTAATTAAAAAACCTGTGTGACTTAGGTAATTATTTCTGTTAAAACAAACATTCGCAGTTATATAAATTCTGTTAACTGCGCACATATTTGGAATGAGGAGTCACTATGTGTTCAATTTTTGGGGTATTAGATATTAAATCTGATCCCGCTCAATTGCGTAGCCAAGCAATTGAGATGTCAAAACTATTAAGGCACCGCGGGCCAGATTGGTCTGGCGTGTATTCATCAGATAAAGCTATTTTAGTGCACGAGCGTCTAGCGATTGTTGGCGTATCGAGTGGTGCACAGCCTTTGTACAACCCTGAGCGTACAAATATCCTTGCTGTTAACGGTGAAATTTATAACCACAAAGAGCTCGCTGCCAGCTTAGAAACTGATTTTACTTTTCAAACTCAGTCAGACTGTGAAGTTATTTTGGCTTTATATAAACAAAAAGGCCCTGAGTTTTTAGATGATTTAAATGGTATTTTCGCGTTTTGTTTATACGACGAAGAACAAGATGCCTACTTAATTGGGCGTGACCATATCGGGATTATTCCGCTTTATACGGGTCATGATGAACATGGTAACTTTTATGTTGCCTCAGAATTAAAAGCATTATCGCCAATTTGTAAACATATTGAAGAATTCCCTCCGGGTCATTTCTTGTGGAGCAAAGATGGTCAACTTCGTAAGTATTACAGCCGCGATTGGCAAAGCTATGACGCAGTAAAAGACAACGAAGCTAAATCAAGCGATGTTAAAGAAGGCTTAGAAGCTGCTGTTAAACGTCAATTAATGTGTGACGTACCTTACGGTGTTCTATTATCAGGCGGTTTAGATTCATCGGTAATTTCAGCTATCACACAACGTTTTGCTGCAAAACGTATCGAAGATAATGATGAGTCTGATGCATGGTGGCCAAAACTGCATTCATTCTCTGTGGGTCTTGAGGGTTCACCCGATTTAGCAGCTGCACAAAAAGTAGCTGATATGATTGGTACGGTTCACCACCCTATTCACTTCACCATTCAAGAAGGTATTGATGCCCTACGTGAAGTGATTTATCACATTGAAACGTACGATGTAACAACTATTCGTGCCTCAACGCCGATGTACTTAATGGCGCGCCAAATTAAAGCCATGGGTATTAAAATGGTGTTGTCGGGCGAAGGAGCTGATGAGCTATTTGGTGGTTACCTTTATTTCCACAAAGCACCAAATGCGCAAGAGTTCCATGAAGAGCTTAACCGTAAAGTCTCTAAACTACATATGTTCGATTGCTTACGTGCGAATAAATCAATGGCAGCATGGGGCGTTGAAGCGCGAGTGCCATTCTTAGATAAAGAATTTGTAGACGTAGCAATGCGTATCAACCCAGAAGCGAAAATGTGTAAAGACGGTAAAATCGAAAAACACATTATTCGTGAAGCGTTCGACGGCTACCTGCCAGACGACGTGCTTTGGCGCCAAAAAGAGCAGTTCTCTGATGGTGTAGGCTATAACTGGATTGATACGTTAAAAGAGTATGTGAACGAACAAGTTAGCGATCAAGACCTTGCTAATGCAAAATACAAATACCCGATCAATACGCCTGATTCTAAAGAAGCGTATTTCTATCGTAGTATTTTTGAAGAGCACTTCCCTGGTGATGCAGCTGCAAAATGTGTTCCGCATGGCAAATCTGTTGCTTGTTCTACTCCTGAAGCACTAGCTTGGGATGCATCATTCCAGAACAATGCTGACCCTTCAGGTCGTGCTGCTGGCGTTCATAACGACGCTTACAAAAAGTAGTAACTTTGTGCTGCAAGCCCTGTGTTTGCAGCACTTTCCTCTCAATTGAAATAATTTGCTTTGAATTAATACTGTCATCAAATTATTCCTTTCGCTGCCTAATTTGTTCACAATTCCTACAAAAAACGTAAAAAACTGCATTTATTCGGCTGTTTAGGGACAAAACCATTTACATTTTTTTTCGAGCTCCTACACTAAAGACTAAACTTTGGTACAAATTTAGTTCGTCTACAAACTATTTTTGGGTTTGATACGTAAAAATAGTAATAGCCAAGCTAGTGCCAACCGGCCGTTTAGCTCTCTGCTAAATATAATCACAACAAGAGGTATTCATGAGCGAACATCATGACAAGTACAGTATCGACAATACCGACTACACTGTCGGACAGGACAATGTACAAAAATGGGGTTTTGATGTGCACAACCCTGTATTTGGCATTAGTGCTGGATTAATTGCCCTATTCTTAGTGGCAACACTTATTTCAGATGCTGAAACAGCAAAAACAACTCTGAATGGAATTAAAAACGACATTATTAATAACTTTGATGGCTTTTTTATGTGGTCAGCAAACTTATTCGTATTGTTTTGCTTAGCGTTAATTGTTTCACCATACGGTAATATCCGCCTTGGGGGTAAAGAAGCACGTCCAACTCATTCACGTATTTCTTGGCTTGCAATGTTATTTGCTGCAGGTATGGGTATAGGCTTAATGTTTTGGGGCGTCGCAGAACCTGTCGCCTACTTTACAGGTTGGTACGAAACACCACTTGGTGTTGAAGCAAACACGCCGGAAGCCGCTAAACTGGCAATGGGTGCAACTATGTTCCACTGGGGTTTACACCCTTGGGCAATTTACGCGGTTGTTTCGCTTTCACTCGCATTCTTTTGCTATAACAAAGGTTTGCCGTTATCTATTCGTTCAATTTTTTACCCAATTTTAGGTGACAAAGCGTGGGGCTGGCCTGGCCACCTTATTGATATTCTAGCTGTACTTGCCACTCTATTTGGCCTTGCAACATCTCTTGGTTTAGGCGCACAACAAGCCGCTGCTGGTATTAATCACGTATTTGGTACTGATAGCGGAATTGGCTTAGAAATAGGCGTTATTATTGGTGTGACGTTACTAGCTGTTATTTCTGTTGTTCGCGGTATCGACGGCGGTGTAAAACTGCTTAGTAACGTAAACATGCTTATCGCTTTTGTATTACTCGTATTTGTTGCACTTGTTGGGTTTTCTGCAGCATTTGGCAACCTTCCTAATACAGTAATGGGTTATGTTGAAAACATTATTCCACTGAGTAATCCTCATGGTCGTGAAGATGAAACATGGATGCATGGCTGGACTGTATTCTACTGGGCTTGGTGGATTTCATGGTCACCGTTCGTAGGTATGTTCATTGCACGCGTATCTGAAGGCCGCACAATCCGTGAGTTCTTAATTGCTGTATTACTTGTTCCTACTGTTGTGACTATCTTCTGGATGTCAATTTATGGTGGTATCGCTATTGAACAAGTGATTGATAAAGTGGGTGTACTAGGTGAAAAAGGCTTAACTGATGTACCACTAGCTATGTTCCAAATGTTTGAAGCCCTGCCAATGTCGCAAGTGCTTTCATTCATTGCAATTGTGCTAGTACTGGTGTTCTTTATTACGTCATCTGACTCAGGTTCATTAGTAATCGACTCAATCACCGCTGGTGGTAAAGTTGACGCGCCAGTGCCACAACGTATTTTCTGGGCTACAATCGAGGGTGCAATTGCAGCTGCACTTGTTTGGATTGGTGGCACACAAGCAATCGAGGCCTTACAAGCCGGCGCCGTATCTACGGGCTTGCCGTTTACCTTTGTATTGCTATTAATGTGTGTGAGTTTACTCCTAGGTTTACGAACAGAACCAAGACACTAAATACGCTTTGAAATAATAAAAAACGCCGCATTTTTTGCGGCGTTTTTTTATTGATAAGCTTTGCACAATAATTTAAATACCCGACATAACGTCGGTGCTACGAGCGCTATATTAGTAATTCGCTGAGTGGCGTATCTGGGCGGTAGTGGTAAGCTATTTGCGCTTGTAGCAGCTCTGCGGTGGCTGTGGCATCATTAAGTGCATTGTGGTTTTGATACGCTGGTAACGAATAACGAATGCGAGAGTCAGCTAAGCGCACAGAATCCAGCTTAGAATTAAATAGTCGACCTAGTAACCCCTGCTTTGCTTTAAGTGCGCGCGTTTCCAGATCAAGCGTGTCTATAACGGCAAATTCAAGCCCTTCGCCTAAACGGGCTTGCAACGCTTGATATAAAAAGTGCCGTTCAATGGGAGCAAAATGCACCACAATCACTTTGCCTTTTAATGCTGCTAACAAAGGCGCCATAATCGTTGAAAAGTCAGGTGCATCGCTCACTTCTGAGTGAGTTATACCATGAATAACAATCGACTCTTCAGCAAGCTTGCGCCTTGGTTGAACAATCCAATGTTGGCTATCTTTACAAAAAATACGCTTGGTATTAAATGGAATTAAACCAACACTGACTATATCGTCATTTTGATAATTTAGACCGGTTGTTTCAAAATCAAGTGCTACTAAGGGAATATCACTAATTGGTGTGCTTAAATCACAAATAGCTGATTCATAATACGCTTTGATTAGTGGCTGTTTGCTCTGTGTTAATAACTCTTGATACCGAGTCGGCCAATCAAGTTTTGCCCCTTGTTTTGCCATTACTTCATCCCTGAGTTAGCAGAGTATCTGAATTTTAGGAAATTCTGCGCTTTATCTAAAATGGCAAACGCCTCTTTAAGATTGCGCTGCTCAAAAGGAGAAAGTAAATGAGGCTCTAAGTCATTATCTGGCGCTTCATCAAGCTTTTCTATTTGCCACGCTTGGTGTCTAATTCTGATCATGGCAATGTACTCTAGGGCGTCTCGTAAATCTTGTGCTTTGCCTTCAGGAAGTAGTTTAGCTTCGATAATATCTTCTAAACGCTCGAATGAATTTTGTTTACGACTGCCTATCGCTAATGCATGCACGCGTATCACATCAGATAAAGGCGCTGTACCGCGGCGTTTTAAGTTCATAGAGCGCTTGTGTTGGCCATTATGCTCTAACACAAAGTCTTTAAAGAAACCTAAAGGCGGCGTTCTGTTACGCGCATTCGCAGCAAGGTTTGCCAAGAAACGCTTATTCTTGCGCCCTTCTGTTGCGATAAAGCGTTTGAGTTCATCGGCCCATTTGTTTTTACCGTAAACACCATCTAAATCAAAAAAGATCGAGCTATGTAATAAAGCCTGCGGTTTAGGTTCGGCCATCCAACCTGCAAATTGTTCTTTCCACTGCTCGCGTGTTAAACGCCACTTTTTAAATGACGCCATGATTTCGCCTTCACAATATTTGTAGCCACACTCAGCTAAACCGTCACAAACAAAATCAGCCAAATTCTGAAAATACTCGTCATGTAATTCCTCGTTAAAACTATTATCAAGGATAATGGCGTTATCTTGGTCGGTCACAATTAATTGCTCATCACGCGCCATTGAACCTAAAGCGATGAAGCAATAAGGAACCGGCGGTGGGCCAAACTTTTCTTCAGCTAAATCAAGTAAACGCTGTTTGAAGGTACGCCCTATTACAGCCATTGCGGTACCAATCATGTGAGAGTTAGCATCTTCGTTAACCATACGAACAAATACATTAGGTAATTGCCTTGCATAGTGAGCTAAATCTTCAACCGATTGCTGAGCTAATATGCCGCGCACTAACAATAAGCTACTTTGCGACTCGTAGCGTAAAATATCCGATAACGAAATAACGCCAATCGGCTTTTTCTTAACAACCACAGGCAAGTGGTGAATGTTATCTCTGAGCATGGCCAGTACAGCTTCAAACACATAGGCATTACTATCGAGTAGTATTAAGTCTTTTTGCATTATTTGAGCAGCTGGCGCTTCGTAACTTAACCCTTCAGCAATTACACTGGTGCGTAAGTCACGGTCAGTAATAATGCCAACAACTTGGCCGTCGTCATCATCAGGATCATCACTGATTGGTTTATCGGCATCAGTAACAAGCACAGACGATACCGACTCTTGCGTCATTAATTGCGCAACCATTTGCACAGAGGCATCTTTTGCCACAGTGACAACATCACGATGAAGAAGCGACTTGACCTTGGCGGTTGTTAAATCGTTGCTGTCTGCCTGTTCAACAATTGCCTGATGAAGGCGCACATTACCATCGGCTTCAAAAAAGTCAGCAAATGTTTCGTATTCGTCGCAGTATTGATTAAACAACTCAACATTAATGCAATAAACTAAGGTGTCTTCGAGTGCCTTTGCCGGAAAGCGAACTTTGCGGTTCATCAGAAGGCCCATTTGCCCAAAAATGCCGCCGATAGTTAAACGGTTGTATAAATCACCATCACGACGATATATCTCTACAGCACCTGTTCGAATAACAAATAAATCAGCGATATCCTCGCCATAATTTAGTATTTCAGTGCCTGCGCGAAAATAAGCGATTTCGACTTGTGATGCGAGTTTATTTACCGCCTCTTCAGGAAGATCATCAAAGGGAGCGTGATCAGAAAGAAATTGGGCGATATCGACGTGTTCGGCTTGCATACGCGTACCTAGTTTTAAACAATTGATTTAATTGTGAGGGTAATTGGCTATTTTTTCAAAGAAAAAATAGCCAATTAAGTTGGATTAAGCCTTTTCTAACTCTTCAGCCAGAAGTTTCGACTCATCACCTCTTGGTTTAGTAAAGCGAGCTAAACCAAGGTAAATAACAGGCGTTAAATAGAGGGTAAATAACACAGCCAGTGCTAAACCGCCAAATACTACCCAACCAATGGCGTTACGAGCCTCAGCCCCTGCGCCGGTAGATAAAATAAGAGGTAATGCACCCAATAAAGTTGAAACCAGTGTCATCGCTATTGGGCGAAGACGAACTAATGCGGCCTCTTCTACCGCCACTCTAACCGAGCGGCCTTGGTCACGTAATTGGTCGGCAAACTCCACCAGCAAGATGGCATTTTTAGCAATTAGACCAATCAGCATCACTAAACCAATTTGCGAGTAAATGTTTAATGATGTACCTGTTAGATATAACGCTAAAATTGCAGATGTAATACCAAATGGTACTGTGATCATCACAACAATTGCACTATTCACACTTTCAAATTGCGCTGCCAATACCAGAAGAACAATTAAAAAGGCCAGAACATAGGTCACTAATACTTCATTGGCGGTTTCTTCAAAGGTTAATGCCTCACCTTTAAACGCTAAGCTGATGCCAGCAGGCAGAGATTGCTCTGAAATATCACGGATTTTTGTAACCAGCTCAGCAATAGTTACGCCCTCAGGCATTTCCATACTCAGTTCAATAGCACGGCGCTGCGCGTGGCGCTCAAGCTCTGCTGCAACACCTTCTTCAGTAATCGTTGCCACACTACTCAATGGCACTAATTGACCATTACGGCCACCAACATACAAGTTAGCTAAATCGCTCGGGTTTGTGATGGTTTGGTTTTGTGCTTGCAACATAATCGGGATTGACTGGTCACCAATGTTTAAATCGGCAATATCATCACCATTAATTGCAGCGCGTAGTGTTACTGATATATCACTAAGCGATACACCGAGCTCTTCAGCACGACGTCTATCAATATTGACCCGTAATTGTGGCTGTGACGGCTGATATGAAATACGTACAGGTGCCACTTCTGGCACTGCTTTTTCAATTTCAGCAGAAAAATCTTGCGCGGCTTTAAATATCTCGAGGTAGTCTTGTCCCAATAAGGCAAGCTCAATACCACCGCCTTGACCACGCAGGTTCAAACTATTTGAACCACCAGGGTAACCAGCCGCACCAGGAATATTCCCTAAAGGCTCTCGTATTTTATTGATAATTTCTTGCTGACTAAAATGACGTTCGTCCCAATGTTTTAGTGGCACAGTAATAAATACAATATTTGGATCCCACTGCCCAACCACAGTGTAAATAGACTCAATATCACCACTTTCAACATACGGCAGTAAGATATCTTCCATTTGCACCGCTTGCCTGTCCATAAAGTTCAAGCCAACACCATCAGGACCACGGGCAAAAATACGAATTTTACCGCGATCTTCTGTTGGTAATAACTCGTTATCTAAATTGAAATACAGTGCACCAGAGCCTGCAGCAACCAACAAACATGCAAAGAAGGTAAGCCATGCATGTTCAAGTACACCATGTATTGTGCGCTTATAAACAGCAGCTAACATATGGCCAACTTTTGCAAATGGATGAAAACCGCCCTGCTTTAATTTCAGTTTTGATGTCAGCGCAGGGACCAAAGACAGTGCAACAAAGCTTGAAATGATCACAGCGCCAGCTAATACACCACCAAACTCTCTAAATAGTCGCCCAGCTGTTGATGGTAAAAACGCAATAGGCACAAACACCGCAGCTAATACGGCGGTTGTTGCCACAACAGCAAAGAATACTTCACGTGTACCAACCACTGCAGCTGCACGACGACCAAGACCTAAGCCCCGCTGACGTTGTATGTTTTCACTTACCACAATGGCATCATCTACAATTAGGCCAGTAGCTAACACAAGTGCAAGCAAGGTAAGAATATTAATCGAGAAACCAAGCGCCCAAATAAGTGCTAAAGAGCCAATTAATGCAACAGGTATCGCAAATGCAGGAACAAGCGTTGCGCGCCATGAGCCAATAAACACCCACAGTGTGATCACCACTAACAGCACGGTTAGTAAAAGTGAGTTAATAACTTCATCAACTGAGCTTCTGATAAACTGCGCATCGTCAGAGGTTAAAGTAAATTCCATTTCAGGAAAACGCACTCGCATGCGTTCGATTAAAGTTAGCACTTCATCCGAAATTTCAATGGTATTAGATTGCGCCTGACGAATAATTTCCATGCCAATCACAGGTGTGCCATTCAGCCTTACGAATGAACGCGGATCAGCTGGTCCAAAGTAAACAGCCGCAACATCGCCAATACGGGTATCGTCACGAACGATGATATCGGATACTTGTTCAGCAGAGATTGACGTTGCATCAGCACGCACGATCACCTGTTGATCGCTTGATTTTAAACTACCCGCCGGCACATCAAAGGGAGCCTGACGAAGTACGTTGGCAATATCTGGTACGGTAAGGTTAAAGCTACTTAGCTTAAGTGGGTCGATGCGCACTCTAAGAACCCGTTCACGGTCGCCATTTAAACGAACATCGGCAACCCCTGGAATGGTTAAAAACTGCGGGGCTAAGTCAACATCAACACGCTCTGTCAACGCCTCAAGGGATAAGCTATCACTTGATACCGTTAACGATACAACCGCTTCGGCATCATTATCGGCTTTAATAATTGATACCCGTTCAACTTCTTCGGGTAATTCTCGCTGCACACGGGCTACCGATTCGCGTGTTTCGTTTGCAGCATCATCTAGATTAACACCGGGGCGAAACTCAACCACGATTCGAGCATTGTTTTCTTCACTTTGGGCACGAATCGACTTTACACCACTTACCCTCGCAACCGCCCCTTCGAGCTTACTAGTTACTTCGGTATCTACGGTCTCCGGTGAACCACCAGGGAAAGACGCTGATACAGTAATACGTGGTCTATCAACATCAGGAAGCTCACGTACTTCAACCCCTGCTATTGCAGCAATACCGGCGATAATAATGAGTAAGTTAAGTACCACAATTAAAACAGGGCGACGTATCGCCATTGATGGTAAGTCTTCCATCATAGGTTGCTGTTTCATCATTACTCCTTGGCTAGCTGCACTTCATTGATGAAATTAAGCTCTTGATTAGGTCTTAAGCGCTGAACGCCTTCTGTCACCAATAAGTCACCTTCGTTTAAGCCACCAGAGACTAACAAACGCCCTGCTAAACGCTGCTCAATTTTAACATCAACGCGTGTGGCTTTTTTATCGACACTCTTCCATACGTAAGGGCCTGCAGCCCCCCACATCATGGCTGCTTCGGGTACTACAGCAAGCTCTTCACCTAGAATATTTATGTGCACACGAAAGCTCATACCCGGCATAAATTGCTGAGCATTATTGTCAAGTTTGGCTTTTGTTCTGAGTGTGCGGGTTTGCGCATTGATACGCGAATCAAGCTCTGCCACCTTAGCCGTGTAAGCTTTATCGCCTAACCAAGGCACTACTTCGACCGAAGATTTTTGTTTAAGCACTGAGATAGCGGCTTCTGGGGCATTAAAATTGATATAAAGCTCAGAAATATCATCGATAGTGGCAATGGCTGTTTGGGTTGTGATCCTATCGCCTACTTCGACGTCAGTTAAACCCATAACACCACTGAACGGAGCACGTACTTCACGGTCTTCACGCTCTGTTTTGGCTTGCATTAACTGGACTTTTGCAAGCTCATAAAGTGTTTTCGCATCATCTAAATCACTTTGCGGCACCGCACCACGGGCGTGGCTTTCTTCAAGCCTTTTCATGGTGCGCTCAGCATCTTTTAAAGTAATTTCAGCTTCGATCAACGCTGCTTTTTGTCTACGTGAATCAAGCTCTAATAGTAAGTCACCTTTGGCAACGTTATCGCCTGGTTTAAAGTAAACAGCGGTGACTCTGTCCCCAACGGCTGGGTAAAGAGTGACTGAGTGGATCGCTTCTGCATTACCCACTGCTTTTATCTGTTGTTTAGACTTTTCAACAGACACTGATTCTACAACTACATTAGCCGCCTCTGCGACGGAAACACAACTAATACAGGCAATTAAAGTCCATGTATGTAATTTGCCAATTGTCAAAATTTCACCTAAATAAGAATCGTTTTAATTGTTACGAAGTGTAACAGCTTTGTGATCAATAAAAAGCTGACTTCGTTTAATAAACAATTAGCCAAGGTGAAATAAACTCATACATCGCCTGTGTTTTCTAATTAGAAACGACAATGTGATGAATCGACCTCTTTTAAGTGTGCTTCGCTTGCAATGGTTACCTCCAGACAATAAGAACCATCACTTATATGTTCTTTTTGAATAGGCATAAAAAAACCCCAGACAATGCTGGGGTTTCTATCAATTCATAAAGCTAACAATTACTGTTGGCGCTGTGCTTCTTTTTGCGCTTTTTTAGCTTCTTTACGCTTACGAAGAACTTCTTGCGCTTCGTTACCAATGTGACCTTCACCACGCGCTTGTGCTAATTCGATTTGCTTTTGACGCTCAGCAAAACGGGCACGTTGCTCTTCTGTTAGGCTGTCGTGACAGTGGTGACACGATACACCTTCCATGTATTCAGGCTTTTGCTTTTCTTCTTCAGTGATAGGCATACGACATGCGTGACATTGGTCGTAAGAACCTTTTTGTAAGTCATGATTTACCGCAACACGGTTATCGAATACAAAACACTCACCTTCCCACATGGTTTCTTCTTTTGGTACTTCTTCTAAGTACTTAAGAATACCACCTTCAAGGTGGAATACTTCGTCAAAGCCTTGCTCTTTCATGTACGCAGTTGATTTTTCACAGCGAATACCACCGGTACAGAACATAGCAACTTTCTTGTGCTTTTCTGGGTCTAGATTTTCTTTCGCCCATGCTGGGAATTCACGGAATGTTTTAGTGTTTGGATCAACCGCATTTTGGAAAGTACCAATCTCGATTTCGTAATCGTTACGCGTATCGATAAGAATCACTTCAGGGTCTGAAATTAACGCATTCCAATCAGCTGGTTTTACGTATGTACCCACTACTTCACGTGGGTCGATACCTTCAACACCCATAGTTACGATTTCTTTTTTCAATTTTACCTTAGTACGGTAGAACGGGCATTCGTCATCGTATGACTCTTTAGTCACAATGTTGTCTAGGTTTGGTTGTGAATCTAACCATGCAAGTAGGTTATCGATACCTTCACGTTTAGCAGAAACAGTACCGTTGATACCTTCAGCCGCAAGTAACAAAGTACCGCGTACTTCATTGTCTTCCATTACTTTTAGTAGTGGTTGGCGAATCGCTTCAAAATCAGGAAGGGCTACAAATTTGTAAAGTGCGCAAACAACAAAGTGCTCGCTAGTTACATTGTCTTTATGAACAGCAGTCATGGTTTTACCTTTTGCTTTAAATGCCCATGTGGGGCGTTAACCGAATCGCAAATCCGGCGCATTGAGGGCGCGTATTTTACGCGAATTAGCGATAATTGCAAAAACTGATGCGAATTAGCTGTGTTTTTACTGTCTCCTAGTGAGGCAAGTGCGTTATAATGAACGGGATTTACAAATTTTGCTCATCGGAGATTACGCATTGCAATTTACTGAACTTGGGATTGATACACGCCTCGAAAAACAACTTGCGCATCAAGGCATCACCCAGCCCACTGACATTCAAGCTCACGCGGTACCAACAGCTATCGCAGGCCATGATATTTTTGCACAGTCAAAAACAGGATCGGGCAAAACGCTGGCGTTTTTATTACCTGCTGTACAGCGCGTAATGAAACAAAAAGCACTCAGTAAACGCGACCCGCGCGTTTTGATCGTTGCGCCTACCCGCGAATTAGCAACCCAAGTGTACAGCCAATTAAGGCTATTAATTGCCGGCACAAACATTAGTGCGGTAAAAGTACTGGGTGGTGAAAACTTTAACGATCAAATTAAAGCGCTTCGTAAAGACCCTCATTTTTTAGTGGGTACTCCGGGGCGTTTAGCTGACCATTTGAGTCAACGCTCATTACAGCTTTCAGGCTTAGAACTGTTAATTTTTGATGAAGCTGACCGTATTTTAGATTTAGGCTTTACCGATCAAGTTAAAATGATTAACGAGCTTGCTGATCACCGTTTACGCCAAACATTATTGTTTTCAGCAACTCTTGACCATGCACAAGTTGATGCCCTGTCACGTAACTTATTACGTTCACCAAAACAAATATTGTTAAGTGCCTCTAACGAGCAACATAGTGACATTACCCAACAGCTTTATTTAGCTGATCACTTAGATCACAAAGAAGCCTTACTTGAGCACTTTGTAAAACAAGACAATGTTGGCCAATGCATTATTTTCACCGCAACACGTGCCGACACTCAGCGTTTAAGCCAGCTATTAAACGATAAAGGCTTTAAAGCGCAAGCGCTTGCAGGTGACTTAACACAGGCTAAGCGTCTTGAAATTATGGATGCCTTTAGCCGTGAAAACTTTAAAATCTTAATCACCACCGATGTTGCATCACGTGGTCTTGATTTATTAAGCGTGACCCACGTAATTAATTTTGACCTACCAAAACATGCTGAAGAGTATGTGCACCGTATTGGTCGTACTGGTCGCGCAGGCTTTAAAGGAACTGCTATTTCGTTAGTAGGCCCGAAAGATTGGCCAAGTTACAAAGCAATTAAAGCATTTTTAAATGATGAATTAAGCTTTTTCACCGTTGACGGCCTTGTTGGTAAATTTAAAGGTCTGCGTGAGAAAAAACCAAACACAGTTTGGAAAAAAGCAGAGAAAAAAGTGGCTGCTAAACCTGCAAAACCAAAACGCAAAGCAGCCCCTAAAAAGCCTAAAGCCCCTATTCAAGCACCAATTGATGTAGATGGTTTTGCTCCAATGCGCCGTAAGAAAAAGCCAGAACAGGAATAACAATGAGTATTTTAGGAACCACACAAACCCTTTTCGTTAACGAAATGTCTAACGAAGGTGCTTATTTAGATGGCCGTGATTTAGGCGAAGTATTCTTACCAAGCAAAGAAATTGATTACGAACTAGAAGCTGGCGACAGCGTGCAAGTATTCATTTACTTAGATCACGCAGGTCACCCAACCGGCACTACAAAAAAACCTTTAGCTGAAGTGGGCGAATATGCCCTACTACGTGTTAAAGCAATTAATAGCACCGGTGCGTTTTTGGATTGGGGCCTCGAAAAAGACGTACTAGCGCCATACAACGAACAAAAGCCAAAAATGAAAGACGGCTTTTCGTATCTTGTACGTCTATACCTCGATAACGCCAGCCAACGTATTTGTGCATCGAGCAACTTTAATAAATTTTTATCGAAAGATGAACCAACTTACGCAACTATGGAAGAAGTTGACTTAATCATTGCCGGTAAAACAGACCTGGGTTACAAAGTACTTGTAAATGAAGCCCACATTGGCGTTGTTTACTACAACACGGTATTTAAAAAGCTATTTGTTGGCCAACGCTTAAAAGGCTTTATTCAAAAAGTACGTGAAGACGGTAAAATCGACGTACTACTTGAAAAGCCAGGCATGGGCAAAGTAAACGACTTAGGCGAAAAAATCTTAGCTAAATTAAAAGCCGAAGGCGGCGTACTTCACCTAGGTGATAAGTCAGACCCAGAAGCAATTAAAAAGACTTTCTCAACCAGTAAAGCAAACTACAAAAAAGCCATTGGCGGTTTGTTTAAGCAAGGTTTAATCGAGATTGAAGCGACGTCGATTAGATTGAAGTAAGTTGCGAGTTGCGAGTTGCGAGTTGCGAGTTGCGAGTTGCGAGTTGCGAGTTGCGAGTTGCGAGTTAACAAGATAGTGAATTATCTGAAAGAGTAAAGTTAAAGCTTTACTCTTTTTTCTAGTTTAATAACTATGTAATTTACTTTTTGAATTAATTAGATTTATCAAAGAAACCTAAATTAATTTGAATATACAAGGTTTTATACTCGCTGTTAAATGCATCCTTGTGGTGTTGTTGGCCATATAGGCTGATCGTTATCGCTATACAAAACTCCAAAATTAATGTTTGTGAGGTTATTAAAATGAAATTGAAGTTCTAGCCATTCTTTTTCAAACGTTACAGATATAAACGAGCCATAATCATCAACAGAAGGTTCAGAGTCTAGTTCGGTCTTAATAATTGATAAAACTTCGGCCATTGGCTTACCTATAAGTTGATAACCAAACAAAGCTGCACTTTTATTGTAAACTTCGATCCAGCCAAGACGATTATCATTGTCAATTTCAAAAGTCAGCTCTATTAAAAGCTGGTTAAACTGCAATCGCTTATTTTCTGAATCGGTGAAAAATATTTTATCAGGTACACCTAACGCAGAAACAGCTTGCATCTCTGTAAGACCAAATTGAATTATGTCGATTCCATGCCCTAGTTTGATTTCCATTAATTGAATCCTTTTAAGCGAAAACAGGGTTTTATATGCAATTAGATATTCGGCTCAACATATCTAAGCCTTGGTTTTGGTTCAAAATAAACCAAGAAGTTATTATCGTCGTTCGCTAAATAGACTCTTAAAACCAACTCACCGCCCCACGCTTGAAAGGCAATTCTTGTAATTTCTTCTTTATAAATATGAAATACTAACTCCGTTCCGTAAAATAACTTTACACTCACTGAGTTATTCATAAATGGTGAATGAGTAAATATTAATTTTTCGTTGTTCTCATAGGTCTTAATGAATGAGAATAGCCCTTCATCATGATCATATTCGCAAGAATAACCAAATCCTTTTTCAAAAAACTCTACTTCATCAGGAAACTCGTATGACATTTTTACACCTTGCTACAACTGCAATTAATGTACAGTAAAGAGTTTTTGATTACGGGTAATTCTCTAGCTTTCATTAGCAAACAACCTAGCGTCTTCAAGTTGCCCTTCTGTACAAACCCACCGCCAATGAATGTCTTCAATCTTATTGCCTAGTATTGATAACTCTTTTTTTAAGCGGCTTCTATCTCTGGTAAGCCAAAACCAACCACTTATATTATATCTCACAAAAATAGTTACTTTCGTTTCTTTAAAACTCTCATGATTTAACGAGTCGTTATATAAATCAACTATGTCTTTCTGAATATTTTTGTCCATAAGGAAGTCATTTGCTTCATCAATTTTATTCTCAAACAAATCTAAATACTTCCAATATTCGATATAAGCTTTAACTAAAATAAGCTTAAGATCACTACCTGTCGGGGCATTCCTAGAAGCTTTTCTTGCAAACTCAAGCATTTCTTTGTTATCACCGCCCCACTTTTCAGATAAAGCAATGATCATGTGCATGTGTGCAGCCCAGTTATAAGGATCTCTAGCTATTGCTTCCTCATAATATTTAAATTTAAGTTCATCGCTATCTGAGTACCATGTAGCTACCATAATCAAGTATGCCCATGGTGTAGGATCCTCTGGTGTTTTATCTGCACATTCTAATAATACTTGCCTAGTTTTATCCAATCGCCTGAAAAACTCTTTCCATTGAGCTTCTGATATTTCAGCTCCACGACCATAGCCCCTTGCAGACCAAGACCATTGTAGTAAACGAGCACCATAACAAAGTAGAGCATCCCCGGAGTCTGGATGCGAATTTGTCCACTTATCTAAAGCTTGAGGAAACATTATTCGAGACATACTTACAGAATAAAAATAACGCTCCTCATGGCTATCTAATGTTTCAAATAACTTTTTAAGGTCACTGTATTGGTCAGGTTTATCTAAAACGTTGTAAGCTTTTATACACCCGTAAGCACATTGTCTACGTTTATTATTCTTATGTTTTCTATGGAAATACATCAATATAGATAAAATTGATAAAGCACACAAAATCAAAAAAATCATTCAAAATCCAAATTTAATAAATAAAGTTTAATGTAGTTTGTAAGTATTCAATGCCTACCAACAAACGCTAAAATCCAATCATGTTCTTCATCAGTTGATGTTTCTTTATTAACGAACTCTGATATTTCAGCTTTCATTGCTTCAAATTCACTAATCTCCTCTTTTATGTTTGATAAGTGAGTTGTATGAAAGAAGCAACCGTAAACCCCACTTGTTAAGGTGTATGGTGCATCAACACTATCTTTTTCTAAAGTTAGGCGAGCACCTTTTGAAAGCTCCTCGTCTTTAATTAATTCACCACTTTCAGAGCCTACCGTTCCTATGGTTTCTCCGTTATCGATTCCACTCCACATATCATACCTTGTAGTTTAGAAAATCAGCTTCGAGTAATGACAATATCTCATTTATACCCACCTATTTCGCTCTCTAAATTATCACTATTATATAAAGTGTATTTACCGGGAACTGTGAGAACAATCTCATTAAAACCATTAGCTTCTTATACATATTGGAATTGATGGGCAACATACAAAATAACAGCTGCGGTTAGCCAGCACAATAAAGCCAGTCCTAGGTTTTTAAAAGCCTCTTTTTTATGTGAAATCGCAATTGAATTGAAAAAGTTATTAGTTAGAAATAAAAACGGGAAACAACTAACGAGCAATGGATGAGAACAATTTTCTAATGATTTACTAAACTCAGAGACTGAATCGACAGAAAAAATTACAAACCCAATAAGCAGTGGGATTACTAAAATTGTGAGTACAAATTTTTCCATGTCCTATTATTTTCCTTACGAATAACCCTGAAGCAATTTTATAATTGAAGAAAATTTTACAGCTATAAACTAAAAATAATGTGGCACGAGACATAGCATACCGCATTCGTCCTTCTAATATTTTAAATACCTCTAAAGAATACAGATTGTAAGAAGCTTAAAAGATCAGTTTGATTAGAATAGTAGTCAGAAATCTCACCCCAAACTTCGAAGTTACTTAAGTTGAACCCGTCTTCTATATCATTATAATAAAGACATCGCTTACCAATTATTGCGACAACCCAAAAGCCATTGCCCTCCTCACCAAATGGATACTGAGTCCATTTTTCAAGCTCGTTTAGTTTAATTTGGTTCCACAGGTTTCTTTCAACCAAAGACATGTTGAACTCAGCAATTTCTATAATGCCTTCTAAATGAGGTTTTGTGATAGGTTTCCAGTTACTCATAATGCTTCTATTTTTGGCGATTTAATTCATCTATAATAAATCACATAACCTTCTGATATTTAGTATTAATGAACTCAAGAAAGAGACCCTCAATTTGTGTTTGCCGAAAATATTTTAACGGCTAACACATATATCAAAGATAAACAGGTTTTTAAAATAACAAAAGAAAAATTAGCTACTTAAAGCAGCAAAAAAGAATCGTTATGCTTACTTTATCCAAGCATGTTGATATGTGTTAAGTGTCGATTATTACGAAACCTTCA
Organism: Pseudoalteromonas sp. DY56-GL22; assembly: GCF_041414715.1. Taxonomy (NCBI): domain Bacteria; kingdom Pseudomonadati; phylum Pseudomonadota; class Gammaproteobacteria; order Alteromonadales; family Pseudoalteromonadaceae; genus Pseudoalteromonas; species Pseudoalteromonas sp. DY56-GL22. The sequence goes on along the minus strand of NZ_JANHZR010000002.1, from coordinate 390,760 downwards.
GCCCAATAATCTTTACCAAGTGGGTAACACGATATATAGAAACCACTTTCGTCACAAGCAGCGGGGTTAATATTTGGAAAATCACTAAACCCAGGTTGCTCTTTTAGCCTTCCAACAGCAGCAATGGCCTCTTGCTCAGAAGCATAAATCCCGATTGTCTTTACACATTCATTGTTTTCAGAAATTATGTGCAAATGCTCTAGCAGGTATACTTTATCCATAGACACCTAACATTTAAATAGTGCGCTTGCAGACTTAACGCCAATTATCTGGTTTCTATATTTTTAACAAATTACCTAAATATTTACTACCACGAAGTTTTATAAGACATCAAAGTCAAATTAAAAAGAGTAATCTGATCGCAACGTTAATTGCCATGGATATATGTGAAAAGAACAGTTTAAGTTTAGCAATTTATTAAACATGATATTTAGCCAATCTTAATACCCACTTTTTGCTCGCTAGACTTCTCGGGAATTCAGCTGATTAACTATTGTGAGCTTGCTACAAAAACAAAAAGAGCACTGTATAAAGCGCGATATAAATCACGCATACAATGCTCTTTAGAGACTATTTTAAATAACGAGGTTATTTTAGTGAGTCGTTAATTTCTTTTAGTGTCGCAACTGGGCCTGCCGATTGAGTGATTGGGCGACCTACAACTAAATAGTCGCTGCCATCTTCAACGGCTTGTTTTGGTGTCATGATGCGCTTTTGATCACCTGCATCGCTGCCAGCTGGGCGAATACCCGGAGTAACCAGTTTAAAGTCTGCGCCAAGTTCTGCTTTTAGCTTTTTCGCTTCTTGTGCTGAGCACACTACCCCGTCAAGGCCTGACTCTTTGGCAAGTTTTGCTAGGTAAATCACTTGCTCTTCAGGTGTTTTATCTACACCTAAACGAGTAAGTTCTGCGGCATCCATACTTGTAAGTACAGTTACTGCAATCAGTAATGGAGCATCATCACCAAACTGCTCTAAAGCTTGTTTTGCTTTGGTCATCATTTCAACGCCGCCAGAGGCATGCACGTTAACCATCCATACACCCATTTTTGCAGCTGCTGTTACGGCTTTAGCCACTGTGTTTGGAATATCATGAAATTTTAGGTCTAAGAATACATCAAAACCTAAGTCGATTAGTTCCTTAACAAAGCTAGGACCAAAATACGTGAACATTTCTTTGCCTACTTTAAGGCGACACGTATCAGGCGATAATTGCTTTACAAACGCAAGAGCTGTTTGTTGATCATCATAATCAAGGGCAATTAATACTTTTTTTGAATCTTCGACAGACATAACTTTCCTAAAAACTAATGGACTAATATGAATTAAAAACCGTCTATGCCACGGCTTGGAACAATTGTTTCCCAGTGCTTACAAGATGGACATACCCAATAAATGGTATGACTGGTAAAGCCACAGTGTTGGCACTGAAAATCAGGTTTGGTTGCGATATAAGACGTTACTAGCTTATCAATTTGATCGAGTACATCTTTAATATCGTTGTTTTGTTTAGCTAGTAGCTGTAATAAGAAGCTAAAGCCACGAATAGTCGGATGACGCTTTAAACTATCCGTTAAAAATTTAATTGCTTGCTCTATGTGGCCTTGCTCAAGTAAGGCTTGGCAGTGTTTTATTTTTATTAATACGCCACCTTTATCGAGCAGTTCATTGAGTAATTCGTAAAACTGATGCGTTAAATTAAGCTTTTGATAGCTCAGTGCTAATTCTTCAATAAATACCGGCGCAAAAAACGTGAATTGGCTAATCAACTCACGCCAATAGTAAATTGCTTTTACATAATCTTCTTTGGTGAAAGCACTGTGACCAAGCTCATACAGTGGGCGAATGGCTTTGTGGTTTAAGCTAATGGCTTTACGCATAATTTGCGTATCGTTATCTTGTAAGGCTGCTTCACAGTAAAAATTGGCAATCGCTTTTACATGCTGAGGTTTAGTGAACAACTCACTGTGGGCCTCGTACATGTTAATGCCCTTTTCCCATTCACGGGTTTGTGAATAAAGATTAATAATAGGCTCTAACGCTTCTTTATAGCCTGCCTTAACAAGCCATACTAAATGCTCTTCTGCACCATCTAACAAGCCTGCCATAATGTAATCTTCAGCAAGTTCTAAGCGGCTGGTTGCAGCTTGTTGCTCATCAAGACTTGGATGTTTTAATAGCAGCTCATGAATTTTAATGGCGCGGTCAAGTTCGCCACGGCGGCGGAACATAGTTGCAAGCGTTGAATAGTGTTCAACAGAATCAGCGGCAACTTCGAGTAGATTAATAAGGTGCTCTAAGCCTTGGTCTTCTTCTCTGTCTAAGAGAAATTTAAGGCCTTTAGAATATTCAGAGGTAATTTGGCGATTAAGCTGATGAGCTTGGTTTTTAGCGCTGTTTTTACCCATTATCCAACCGTAACCGGCTGCAACGGGTAAAAGTAAAAACAGAAGCTCAATCATGATTAGGTGTCTTTATTAGCAACAAGCTTTTTATTGTTTTTTTCAGGCGCTAATTTTTTCTTTAAGCGATAATTTTGCCACTTTAACTGAGAAAACAGTGTAAAGCTTATAAAACAACCAATTGCGACACCTAAAATAAAGCAGATACTTATTACTACAGCTAAGGGCAAAGTATTACTGGCAATTAAATAATTGATTTGCACCAATTGTGGATTCTGTGAACCAAGTACAAACGCAATAAATAAACACAGCGCAATTAATACAATTTTTAATACCCTAAACAAGTAACTACTCCTGTATAAAACTAGGCAATACTCGCATTTACGCGGTCACGTAATTCTTTACCTGGTTTAAAATGTGGTACGTGCTTACCGTCTAACTCAACTGTTTCGCCAGTCTTTGGATTACGACCTGTGCGAGGAGAACGATAATGCAATGAGAAACTTCCAAAGCCACGGATCTCGATGCGATCTGAGCTAGATAATGAGCCGGCCATTTGTTCAAGAATTTCTTTAACGGCATTTTCAACATCTTTCACAGGGATGTGTGCGTGTTGCTCGGCAAGTTGTTCTATCAATTCTGACTTAGTCATAGCGTTTCCTTAAAGAGTGGTAAAGGAAGGGCAAAACTGCCCTTCCAATTTTAAAAGACTAGATATTAGTCTTTTTGAGCATTTTTGAATGCTGCAGCCATAGCGTTTTCGAACGCTGGCTCTTCTTTCTTAAGCTTCTCTAGTACTTCTTTCTCTTCTGCTTCGAAAAGAGCTTTAACAGATAAGCTTAAAGTGCGGTTCTTACGATCAACACCAACGTATTTCGCTTCGATTTCGTCGCCTGCAGAAACTACAGTAGTAGCATCTTCAACACGCTCTTGAGCGATATCAGCTACACGGATGTAACCTTCAACGCCTTCGATTAGCTCAACAGTTGCGCCTTTCGCATCAACTTCAGTCACTTTACCTTTAACAATAGCACCTTTTTTGTTTGCGTCCAGGTAGTTATTGAATGGGTCAGCTTCGATTTGTTTAACGCCTAGAGAGATACGCTCACGCTCTGGGTCAACTTGTAATACGATAGCAGTGATTTCGTCGCCTTTCTTGAATTCACGTACAGCTTCTTCGCCTGGCGTGTTCCAAGAAATGTCTGAAAGGTGAACAAGACCGTCAATACCGCCTTCAAGACCGATGAAGATACCGAAGTCAGTGATTGATTTGATCTTACCAGTAACTTGGTCGCCTTTGTTTTGTAGACGAGCAAATTCTTGCCATGGGTTAGCAATACATTGCTTAAGACCAAGAGAAATACGACGACGCTCTTCGTCGATTTCAAGAACCATAACTTCAACAGTGTCACCTAGTGAAACAACTTTTGAAGGGTGGATGTTCTTGTTAGTCCAATCCATTTCAGAAACGTGTACTAGACCTTCTACGCCTTCTTCGATTTCAACGAAACAACCGTAGTCTGTAAGGTTAGTTACACGACCAGAAAGCTTAGAACCTTCTGGGTAACGACCAGCGATAGCTGCCCATGGATCTTCGCCAAGCTGTTTAAGGCCTAGAGATACACGAGTCTTTTCTTTGTCGAATTTAAGAACTTTAACTGCGATTTCGTCGCCAACATTAACGATTTCTGAAGGGTGCTTAACACGCTTCCACGCCATGTCTGTGATGTGTAGTAGACCGTCAACACCACCAAGGTCAACGAACGCACCGTAGTCAGTAAGGTTCTTAACGATACCTTTAACTTCTTGACCTTCAACAAGGTTAGCAAGAAGTTCTTCACGCTCTTGTGAGTTCTCTGATTCGATAACTGCACGGCGAGAAACAACAACGTTGTTACGTTTTTGGTCAAGCTTGATTACTTTGAACTCAAGCTCTTTACCTTCAAGGTGAGTTGTGTCACGTACTGGACGAACATCAACAAGTGAACCAGGTAGGAAGGCACGGATTGAATCAACTTCAACAGTGAAACCGCCTTTAACTTTACCGTTGATAACACCAGTAACAGTCTCTTGCTCTTCACATGCTTTTTCTAAGCGGATCCACGCTTCGTGACGCTTCGCTTTCTCACGAGAAAGGATAGTTTCACCGAAACCGTCTTCGATTGCGTCTAAAGCAACATCTACTTCGTCGCCTACAGCAACTTCTAGTTCACCAGCAGCATTTTTGAATTGCTCAGCAGGGATTGCACTTTCAGATTTAAGACCAGCATCAACAAGTACGATGTTGTTCTCGATTGAGATAACAGTACCTTTAACGATAGAGCCTTGCTCTGCTTCAAAACCCTTAAGGCTTTCTTCAAATAACTGCGCAAAATTTTCTGACATTATACGTCTCTAAATAATTAAATAACCAATTAGCAACCATGCTGCATGGGGTTGTTAAAATAGCACTGGCTTCCTGCCGGCACCTTAATAAATTACTTTTAAGCTTTTGGAAGCTTTCCTGCAAGTACGGCTTCGTCGAGTAAAGTTACAACTTTATCAAACACTTGCATTGCATTAAGCTCGCTAGTATCGAGCTCAATGGCGTCTTCTGCAGGAACAAGCGGCGCAACTTCACGCGTCATATCACGGTGATCGCGAGCTTTTATGTCCTCAAGTAGACCACTTAGTGTAACATCAAGACCGCGTTCGTTCAACTCAGCAAAGCGACGACGAGCGCGCTCTTCAGCTGATGCGGTTAAATAAATCTTCAATGGTGCATCTGGGAACACAACTGTGCCCATGTCACGACCATCGGCAATTAAGCCGCTCTCAGTACGAAACGCACGTTGACGACGTAATAATGCTTCTCTCACCCGTGGTAATGCAGCAATTTTTGATGCCGCAGCACCCACTTCTTCGTTACGAATTGTGGTTGTGACGTCTTCGCCTTCCAAGACAATTTTAGAAGTATGCGTTTGGCTATCGACCAAAAACTGTACATCTAAGTTTGCAGCTAGCGGAACTAGCGCATCTTCATTATCTAGTTCAATTTGATGATGAAGCGCTGCAAGTGACAGCACACGGTAAATCGCTCCACTGTCTAATACATCCCAACCTAATTTCTCGGCTAACAAGCGACAAACAGTTCCTTTACCTGAACCACTTGGGCCATCGATGGTGATTACGGGCATTGATAACGCCTGCATTTATAACCTCCTGCAATGCACACCAAAATAAAACCGCGATATTATACGCCAGTTCTAGAAATAGATCCGCATTTAGAATGTAACTTTTTATATTTTCTTCTGTTTTATTGACTTGAGACAGACTCTAGTACTTTGAAAAACGTTGGAAAAGTTTTGTATGTACACTTAGGATCGTTAATGGTTATCGGCTTTCCGCCAACGGCAACCATTGCAAAACACATGGCAATACGATGATCGTTATAGGTATCAATCGCTACATCGTTAAAAGTGTCTGGTGGTGTAATTTCGATGAAATCTTCACCTTCAACCACTTCTGCACCAACTTTACGAAGCTCAGTCGCCATGGCATATAAACGATCTGTTTCTTTTACACGCCAGTTATAGATATTACGAATTGCTGTTTTACCTTTTGCAAAAAGCGCAACAGTGGCGAGTGTCATTGCCGCATCAGGGATTGCATTGGCATCAATATCGACCGCGTTCAGCTCGCCTTTACGAACCAGCAGCTTTTCATCGTACCAATCGATTTTAGCGCCTACTTGCTCCATCACTTTGGCAAAACCAATATCACCTTGAACAGATGCCGCACCTACCCCGTTAATTTCAATTTCACCACCAGCTATTGCAGCCGCCGCAACAAAATAAGAGGCGCTTGATGCATCACCTTCAACCATAATACGCTCAAGTGCTTGATACTGCTGACAGCCTTTAACGTAAAATGTTTCGTAATTGTCATGGCTTACAGTAACGCCAAAGCGCTTCATTACATCTAGAGTGATATCAATGTAAGGCTTTGATACCAGCGTGCCTTTAATGGTGATTTCTGTATCGCCATTAAATAATGGTGCAGCCATTAGTAACGCTGTTAAAAACTGGCTAGAGATGCTGCCATCAATTGCAACTTTACCACCGTTGATTTTACCGCCTTTTATGGCCAGTGGTGGATAATCTTTATGCTTAAGGTATTCAACATCACCACCGAGTGCTTGCAGTGCATCAACCAAATGACCGATTGGGCGCTCTTCCATACGAGGCTCGCCCACCAGCTGGTACTCGCCTTCTACAGCTGCTAAAACCGCTGTCAGTGGACGATAAGCCGTACCGGCATTACCTAAAAATAAAGGCTCGCTCGGATTTTTAAATTTACCTGCAACACCCTCTACGGTGGCCACTGTTTTATCTTCATTAAGCGATACATTTACACCTAAAAGATTTAATGCGCCTAGCATGTGACGAATATCATCACTATCTAATAGGTTTTCAACAACCGTTGTGCCCTCTGCTAAAGCAGCTAGTAACAAAATACGGTTTGATAAGCTTTTTGAGCCTGGCAGTGTCACACTACCATTTACCTTTGTAATCGGTTCAAGACGAAGCTGTTCCATAATTAGCTGTTCTCCTTGGCGAATTTTTCCATAAAATTAACCAAGGCTTGAACACCTTCAAGTGGCATCGCATTATAAATGCTTGCGCGCATACCACCGACAATACGGTGACCTTCAAGGGCTAATAAGCCTGCTTCTTTTGATTCACTTATGAATTTATCATTCAATGATTCATCATTTAACCAAAACGGAACGTTCATGCGCGAACGGCAATGCTTAGCAACTTTGTTGCTGTAAAAACCTGAGCTATCAATGTAGCTGTAAAGAAGTTCTGCTTTTGCGATGTTTTGTTCTTCCATCGCTTTAACGCCGCCGTTTGCTTCAAGCCATTCAAATACTTCAGCAGCTAAGTACCACGCAAATGTCGGTGGGGTGTTATACATGCTGCCTTGTTTTGCTTCTAATGCGTAATCAAGAATACCTGGCTTGGCAAGACCTTCACGCTCAAGAAGTGTTTTGCGAATAATAACAATCGATAAACCAGACGGGCCGATATTCTTTTGTGCGCCAGCGTAAATAAGATCAAACTGATTTACGTCAAACTCGCGCGATAAAATAGTCGATGACATATCAGCCACAATCGGTGCTGATGGGTGTGATGGTACGTCAAAAATTTCAATGCCATCGACGGTTTCATTCGGACAATAGTGAATGTAAGACGCATCAGCAGGTAATTCCCAGCTGCTTGCTGGTTTTATAGAGAACTGGCCATTTTGCTGCTCATCATCACGTACATTGATGCTTTCAACTGCAGTGAATTTTGCCGCTTCTGAAGTAGCCCCTTTAGACCACACACCGTTTTCACAGTACACGGCTGGCTTATCATCAAGGTGAAGATTCAGTGGCACAGCACTGAATTGACCACGGCCACCGCCGTGCATAAATAACACTTCAAACTCATCGCTAATATTCATTAAACGACGCAGGCTTGCTTCACATTTAGTGGTAAGCGCTAAAAAGTCGCTGCTGCGATGGCTAATTTCCATCACAGAGACACCTAAACCTTGCCAATCTATAAATTCTTTTTGTGCTTTTTGCATAACTGCCGGCGGTAGCATTGCCGGTCCTGCACAAAAATTATACTTAGTCATTACTTTGCCTCATTCCAGTAATTATAGTGCGGATAAAAAAAGCGGCCGAAGCCGCTTTTTAAATCAATGTTATTCTGAAGGTGGGTTATCACCCGTTTCTTCAGTATTGGTATCGACTACTTCAACGGCCTCGCCTTCGATGGCTTCTAGCTCATCAACTTCGATTTCTTCGATACGTTGTAAACCAACTACTTGCTCTTCGTCAATAGTTCGTATCAAAATAACGCCTTGAGTATTACGACCAACCGTAGAAACCTCGTTTACACGGGTACGTACTAAGGTACCGCGATTCGAGATAATCATGATTTCGTCGTTATCGTCAACTTGTACTGCACCAACCACAGCGCCATTACGTTCGCTTACTTTGATTGATACAACACCTTGTGTTGCACGGCTCTTCGATGGGTAGTCTTCAAGTGCTGTACGCTTACCGTAACCGTTTTCTGTCACAGTTAGGATTGCGCCATCTGACTTAGGTACGATTAACGACACAACGCGTTGGTCGTCAGCCATCTTAATACCACGAACACCTGTTGCTGTACGACCCATTGGACGTACACCTTTGAAGCGGATTTCTGGGTTACCGTTTTCGTCTAGAACTGGGTTACCGTTTTCATCAACAACTGCTGACTCTTCTGCTTCTTTAAAGCGAACAACTTTACCAGCATCAGTGAATAGCATGATTTCATTCGTGCCATCAGTGATATCAACACCAATTAGGCTATCGCCTTCATTTAGGTTAACTGCGATGATACCGCTCGCACGTTGACGGCTGTATGCTGTAAGTGGTGTTTTCTTAACTGTACCAAACGCAGTTGCCATGAAGATGTATTTATCTTCTTCGTACTCACGTACTGGTAAGATAGCAGTAATACGCTCATCAGCTTCAAGAGGTAATAAGTTAACAATTGGCTTACCACGCGCTGCACGGCTTGCTAATGGTAACTGATATACTTTCAACCAGTATAAGCGACCTGCTGTTGAGAAACATAAGATTGTATCGTGGGTGTTAGCAACTAATAGACGTTCGATGAAGTCTTCATCTTTCATCTTCGTTGCTGACTTACCTTTACCACCACGACGCTGTGCTTCGTAATCTGATAGTGGTTGATACTTAACGTAACCTTCGTGAGAAAGCGTTACAACAACGTCTTCTTCATTGATTAGGTCTTCAAGGCTAATATCGTGAGCTGCTGCACTGATTTCAGTGCGACGTTCGTCACCATATTGCTCTTTAATTTCTACTAGCTCATCGCGGATAACTTCCATTAGACGCTCTGGGCTTGAAAGAATATGTAAAAGCTCAGCAATTAGATCAAGAAGTGTTTGATACTCGTCTAAGATCTTCTCATGCTCAAGACCTGTCAGTTTATGTAAACGTAAGTCTAGAATTGCTTGTGCTTGTTGCTCAGATAAATAGTACTGACCATCACGGATACCTAAATCAGCCGCTAACCAATCAGGACGTGCAACGTTATCTTCACCTGCTTTTTCAAGCATTGCTTTAACAGTGCCTAGTTCCCAAGAACGTGCTGTTAGTGCCGCTTTTGCTTCTGCTGGTGTTGGTGACTTACGAATAAGTTCGATAATTGGGTCGATATTCGCAAGGGCAATCGCTAAACCTTCAAGCGTGTGAGCACGGTCACGGGCTTTACGTAAATCGAATACTGTACGACGTGTAACAACTTCACGGCGGTGTACGATAAACGCTTCAAGCATTTCTTTAAGGTTGAAACACTTAGGTTGGTTGTTATCAAGTGCAACCATGTTCATACCAAACACAGTTTGTAACTGAGTTTGTGCATATAGGTTGTTTAAGATTACTTCACCAACATCACCACGTTTGATTTCGATAACGATTCGCATACCGTCTTTATCTGATTCATCACGTAGTGCACTAATACCTTCAATCTTCTTATCTTTAACAAGCTCTGCGATCTTTTCGATTAGGCGTGCTTTGTTAACTTGATAAGGGATTTCGTGAACGATGATTGTTTCACGACCGGTTTTTTCGTCAACTTCGATTTCAGCGCGAGCGCGGATATATACTTTACCACGACCGGTTAAGTACGCTTGCTCAATGCCTTTTTTACCATTGATAATCGCCGCAGTCGGGAAATCCGGACCTGGGATATATTCAATAAGGTCAGCAATTGACATATCAGGGTTTTGAATAAGCGCTAAACAACCATTGATAACTTCTGTTAAGTTATGAGGTGGAATGTTCGTCGCCATACCAACCGCGATACCCGAAGAACCATTTACTAATAAGTTAGGTACTTTTGTAGGTAATACATCAGGAATTTGCTCAGTACCATCATAGTTCGGTACGTAATCAACCGTTTCTTTTTCTAAATCAGCTAATAATTCATGTGACATTTTCGCCATACGGACTTCCGTATAACGCATTGCTGCCGCAGAGTCACCGTCAACAGAACCAAAGTTACCTTGGCCGTCAACAAGCATGTAGCGTAATGAGAAAGGCTGCGCCATACGAACGATGGTGTCATATACCGCGCTGTCGCCATGTGGGTGGTACTTACCGATTACATCACCAACAACACGTGCTGATTTCTTGTAAGGTTTATTCCAATCATTATTGAGTTCGTTCATTGCGAATAAAACGCGGCGGTGAACTGGCTTTAAGCCGTCACGTACGTCTGGCAATGCACGTCCTACGATTACACTCATCGCGTAATCAAGGTAGGAATTTTTTAATTCATCTTCAATATTGACTGGCAGAATTTCATTGGCGAGATCAGTCATTTGATTTCACATTCCTTCAGTATTGACTCATTAAGAGGCAAACCGCCGTCTTAAGAGCTTTAGTTATTATTTCCAGACCATGCTATCACAATTTATTTAGATTTACAGGCGCTAAATCTTTGCGATTTATTAATTTCCCCCTATATAATGGCCTCAGATTAACGAGGAAGTTTTTTATGACCGAGCATCAAAATGTAGATAATGCAGAAATTGCAAAGTTTGAAGCCATCGCAGAACGTTGGTGGGACCGCGACGGAGAGTTCAAACCCCTTCATGAAATAAATCCTCTACGTTTGGATTTTGTCGCTGATAAAGTAGGCGGCTTATTTGATAAGGAAACCTTAGATGTTGGCTGTGGTGGCGGCATCTTAAGTGAAAGTATGGCGCGTATGGGCGCTAAAGTAACCGGTATCGATATGGGCCAAGAGCCACTTACCGTTGCTAAGTTACATAGTTTAGAAACAGGCGTACCTGTTGATTATATAAAAGTACCTGCAGAGCAATTCGCTGCTGAGCACCCTGCTCGCTTTGATGTAGTGACTTGTATGGAAATGCTTGAGCATGTTCCAGACCCTGCTTCTATTATTCGTGCTGTAGCAGACCTTGCTAAACCGGGCGCTGATGTGTTCTTTTCAACATTAAATAAAACACCAAAAGCCTACTTGTTTGCTATTGTCGGTGCTGAAAAGCTTTTAAAGATGGTGCCTGAAGGTACGCATGACCATAAAAAGTTTATCAAACCTGCGCAGCTTATTGCATGGGCAGAAGAAGCAGGATTAAAAGTACGCGCCAGTACCGGCCTTCACTATAACCCGTTTTCTAAGCAGTACAGCTTAAATGATGATGTAAGTGTTAATTACATCCTGCACTTTGAGAAACTAGTCTAATGAGTGGTGTGCAAGCACCCTCTATCGATTTTGATGCGTTTATCTTTGATTTAGATGGCACACTACTCGATACCGCGGATGACTTAGGTGGTGCATTAAACCGCGTGTTAGCAGACGCCAATGTGGCGCCTGTTGCTGAGCATGTTTATCGCCCTGCTGCGTCTAACGGTGCAAATGCATTATTAGAAGTAGGGTTTGGGGATAATTGGCCCGAACTTGAACAACTCGCCTTGCGCCAAAAGCTTCTTGACTATTACGCCGAGGATATTGCTGTGCACAGTAAATGCTTCAACGGCATCGAACAGCTTTTAATTGCACTTGAGCAAAACAATATTAAGTGGGGCATTATGACTAATAAGCCCGGCTTTTTAACTGAGCCCTTAGTGCAGGCTATTCCCTCCTTGCGTGATGCAAAAGCAGTTGTGAGTGGCGATACATTAGCTGTGTCAAAACCATCACCGGATCCACTATTACACACTGCTGAGATCTTAGATGTTGATCCGAGCCGTTGTTTATACATCGGTGATGCTGAACGTGATATTCAAGCTGCAAAAGCGGCCAATATGTACAGCGCAACAGCGTTATGGGGTTATATACCCAGTATAGACGCTGCACTTGGCTGGCAAGCGGATTTCAATTGGCAAACGCCGATTGATGGTTTAAACCATATATAGTGTTATTTGATAATTGAAACACCATATATTGTGATTTGATTTACTTTTGAGCATTCATTGATGATAAAAAAATCAGTCAAAATTTATTTTTCAAAACGGTAAATTTTCTGGATCTTTTGTTGATTTCTACAAATTTCGTCGTCTATGAATGTTCAAAGGTTAATGGTTACTAACACAATGCGCTTATCCAATAGTTATCCACAAATTGGGGCAATTCTATCCCTTGCAAAACAACTCAGACCACACTATCTTGTGATCTGCAATTTAAACAACACCAGATATTGTGGCTAAATGTTATTCAATTAGTTTATCTTGGTGTTGAATAATAATAATTACATTAAAGAATACCTTTGTCTTACAACTAAAATTTCCCAAGGAATACAGGCAAAACTATGAACCAACAGCTATCTGTAAGCAAACGTGACGGCCGTAAAGAGTCACTTGATCTAGATAAGATCCATCGCGTGATCGCTTGGGCCGCAGAAGGTCTAGAGAATGTGTCTGTCTCACAAGTTGAATTAAAATCACACATTCAATTTTATGACGGCATTCGTACCGATGACATTCATGAAACAATCATCAAAGCTGCAGCTGATCAGATCTCTAAAGATACGCCTGATTACCAATACCTCGCTGCTCGCTTAGCTGTATTCCATTTACGTAAAAAAGCATATGGTCAATTTGAGCCGCCGCGCTTATACGATCACATCACCAAATTAGTTGAAGACAAGCGTTATGATCAACACCTACTTGTTGATTATACCGAACAAGAAATTGATGACTTAGATGCTTACATCGATCACAACCGTGACTTAAACTTCAGCTACGCTGCTGTAAAGCAACTTGAAGGTAAGTATTTAGTTCAAAACCGTGTTACTGGTGAAATCTACGAAAGTGCACAGTTTTTATATATCTTAGTGGCTGCAAGCTTATTCTCTGATTATCCAAAAGAGACACGCCTTGATTACATCAAGCGTTTTTATGATGCAGTATCTACATTCAAAATTTCATTACCGACACCTATCATGGCAGGTGTACGTACCCCTACACGTCAGTTCAGCTCATGTGTACTTATTGAATGTGGTGATAGCCTAGATTCTATTAATGCAACATCGTCTGCGATAGTTAAATATGTTTCGCAACGTGCAGGTATTGGTATTAATGCCGGTCGCATCCGTGCCCTTGGTAGCCCTATTCGTAACGGCGAAGCGTACCACACAGGTTGTATTCCGTTTTATAAGCACTTCCAAACAGCGGTTAAGAGCTGTTCACAAGGTGGTGTTCGTGGCGGCGCAGCAACGCTGTTCTACCCACTTTGGCACTTAGAAGTTGAAAACCTACTTGTTCTTAAGAACAACCGTGGTGTTGATGATAACCGTGTACGTCACCTTGACTACGGTGTGCAGTTCAACAAATTAATGTATAGCCGTTTAATCAAAGACGATTACATCACATTATTTAGCCCATCAGATGTACCGGGTCTATACGATGCGTTCTTTGAAGATCAAGCGAAGTTTGATGAGCTATACATCAAATACGAGCAAGACGAGTCAATTCGTAAAAAACGTATTAAGGCGATTGAGTTATTCTCAATGTTTGCACAAGAGCGTGCCAGCACAGGTCGTATCTACTTACAAAACGTTGACCACTGTAATACGCACAGCCCATTCATCTCGACTGTGGCACCAATTCGTCAATCTAACTTATGTTTAGAAATTGCATTACCAACTAAGCCACTTAGCAATGTAATGGATGAAGAAGGTGAAATTGCACTTTGTACGCTGTCGGCGTTTAACTTAGGTGCAATTGAGTCACTTGACGAATTAGAAGAACTTGCTGAACTTGCAGTACGTGCCCTTGATAACTTACTTGATTTCCAAGACTACCCTGTTCCTGCGGCTAAAAACGCGACTATGGGTCGTCGTACGCTAGGTATTGGTGTTATTAACTACGCATACTACTTAGCGAAAAATGGTAAGCGTTACTCAGATGGCAGCGCAAATGCCCTAACTCACAAAACATTTGAAGCAATTCAGTATTACCTAATGAAAGCATCAAATGAGTTAGCGAAAGAACGTGGTGCGTGTCCTAAATTTAACGAGACAACGTATTCTCAAGGCATTATGCCAACAGATACTTACAAACGTGACCTAGATCAGTTCTGTGATGAGCCTCTTCACTTAGATTGGGATTCATTACGCGAAAGCATTAAAGAGCACGGTATGCGTAACTCAACGCTATCTGCCCTTATGCCTTCAGAGACATCATCGCAAATCTCTAACGCGACAAATGGTATCGAGCCACCACGTGGTCATATCAGCGTTAAAGCAAGTAAAGATGGTATCTTAAAGCAAGTAGTGCCAGATTATGAAAATCTGAAAGATAACTACGAGCTACTGTGGGATATTCCTTCAAACGATGGGTACCTACAACTTGTTGGTATTATGCAAAAGTTCGTTGACCAAACGATCTCTGCAAACACTAACTATGATCCATCTAAGTACGAAGGCGGTAAAGTACCTATGAAGGTGCTATTAAAAGACCTACTGACTGCGTATAAACTTGGTGTTAAAACCCTGTACTATCACAACACACGTGATGGTGCATCAGACTCTCAAGATGAGTTAACACCAGAGGTAGAAGATGACGGTTGTGCAGGCGGCGCTTGTAAAATCTAATTAAATTAATAACATAACAAAAGCGGGCTCATTAGCCCGCTTTGTCCTGACTGTTTTTTGAGAAATCACTATGTCATATACAACTTTTAGCCGAAATCATAATAACCAATTACAAGAACCGATGTTTTTCGGCCAAACGGTAAACGTGTCACGTTACGACCAACAAAAGTACCCTATCTTCGAAAAGCTAATTGAAAAGCAACTTTCGTTCTTTTGGCGTCCTGAAGAAGTTGATGTAAGTAAAGACCGTCTTGACTTCCAAGCGTTACCAGAGCACGAAAAGCACATCTTTTTAAGCAACTTAAAATATCAAACGCTACTTGATAGTGTGCAAGGTCGTTCACCTAACGTTGCGTTACTACCTATTGTGTCTATTCCTGAGCTAGAAACTTGGATTGAAACATGGGCGTTTAGTGAAACCATTCACAGCCGTTCATACACACACATTATCCGTAACGTTACGCAATCTCCTGAACTTATCTTTGACGATATCGTAAGCAACGAGAAAATCAGTGAGCGTGCTGATGCGGTAACTAAGTATTACGATGATTTAATAAACATGATTTCTGTTTACAACCTATATGGTGAAGGTAAACATGTGATCAATGGTGAAGAAGTTAAAGTCAGCTTATTTGACCTTAAAAAGCAACTTTACCTAGCAATGATGTCGGTTAACATCCTAGAAGCGATTCGTTTCTATGTAAGCTTTGCTTGTTCATTTGCTTTCGCTGAGCGTGAATTAATGGAAGGTAATGCAAAAATCATCAAGCTAATCGCCCGTGATGAAGCGTTACACCTATCTGGTACACAGCACATCTTGAACATTATGCAAGAAGGTAAAGACGACCCAGAAATGGCAATCGTTGCAGCACAATGTCGTGAAGAAGCGATCCAGATGTTTAAAGAGGCCGCTGAACAAGAAAAAGATTGGGCAGAATACCTGTTCAAAGATGGTTCTATGATTGGCCTTAACAAAGATATCTTATGCCAATACGTTGAATACATCACTAATGCACGTATGACTGCGGTAGGCCTACCTGCACAGTTCGAAAGTAAGAGTAACCCTATTCCGTGGATCAACTCTTGGTTAGTATCAGACAATGTTCAAGTTGCTCCACAAGAAGCTGAAATCAGCTCTTACCTTGTTGGTCAAATTGACTCTCAAGTTGATGCATCTGACTTTGGTGACTTCGACCTGTAATGAGCTCAAACAACACTGCAGAGGTTATCCTTGCAGGAACAGACAGCCAGAATCTTGAATTTGATTCTGGCTGTTCATCTCTCCTTGAATGCCTAGAACTAAATAAAATAGATGTCCCCTACCAATGCCGTGAAGGTTATTGTGGCGCATGCCGTGCAAAATTAGTCGAAGGTGATGTGAGCTACAATCAAGAACCGCTTGCGTTCGTTCGAACAGGCGAAGTATTGCTGTGTTGTAGTAAACCCAATGGGAAAGTAAAAATTGAACTTTAATGCCAAATAAGCTCACTGGTTTGGTAGAAATTTTCTTTATCTGACACACTCACCATTTGCTGATCAATCGTAACATCCCACTGTAAGTTTTTAGTTAGATGACCCGCTAATTCCTCAATGAAATTGTTATCAAACGCAATTAAATGACCATTATTGATAAGTTCTAACTGGTGTTCATTTTCTTTAAGCCAGTCGTTGTTTAAGGTTGTCACAACCCATAGTTCATCAACCCGCTTCGCGATTTTGTTGAGCTGCACAATATCTGGTTGGTCAACAGCAAGCCATGTTTGATAATGGTCATCAAGTGCTTTTATTGACACATCTGGTTCAGCATGACTGAACCTTGCATTCAATATGGCTGTTTCGTTGTGTGAAAATAAGCAATAACTTAAAAGCTTAAGTACAAAGTGTTGATAGCTTTCACGACGGTCACATGCAGTAGTAAACACCTCTTTATGATTACGATGCTCTCTTAAATCAGCAATTGTAAAATTTGCTTTGAATACCCTATTTTTATCAGACATAAGATTTGGCCATCTCAGTGTAACAGTCTAAGTATAGTGTATGGTGTTAAAATCGCGACTTAGGGTTAAGGTATAGGTAAAGTTATAGTATAACGTTATTGCAGTTAAAAAATTGCGGTGTTATATTATAACGCAACACTCAACAACAAACTTAGAAGTAGTAATGATGAAACAAGTTTCAATTCTTTCTAGTGCTGTTGCCGCTGCGCTGTTTTCTCAATCAACAATGGCTGCTGTGATCACAGGTCAAGTATTAGATAAAAACCAACAACCTATCAGCAATGCTGAAATACATGTACACGGCAAATCACAAAGCGTTGTGACTGACAAACAAGGTCAGTTTAAAATTGATGTAGACAATAAAGGTCAGCTTCACATCAGTAAGAACAATTTCATCGATAAGCGTGTTGCTATTAATGGCGAAGACCAAAATGTTGTGGTTACGCTTACACCAACATCAGTTGAAACTGTTGTTGTTTATGCATCAGCACTTCATAAAAATAGTCTTGAAATGATTTCGCCTGTGAATGTTTTAGCCGGTGATGAGTTAAAAGACAAAGCAAAACCGACATTAGGTGAAACACTAAAAGCTTTACCGGGCGTTAATGCTAGCTACTTTGGCCCAGTTTCATCAAGCCCTATTATTCGTGGTTTAGATGGCCCGCGTGTGAAGATCACCCAAAATGGCCTTGATAGCAGTGATGCATCACGTATTGGCCCTGACCACGCAACATCAAATGACAGTTTAGCAGCAGAGCAAATCGAAGTACTTCGCGGCCCAGCTACCCTACTTTATGGTTCTGGCGCTATCGGTGGTGTGGTGAACGTTGTTGATAACCGTATTCCTACCGATAACATCGAGTCTTTAACCGGTGCTGCTCAATACACTCACGATACAGTATCAAATACCAACACCTATGCTGCAAAACTTGAAACCGGTAATGATGGTTTCAACTTCCATTTCGATGGAACAAAGCGCAAAGGTCACGATTACGACACGCCAAACTTTGAGCTTCCTGAGGAACATGAAGAGCACGAGGAGCATGAAGGTGAAGAGCATGAAGAACACGAAACTGCTAATAGCGTAGAAAACACCTTTATCGGTAGCCAAACAGTTAACTTTGGTACTAGTTACGTGGGCGATCACCTAACGCTAGGTGTGTCATACGGCCGCATCGAAACAGATTACGGTATTCCTGCTCATGAGCATCATCATCATGAAGAAGAAGAGGAAGATCATGATGAACATGAAGGTGAAGAGCATGAAGAATCAGTATTTGCACAGTTAGAGCAAGACCGCTGGCAAGGTTACATGAGCTATGCACTTCATGATAACTGGATTGAAAATATCTCACTACGTGTTGGCTACACAGACTACAAACACGCTGAAATTGAAGATGGTGCAGTGGGCACCGTGTTTACAAACAAAACAACCGAAGCACGTGCAACCGTTGAGCACAAGTTAGGCCTTTGGCACGGTATGGCTGGTTATCACTACACTGAGTCTGACTATGATGCAGATGGTGAAGAAGCCTTTACACCGGCAAGCGTAACTAAAACAAACGCGTTATTCGTTCTTGAAGAGCGCCAGTTTGGTGATGTGACCGTTGAGCTAGGTGCACGCCTTGAAGATTATCAAATCGACTCTGCTGTAAGCATGGCTGAGCATCATCACGATCATGAAGAGGAAGAAGAGCACCATGACGAAGAAGAAGCTGAAATCATTAACTATAGTGAAGATTTCACAAACCTGAGCTTATCTGCAGGTGCAATTTGGCAATACCAAGAAGGTCAAAGTGTTGCTTTAAGTGTATCTCGTTCAGAACGTGCGCCACTGAGTGCTGAATTACTATCAAACGGCATTCATATCGCAACAGGTACTTACGAGCTAGGTCTTGGTTATCATATTGAAGATGGCGAAATTCATTTTGAGCCAGAAGATATCGAGCAAGAAACTGCAACGAACTTTGACTTAAGTTTCCGCCGTTTTATTGGTGACTTTGGTTACACAGTTAACTTCTTCTATAACGACATTGAAAACTACTACTACCAGCAAAATACCGGTTTAGTTTTTGATGAAGAGCATGGCTTAGAATCAGCAGCTGATGCAGATGAAGATGCAATGGCGGTTTACCAATTCACAAGTAAAGATGCGAAATTATACGGTATTGAATTTGACGTACACTATCAAGTGACGCCAAGTGCGCTAGTGAAAGTGTTTGGTGATTCAACAACGGCTAAGCTAAAAGATGATAAGGGTTATTTACCGCGTATTCCGGCTAATAAACTGGGGTCTGAATTACAGTACACAGTGTCTGATTGGAAGTTTAGCCTAACCGGTACTCATTATTTTGAGCAATCTGATATTACTGCTTACGAGACAAAAACTGACGGTTATACCCTATTTGATGCATCAGCTAACTACCAACTTGACTTAGGTCCTGTTGATACACAGCTTTACATTAATGTTGACAACTTAACCGATGAACTTGGTTTCGTACACAGCTCATTCATTAAAGAAAAAGCACCACTACCTGGTCGTAACTTCAGCTTGGGTATTCGCGGTTATTTCTAATCGCTTTTAATAGTTATAAAAAAACCCTTTCACTTTTAAAGTGAAAGGGTTTTTTATTAAGCATAGAAACTTAACAAAGTTAGCTATTAGCCCTTTTGTTCAATCTTCGCCCATGAATCACGAAGACCAACAGTTTGATTGAATACTAATGTTTCTGCTTTGCTATCACGACAGAAGTAACCTGTACGCTCAAACTGGAAGCCCTGCTCTGCTTGTGCATTTGCAAGTGACGGCTCAACTTTCGCATTTTCAAGAACCACAAGTGATTCAGGGTTTAGTGTTGCGTTAAAGTCTTCTGCTGCCGCTGGGTTTGGCACGTTAAATAAACGGTCGTATAAACGAACTTCAGCTGTGATAGATTCACTCGCTGATACCCAGTGAATTACACCTTTAACCTTACGGCCATCACTTGGGTTTTTACCCAAAGTTTCAGGATCGTAAGAGCAGAAGATAGTTGTAATTTCGCCGTTTTCGTCTTTTTCAACGCGCTCAGCTTTAATTACATAAGCACCACGTAAACGTACTTCTTTATCAAGAACTAAACGCTTAAACTTATTGTTTGCTTCTTCACGGAAGTCTTCACGCTCGATATAAAGTTCACGAGTGAAGGGTACGTCACGGCGACCCATCTCTTCTTTATTCGGGTGATTAGCAACAGACAAGGTTTCTACTTTATCTGCGTCATAGTTTTCGATAACAATCTTCACAGGGTCAAGAACAGCCATTGCACGAGGTGCATGCTCATTTAGGTCTTCACGGATACAAGCTTCTAGCATACCCATTTCAACCATGTTCTCTTGTTTAGTGATACCGATACGAGAACAGAACTCACGTACAGATGCAGGTGTATAACCACGACGACGTAAACCCGCAATTGTTGGCATACGTGGGTCGTCCCAGCCTTCAACATGACCATTTACTACTAAGTCGTTTAATTTACGCTTAGACATAATGGTGTACTCAAGATTTAATCGTGAGAACTCGATTTGTTGCGGATGACACTCAAGGCTGATGTTATCTAATACCCAATCATATAAGCGACGGTTATCTTGGAACTCAAGCGTACATAATGAATGTGTAATACCTTCTAGCGCATCTGAAATACAGTGCGTGAAATCGTACATTGGGTAAATGCACCACTTGTCGCCTGTTTGGTGGTGATGAGCAAAACGTACACGGTATAAAATTGGATCACGCAATACCATGAATGAGCTTGCCATATCGATTTTAGCACGCAGTACACATTCACCTTCTTTGAATTCGCCATTACGCATTTTTTCGAATAACGCTAGGTTTTCTTCAACTGGTGTATCACGGTATGGGCTGTTTTTACCTGGCTCTTTTAAAGTACCACGGTATTCACGGGCTTGATCTGGCGATAAGAAACACACATACGCTAGGCCTTTTTCGATAAGCTCAACAGCATAGCCGTATAACGCATCGAAATAGTTAGATGAATATTTAATTTCACCATCCCACTGGAAACCTAACCACTGCACATCTTCTTTAATCGAATTTACGTAGTTGATGTCTTCTTTTTCTGGATTCGTATCATCAAAACGTAAGTTACAAAGACCTTGATAATCTTGGGCGATACCAAAATTTAAACAAATAGACTTTGCATGACCAATGTGTAAAAAACCGTTTGGTTCAGGTGGAAAACGCGTGTGTGTAGTCGCATGCTTACCGCTTGCTAGATCTTCGTCGATACGCGTTCTAATAAAGTTACTTGGGCGATTCTCAATTTCCGCCATAGGAGCATAATCCTCTGAATATTGCATGGTGACAAAACTAATGCATTATTACAAAAACAAACCCTAACATACAGTGGTTGCATCATGTTTATTGAAGATATTACGTCAATTGTTGAATACATAGTTCACTGACTCGACAAAATCGGTAAAAAAATTGTTCTAACGCAATAAAATGATCATTGACTAGCGATATAGTGCCGTCAGTTTCACTACCAATAAGGAAAAAAGATGGCTTCGCTCAATCAACATCGAGTCTATATTCCAAGCTCAGCACGTGCAAACCAGTATGTGTTAGTTGAATTTAAACCTACTGATGAGTTTTTTGCCCAGTTCACCAATGTGAGCTGTGCTTATAAGCGTCTTGCAAGGGAGTTATTTGCACTATGTGATGAGTATGAATTACATAATGTACACCTAATCGCCAACGATAAACTGCCTGTGGTTCGTTACCATGATGAGGCATATAGCTTAGAGACCGCTAAGCAGATTTTGTTTTTCTATAACCCACAATATCATGAAGCACATAATGTATTTGCTGATGGTGAGCAAAAATGCAAAAAAATTCGTTTATTATTCTTAGCAACCGGTGAAGATATTCGCGCTCATGCGGCTAGTTTTCATCATAATGTGCAAAGAGTGATCAATTCACTACAAGAAAAATTACTGAGCGGCCAACCACCTCTGAAAATTCGTGACCACCAACATCTAACTTATGATTTATTTGCTAAAGCAAAAGGTCACAAAGAGAGCTATGGCTATAAATTACGTAGCTTATATCCACGATATCAGTCTCGCCAATGTCATTTACCAAATGAACACAGTGAGATGACATACGCTGGGTTTTCGATTCCAGTAACTCGCGCTATTAAAACGCAATTTCAGCATATGTTGAATGAAGAGAATTACACGCAGTTTTATCAATACATCTTTGATGCATTCAAACGAGCATGTGATAAACGCGGATTAACACTCGGTGCTTTCATCGCTAACGGTACCCGCCCTATTGTTCGTAATAGCAATATTGATAACGCACAAAGTAACAGCGAACTGCAAAAACTAACCTTTGATTGCAGCTCTGAGCAGGTGCAATTACAACAGTATTGGGATGCAAATCAACTTGTAGATTCACTACATTTTGTGATTGCCGCAGCTGATAAAGACAAGCATGACATTGGTTATGGTAAGTTTATGAATCAAGTGCAAAGTGCGATAAATGAAGTTACTGACGAGCTGGCATTTAATCCAACTCGGCAAGATTTACGCGTGCGTTTTTATCAGCACATTAACTATCAATATTAAGAGTATAAGAGGTGATGCGCATGCGTCACCTCTTATTCCCTAGCTTAGTTAAATCTAGACGCAATACTTTAGAGCGGCGTTCATGGTTATAAAGCGCTTTTTTCTTCGCAGGTAGTTCATCAACTGTCACTATTTCAAAGCTTTGCTCTAAAAACCAGTGAATGCTGCGTGTGGTGAGAGCAAATAAATGCGAATAACCTGCACGTTTAGCCTTGTTAATAATAAATCGCAGTAGATAACTACCACGATCGGCATCTCGGTACTGGGGGTGAACAGCTAAACTTGCAAACTCCCCTACTTGTTCATCTGCAAACGGATACAAAGCCGCACAGGCTATGATAAGACCATCACGCTCGATAACCGTAAATTGTTCAATTTCGATTTCTAGCTGTTCACGTGAACGGCGCACCAAATAGCCTTGCTGTTCAAGGGGTCTGATAAGGTTAATGATACCGGTAATATCAGCAATACTGGCACTTCGTAATTGCTCAGAGCTTTGCGGTGCGATTTGTGTACCAATACCATCTAAAGAGAACAGCTCTTGTAATAGTGCGCCATCCTCTTTGTAACTAACAAGATGGCAACGATGTACGCCACCTCGACAAGCATCAATTGCAGCTTGTAAGAATACGGTTGCGCTTACACATGAGTCAGGTTGCTTACGATAGTTTACTAGAAGCTGCTCAGCTTCATTTGGCATTAGCTCTGCAATCGCCTCACCATTTTCATCCAAAATACCGGCTTCTTTACAAAAGCCAAGCATTTTATCGGCACGTAGTTTGAGCGCTACTTGCGTAGCAATTTCTTCAGCAGTTAAATTAAAGCTTTCACCTGTAACAGACGCCGCTATTGGCCCAAGCAGAACAATTCCGTTGTTATCTAACTGGTGGCGAATACCCGCAACATCGATACGTCTCACTCTACCTGAATGATGATAGTCAACACCTTCATCGACCCCTAAAGGCTGAGCAATAACAAAATTACCACTCACCACATTTAAAAATGAGCCAGACATAGGTGTACTACTTAAAGACGTAGATAAACGCGCGGTTATATCGAACTGCATTGCACCCGCAACCTTTTTAATCACATCAAATGTTGCGTTATCAGTTACCCGTATCTCATTATGAAACTGACTAGTTATGCCAACTTGTTCAAGCGCTGCGTTAAACTGTGGGCGAGCACCAAACACTAAAACAATCTTAATACCAAGACTAGTTAATAGCGCGACATCGTTGATGATGCTGCGACAACCAGACTGATCGATCGCCTCTCCGCCAAGCATAACAACGAATGTTTTACCGCGGTGAGCATTAACGTATGGGGTTGACTGGCGAAATCCATCTACCAATTCTGTGGTACGCACGTAATATTTACCTTATTAAAGTCGAATGTTTTAATCAAAACAACTATACAAGCCACAAGTGTAGAGAATTTATATTCACAAATAAAGCATTATTATTCTTAATTTGTGGTTGGAATTTTCTTGTAGGGAACAAAAAAATGTTAGATACAAAAAAGGCCCGCATAAGCGAGCCTTTTTAAGAGATTAAAACTGATTACCAGCCTGTTTTCTCTTTAAGTGCATTACCGATATCAGCTAATGAACGTACAGTTTTTACGCCAGCAGCTTCTAGAGCAGCAAATTTCTCATCAGCAGTACCTTTACCGCCTGCGATGATTGCACCAGCGTGACCCATACGCTTACCTGCAGGTGCAGTAACACCAGCAATGTAAGAAACAACAGGCTTAGTCACGTTGTGCTTGATGTATTCTGCAGCTTCTTCTTCTGCAGTACCACCGATTTCACCGATCATAACGATAGCTTCAGTTTGCTCGTCTTTTTCGAACATTTCTAAAACGTCGATGAAGTTAGTGCCAGGGATTGGGTCACCACCGATACCAACACATGTTGATTGGCCGAAACCAGCGTCAGTAGTTTGCTTAACCGCTTCGTAAGTTAAAGTACCAGAACGCGATACGATACCTACTTTACCAGGCTTGTGGATGTGACCAGGCATGATACCGATCTTAGTTTCACCCGGAGTGATAACACCTGGGCAGTTAGGACCGATCATACGAACACCAGTTTCATCAAGCTTAACTTTAACGTCAACCATGTCTAGTGTTGGGATACCTTCAGTGATACAAACGATTAGCTCGATGCCAGCATCGATAGCTTCTAAGATTGCATCTTTACAGAAAGGTGCTGGTACGTAGATAACTGATGCAGTTGCGCCAGTTGCTTCAACAGCGTCACGTACTGTGTTGAATACTGGAAGACCAAGATGCGTTTGACCGCCTTTACCTGGGCTTACACCACCAACCATTTGTGTACCGTACTCAAGCGCTTGCTCAGAGTGGAAAGTACCTTGGCCACCTGTGAAACCTTGACAGATAACTTTTGTATCTTTATTGATTAATACAGACATTATTTGCCCTCCGCAGCAGCAACAACTTTTTCAGCTGCGTCTGTTAGTGATTCAGCAGCGATGATGTTAAGGTCAGAACTAGCTAGTACTTCACGACCAAGTTCAGCGTTAGTACCTTCTAAACGCACTACTACAGGAACGTTAACACCCACTTCTTTAACTGCGCCGATGATACCTTCTGCGATCATGTCACAACGTACGATACCACCAAAGATGTTAACTAAAACAGCTTTAACGTTGTCGTCAGATAAGATGATCTTGAATGCTTCAGATACACGCTCTTTAGTTGCACCGCCACCAACATCTAGGAAGTTAGCTGGCTTGCCACCGTGAAGGTTTACGATGTCCATAGTACCCATCGCTAGGCCTGCACCGTTAACCATACAACCAACGTTACCGTCTAGTGCAACGTAGTTAAGCTCGAAGCTTGCAGCGTGAGCTTCACGCGCGTCTTCTTGTGAAGGATCGTGCATTTCACGGATTTTAGGTTGACGGTAAAGCGCGTTACCATCTACACCGATTTTACCGTCTAGACAGTGAAGGTTACCTTCGTCTGTGATTACTAGCGGGTTGATTTCTAATAGTGCGAAATCGAAATCGTTGAACATGTTAGCAAGACCCATGAAGATCTTAACGAACTGTTTCATTTGAGTAGGATTTAAACCTAGTTTGAAGCCTAACTCACGTGCTTGGTAAGCTTGAGGACCAACTAGTGGATCGATCTCAGCTTTGTGAATTAGTTCTGGAGTTTCTTCTGCAACTTGCTCGATTTCAACACCACCTTCAGTAGATGCCATGAAAACAACTTTACGAGAAGCACGATCTACTACAGCGCCAAGGTATAATTCGTTAGCGATGTCAGTGCAGCTTTCAACAAGGATTTTAGCTACTGGCTGACCATTTTCGTCTGTTTGGTAAGTAACTAAGTTTTTACCTAACCAGTTCGCAGCGAACTCTTTAACTTCGTCGATTGTTTTAACTAGCTTAACACCGCCAGCTTTACCACGGCCACCTGCGTGAACCTGTGTTTTAACAACCCACATATCACCGCCGATTTTCTCAGCAGCTGCTGCAGCTTCTTCAGGTGTATCGCAAGCGAAACCTTGAGAAACTGGTAAACCATATTCGGCAAAAAGTTGTTTTGCCTGATACTCATGCAAATTCATGATGCTTTATCCAATTTTTTATACTAAAAGAGCTGAATATTTATGCAAAATAAACAGCTATCCCAAATTGCGCACTTAGTATAAATCCCAAGGCTCCACATGAAAACCCCAGTTAGACCAAAGGCGCAAAAAAAAAGCTGTGAACGAGGTTCACAGCTTAGTTTTCATACAACCAGATTAAACATCTAGTAGTAAACGAGTCGGATCTTCAAGTAACTCTTTAATTGTTACTAAGAAACCTACTGATTCTTTACCATCGATTTGGCGGTGATCATAAGATAACGCTAAGTACATCATTGGTAAGATTTCAATTTTACCATTTACAGCCATAGGACGCTCTTGGATTTTGTGCATACCTAAAATTGAAGACTGTGGTAAGTTGATGATTGGTGTAGATAGTAATGAACCGAATACACCACCGTTAGTGATAGTGAAATTACCACCTGTCATGTCATCAATTGATAATTTACCGTCACGACCTTTAAGCGCTAGCTCACGGATACCTTTTTCGATTTCAGCAACTGATAGCTTGTCACAGTCTTTAAGTACTGGTGTAACAAGACCACGTGGTGTAGAAACCGCGATGCTGATGTCGAAGTAGTTGTGATAAACAATATCATCACCGTCGATAGACGCATTTACTTCAGGGAAACGCTTAAGTGCTTCAGTAACTGCTTTCACGTAGAAAGACATGAAGCCTAAACGGATACCGTGACGCTTTTCGAATACTTCTTGGTACTGCTTACGAAGGTCCATGATTGGCTTCATGTTAACTTCGTTGAAAGTCGTTAACATTGCAGTTGAGTTTTTCGCTTCAAGAAGACGATTAGCGATTGTTTTACGTAAACGAGTCATAGGAACACGTTTTTGTGTACGGTCACCCATAGGTGCTGCTGGCGCTGTTGCTTCTGCTTTAGGCGCTGCTGCCGGTGCTTTTAAGAATGTATCAACATCTTCTTTAGTTACACGGCCATTTTTGCCAGTACCTTTGATTTTTGATGCATCAAGACCTTTCTCAGCGATTAAACGACGAACTGACGGCGTTAATACGTCAGAGCTGTCATTTGATTCGCTTGCTGGTGCTGCTTCAGCTTTAGGAGCTGCTGCTGCCGGCGCTGCACCCGCTTTAACTGTACCAATTACTTGCTCACCAAGTACTGTTTCGCCTTCAGCGTGAATGTGCTCACCCATGATACCGTCTTCTTGAGCAACAACTTCAAGAACAACTTTATCAGTTTCGATGTCAACAAGGTTTTGGTCGCGTGTTACCGCTTCACCTGGTTGAACGTGCCAAGTAGCAATTGTCGCGTCTGCGACTGATTCTGGAAGTACAGGTACTTTAATGTCCACTTCTTTACCTTCTGATGCTGGTGCTGATTGCGCCGCTGGCGCGTCTTCTGATTTAGCTGGTGCTGATTCGTCACTTGCTGGTGCAGCATCTGCATCACCAAGTAATGCAATTACTTGTTCACCAAGTACCGTTGCACCTTCTTCTTGTGAAATTTCAGTGATTACACCGTCATTTGGTGCAACAACTTCTAAAACAACTTTATCTGTTTCGATATCTACTAAGTTTTGGTCGCGGCTTACTTTGTCGCCAACACTTACGTGCCATGTTGCAACAGTAGCATCAGCAACCGACTCAGGAAGTACAGGAACTTTAATTTCTGTGCTCATTGCTTATCCTTTCTTTTCAATAGTAAGCGCATCTGCAACGAGCGCTTGTTGTTCTTTATTATGCACTGACATGTAACCACACGCTGGTGATGCTGATGCTTTACGACCTGCGTAAGTTAATTTAGCATCGGCTGGGATTGCATCAACAAAGTGGTGTTGAGAACAATACCATGCACCTTGGTTTTGTGGCTCTTCTTGACACCAAACAAAATCTTTAACGTGTTGGTAACGCTGCATGA
This sequence comes from Pseudoalteromonas sp. DY56-GL22, assembly GCF_041414715.1. NCBI lineage: Bacteria > Pseudomonadati > Pseudomonadota > Gammaproteobacteria > Alteromonadales > Pseudoalteromonadaceae > Pseudoalteromonas > Pseudoalteromonas sp. DY56-GL22. The sequence continues at coordinate 362,547 of NZ_JANHZR010000002.1, read as the reverse complement.
TTGTATCCATCTCAGCGTGTGGGAATGGATATAATTGTTCTACACGAACAATAGCAATGTTATTTAATTCTTGCTTACGACGCTCTTGTAGTAGCTCGTAGTAAACTTTACCGCTACAGAATACAACGCGTTCTACTTTATCTGCATCAATATCATCGATTTCATCGATCATATTGTGGAACACACCTTCCGATAACTCTTCAAGTGAAGATGTTGCCAACGGGTGACGAAGTAGCGACTTAGGCGTCATAACAATCAATGGACGACGAAGTGGACGTACTGATTGACGACGAAGCATTGCATAAACTTGCGCAGGTGTTGAAGGAACACATACTTGCATGTTGTGATCAGCACACAACTGTAAGAAACGCTCTAAACGTGCCGAGCTATGCTCAGGACCTTGACCTTCATAACCGTGTGGAAGTAAACATGTAAGACCACATAAACGGCCCCACTTCTGCTCACCTGAACTTAAGAATTGGTCAAATACAACTTGTGCACCGTTAGCGAAGTCACCAAATTGTGCTTCCCACATTACAAGTGACGTAGGTTCAGCTGTTGCGTAACCATATTCAAATGCAAGTACCGCTTCTTCAGAAAGAACTGAGTCATACACTTCAAATGCACCTTGCTTTTCGCTGATATTTTGCAGCGGCAAGTATGTTGATGCATCTTTTTGGTTATGAACAACAGCATGACGGTGGAAGAATGTACCACGGCCTGAATCTTGACCTGTTAAACGGATATCTGTACCTGCATCAACAAGTGTTGCATAAGCAAGTGTTTCAGCCATACCCCAATCAAGTGGTTTTTCACCTGTCGCCATCAGCTTACGGTCGTCGTAGATTTTCTTAACACGCGACTGTGCTTTGTGGCTTTCTGGGAAGCTTGCTACTTTTTCGCCAAGCTCTTTTAACTTTTCAACCGATACTGTTGCATCGTACTCAACATCCCAATCGTGACCAACAAACTTAGCCCAATCAGAAGAGTGTGATGTTTCTAGTTGAATTTCTTCAACTACACAGTTGCCTTTATCTAAGCCGTTACGGTAATCATCAGCAAGTGCTTTTACTTCATTTTCTGAGAATGAACCTTCAGCAACTAATTGATCTGCGTAAATTAGACGAGGTACTGGATGCTTTTTGATTTTTTGGTACATAAGTGGTTGAGTCGCATTCGGCTCATCCGCTTCGTTATGACCATGACGGCGATAACATACTAAATCAATCACTACATCACGTTTAAACTGGTTTCTGAAATCAAGTGCGATTTGAGTAACAAATGCAACCGCTTCAGGATCGTCAGAATTAACGTGGAAAATTGGTGCCTGAACCATTTTCGCAATATCAGTACAGTATGGTGTAGAACGAACATCAGACTGTTTTGACGTTGTGAAACCAACTTGGTTATTTACAACGATACGGATACTACCACCACAACTAAATGCATTAGTTTGCGATAAATTAAATGTTTCTTGTACAACACCTTGACCTGCGATTGCAGAGTCACCATGAATAGTAATTGGTAATGCTTTAATACCTGACTTATCGCCTAGACGGTCTAAACGAGCACGTACCGAACCCATAACCACTGGGTTAACGATTTCTAAGTGAGATGGGTTAAATGCAAGTGCCATGTGCACGTTGCCACCCTTAGTTGCAAAGTCAGATGAATAACCCATGTGATATTTAACATCACCTGAGCTTAATGTGTCTTTGTGTTTACCAGCGAACTCATCGAATAATTCTGATGGGTTTTTACCTAAAACGTTCACTAGTACGTTCAAGCGACCGCGGTGAGCCATACCAATAACAGCTTCTTTTTGTCCGCTTTCACCTGCACGATGAATTAGTTCTTTAAGCATTGGTACTAACGCATCACCACCTTCAAGTGAGAAACGTTTTGCACCAGGGAACTTAGCCCCTAAGTATTTTTCAAGGCCATCTGCAGCTGTTAATCCTTTAAGGATACGTAGCTTTTCTTCTTTAGAGAACGTTGGACGTGATTGCACTGATTCTAAACGTTGTTGTAACCAACGCTTTTCTTCAGTTGAAGTGATGTGCATATACTCAGCACCAACCGACCCACAATAAGTCGTTTTGAGTGCTTGATATAGCTCACCTAATGGCATGGTTTCGCGACCGACAGCAAACGAACCCACATTGAATTCACGGTCAAAATCAGCTTCAGATAAATCGTGGTACTCTAATTCTAGATCACGAACACGTTCGCGTTGCCAAATACCTAATGGATCTAGGTTGGCATTTTGGTGACCACGGAAACGGAAAGCATTAATAAGTTGTAGCACCTTGACCTGTTTAGGATCGCCAGAGCCACCCTCTGCTACCACTACTTCTCTATGCTTGTTTTTAGCAAGCTGTGCAAATTGTGAACGAACTTCTGAATGTTTAACGTCAACATCCACACCATCAACTTTTGGTAATTGTTCGAACACTTCTCGCCATTCTTCTGGCACAGAAGTCGCATCATCTAAGTACGCTTCATAAAGCTCTTCTACGTAAGCAACGTTACCGCCGTTTAAGTGAGAAGATTCTAGCCATGCCTTCATCACACCTTCGTGCATTTATAAGCCCTTTTCTTTAGCGCAGAAATTAATTGTTGTAAAAACAAGGTGGTTAATCACTTAACCACCTTACATATTCAAGCTTTAAACAGCGCGGTTTAAAAGCATTGATTTGATTTGTCCAATTGCTTTGGTCGGGTTAAGACCTTTTGGACACACGCTAACACAGTTCATGATACTGTGACAACGGAACACGCTGAACGCATCGTCAAGGTCAGCAAGACGCTCTTCAGTTGCTGTATCGCGGCTATCAGCCAAGAAACGATACGCATGAAGAAGACCCGCAGGACCGATGAACTTGTCTGGATTCCACCAGAACGAAGGACACGATGTTGAACAACATGCACATAAGATACACTCATATAAGCCATCTAACTTATCACGTTCTTCGATTGACTGAAGACGCTCACCCGCCGCAGGCGTGTCGTTGATTAGGTAAGGCTTAACTTTTTCGTATTGAGTGTAGAACTGACTCATGTCAATAACAAGGTCACGTACCACAGGTAAACCTGGTAAAGGACGAATTACGATTTTACCTTTGCCACCTTTAAGTAGCGTTGATAAAGGAGTAATACACGCTAAACCGTTTTTACCATTCATGTTGATACCGTCTGAACCACACACACCTTCACGGCATGAACGACGGAATGATAATGTTGGATCTTGCTCTTTTAATTGCATAAGCGCATCCAATACCATCATATCTTGGCCTTCTTGCGTTTCTAGCGAGAAGTCCTGCATACGTGGTGCATTATCAACATCTGGATTGTAACGATAAACCGAAAATTGTACTTGTGCCATCGTCTCGCTCCTAGTATGTACGTGCTTTAGGTGGGAAAGCTTCACGCAGTTTCGGCGCGTAGTTTACGTCACGTTTGCTCATTTCTTCGCTCTTAGGATCGTAGATTGAGTGACATAACCAGTTTTCGTCATCACGATCTGGGAAGTCAAAACGAGAGTGTGCACCACGGCTTTCTGTACGGAAGTTTGCAGCTACTGCTGTTGAGTAAGCTGTTTCCATCAAGTTGTCTAGCTCTAGACATTCGATACGTGCAGTGTTGAACTCAGTAGACTTGTCGTCAAGACGAGCGTACTGAAGACGTTCACGAATTTCTTTAAGCTCTTTAAGACCTGTTGCCATTGCATCACCTTCACGGAATACCGAGAAGTTAAGTTGCATACACATTTGTAGGTCTTTCTTGATTTGTACTGGGTCTTCACCTTGGCCAGCTTTAGAGCTTTCCCAACGGTTAAAGCGTGCAAGTGATGCTTCAAGGTCTGAATCAGACGCATCTTTACCTGCTTCAACACCGTTAAGGTACTTACCTAAGAAGTTACCAGCTGCGCGGCCGAATACAACTAAGTCAAGTAGTGAGTTACCACCTAGGCGGTTAGCACCGTGTACAGATACACATGCAATCTCACCAACAGCGAATAAACCTTCAACTACTTTCTCTTGGCCGTTCGCATCAATTTGTAATGCTTGACCATTTACGTTAGTTGGAACACCACCCATCATGTAGTGACATGTTGGGATAACTGGAATTGGCTCTTTAGCTGGATCAACGTGTGCGAATGTTTTCGCAAGGTCACATACGCCTGGAAGACGTAAGTTAAGTGTTTCTTCACCTAAGTGGTCAAGTTTAAGCTTGATGTGTGGACCATAAGGACCATCGCAACCACGACCTTCACGGATCTCAGTCATCATTGAACGAGCAACAACGTCACGAGATGCTAAGTCTTTTGCATTTGGGGCGTAACGTTCCATGAAGCGTTCGCCGTCTTTATTTAGAAGGTAACCACCTTCACCACGACAACCTTCAGTTACAAGTACACCGGCACCGGCGATACCTGTTGGGTGGAACTGCCACATTTCCATATCTTGCATTGCAACGCCAGCACGTGTAGCCATACCAACACCGTCACCAGTGTTGATGTGTGCATTCGTTGTCGATGCATAGATACGGCCTGCACCACCTGTTGCTAAAACAACAGCTTTTGATTTGAAGTAAACAACTTCACCAGACTCGATGTCGATTGCTGTACAACCAACAACGTGACCGTCGCTGTTTTTAACTAAATCTAGTGCGTACCACTCAGAGAATACGTTAGTTTTGTTTTTAACGTTCTGTTGGTATAAACAGTGTAATAGCGCGTGACCTGTACGGTCAGCTGCTGCTGCAGTACGTGCAGCCTGTTCACCACCAAAGTTTTTCGACTGGCCGCCGAAAGGACGTTGATAAACACGGCCATTTTCAAAACGAGAAAATGGTAAACCCATGTTTTCTAATTCAGTAATAGCTTCTGGGCCTGTTTTACACATATATTCGATAGCGTCTTGGTCACCGATAAAATCGGAACCTTTAACAGTATCGTACATGTGCCATTCCCAGTTATCTTCATGTGAGTTACCCAGCGCAACCGTAATACCACCCTGTGCAGACACAGTGTGAGAACGTGTAGGGAAAACTTTTGAGATAAGTGCACAGGTTTTGCCTGATTCAGTGATAGCTAGTGCTGCGCGCATACCCGCACCACCGGCACCAATCACTACAGCGTCAAATTCACGAACAGAATAATTCACTTAAACACCCCATAAAACGATTAGACCAATTGCTACGTAAGCAACAGCCATAAGGTTTAATACAAAGCCTAAAACAGCACGTAATTTAGCGCATTTAACATAGTCAGTAAGAACTTGCCAAAGGCCGATACGGGTGTGAACCATGATGCAAACTAGGGTAATTAAGGTAAACCCTTTCATTGCTAGGTTAGAGAATAGGCCTTGCCAGGCTTCGAAAGTGACTTCTGGCGTACATAAAAAATAGCCGATAATAAAAATCGCGTAAGCGCTGATTATTAATGCTGTTGCACGTAGTGATACGAAATCTTGTACACCATCACGTTTAAGAGTTGCTTGATTTAAAACCATATCCACACTCCTGCTAGAATTGCAGCTACAACACCTAAAGCTAATGCAACTTTAGCGCTGAAGTTACCTGATTCAAGTTCTTCCCAGTGACCCATGTCCATAATGATATGACGGATACCACCAATTAAGTGATACGCCAATACAGAAATGGTGCCCCATGCTATGAATTTGGCAATGAATCCGCTGAACAGACCCTTGACGAATTCAAAACCTTCTGCAGAAGAAAGAGACTCAGACCAAGCCCAAATGACAAACGTTAAAGCAAAAAATAATGCAACACCGGTGACGCGGTGTAAAATTGATGCTTTAGCCGTTGCCGGCATAGATATAGTTGTTAGATCTAGATTTACAGGTCTTTGCTTTTTCACAGTTACTTGCCCATCTTGCCCTTATCGGGCTCATCTACTTGTTTTTCTAAAACCCATCAAAATGAATTTCGATGGAACTATCTAAGTAAACCGTGTTGATACACAAAAAGTTCACACTTATGCAAAACTCAAATGTAAAAATAAAGTTTACCTACAGACAATACGGTATAAAACCTTGGATAGTATATATAGCCAAAGGTCTTTTTACAATTCTTGTTTAGTAAGAGACGTTTGCGAATTAGCCAATAGTATAATATTTAATCCTGACAGAATATTTATTATCCATTTGTGCATAATGTTTATAAAAATTGACTTTATACCCCTCTTTCACGTTAAAATGAAAAGAATGTGCTTAAACAGATTCAGAACATAACAATCAGAGTTGTTATCTTAATAGGAGATAAATAGATGGCGGATAAGAAAGCCACGGTCCATATTGATGGTCTTGATCCAATCGAACTTCCAATTTACCAAGGCACTGCTGGCCAAGACGTAATCGACGTACGTACGTTAGGTTCACACGGTCACTTCACTTACGACCCAGGTTTCATGTCGACCGGTTCTTGTGAATCTTCAATCACTTACATCGATGGCGGCAAAGGTGTTCTATTACACCGTGGTTACCCAATCGAGCAATTAGCTGATGAATCAAACTACATCGAGCTTTGCTACTTACTATTAAACGGCGAATTACCGACTAAAGAACAATACGAAGCGTTTGCTCAAGAAATCACGCACAACACAATGCTCGATACTAAAATCGCAAACTTCTTCCAAGGTTTCCGCTTTGACGCTCACCCAATGGCAATGCTGTGTGGTGTTGTAGGTGCTCTATCTTCTTTCTACCACGAAGATTTAGACATCACTGACGCAACACAACGTAAAACAAGCGCAATCAAGCTAGTTGCTAAACTACCAACTATCGCTGCGATGGCTTACAAATACAATGTAGGTCAACCGTTTGTTTACCCACGTAACGACTTAAGCTTCGCTGAAAACTTCTTACACATGATGTTCTCAGTACCAGCTGAAGAATACAAAGTAAGCCCTGTTCTTGCTAAAGCAATGGACAAAATCTTCATGCTTCACGCTGACCATGAGCAAAACGCATCAACGTCAACTGTTCGTCTAGCTGGTTCTTCAGGTGCTAACCCTTACGCGTGTATCGCGGCTGGTATCGCATCTCTATGGGGCCCTGCGCACGGTGGTGCTAACGAAGCATGTCTTAACATGTTAGAAGAAATTGGTTCTGTTGACCGTATCGATGAGTACGTTGCTAAAGCGAAAGATAAGTCTGATCCTTTCCGTCTTATGGGCTTTGGTCACCGTGTATACAAAAACTTCGACCCACGTGCGACAGTAATGCGTCAAACATGTCACGAAGTACTTGCTGAGCTAAACATTCAAGATCCACTTCTTGATATCGCTATGAAGCTTGAGCAAATTGCACTTGAAGACCCATACTTCGTTGAGAAGAAACTTTACCCTAACGTAGATTTCTACTCAGGTATCATCTTAAAAGCAATCGGTATTCCAACAAGCATGTTCACTGTAATCTTTGCAATGTCACGTACTGTTGGTTGGATCTCTCACTGGGATGAGATGCTTTCTCAACCTGGTCACAAGATCAGCCGTCCTCGTCAGTTATACACTGGTGAAACTTCACGCGATTACGTGCCAACAGACAAGCGTTAATACGAATTTGCGTTTAAAAAAGGCCGCTATGCGGCCTTTTTTGTTGCCCTGCACTTGTCTATTTGTGCAAAGTAATTAAAATCGTCGCATTCTTGTAGCTTAAGGCCTTTCATGTTCGATATCACAAAAATACGTGCTGACTTTCCAATACTGAATGAAACAGTCAATGAGCAGCCTTTGGTGTATTTAGACTCAGCAGCGACCTCTCAAAAGCCCCAGGCAGTTATTAATGCTCTTAGCCGTTTTTATAGCCATGAGAACGCCAATGTGCACCGCGGCCGCCATACACTCAGTGAAAACGCGACACGCCAATATGAGCATACACGAACGCTACTTGCAGATTATTTTTCTGTAAAAAATAATGAGATAGTGTGGACCAAAGGCGCAACCGAATCGATTAATTTAATCGCAAATGGTCTGGTTTCGAGGCTTAATCCTGGCGATAAAATTGCCCTATCAGCCATTGAACACCACGCCAACATAGTCCCTTGGCAACAGCTAGCTCAGCGTACCGGTGCAGAAGTCATTATTTTGCCGATAGAAAATGATTTAACTATTAATAGCGTGCACTGTAGTGAATTTATCAAGCAACAAAAGCCTAAAATAGTCGCTATTACCCATGCATCAAATACTCTTGGTAATATTACTGATTTAGCGCCAATCATTAGCGCATGTAAAGCCATTAATGCTATTTCGGTTATTGATGGTGCGCAGGCAGCGATGCATTTACGCCCTAATTTACAAGAAATTTCCTGTGATTTTTACGTGTTTTCTGCCCATAAAATGCTCGGGCCGACAGGTTTAGGAGGCCTATATGGCCGATTTGAGCTGTTAAATTCGCTCGATGTATATCAAACCGGTGGCGAAATGATCGAAACAGTGAACCTAACACACAGCACTTTTCGTGATGCGCCGGGTAAATTTGAAGCAGGAACACCCAATATTGCAGGTGTCATTGCCTTTAGTGAGGCAATAAATTATTTAATATCGTTAGATTTTCAGCAAATGCGTCAACATGAGCATACAGTTTTTGACTATGCGATAAAACAATTATCAGCTATTGGTGGTATTAATATCTATTCAAACCAAACAGATAACATCGGTAACATTAGTTTTAATTATCGTGATGAACATCCGTTTGATTTAGCCACCCTACTTGATGGATTTGGCGTTGCGGTACGTAGTGGCCATCATTGTACGCAACCTATAATGAGTCATTTAGGCATCCCAGGTACTGTACGAGCAAGTTTTGCGTTATATAACACTAAAGCTGATGTCGATGCCTTTATCAGTGCTGTTAAAAGTAGTATTGAGTTATTAGATTAATTTTGGATAAGTTATGAATTCAGCGTTTGAAGCCGTTAGTAAAAACATTGAAACAGTTGCTGGGTGGCAGCAAAAATATCGCCAAATAATGCTCTTAGGTAAGCAATTACCTGTTATGCCTGAAGTACTCAAAGTAGATGATGCTCTAGTTAAAGGCTGTGAAAGTAAAGTTTGGCTATATATCGACTTTGATCATACTGAAAACAGCCTGGTTTTAGCGGGCGATTCAGATACTCGCATCGTTAAAGGACTATTAGCTTTAATTTTAGCCTTATACAATGGTCTAACACCGGAGCAAGCAACGCAAATTAATGCCTATGATGAATTTGAACGACTCGGTCTAATTAGCCATTTGAGCCCTTCTCGTGGTAATGGTATAAAAGCCATGGTTGATAAAATTCAAACCATGGCTGAACAAAAACAATAAGTTTTATAAACTACGCTGTTTTTTATCGAGGTATTTTCTAATCGCTTTGGCTGCAACAAAAAAGCCAAAGCTGCCTGTTACCATAGTTGCAGAGCCAAAACCATTATTGCAGTCCATATTCATTGAACCATCTGCACCTTGTTTTGCTTGGCAAACCTCACCTTCAGAGGTTGGATATACAAGCTGCTCTGTAGAATAAACACAATCGACGTTAAATTTTCGCTTTGGATTGCTACTAAAGTTGTACTGTTTTCGCAAAATATAACGTACTTTTGCAAGCAATGGATCATGAGTTGTCTTTGCAACGTCACCAAAACTGATTTGACTCGGGTCGGTTTGCCCGCCTGCGCCTCCGGTGGTAATAACCGGTAGTTTTATGCGTTTACAGTGAGCAATAAGCGCAGCTTTTTCTTTTACAGCATCAATACAATCAATCACATAGTCAAAACCTTGAATATGCTCACGAATGTTATCTAGCGTAATGAAATCGTCAATAACATTAATTTTGATATCTGGGTTTATCAACTCACAACGTGTTTTCATCGCTTCTACTTTTGCTTCGCCTACGGTGCCAGTTAAAGCATGAATTTGACGATTAACATTGGTTGCACAAATATCATCTAAATCAATGAGGGTTAATTGCCCTACACCCGTTCGAGCCAATGCTTCAGCAGCCCAACTACCTACGCCACCAATACCAATGACACAAAAATGTGCTTGTTGTAACCAATCAAATTGTTGATGACCATATAAACGTTTAATGCCACCAAAACGGATGTCTTGTGTTGTTTCTTTCATTTACCAATCCAACGTCCAAGGAGCTGTCCACTCTTTGAATTCGTCTGAGTTAAAAACTTCATTAAGATGAGCACCTAAAGTGTAATCGCATCGATATTCTTTAAGCTGCCCTTTATAGCTAAATTGTAGTGCATAGGCATGCAAGTTTGTGCGCTCGTCTTCACTTCCCGCATAGGTACTATCACCTAGAATTGGAGCGCCTAAGCTTTTCATCGCGACTCTAAGCTGATGTGTCTTACCTGAAAATGGCTTTAACAAGTATGCACGAAGCCCTGGTCGAATACTTTTTGAATAAAAGCGTGTGATAGCAGGATTCGTTTGGCTCTTTAACAGCTTAAATGCTCCACGACGACTTTTTTGCATATCCCCTTTTATCCAACCTTGCTTTTTCTTAGGCTTAGCATCACTCACTGCGAGATAAAACTTATTGACTTGATGGGCTGAAAATAGCGAAGTGAATTCGGCTGCTGCTTCTTTGTTACGGGCTAATATAATTAAACCCGATGTTACTTTATCTAGCCGATGAACCGGATAGAGCTTCTCATTGACAAACTCTTCAGCAAGTACGACAAAACCAGCACATTGTTCACTATGAAAGCTCACACCTGCTGGTTTATAAAAAACAAAAAAGTCATCTTCACTGGCATGAAGATGAACATTGTTTACATCATGCATTTTTTAGTTGCCAAGTACTGCAATAACGCGCGCTAAATCTTCAGGAGTATCTACGCCTGCTTGCGGTGCACACAGAGCTTTTGCGATTTTAATTTTGTGACCATGATAAAGTACACGAAGCTGCTCTAATGACTCTAAAAGCTCTAATCGAGATTCTGGTAATTCGATGTAGTCCTTAATAAAACCAGCACGATAAGCATAAATACCAATATGGCGCGCAAAATCAGCAAGATTTAGCTTATCTTTGTCATCATTCATCATCGCATCACGATGATAAGGGATTGGCGAGCGCGAAAAATACAGTGCGTTGTTGTCTGCATCGTTAATGACTTTCACGCAATTGGGATTAAATATATCGTCAATCTCATCAATGCTGGTGCTCAAAGTCGCCATTGGCGCATCAGAATCAGCAAGTAGCATGGCAACTTGAGATACATTTTCGCTTGCCAATAAAGGCTCATCACCTTGCACGTTGACAACAATAGTGTCACTTTCGAGTTTTAACTGTTCAACAACCTCAGCTAAACGTTCTGTGCCTGATTGGTGATCTTCTCGTGTCATCAATACATTATCAGTAAACTTCTTTACTGCATCAAACACTGTTTGATGATCAGTCGCTACATAAACTTGTGATGCACCTGACGCAACCGCTTTTTCATAAACATGTTGGATCATTGGTTTACCACAAATATCAGCAAGTGGTTTACCTGGTAAACGCGTCGATGCGTAGCGAGCTGGGATAACGACTACGAATTCCACTTATCAACCTCTTCTTGGCTTAATTCACGGGCTTCATTTTCTAAAAGCACCGGGATATCGTCTTTGATTGGGTACGCTAATTTCGCAGCAGTACTGATAAGCTCTTGATTCTCTTTATCAAGACGTAATTTACCTTTACACACTGGGCAAGCGATAATTTCAAGTAATTTTGTATCAAAGGCCATTGAGGATCCCTTTTTGTTTTAATAATAAATTAAGTTTTTCGATAACTGCTGCTGTTGGCTTTGCATCAACAGGTAAATAATACCAATTTGGTTTAGCAAAACTAAAGCATTTAACTGCATCTTTTTCTGTCATAAATACAGCGTCATCTGCAAAATCGCTAAAGTCATTTGCTTGGTAGGCATAATGATCACGAAAATGATGAGTAGATAGTAAGTTAATGCCTTGCTGCTCAAGACTTATTTCAAAGCGTTTGGGGTTACCAATAGCACTGACCGCATGGCCTTTCTCTTGAACTGAATTGGCGAGTTCTGAATTACTCACGGTTCGAAATGGGCTTGATGCTAAATCATAGCGGCTTTGTGCGTTGCCACCATTTTCTATGACTAAATCAACCGATTTTAAGCGCGCTTTGGTTTCACGAAGTGGACCTGCAGGCATTAATAAACCGTTACCAAATTGGCGTTCACTATCAACAATACAACATTCGATATCACGCGCCATTTTATAATGCTGCATGCCATCATCAGAAATAATGACATCGATATCATGTTGTTCTAATTTTTTTATACTCGCTTGTCGGTCAGGGCCAACCATTACAACACAACCTAGGCGGCGTTTAATAAGTACAGGTTCGTCACCTGCTTGCGTTGTCGTCGTTTGTTCTGTCACTAACAAAGGATACGAATCAGACTGACCACCGTAGCCACGGCTGATCACAGCCACTTTTAAACCTTGCTGCTGTAAGTACTCAGCAAGCCAAATAACAAAGGGCGTTTTGCCGTTTCCACCCACACTAATGTTACCAACAACAATGACAGGAACATGCGCTTTAAAAGCCTTAAGTATATTTAGCTTATAAAACAAAGCACGAAGCGTTGAGATAAGCCAAAAAAGCACACTCAAAGGCAAGAGTAAAATGCTTAATAAACCTGGCTTTTTATACCAGCTTTTTTCAATAACACTCACTACTGCTCACCAAACTGCATCTTACATAACGCACTATAGGTACCGTCTTTTTCAAGTAGCTCGCCATGCGTGCCCTTTTCGATAACTTGACCATGGTCGATGACATAAATGCAATCACTGTTTTCTATTGTTGATAAACGGTGTGCTATCACAATCGATGTTTTTTCTTTCATTAAGCTATCAAGTGCTTGCTGAATCAGTTTTTCAGATTCAGTGTCAAGTGCAGATGTCGCCTCATCAAGAATCAAAATAGGGGCATTTTTTAATATTGCACGTGCAATGGCTATTCGCTGACGCTGGCCGCCTGACAACATAACGCCGTTTTCACCCACCATGGTATCTAAACCTTCTGGTAAGTCTTTAACAAACTCCCAAACATGGGCTTGCTTGGCAACGGCCATTAACTCCTCGTTTGTTAATTCGCGGTCGAGGCCATAGCAAATGTTATTCGTTATGGTGTCGTTAAATAAAACCACTTGCTGTGAAACGAGTGCAAATTGCTTACGTAAGTCTGTCAGTTTGTAATCAGCAATGTTGACGCCATCAAGCAAAATTTCACTGCCAGCTTCAAGCTCATAATAACGCGGTAATAAATTTGAGATGGTCGATTTACCTGAGCCTGAACGGCCAACCAGTGCAATGCTTTCACCTGCATTAATCGAAAGTGATAAATTCTTTAATACAGGCTCATCTTTCGTTGGGTATTTAAAGGTCACATTGTTTACTTCAATTTTCCCAGTTACTTTATCAACGCTGTAGGTGCCTGTGTCTTTTTCTACTTCTTCATCAAGTACCAAAAAGATACTTTGCGCTGCCGAAATACCTCGTTGTAAATCACTATTAACGTTTGAAAGTTGCTTCAGTGGCCGTAATAACATCATCATTGATGAAATAAGTAATACGAAGTCACCTGAACTGATGGTATCAATCATCGACGGCATAGAAACAACCCATAAAATCACGGCCATCGCGCTTGCTGCCAAAATTTGGATAACAGAAACGCTTAACGCTTTAGTTGCATCCATTTTAATGCGCTGCTGACGATTATGATTATTAATAGCCGAGAATTGCGATATCTCTTGCTGTTGACCACCAAAGCCATGTATCACTTTATGACCAGATAGCATTTGCTCTGAGCTGCGAGTTACTTGGCCCATAGCAGATTGGATTTTTTTCGAAATCATACGAAAACGTTTCGATACAAAGGCAACAATCACAGCCACCAGCGGAATAATGACTAAAAATATCAGTGATAGCTTCCAACTGGTATAAAACATATTGAAAAGTAAGAAAACAACAAAGGCCCCTTCTCTTACAACAATTAACAGGGCTTTGGTAATGGCTTGTTGAACCTGCTCAGTATCAAAGGTGATTTTAGAGATTAAATCGCCATTTGAATTTTTATCATGAAAAGACACCGGCAGATGTAAAATATGTTCGAATAATTGTTGGCGCAACGTTCTTACAACTTGAGAGCCAACATAACTTAAACAGTACGACGACATATAGTTAAACATGCCACGACCTAATACCAATGCAATCACAACAAATGGTGCATAAGTTAAAACATCAGTGTTACGATCATTTAAACCTTCATCAATGAAGGGCTTCATTAAATTGATAAACAATGCATCCATGGCTGAATAGCCAATCATGCCTACAATGGCGAAAAACGCGATTAACTTATAATCACCCACATAACTGATTAATCGCTTATAGATTTGGGATGTAGTTTGATCCATAACACTCTCTTATTCATAGACTTCGACTATTGTAGCCTTTAGGGGATAAAAACAAAACGTCAATCTTGTTCGAACCAATAACTTTCCTGCACTCGCGCAAATTCTAAGCGATACGTATCTGAATAAAATTTTATGCGTATATGGCCATACTTTGCCGTCGATAACTGCTGTATATGGTGTTGGTTATAACGATTTACAACCTCTGGGTGAGGAAAGTGCCATTGCCCTTGGTAAGCAGATGAATGGATAACTACTTCAGGATTTACTGCATCCATAAATTCATAACTTGACGAGGTATTACTGCCATGATGGGGGCTTATTAAAATAGTCGCTCGTAAATCCACCTCCTCTTCAATAAGTTTAGCTTCTGCCGCTGCTGATATATCTCCAGTTAGTAAAAGTGAATAATTAAAACCTGTTACTTTTAATAAGCAAGACTGGTCATTGCGACTCGCTTTTTCTACCTTTGCTGTAAAACTTCTGATATTGAGCTCAGCAAGTTTGAGGTTGGTTGTTTTGCACTTATTTAACAGTCCCTGAGGATGAAAAGTAGCTAAAGTGTGTTGATAGCCAGCCACTTTCCAACTTGCTAAACCACCAGAGTGGTCGTTATCTAAGTGGCTTACTATGGTGGCAATCACAGATAGCTGCTGTTTATTGATGTTGTTAAGTAATACGCGGTGTACATAATCATAACGGCCAAAATACTGTGGGCCTAAATCATAAATTATCGCTTTATTTTTACTGCTTACCATCACCATTAAGCCATGCCCGACATCAAACACATCCAACTGAAACTTAGCTTCTGGCTGTAATTCACTATCAACGGCATATATACAAACAGGAATTAAACACACATATTTATTAGGGCTAAAGTACAACAGCAGAAGTGTTATGTAACTGATGATCAATAATGAGAAATTAAACTCATTGAACGACAACCAACGCCAGTCATTAGGGATAGAAAGCAATAGTTGATAACTAAAATACAGGGCACTGTCGATCAGTGATAACAGACCTGAAATATCCAGTAGGCTAGAAATCAGACTATAAAAAATCAACAAAGGCAATAACAGCACACCAACCAAGGGCACAGCAATAAGGTTAATCAATAAACCTATCACGCTAGTACCTGAAAAGTAATATAAGGATAGCGGTAGTAAACCAACAAATAAAGCGCATTGAACTTGCAGTAGCTGTACAAATCGCTTTAAAAAACTAAGTGACAAATTAATTGTTTTTTTAGTCAGTAGAAAGATGATCGTAACGGCCAAAAAACTGAAATAGAGCCCAGGATTCAACAGCGTAAATGGGTCTATAAACAACACCACACTCAAGGCGTACAAAATTGAACGCCAACGCACTGGGTTTTTTCCTAAGTTATAGATTACAAGGTAGCAGCCTAACATTAGCAGCGCCCGGCTTGCAGAAACTATAAAATCACTTAAGTAAACATAAACGAGCGAGCAACTGAACCCTATTACAACAAATAGCTTATTTAATTGAATTGATTGGCTTACACGAAAGTGACTCACTCTTAACAGCCACTTACTACTATAAAAACCGACTGCGAAGATAAGTCCGATATGAAGACCCGAAATAGCAAGTAGATGAGACAATCCTAATTCACGCAAGTGCTTTCTATCTTCATAACCTATTTTACTTTTGTCACCGGTTAAAAGCGCATAATAAAGCCATTGTAATTGGGTGTTTGCCGTAATTTTATCAATATAAGTGCGGTAACTCACACGCAGGGAGTCATATTGATGATGATTTAAATAGCTTATCTCTCCTACGCTTCGGCCTTTATAAAATACTCGCTCAAATAATGCTTGCCGTTCTCTATTAAAACTGTAGAAATTTTTTACTGACCGATAAGGTTTAAGTTTGAGTACTGCGCTAAATTCATCTCCACTAGTAACTGGTTTATCTGAAGTAATGCTGAGCATTGCATTAGGAGCAGGTCGGATGCTTGTAGGGCAAGATTCAATATGTTTTAGACTTGCTTTAATGTAGTAAGGGCTTTGTTCACTGTATGTTTCAACTACCTGAAATCGAACTAATCGGCTTTGTTGATAATCTATTTTGCAGTCAGAGATTGAGTAAAAGATGAAGTAATGAAAAATCACTACCAAAATAGCGCAAATAAACCCTGACAATAGAGTTAAAAAAGGCTTAAAATAGGCACCTGCTAGCAATACAGCAAAACTCATTATATAAAACGCCGCAGTGCCAAATGTATATAGGGTGAAAAAACAGCCTATGACAAAGCCGCTGCATAACCAAATAGATGTAAATGGTTGCTTTAAATGGCTAAGAAAACGATCCAACGCTTTTTACCAGATCATAACAAGGTAAAAGAACACAAGTATTTAAGAATTTTTGGTCGTTTATTGCATGATGCCAATTTATGGCACTTAAATAGACGCTCAGCACGTGGTGCATTTGCGGTTGGTTTATTTTTTGCGTTCATCCCTGTTCCTTTTCAAATGGTTCTTGCAGCCGCCCTGGCTATTCCATTTCGAGTAAATTTACCGATTTCTGTTGCAACCGTGTGGATCACGAACCCACTAACCATGCCTCCTATTTTCTATTGTTCATATATTGTAGGCACGATTGCCCTTGCTCAGCCACAACAGCACTTCCAATTTGAACCAAGCTGGCAATGGTTTATAGATAGCCTTACAACAATTGGCCCAGCCTTTTTAGTTGGCTCACTTATTTGTGCTACTGCTGCTGCTATCATCGGTTATTTTGCTACCGACATGCTTTGGAAACGCTCAGTCCGAAAAGCATGGATACATCGCCATAAAAAATAACTGATTTCAGTATAGACAAAAAACCCAGCTTAAAGCTGGGTTTTTTAATATTGATTAGTAAGTCTCGATTACGAAACGATTACTTTTTAAAGAAGCTACGTGCAGCTGCAAATGGTAATAGCAATAAAGCATACCATGGGAAGCTTGCTGATTGACGCTCGTATTGTTCAATCTCTTCTGCAGGACATTCTTCAACACTGCCATCAATTGGTGTTAACTTAACAGCAACAGCAATACTTTCATATTCGATATTGCCATCAACATCGACGACAACATTACCGAATGAATCTGTCTTTTCAACAGTTTTAGTCGCAACACCAAAGATTTCATTATTGTTGTTAATTGATTTCGCTTCAGCAACCGTGTACTTAAAGCGAGTCTCACCATCTTCTTCATAACAAGGTAATAAATCGTTTAAGTTTACAACTGAGTCTTCACCAATGGTGTACATGAAACCTTCACGACGACGCGTAGAAGTATTATAAATATCTGTTTCACCCTCACCAACAACAATACCATTATCATTAATATCGTTAGCTAATGAGCTTGAGCTTGAGAAGTAATCCGTTGGGAAAACAACACTGTCGCTATTTTTATCATAGTAAAAGAACTTAGTTCTATTCGTACCATCAATACGTTTAGTTGCATAACCGACTACAACATCATCATTGTTAACGGCTAATGGCTGACCTGAAATCCAATCGTCCTCTTGGTCGATAAACTCTTTCACTTCACCATTTTCGAAAATAACAGGCATACTAATACGTGTGCTATTACTCTTGTAACGCACATCAGACGTACCAACCACTAAACCATTTTCGTTTATCGCAAGTGCGTTACTACGGAACGCGAAATCTTCATCATCTTCAGGCGTTAAACCTAAGCCATACATTTCTGTATTGGTGATGTTTAGATTACTGTCTAATGTCCACTTAACAGCTCGTTTATTATAAATACCCGTTGAATAAGTACGGTTGTACGCTTCTACACAGTCTGAAACTGGCTCATCTTCGCCATCACAGTTATCAGTAATATCATCAAGTGGATCAACGGCGATATCCGTTGAAACAGTACCTACAACTTCATAACCATTTGCTGTTTTGATAATGTCATTTGCTGAGCTAACACCACCGTACTCATCAAACTCTGGTGCAAGTTCTACTTTTACACCGTCTTCGGTGATAACAATTGCACGGCTAATGAAGTCTCTTAAAAAGTGGGTTTCTTCTTCGTCTTCATCTGTTTGTGTGAATGATGTTTTTTCGTAAGGTGCGCTTCCCCAACCAACCATTACACCGTCATCTGTTACAGCATTTAGTAAGTTAGAAGTTGAACGTGTTAAGCCATCAAAATCAAGTGACTGTTCATCAAACAAAACTTGCTCTGAAGCACCTTCAGATGTGTAAAGCGTTGCAATTGCACTTGATAGTTTTTGATATTCAGAGTCAGTTGAGCGACCAGTTAAAAAACTAACCATAAATGAATGTGCATCTGCATTGGTATTTACCGCATCGTTGTTAGCAATATCGTCAAGTGTGAATGTAATTTCTTTATCAATGAGTTCGTATTGCGCTTCAGCAGTATCATAAGCTGATTCAAGATAGCTATCATCTATGAAATCAATATATGAAATATCAATAGGTAGCTTATAAAGACCGTTTGCTAAGCCTATGATGTGACCGTTTTCACTAACATCTGTTACGTAGTTAAATTTAGCGCCATCAACGCCACCTAATTCTTCTAATTTATAGGTTGCGCTCATCGCTGAGGTACTTAGGGTGGCTAAAATACTGGCAGCGAGTAATTTGTATTTCATTTTAATCCTTACTACTGATTCTTTAAATCTTCGAGTTCTTCCCAGCGCTCAAAAGCGACTTCAAGCTCAGACTCTAACTCGGCTAAATGGTTCAATGCTTTTGTTGTAATTGCAGCATCTTGCTTAAAAAAGTCAGGGTCATTAACCACAACTTGCTGAGCGTCTAACGCTTTTTCAAGTTGTTCCACTTTACTGGGTAATTCTTCTAATTCAAGTTTTAATTTGTAAGAGAGTTTATTACTTTTCTTTGGTGTTTTATCTTGGCTAACAACGGCCGGCTTTTCTTGCTTAATTTGTTGCTGTTGTTGTTTTTCTTGCTCAGCTAAATGAGCTGCATACGCTTCATAGTCGCTATAGCCTCCGACAATGTCAGTGATCTTGCCGTTACCTTCAAATGCCCATACAGAATTACAGGTATTATCAATAAATTCACGGTCATGGCTTACAATCAGCACAGTACCCTGATATTGGTTGATGATCTCTTCTAAGAGCTCTAAGGTTTCAATATCAAGATCATTGGTTGGCTCATCGAGAACAATAATGTTAGATGGCTTTAAAAATAACTTTGCTAATAATAAGCGGTTTTTCTCACCACCTGAAAGTGCTTTTACTGGCGTACGCGCTCTTGCCGGTGGAAATAAGAAGTCTTGCAAGTAACCAAGTACATGACGTGAGCGCCCGCCCATCATCACTTCTTGCTTACCTTCAGCTACGTTATCTTGTACTGTGGCTTCTTCATCAAGCTTTTGACGATACTGGTCAAAATAAGCAAACTCTAAATTAACACCTTGCTTAACACTGCCGCTATCTGGTGTTAAGTCACCAAATAAAATTTTAAGCAGTGTTGTTTTGCCAATACCATTGGGTCCGACAAGGCCAACACGATCGCCACGCATAACAAGGGTCGAGAAATCTTTCGCGATCACTTTATCTTTAAATGCATGACCGATGTTTTTCGCTTCGAATACTAATTTACCTGAACGATCCGCTGTTTCAATATTGAAATCGGTTTTACCGACCTGATCAACACGCTGCTTACGCTCTTTACGTAACTCTTTTAAAGCGCGCACACGACCTTCATTACGCGTTCTACGTGCTTTAATACCTTGGCGGATCCACGCTTCTTCTTCTGCTAAGCGTTTATCAAATAGTGCGTTTTGTGTTTCTTCTACTTTTAAATCATGCGCTTTTTGCTCAAGGTACGTCGCGTAATCGCCAGGGTACGAAACCAGCTTACCACGGTCTAAGTCAAGAATACGGGTTGCAACTGCTCGAATGAATGCACGGTCGTGAGAAATAAAAACGATACCGCCTTTAAACTCTTTTAAAAACTGCTCAAGCCAAATAACACTACTCATATCTAAGTGGTTGGTAGGCTCATCAAGTAGCAGTAAATCAGGTTCACTAACCAAGGCTCTTGCAAGCGCAACTTTACGTAGCCAACCACCCGATAATGATTCAAGCTTGGCTTCTGGGTCTAGCTCTAAGCGAGATAAAACGAGCTGAATACGGGTATCAAAACGCCAGCCATCAACGGTTTCTAATTGATTAGATAAACGCTCTAATTTGTTAAGCAATTTATCGTTATAGTCTGTTTGCATTTGATTACTAACTTGGTGATATTCTATCAGTAAGTTAGCGATGTCAGGCATACCCTGCGCTACATAATCAAATACTGAGCCTGCCGCCCCTTTTGGTGGATCTTGCTCTAAACGTGAAATGCGAATACCGCCTAATTGGTTGATTTCACCATCATCCAATGTCACTTGGCCATCAAGCACTTTTAATAGTGTTGATTTACCTGCACCGTTTCGACCAACGATACAAACACGCTCACCTGACTCAATAACGGCATCAGCATCATCTAGTAGCGGATGCGTACCATAAGCAAGTTGAGCTTTGGCTATTCTGATTAAATCCATCGTGATTACTACTCTTATTCTTTATTATCAGCAATAAATTGCGCTAATTGCTCAGCATCAAAAGGCCAAAATAATTTCTCGCCTTGATGAGATTCCACAACCGGAATACTGGTTTGGTAAAGTTCAATCAGCTGTTCACTGTCCATAATGTCTTTTGCTACAAACGAAGCGTTTGCAGCAATTAATAATTCATCGGCCATTTCACACAGATGACAGCCATCAGTGTGGTACAGGGTAAAATTAGCCATGAGTAATAAGCCAGCTATTATGAATTTGCTTATTACGTTTAAAATCTGGTGATAAAGTCTTGTCAGAAATGTTTTCTGCTTTTAAACCCAGCCCCATTAGCCCTACTTCATCCATGTTAAAGCCACGCTTATTGTTTGAGAATATAAGCGTACCGTTCGGGCTTAAAATCTTCTTAACCCAGGTAAGAAGTTTGATGTGGTCGCGCTGAACATCAAACGCATCTTTCATACGTTTTGAGTTTGAGAACGTCGGTGGATCTAAGAAAATTAAATCATATTGGCCTTGTGCATACTCAAGCCACTTCAAGCAGTCAGCTTGTTCAAAACGATAACGTGTATTGCTAATGTCGTTAAGGGCAAAGTTTTCTTGTGCCCATTTTAAGTAGGTTTTTGACATATCAACCGTGGTAATCGCTTTAGCACCCCCCACAGCAGCATGCACAGATGCGCTGCCCGTATAAGCAAATAAGTTTAAGAAGCGTTTGCCCTGTGCGTTTTGTTGAATATAACGACGAGCTAAACGGTGATCTAAGAACAAACCAGTGTCTAGATAATCAAATAGATTAACTTTGAATTTAGCGCCAAACTCTTCAACGACTTGCGTACGATTTTGTTTTGCTACCTTGGTATATTGTTCTTCACCTTTTTGTTTTTTACGCACTTTAACCGCAATGTTTTCTGGTGCGATATTTAACTGCTCAGCGGTCAAGCTGATCACATCTTGCAAACGTTTTTGAGCCGTATTGTCATCGATTTCTTTCGGTGCAGCATATTCAAAAATAACCGCAGAATCATCGTATACATCAACAGCTACGTTATATTCTGGAATATCCGCATCATAAACACGGTAGCAGCTCACTTCATTTTGCTTTAACCAGTTCTTTAAATTTTGCTTATTTTTCTTTAAACGGTTTGCAAAGGCGGTTGAACCTTCAAAGTTAAGAGCTGGCTTGTCTTCTTTGCTAAGTTCTACTTGTTTATCGTCTAGTTGGTATAAATTCAACACAACATCTAACGGGCCATTTTTAAATTTATAGCGTTTTAACTTAACTAACTTTAATAACTTAAATAAGCTTTCGTCAGTGCCAAGCAAAGCAAGTTTCCAATGATTAAAGTGCTTTTTGAAGCCAACACCTAAGCTACGGTGTAAGTTAACCAGCTCAGCCATTGAGCCTAAACGTTCACCATAAGGTAAGTTTGAAATCACTACACCAGGTAGTTTCGCAACGGAGGTTAACTTAGTGGCATCGCTTTGTTTAAACTTAATAACATTACCAAGGTCTGCACGCTCTGCGTTTTCTTGCGCTTTTGCAATCACACTTCCGTCAATATCATGGCCAATAAGCCAAAGTTTAGGATCTGTAATTTGTGCAGTTAGTTCTGCTTTTAATTCTTTGTACTTTTGAATACGGAAACTAGGCAGGCGCTCAAAGGCAAAACCTTCACGGAATAAGCCCGGTGCTTCATTGCGAGCCATGCTTGCGGCTTCAATTAAAATGGTACCCGAACCACAACATGGATCGAATAAAGGTTGTTGCACGTTTTCAAGCCAACCACTTCTTTTTACAAGAGCAGCAGCTAAATGCTCCTTAATCGGCGCTTTACCTTGATCTTGACGATAACCACGCTCAGATAAACGCGGGCCAGAATAATCGATATAAAGCGCAACACCTTGACGGTTCAATCTTGCTACAACTCGAACGTTGGCATTGTATTTATCAACATCTGGACGTTGTTCGAACAAATCAGCGAAGTAATCAACAATCGCATCTTTTACAACTAGACCTGAAAATTGCGTATTTTTTAAGTCGTTATTTGTACCACTAAAATCAACAGCAAAGGTTTGTTTAGGGCCAAACCACTCCTGCCAAGGCTGCAAGCGTGCGAATTGATAAAGGCTGTCTTTGTCTTTTACGCCTTCTTTTTCTTCTATCAGCATCATGATACGAGTCGCAAAACGGCTCGATAAACAAATCTTTTGTGCTAACAAGCTATCTGCTTCAAAACGTACAGAGCCCACGGTTTGTTTTGAGACTTCGGCACCGAGTGCTGTAAGCTCATCAACAAGTAAATTTTCTATTCCGATAGAAGTAAGTGCGATAAATTGCAAAGTAAAAACCCTTAAATGCTAACTGCGCAGGATTATAGCATAGCTTGGCGAACAAAAACGCCAACATTTGCAGGGATATTAGCTGGATTTTTACTTAGCCCACTAGGTTACAAATCTCGCGCCGCGATTAAATCGCCCCTAGAGTGAACAAATTTTAATTCACAAAGGTCAACACGCCCTAGGCTGATTTGAACTGTTTTTGTTGAATATAAACAGGATGGATACGGTTATTTAAAACCTTAATAGCTTCAAACTGTTCAAGAGAAAGGTTTTCGTCTAATTGAAAGTGTTGGCTTAGGTTAATACACACTGAGGCTTCGCTCGAGTGGTCAACAATTAAAAACTCACCTTCTTGTGCCTGCGAGCACAATTTAACCACTGCTTCAACACTTGGCTGGCTGCCATGATACTCATGAAAGAACCAACTTTTTGCAAGTACAGGCTTTAAATGAAATTTGACCGCAGTGGCATTTAGCGCGATTTGGCAAAGCTGTGCAGGGTTCCACAGTGAGAATGTTTCGAGGTATTGATAAACTTGCTGATAAAATGCAGCATCTTCAAGGCTAAAGTTTGGCTCTTGTAAAACAGCATCAGTAAGTTGGCGAAGTTTGTAAGGCGTGCACAGTTGCATATCTTGGTCAAGGTCAACCAAAAGACGATTATTTTTCGCACAAGCAAGCCATTTCCATTGCTTAGATGCTTGTAACATGTCTCCTCCCTAACGAATAAATACTGTGCGCTTAATCATAAATTATAACTAAAGCAGACCATTAATAAAATGATTTCTTAGAACATTTTATTAATGATCAATTGCTTAGATAACTGATCCTTATAAGCTATTTAGGATCGTTTTTACCAATTCTGGGCCTTTATAAATGAATCCAGTGTAAACTTGTACAAGGTCTGCACCAGCTGCAAATTTCTCTTTTGCAGAATCCGCATCATCAATACCACCCACACCAATGATAGGTAGTTTACCTTCGGTTAAACGCTTAAGCTCACTAACCACGTGGGTTGAACGCTGACGTACTGGTTGGCCAGATAAACCGCCCGCTTCGTTTGCGTATTGTTGACCTTGTACCATCGCGCGCTCAAGCGTGGTATTTGTAGCAATAACACCATCGATCTTATTGTTGATCAATGACTCACTAACTTGGCCAATTTGTACTTCATCAAGATCAGGGGCGATCTTAACTAGCATAGGTACTTGTTTGTTATGTTTAGCAACTAGATCAAGTTGTTCATTCTTTAAGCTTTGCAATAAGTCATCAAGCGCTTCACCATATTGTAAGTCACGAAGACCTGGGGTATTCGGTGAAGAAATATTTACTGTGATATACGATGCATGCTCAAATACTTTACGCATACAGTGAATGTAATCATCTTTACCCTGCTCGTTTGGTGTATCTTTATTTTTACCAATATTAATACCTAGAATACCGTCGTATTTCGCTGCTTTAACATTGTTAACTAGGTTATCAACGCCCTTATTGTTAAAGCCCATGCGGTTAATAATCGCATTTGATTCAGGTAAGCGGAAAATACGTGGCTTGTCATTACCCGCTTGAGCACGTGGTGTAACAGTACCTACTTCAACAAAACCAAAACCCATTTGCGAAAATGCATCAATACACTCGGCATTTTTATCTAAGCCTGCCGCTAAACCTACTGGGTTTTTAAACTCTAAACCTAAAAAGTTAACGGGTTTATTAGGGACAGATTGAGACCACGCAGCACTCAATGGCGTATGAGCAAATCGGCGTAAATTATTAAGTGCAAATTCATGAGCCCACTCCGCATCACGGGTAAACATAAAACGGCGAGCTAGATCATAAAACATGGTTTGTTCCTTAGGTAAAAATAAACAAGGTAGCCGTTTATAAACGGACCATTGCAAATTAAGGGCAAAAAAATACCCCAGCGAGCTGGGGTATGTATTTTAACGACTTTTCACTTATTTGGAAGTGTCACAGTTGTGGCTTAACAACATTAGTTCACGAAGTGCCACTGAGAATTTCGCAAAATCATGGCTTTGCGATGTTTTGAACTCAGATAGCATCTGCTTCCAACGTTGTAATAGTAGATCTTGGTTATCCATCCACTCATCAATTTGTGCATCAATGTCTTTGCTGTCTGCAGCAAAGCTATTAAGTACCACAGCTGATAATGTGCGTTGTTGCCAATCCAACTCTTCACGGTATGAAGCACGAGCAAGTGCTTGCCAGTGGTTCGCAACAGGTTGGTTGGTGATTTGGTCAAGGAACCAATGTAAGCCCATACGCGCACCAAGCTTGAAGTAGGTGTTAGAAACCATATCAATACTACGCTCTGAATTATCTGCGATTTCAGCTAAGTCCATTACAGAGAATAAGCTTGATAGTGACACAATACGTGTTGCAAGTGCTTTTGGTACATTGCTGTCAATTAGCTTCTCTGCCGCTTTAACTAGGCGATCGCTTTCTTTTTCAACCATGTAGCTGTTTAAGTTTTCACTTAAATCAGCAAATGTTGGTGCAAAGAATTCAATTGCTTGTTCAATCGTTTGAGCTTTATTGCGATGACGTAAGAACCAACGTGTTGCACGACGAACCGTACGACGTAATTGATATAGCATTTCTGTTTGTACAGCTGCTGGGATCTTATTATCAAGTGCAACAATTGATGACCATGTTTCTGGCATCTGGAACACTTCTTTTGCAATTGAGTAACAAAGTGCGATTTCAGCTTCGTTAGCACCTGTTTCTTCGTGCATACGAATCATGAAGTTAAGACCCATATCGTTAACGATGTTATTTGCAAGTTTCGTTGCGATAATCTCTTTACGAAGTGGGTGGTTATCCATTGCATCGTTGAACTTCTCACGAAGTGGCACTGGGAACGACTTAACTAATAACTGACGGTAGTAAGGGTTTTCAGTGATTTCATCAACCACTAGAGACTCTTTTAATACCATCTTCGCGTAAGAAACAAGTACAGAAAGCTCTGGACGAGTTAAATCTTTACCCGCTGCTGCGCGCTCTGCAAGTTCTTCATCCGTTGGGATGAACTCGATTGCACGGTTAAGCTTGCCATCTTTTTCAAGGGCATGGATGAAACGTACTTTTTCTTTAAGCGTTGATGTACCTTTTGATTGAGTAATCGATAAGGTATGCGTTTGACGATAACAGTCTTTTAATACTAACTCAGACACTTCATCAGTCATTGAATAAAGTAACTCATCACGCTGTTTACGTGTTAAGTCACCTTCAGCAACTAGACCATTAAGTAAGATTTTGATGTTTACTTCGTTATCTGAACACGCAACACCACCTACGTTATCGATGAAGTCAGTGTTAACGCGACCGCCTTTAGCAGCAAATTCGATACGACCTAATTGAGTTGCACCTAAGTTACCACCCTCACCTAAGATCTTCGCACCAAGCTCAGAACCGTTAATACGTAGCGCATCATTCGCGCGGTCACCCACATCAGCATCAGTCTCTTTAGAGTTCTTGATGTAAGTACCGATACCACCATTCCAAAGTAAATCAAACTCCATCATTAGAGCCGCTTTGATTAACTCGTTAGGTGTCATGCTTGCTTTCTTAGTGCCAAGCATTTTCTTCATTTCTGGGCTTAAGCTAATTGATTTAGCCGCACGAGAGAAAATGCCACCACCTTGTGAAATAAGGTCTTTGTTGTAATCTTCCCAAGAAGAACGCGGTAGATTAAATAAACGCTCACGCTCTGGGTAAGATGTCGCTGCATCTGGGTTTGGATCAACAAAGATATGCATGTGGTTAAACGCTACTTGTAAGCGAATGTGCTTAGAAAGCAACATACCATTACCAAATACGTCACCCGCCATATCGCCGATTGCTACAACAGTGAAATCAGTTGTTTGACAGTCAATATCCATTTCACGGAAATGACGTTTAACAGATTCCCACGCACCTTTAGCAGTGATACCCATTTTCTTGTGGTCGTAACCTACTGAGCCACCTGATGCGAATGCATCACCTAGCCAGAAGTTATATTCATTTGCGATGCCGTTTGCGATATCAGAGAAAGTCGCAGTACCCTTATCGGCAGCAACAACTAAGTACGGGTCATCTTCATCATGACGAACAACATCAACTGGTGGCACAATCTCACCACGTTCAATGTTATCTGTGATATCTAATAGACCACGGATGAAAATCTTGTAGCACTCTTGGCCTTCTTTGAAGAATGCTTCACGGTCTGTCGGTAGCTGTTTACATACGAAGCCACCTTTCGAACCGACTGGCACGATAACCGTATTTTTAACTTGTTGCG
The DNA here is from genome assembly GCF_041414715.1 of Pseudoalteromonas sp. DY56-GL22. NCBI lineage: Bacteria > Pseudomonadati > Pseudomonadota > Gammaproteobacteria > Alteromonadales > Pseudoalteromonadaceae > Pseudoalteromonas > Pseudoalteromonas sp. DY56-GL22. The sequence goes on along the minus strand of NZ_JANHZR010000002.1, from coordinate 334,878 downwards.
CTTTAACAAGACCCAGTACTTCAGTACGGAAGTCTTCACGACGGTCTGACCAACGTAAACCACCACGAGCAACTTTACCACCACGTAAATGCACACCTTCAACGCGCGGCGAGTATACAAAGATCTCAAACGCAGGCAGAGGTAATGGCATTTCAGGGATCATAGAAGGCTGAACCTTGAACGATACGTATGACTTAAATTGGCCATCCGCTTCTTTTTGGAAGAAGTTTGTTCTAAGAGTTGCATTGATCATATCAACGTATAAACGAATGATACGATCATCATCTAGGTTTGCCACGTTTTCAAGCTCAAGATTAACTTGTGCAACTAGCTTCTCAAGTGTCTTTTCACTACCTGGGTTCTTAACTGAGAACTTTTTAGTGAATAAGTTAACGATTTGCGATGCAATGTGTGGGTAATTTGCAAATGTGCTTTCGATGTAAGTTTGCGAGAAAGTTACACCAATTTGACGCATGTATTTAGCGTAGGCACGAAGAATAGACGCTTCACGACCTGTTAAGCCACCCATTAATACTAAACGGTTGAAACCATCATTTTCTAAACGGTTATTCCACACGTTCGTTAACGCTGCACGGAAACGCGCTGACACTTTATCAAAATCAGCAATGCCCTTGTTGTCAATTAGCATGGTGAAATCCATGATCCAATTAACTTTACCGTCAGTCGTTTTCACTGAGTAAGGAGTTTCACCAACTACGCGTAAACCAAAGTTTTCTAACATTGGCATAACGTCAGACAGGTGGATTGGCTCATCTTTATGGAATAAGCTTAAACGAACAACATTAGTGTTTGCTTCTTCTTGTGGACGGTAGAACAACATTTCTAGTTTGTTCTCGTCATTCAGAAGTTCTAGTTTTTCAATATCAACAACCGCTGCACTTGGTAAAACCTGATCTTTATACGCACTTGCAAACGCTTGTGCATATTTACGGTTTAGTTCTTTACCACGTGCTTCACCTGCGCTTTCAAGTAGTGCAGATTGGAGTCTATCTTCCCAAGTACGGGCAGCTTCAATTAGGTTGTTTTCGATGTCTTTCACGTTATATTCAATATTATTGTCAGTCACACGCACCGTGTAATGTGTACGGGCTAATGTTGACTCAGAGAAGAAAGTAGTAAATTCGACTTTGTCGTCAGAATTAAATGCATTGGCTAAGATACGTTGCGTTTCACGACGTAGTGCCGTGTTATAGCGCTCACGCGGAACATATACCATGCAAGAGAAGAAACGGCCATATGCGTCTTTACGCACAAAAATACGGCACATATCACGCTCTTGTACTTGTAATACGCCCATGGCAACTTCAAGTAGTTCAGCTTCACGTGCTTGCACAAGCTCATCACGTGGATACGTTTCTAAAATATTTAATACCGCTTTGTATGCATGGGTGCCTTTAGCAAAGTCACACATTTCCATAATGCGGTTAATCTTACTTTTCAGTACAGGTACATCAGCTGCGCTGTTGTTGTAAAAGCTTGATGAGAATAAACCAAGGAAGCGATCTTCACCAATTACATTGCCTTCATCATCAAAACGCTTAATACCCACGTAGTCGATGTATGCAGGTCGATGTACACGAGACACTGAATTTGTTTTCGTTAAAATTAATAAGTTACTGCTACGCGCTTCTTGGCGCGCTACTTCAGGTAACTCAGAAAGTAAACGGCTATGCTCTTCGTCTGTGTTTTTCATCAGACCAAGGCTAGTGCCCTTTTTACCTTTTAACTGGTAATCACCTTGCACTGGCGAAAGTTCATACTCACGGTAACCCATTAGCGTAAAGTTATCTTTAGCTAACCAGTCTAAAAACTCTACCGTTTCTGCAACTTCGCTTTCGTTATTATTATGGTGGCGTTTAGGTAAGTCTTTCGTTACCGCAATTAGCTTTTCACGAATTGGCTGCCAATCTTCTACAGCGATAGATACGTCAACTAACACAGACTCAAGTTCTTTTTTGAAAGACTCAATTACTTTTGCATCTGTTTGACGATCAATCTCGATAAAGAACACAGTTTTTGTCGACGTTGATTCTTGCTCTGCTTTTAAGCTTGAAATACCGGTGATTTTAGCATTTTTATCACGTTGGATTTTCAGCGGAGAGTGAAGTAATAAGTGAGAAGCGATGTTTGCGCGGGTCATGGCCATACGCACAGAATCAACGAGGAAAGGCATATCTTTCGCGATGATTTCAACAATGGTGTGCGATGACTGCCAGCCATCTTTTGCTACTTCAGGATTGAAAACACGGACAACCGCGTCATCAGAATTATTTTTTTCTAGCGAGTTCCATAGGCTTAGTGCAGCGCCATATAAGTCACTATCGTTGCGATGAGCCAAATCCTCTTTAGACATATTGCTGTACAAGGCTTTGGCGAATTTCTCAACGAGTAACACATTATCAGCGTGAACTTTTTTCTGGATCAGCTTACAGACATTATCTAAGATAACCGAGGCTTGCCCTTCATTTCGTGTCATTGTATGTTCCTTAATCTATACTACTTATCGATTAGTAGAATATTTGTACAGCCATTTATTAGCGTGGAGTCAGGTAAATTCTAACTCTTTTACAGCTAATAAACAGCCTTTTCGATGAAATCATTTTAAGCTTTTCAGCTATTTGGTCATCTATTCACAAAATATAGATATAAATGGCCATTACTGGCCATATTGGAGCACAATTATTCACATTATTTTTTCTGGTCAGTCCAGAGGAAGCTACCAATTGCAGGTAAAAGTAGTACTGCACCCAACATGTTAACCAAAAACATGAAGGTTAAAAGAATACCCATATCCACTTGGAACTTCAGATCAGAGAAAATCCATGTGCTAACACCAATGGCTAAGGTAATACCTGTGAACAGCACTGCACTACCTCGCTCTGCTAATGCATTACGATAAGCGACTTCCAGTGCCACACCTTGTTTTAGCTGCCCCATCATTGATGAAAGTATGTAAATCCCGTAATCGACACCAATACCAACACCTAAAGCGATAACTGGTAATGTCGACACTGTTAAACCTATTTCAAGTTGCACCATCAACGCTTGCGCTAAGGTTGATACGATGTACAGAGGTAATACAACCGCGACCGTTGCCTTCACACTTCTAAAGCTAATTAAGCATAGCAGGATTACGGCGCCGTAAACGTAAAGCATCATAGGTAGCTGTGCAGCTGATACCGATTCGTTCGTTGCGGCCATAACACCGACAGGGCCTGACGCTAGCTTAAACTTTAATTCATCGGTTTCTTCTGCCTTAGCAAACTCTTTAACTTTCGCTACCACATTATCAATCGTTTCTGCTTTGTGGTCATTTAAGAAAATAATCACTGGCATTACTGAGCAGTTACCATCGAGTAAACCTGAGCTTGTTTCAACCCGTGAAGTAGCTTGCACTAAACTTGCCGTATTGCGCGGCAGGCTTTGCCATTTTAAGTTCCCTTCGTTAAAGCCGGCGTTCACAGATTGCGCAACTGAGCTTAAGCTCACAGCCGATTGTACCCCGGCAACGTTTTCCATCTGCCATTGGAAACGACTAATACGCTCCATAACATCATGCTCCGTACACGCAGCAGGATACGCTTCTACAATCACTTTTAGGATATCTGAAGAAATAGTGTATTTATCAGAAATCAAAAAGGTGTCTTGGTTATAGCGGGCATCTTGGTGCAAAGATGGCGCACCAGCATGTAAGTCACCAATACGCATTTTGTCAGCTTGCCAGTAACCCACTGCAAATAACACAGCCGTAAAGACGATAATAAAACCTGCCGTTTTACGATCTGTGGCTTTTACTAATAGCTCACGTAACTTGTCTAGTAGATTTGGTTTGTCTGTGTGAGTACCTGCTTGAATATGCACAGAGCCTTCAAAGCGCATGTACGATGCCCAAACAGGTAATAAAATTAAATTAGTGAAAATAATTACCGCTACACCCAAACTTGCTGTGATAGCAAGTTCACGAATAATACCAATATCAATGGTGAGTAAGGTTAAAAAACCAATTGTGTCTGATAGCAGCGCGATACCACCTGGGATCAGAAGTGCTCTAAAGCTTGCCTGACAGCAAACCCGAGTTGAACTACCCGTAGACACTTTTTTGCCGATGTCATTGATCATTTGCACGCCATGGCTTACACCAATCGCAAACACTAAAAACGGCACTAAAATTGACATAGGATCTAAACCGAAGCCTAAGCTTGAAAGCAAGCCTAACTGCCAAACAACGGCAATGATTGAACAGGCAATCGGTAAAATTGTCAGTTTTAAAGAGTGGCAGAACAGCCAAACCATCACAAATGTGAAAGCAATGGCAATAGCAAAGAATAGCAGTACGCCCTTAGCGCCCTCTGCGACATCCCCTGCCATTTTGGCAAAACCGATAATATGAATACTAACCTTGTCAGTACTGAGCGGTTCACGAACTTGCGTTTCTAGCTTTTCTGCAAATGCTAAAGTGTCGAGTTTTTCTTGCGTTTGTGGATCAGTCTCGAGTAGCTGAGCGGTTACCATTGCACACGAATAGTCACTGGCAATCATGCGACCAACGACTTTTGCTTTTTCGATGTTTTCTTTTACAACCGCAAGACCACGTTTATCAGCAGTGAAGTTTGCCGGAATAATTGGACCGCCAGCAAAACCATCTTCAACTACTTCAACAAAACGTGCACTCGGTGCAAAGATTGAATTAACTAACGGACGATTTACACCTGGAATAAAGTAAAGCTGGTCGTGAACTGCTTTAAGTTGGGTGAAAAATTCCTCATTAAAAATATCACCATCTGCATCACAGACAGAAATCAAAATGCTGTTAGCGCCACCGAACTGTTTTTCATGTTTGGTGTAAACTTTCATGTAGTCATGATTAAGCGGAATATTTTTATTAAACGACGCGTCTAATTGAATTTGTGTTGCTTTGAATAATAAGAAACAAGTGATCAACGCAAAGGAAATAATTGCGAATAAGCGATGACGAAACACCGCTCTTTCTAAAATATCTAAAAAACCACGCATTACGGATTCAACTCCTTCACTTTAATGCCATTTTCTGAAGCCATAACTAGTTTGTCTTGAAACACAACACCATCAAGTAACGATTTACCATCGGCCATTTGTTGTTCTGATAATTGGCCATCCTCAATTTGGAATATCACCCCGCTATTGGCAAATAATAACCACTGGTTGTTGTATTTAATCGCGCTATTTACGGTTGCATAATTGTCGTGTGGTATTTGTTGCCACTGTTCACTGCCTGCTTGGCGAGTGAAAATGTTGCCTCGAAGGCCTGCAACTAGGTCTTCCCCACCTTGATCCGCAGTTGACGCAAACGTAAAGAAAGAGCCCATATATATCTCATCAAGACGCTGCCAGGTTTGACCATTGTCGACACTTTGTGCCATTAAACCCATTTCACCGGCTAGAAATAGACTCTCATCGGTTTTAACGATGCGATTAAAGTGCGGCAGTATTGAAGCAGTTTCAATTTCATAGCCTTCTGGGTCACTGTCTTTTAAATCATTGAGGTATTCACGGTCTTCTTCAAATAACAAGCTATCTAAAAAACGTTTCTGCCAAGTTTGGCCACCATCGTTAGTTTCATAAAACATTCCATATGCACCGACTGCATACCCTTGTTTGTCTGTAGTAAATAAAATGTCTAAACATGGCTTATCCATGTTTGGAAATGATTGCTGTAATTGCCACGTTTTACCTGCATCTACGGTATTGATGATGGTAGCATCATGACCACAGGCCCAACCTAAATCGTTATTATAAAAATCAACGGCTGTTAGCAGCACTTGAGTAGGCACAATGGCTTGTTGCCAGGTTTGAGCGTCTGTACTTGTGATAACCACACCGTGTTTGCCAACTGCAATGAGATTTGGGCCAGCTAGTTCAATGTCGGTGAGTAGAGTTTTGTTTGCGTTAACAGCGCTAATGGCTTGTTGTGGCATAGGCATGTCTTGAGCAAAACATGAAGCACTATAAGCAAGACAGGCATAAAGCAAATACTTCATAAAGATAAATCGCCTTCGAAAAAATAAAAAGAGAAGTCAAAAAAGTCACTGGGAAACCTAATGCGTGTACTGATGACTTACGCGAATTGCAAAAGGCACCTGGAGTCAGGTGCCTTAAATGGATTAACGACCTTCGCGGCGTAATGCGCTTGAAGTAAACTCGTTATCGTTGAATGATTGTGAGAAATCATACATTTTTTCTTGGTTATCTAAACCAATTGCTAAATAACGACGAGAGTTAAGGTCATGATAAACTTCTAACGTACTCCAATGAGTTGGTACTTCATAGTAGTTAAGACCATGTGCCATCGCTACACGATACATTTGATCACGGTTATCATAGATATCCGCTACATGTACTTGCCAGCTATCCTCGTCAATATAAAAGACACGTTTCTTATAAATATGACGCGTGCCCTCTTTTAGGTTCGCTTCAACCACCCAAACACGGTGTTTTTCATAACGAACATGCTCAGGGTTGATATGACCTGCTTGTAGAATATCATCATAGCTTAGTTTGTCGCTGTGAAGCTTGTAGCTGTTATAAGGAATATAAAGCTCTTGCTTACCTTTTAATGTCCAGTTGTAACGATTCGGAGAACCATTGAACATATCAAAGTCATCAGTCGTACGTAAGCTATCAGCGGCTGTTCCCGGTGCATCGTAGGCAACATTTGGAGCACGACGAACACGACGCTGGCCTGAATTGTATGTCCATGCTTGGCGTGGTGTTAAAATTTGATCCATGGTTTCATGTACTAATAACGCAGTACCAGCAAGACGAGCAGGCTCAGTTACCTTTTGCTTAAACTTAAACAAGATATTAGATTCTTGAAGCTTCTCAGGTGTTGCTTCAGGTGATGAGTACTCAACTAACAGTTGCTCATCAAAACCTACATAGTTATATGAACCAGAGGCTGTCGGTGCAGCTTGACCACCAGAACGTTCAATTGATAGGCCACGGAATCGCAACAAGTGGTTCCAAATAGCTTCTAAACCATCTTTAGGAATTGGGAAAGGTACACCCACAGCGGTATTTTTAATACCGTTACCACCTTCAACTAATTCAGCTGTCGTCGCATATTTTTTAGTTGCATCATATACAAACTGTGGATATGACGCACTACGACGGGTTGGGTAAATGTTCATTTTGAACGTATCAGGATAGGTATTGAATAATTCAATTTGACCTGGGCTCAAGTAGTCTTTGTACTGGGCAACGTTCGATTTATCAATCGTGAATAAAATTTTATCATCAGCATATGGATCTGGATGGTGCATACCCGGTTTGTAACCTGCTGGCGGTGTTGTGATACCACCATCCCAAGCTGGAATAGAACCGTCTTTATTCGCTGCTTTTTCAGCGCCAATTGGCGTTAAATCACTGCCTAAACGTGCCGCTTCATCAGCGGTAATTTTTGCAAGTACACTTGAGCTTGCGAAAACGCCGCAAAACGCTGCAGCAATGAGGGTAGGTTTTCTAATAATCATAATTTACCCTTAGATTGAATATTTAATATTAAATGAAACATAATCGCGATCAGAGAAAGTATTCGTCGCGCCACCACCCCAGAATGAGTTGTAGCTAAAGTCGAATGACCACGCATTTTGGTAATTGAAGTTCATAGTAACACCGAGTGATTTACGGTCTTCAATAAATAAATACATTGGATCTGGTGTAATACCATTCACATCGTGTGAGAAAACAAAACGAGGTGAGAAGTTTACGCCACTAAAAATATTGTAGTAATCACCCTTAGCGATAAGGCGATAGCCCCATGCAGACGCTGTTGGGAATGGGTTTGTTTCAGGACCATTAGACAGACCTAGGTGAAGTGTTGAATAATCATCACTTAATGGGCCTTGCATAATGCCGCTTCGACCAGTACCGGAAACGTTTAAACGGAGCTCGTCATAATCCGGCATATCGTTAATTCTAACGCCACCAACTTCACCAACTACCGCCCAGCTATCAGCACCTAATGATGGACCAAATAAGTGTGTTGCAGTAAATTGTAATTGAGCAGTGTTACGAAGAATAAATCCTTGTGCTACTTCACCAGGACCTACAACGCTAGTTGCATCACCCGGACTCATTTGCGAAATACCTGCAAAATCAGGGCGAATACCTGCAACAGCCAATTGCTCTGGCATACCCGCGTAAAGTAACTCTACGTCATCAATTTGCAGAGGCTCATCTTGACGGAAAGCAAATTCACCAGAAAAAGCCGTTTCACCAATTGATGTATTGAAGCTCAAGCCATAAAGCTTAATGTCTTCTGGGTATTCTAGCTGGCCTTTGGTAAATGCTTGTAAACTAGTTACATTATCTTCAGTGATATCTGTTGTTAATAACATACCGATATCAGCAGCGATTGCCGCATCAGTGAAGTTTGATACCTGGCCTGAAATCACAGGACGACGGCTATGGTAGTTAATGTGGTATAACGCCACTTCAGTATCGTTTAACTCAGGTAAAAACATACCCAAGCGTAAACCGTATTGACCACCATCATCAGGTTCATTTTTACCTGCACCGCCCTTACCTTTCAACGCAACTTTGGTTGGGTAAGCGAGATACATTTGCGACATCATCGCTATGCCTTGTGCTGATGTAGGGTCAACACCTTGCGAGCGAACAATATCATCTAAATTATTTAAGCTTTCTGTTAAGAATGCTAAATCGATATCTGGGTTAGACGTGAAGCCTAACTGAATATTCTGCTGATAGCCATTTTCTGACGCGAAATCGTTCGTCGAGAAGTAAGTACCAGCCGCTGGAAGGCGTGTTTCATGCCATTCATATTGGTAGAAACCTTCTAGCGTTAAGTTATCTGTGATGCCTAGTGATGCCCAAAGCATACCAACAGGTATGAAAGCTTCTTTTAACTCTGCACCTGGCGCTTTTAAACGATCGATATCAACAGGGTTAACGTTAATACCATGAGAAATCAAAGTACTCTCACCCCAGTTCACAACTTGTTGGCCTAAACGAATAGACAGCGGGTTACGGCCTTCATTTAAATCAAAATTTGCCCAAACATAAGCGTCAAGTAAACGTAAATCAGCACATACTTGTTCTTTAGTGTCGTCATCATCACAAGGGTCAACTTTTTTACCCGACGTTGGATTGGTATAAGCAAAGTCACCATCCATTAAGGCAAAATCATAAAAATACATAAAGCGAGTGAAGAAACCAAAGTTATCTTTACTGATAGAAAGCTCATGAGTGCCTTTTAATAACTTTGAAAAAGAATCTCCACTATCAAAGTTTAAGTTTCCGGCATCACCATTATTTGAGTAAGCACCTGGTTGGTTCCAAACATCAGCTGAAGAATAAATAGGGTTTAGAGCTGAGTGATAACCCGTCCAATCAAATGATGGATTATTACTTTTACCTATGTGTTGAAAGTCTCGGTCTTCAACACGAATGCTTTGACCATAAGAGAAGTTAGAGTCAAAACGTATGTCAAAGTCACCTAACTCGAAATTAGCCGCGTGCAAAGATGTGCTTGAGAGACCTAGAGTTGCTGCTGCAAGCCCCAAAGCTATTTTGTTTTTAACAAAAAGCGATCGTTTTATCATTGTGTTCATCCCCCTGTAACGGGTTGTTTTGTGATCAAATTGTTGTTTTTAGTATCTTTCTAACGATAGAAGCGAAACAGTAAAATTACAATATAGAACGCGTCTAATCGGTTAATATTTATTTAAAAATGTGACGTTTACGTATTGGTAAGACGTCATACCAGATAATTTATACACGTAAATTAACAATAGAACAAATCGAATTAACAAAAATATAATAAATTTAGCGAATTGGGGATAGATAAAATTAGTGTTTTTTATGAAAAATCATCAAAAAAAGCAGCCGTAGCTGCTTTTTTAACTAATTTTCTCGAGTTTTAAAAACTGATTTTCAGACGTTAATGTCAGCCTAAAGCGCCCTCTTATTCCTAGCGAAGAAATAAAAGGACGCAAATGGTGAGCATCAAAGCGAACTGACTTGCCACCATCCTCTGTGACTTGCACTGATTTATATTTACCATGGTAATAATCAAGACATTCCGAGTAACTCAGATACAAGGCAAAATAATATTCTGTCATTAACTTTCGAGTGCTTTCTCTACTTTTTCAAACAGATCATCACTAAGGCCATCTAAATCAGCTAAACGTTGCAATTGTGCTTTCATTGCCGCTGAACGATTTTCATCATAGCGTTTCCATGACATAAAAGGTGTCAGCATGCGCGATGCATTTTGCGGGTTAATATCATTTAGTTTCACTAATAAGTCACCTAATAGCTGGTACCCTTCACCATCAGCTCGGTGGAACTGAGTGATATTAAAGTGACTAAAGCTACCAACCAAAGCACGCACACGGTTTGGGTTACCAAAGTCAAAACTTGGATGATCATAAAGCGCTTTGATATCGCTGATACTCGTTGCTGAATCTTTCATCGCTTGCAGTGCAAACCATTTATCCATAACGAGAACATCATGACGCCATTTAGCATCAAACTCTGTTAAAAGCGTATCACATAGTGAGTGATTTGCTTTTACAACAGCACTTAATGCAGCAAGGGCATTGGTCATATTATTACTGTGGGCTGACTCTCTGATGAGGCTATTAACATCGCTGTGATTTGTTTTCGCTAAATAGTATAAACAAAGTTGCTTAAGAGCACGTAGTGCAACGGCTGTAGCGGATGTTGAACCATCATCTTCAAGCACGTTATAACAATTAACCAATGATTCTGTTAAGAAGTTGGCAATTTGCGATTCAAATGCATTTTGTACAGCAATAATGTCATCAACAGGGATGACGGCATATTCTGCTGCAAGAGTATCGTAGCTAGGCAGTTTTAACAGCTCCGCAATCAATGCAAGGTCACCTTCACGATTATCAACTAGTAGCTTTAATGCCGACAAGATATCATCAGATAAGCAAGCTTCACCACTGGCAATCGCTGCTTTCATTTCATTAGTAAATAAACGCTGCTGAGCATCCCAACGTGAAAAGTCACTGCGAGCAAAACGCATAATATGTAACAGATCAGCGGCAGATGTATTTTGATTAACAATACATGGTGCAGAGAAATCTTCGAGTAGCACAGCTACTGGGCGCTGTTTAATACCTTCGAAAACATACTGCTGCGTTTTTTCAGTGATATTCAATACCGAATCTTGCGGCTGATTATCAATCACAAGAGGTAATGACTGCCCTTCACTATCTAAAAGCTCAATAGCAAAAGGAATGTGCAGTAAGGCATTGTTAGGCTGATTATCAGGTGCAAACTGCTCAATGCTTAATGTGAAAGTCTGGTTTTGTTCATCATACGCCTGCTCTATATTGAGCTTAGGTGTACCCGCTTGACTATACCAACGCTTAAATTGTGTTAAATCAATGCCAGACGCATCACTCATGGCTGCAACAAAATCATCACAAGTAACTGCTTGTCCGTCATGGCGCTCGAAATACAATGCCATACCTTGTTGGAACTTTTCTTCTCCAAGTAAGGTGTGCATCATACGAATAACTTCAGCCCCTTTGTCATACACTGTCACTGTATAAAAGTTATTCATTTCAATGACTTTTTCTGGGCGAATTGGGTGCGCCATCGGCCCTGCATCTTCACTAAATTGATGAGTACGCATGACTTTAACGGCATCAATACGATTAAGCGCACGTGAACCTAAGTCGCTACTAAACTCTTGGTCACGGAAAACCGTTAAGCCTTCTTTTAACGACAGTTGGAACCAGTCACGGCAAGTCACACGGTTGCCGGTCCAGTTATGGAAGTACTCGTGCCCTACAATAGATTCAATCGTATGGTAATCTTTGTCTGTGGCTGTTTCTTGATTTGCAAGAACACATTTAGAGTTAAAGATATTCAGGCCTTTATTTTCCATTGCGCCCATGTTGAAGAAATCAACGGCAACAATCATGTAAATATCTAAATCGTATTCAAGGTTAAAGCGCTCTTCATCCCATTGCATTGATTTCTTTAAAGATGTCATGGCATGAGGCGTTTTTGATAAATTACCTTTATCAACAAACAAAGCTAATTCAACTTTTCGTCCAGACTGCGTCGTGTAATGGTCACGTAATACGTCAAAATCACCGGCGACTAATGCAAATAAGTAGCTAGGCTTTTTAAATGGGTCTTGCCATTTTACAAAATGACGACCGTCATCTAAGTTACCTGATTCAACTTGGTTACCATTGGACAGCAAGTGAGTGTACTTTTTGTCGGCAATAATAGTGACATCAAAGCTGGCAAGTACGTCTGGGCGGTCAAGGTAATAGGTAATCTTTCTAAAACCTTCAGCCTCACATTGAGTACAATAAGCACCACCCGACAAGTACAAACCTTCTAACGAGGTATTCGTTTGCGGATCAATATGGTTTTCAATTTTCAGAATAAAGCTTTCAGGCAGGTTATGAATTATCAGCTTTTCATCTTCAAGCGTGTAATCATCATACGCTTTGTCATCAACCATCAATGAAATTAGCGTTAAATCAACACCATCAAGCAAAAGATCTGCATTGCTTTCATCGGTACGATTGATTGTCATGGTTGACTGCACTGATGTTTTTAAAGGGGCTAATTCGAAGCGTAAATCGATGTGCTGGATTGAGAATTGTGGGGCTTGGTAATCTTTTAAATATTGAGCTTGAGGTTTACTCGTAGCAGACATTACTGACTCCAAATGGCCCTGCTTAGCAGGGCCTAAATAGTTTATTCGGCGTTAGCTTCTTGTTTAAGATGTTTTGGGGTAATACGTAAAATTTTAATACCAAAATAGGCATAAACAACCGCTAAGAATGGATTAATTAAATTAAAGAACGCGTACATTGCATAGTCAAATGGATTGATTAGTAAAACACTTTGCATATAGGCACCACAGGTATTCCAAGGAATAAGTGGGCTAGTAATTGTGCCACCATCTTCTAATGTGCGAGATAAATTTACAGGCTTTAAACCACGTTTTTCATATTCGTCTTTAAACATACGTCCAGGAACAACAATCGCGATATATTGGTCAGCTGCAACCGCATTGGTACCAATACAGGTTGCAATCGTTGCTGTGATAAGAGAGCCCGTGCTTTTAGCAATTTTTAAGATGCTCTTAACGAACATATCAAGTAAGCCAGTTTTTTCCATGATAGCGCCAAACATCAAGGCCGTCATAATCAGCCAAGTGGTTGTTAACATGCCAGCCATACCACCACCGCTCAATAATGAATCCATTTTTTCATCGCCAGTGTCGATGCTGAAACCATCAAAGAACGTTGTCCAAACTAATTTGAAGTAACCAATTGCTTGGCCTTGTGATGCATCAATTTGGCTATTGATTAAATCAGATTGAAATAACATAGCCCAAATCGCGCCTAGCACCGCACCAATTGAAATAGCTGGGAAAGCTGGCATCTTACGAATTGCTAAAAACAACAACACCACCAGTGGCACTAGCATTTCAAAACCAATATTAAAGTTTTGCTCTAATAAATTAACGATTTCATCAATACGGCCCGCTTCTGTTGAACCACCGGCATTAAAGCCCATAAAGATAAAAATAATTAACGCAATAATGAAGCTTGGCACTGTAGTCCAAAGCATGTGATGAATATGCTCAAATAAATCAGCCCCAGCCACTGCTGGCGCTAAGTTTGTTGTTTCAGAAAGCGGGCTTAATTTATCACCAAAGTAGGCACCAGAAATGACCGCGCCTGCTGTAACAACTTGTTCAAGACCAAGACCAGTTGCAACACCTAATAACGCCACACCGATAGTCGCAGCTGTTGTCCAAGAGCTACCAATACTCATAGCTACAATGCCACAAATCAAACAGCTAGCGGCATAGAACCAGCTAGGGTTGATAATTTGTAAGCCATAGTAAATTAGAGTGGGTACGGTGCCTGATAACAGCCAAGTACCGATTAAGGCACCCACCATTAACAGTATAATGATTGCTCCAAGGGATAAGGTGATCCCCTCAATCATGGCTTGTTCTAGTTTCTTCCAGGTGTAACCATTTTTTAAGCCAATTAATGCCGCGGTAAACGTAGCGAATAATAGAGCGATTTGGTTAGGACCAGATGATGAGTTATCACCGAATAAATAAACAGCAGCGCCTAGTAGGCACACGAGCACAGTAATTGGGATTAAGGCATCTAAAAAACTGGCCTGTTTTATTGGCTTCTCTTCAATTGAATTCAAAAGATAGTCTCCTACACGTCTTATGTGGCGTGTTTAATTATTATTGTAAGCTTTGACGCAAAACTTCAGTGGCCTTATGCAGCCAGATTTTGTGATTATACCAATCTAACCTGTTTTAGGTAGCAAAAAAGGCGCTTAAGCGCCTTTTTATTAATCAATATTGCTAATTAATTGCTAATTATTTCTTAGCGATACGACCATATTTTATATAATCTTGGGTGATTAATGCCGCTTCTTCTAAGAAAGGGTCTAGCTCATCAAGGCTATCAGGTAAATCGTCAAGCTTCTCTACTGGCTTTTCTCCAAGGCGAACAAGTCGTTCATTAGCACGTTCTAACGCGCGTTCTTCACCTTCGTCTTTCTCTTTTAGACGCGTCGCTTCAACCAATGAAATAGTCTTACGGTCTTTCTCTTCTTGATAGCGCTCAATGTCAGCAAATACATAGCCAAACTCAGGCTCGTCTGCAATACGGGCATCATGAAGCTTATTAACGTAAGCAATCGCTGGTTTGAGGTTATCAACAGAGTTGTACTTAGCACGTATGATGCTATCCCAAGGTAGCGCGTTGTCTTGTTGACTCTCACCCCATTCTGATGGCTCAATTGCCGATGGGAATGACACATCTGGGATCACGCCTTTGTGCTGTGTGCTTCCGCCGTTAATTCGGTAGAATTTTGCAATGGTATACTGCACGCTACCTAATGGGTGGTCGTATAGGTCATAAGCACGGCCAAGTGGTTTATGCTGCTGTACAGTTCCCTTACCAAAGGTTTGCTCACCAATCACAATTGCACGGCCATAATCTTGCATTGCTGCTGCAAAAATTTCTGAGGCAGACGCACTGTAGCGATCAACTAACACTGTCAGTGGGCCATCGTAAAAAGTGACGCCATCACGGTCTTTTTGCTCTTCAATACGATTATTTAGAGTATGAATTTGTACAACTGGACCTTGATCGATAAATAAGCCAGAAAGTTGCGTCGCTTCGTAAAGTGACCCACCGCCGTTTTGACGTAAATCGATAATGATACCGTCAACTTTGGCTTCTTTTAACTTCGCAATTTCAACTTTTACGTCTTGCGATAAATTGTTATAGAAACCAGGGATTTCAATCACACCAATTTTGCTGGTTAAGTCTGAATATTTTGCTTCAAATACTTCAGATTTTGCAGCACGGTCTTCTAAGCGAATTTTATCACGCGTGATTTCAACCACTTTTGGTGTACCGTGAGCATCAGCCCCTTTTAAGTATTGCAGGCGAACTTTTGTCCCTTTCGGGCCTTTGATTAAATCAACGACGTCATCTAAACGCCAGCCAATCACATCAACAAACTCTTCACCTTCTTGCGCAACACCAATAATACGGTCATCTGCTTTTATTTGTTCAGACTTATCAGCCGGTCCGCCTGGGACTAAGCTACGGATTACCGTGTAATCTTCGTCATAACTGAGTACCGCACCAATACCTTCTAATTCAAGATCCATGTCCATCTTGAATTGCTCAGCGCGACGAGGTGATAAATAAGAGGTATGCGCTTCAATGCTTCGTGCGAATGAGTTCATCACAATTTGAAAAGCATCTTCACTGTTCGTTTGTACTAAACGCTTTTGCGCGTTGTGGTAGCGCTTGGTCAAGACTTCTTTAATGCCTTGCCAATCTTTACCAGTCATTTTTAATCGTAAAGCATCGTATTTAACGCGCTGACGCCAAAGTTCATCAAGCTCAGCTTGGCTTGTTGCCCACTCAGCGTCTTCACGGTCAAACAGGTACTCATCTTCTTTATCGAACTTCATTTCGTTTTCAAGTAACGATAAAGAATAGTCATAGCGTTCAAAACGACGTTTTAAACTTAAATTAAAAATATCAAAAGCAAATCCCAATTTACCTGTCGACAATGCATTATCAAACTGGTCTTTATATTGCTCAAACGAGGCAATATCAGAGGCTAAAAACACATTTTTATTGTAGTCGAGAGATTCAATGTAACGATCAAAAACCTTCTCAGATAATTCATCGTTAAATTTAATTGGTTTGTAGTGTGCACGAGTAAATAAGTTTGTCACCCGTTTGCTTGCCGTACTATGTTGGCTTTCTTGCTTGAGTACTGGCAGGTCTTTTTCAGTCAGATTGTCTGATGATGCCAGTAATGAACCTGAAAACAGGGCAGCGACTAACGGAATGAGCGTAAACTTTTTACTCATACACAACTCCTTTATTTTTTACAGCTATTAAATGATATACAGGCTGTCTGCTTTGGTCTTAACTTGCATCCCTGTTACTAACTCAACGTGAACTTCATCTTTATTCACTTCAGTAATAACCGCGTTTACAAGTGCTTGGCCAAGTTTAACTTTAACTTTGCTATTAACCTTGACCTCTGAGGCAGGTAAAGGTTCAACTTTTCCTGAACGTTTTGCAGGAGCAGCTTTAGCAGGCTTATTATTTACTTTAGCGCCTTTTTCGCCAGATTTAGCGTGGTGGCCACTATTCTTTTTGTAAGATTTTGTGTCACCGTCTTTACGTGGACGTTGTGGCTTCTTACGCTTTGCCATTTTAGCGCGGCTTTCTTCTAAAGCTTTTTGTGCGTGCTCAATGTGTTCTTGTTCTACTTTTTCATCTTGATTACCATCAAGATCGATACGGAACTCAGACTTAGTCACCGCTTCTAAATAGCGCCAGTTTGAGGTGTACTTTCTTAGTGCTTGACGAACCTGAGTTTTACTTACTTTCTCAGAACCTTCAATACGCTCAGCGATATCTTTAAAGATACCTACTTTAAGCGGCTGAATACCGTCTTTTTGTTTAAAACATTGTGGAAATTCTTGGTATAAGAAATCCAATACTTCATTAATATCTTTTAGCTTGTTTGTGGTTTCCATGTTAGAACCTTTTATTACATCTTTTCATCAAGTGATGAATCGGCATAGTGTGTTACCCAGTCGGTCAACTCTTCGAAGTCCGCTTCAATAAGCGCTAAATCACCACGAAGGTGTTCCCAAATACCATTTATAATTTCATCAATTGATTCACAGTCAAGGTCATCTGGTAGACGCTCCCATGCCATGTGAATCAAGTCGTTGAGCCTTTCGGCAACAACTTCTTCTTCCCCTTCCCAATCACCAACATCATGGATTGCAAAGAGGTAATCTTGCACATTTAGCAGATCTTTCATTTTAGATTTGCCTCAAAGCATTTTACCAATGCTTCTAAACCAGCTTGATCATCAGCATCGAATCGCGCAATGCTTGGGCTGTCGATATCAAGTACAGCAAATACTTTACCGTCTTTGAAAATCGGCACAACTACTTCAGAGTTAGATGCAGCATCGCAGGCAATATGACCAGCAAATGCATGCACGTCTTCAATGAGTTGTGTTTGTTGTGTTTGCGCGGCAGTTCCACATACCCCTTTACCTACTGGAATACGGATACATGCAGGATTACCTTGAAACGGCCCTAGCACTAATTCTTCAGGTGAATCCATTAAATAAAAGCCCGCCCAATTGATATCCTCTAAAGAGGTAAATAACAGCGCACTAATATTTGCCATGTTGGCAATAACATTTGATTCACCAGCGATTAGCGACTCAGTTTGTTTAACTAATGACTGGTAAAAATCTTGCTTTTGCATACCAAACTACTTCTTATTAAACATACAGTAGCTAAAGGTACTCTTTGTAGACGACAAATGAAACCTTTTAAGGGCAAAAAAAAACATTTTGCCCTCAATTTCAGTCAGCTTGATTAAATATTCTGCTATTGATGAGAAGATTGTGTTGTAAGGCCCTGTCTTAAACCAAATAAAAACAGTCCAGCTGCCAGAGCAGACATCATAGCATTGACTACAAAAGCCATCCCTGTTGTAGCGCTCAGTAAGTAGCTAAAAATAGCGCCACCTAGTAAGCCAAGTGTCAGAACACCTGAATAATTAACCTTTGCATATTTAAACATAAGTAAATAACCAGGCACTACAAATGCTGCCATAGTTAAGCCTACTATGTGTGCATTGGCAATTGCGCTAACAAGTAAGTTAAAGAAAATGCTAAAACCATTTCCTTCAAGTGTGAATGCATAATAAAGGCCTAAGATACAACCGATGATCACAGGCGATAATAAAGAAAGTCCTACACTCTTTGCTAAACGATGTTTCATAAATTCCCTAATGTCACAAAGATAATACGAGAAGTGTTAAGCATGGACTAACTAGTTAAAATGCGAAATATCGACAATAGTCGTAATTTGCAGAACAAATGAGAAGCTTAAGAAACAAAAAAGCCGCTGAATAAATTCAGCGGCTTCAATGATGGTGGAGAGATAGGGATTTGAACCCTAGAGGGGCTACAAACCCCTGCCGGTTTTCAAGACCGGTGCATTCGACCACTCTGCCATCTCTCCGAATGCGAAAACCTACCGGCTTACGCCAGTAGTAAAAATAATGGTGGAGAGATAGGGATTTGAACCCTAGAGGGGCTACAAACCCCTGCCGGTTTTCAAGACCGGTGCATTCGACCACTCTGCCATCTCTCCGACGGCGTGCATAATAGATAAGGCAGCCGTGTTTGTGAAGCTTTTTTTCAAAAAAACTGTTTAAGTGATTAAAAAACAATTAATTTGCTCAGCATTAGTACAACAATGTTTAGATTGTGCGCAACATTGAACTTTTCAATTATTTATCTTGTCTATTGATCCACAATAGTTTGCCCAAATATATAACTCTTGATAGGCTTAGTTCAGTTTAATAATTGGAACTAACGAACGTATAAGTTCATTTAAAGGAGCTCTAACAATGGCGTTTAATCAATCGTACAATACTGCAAGACCAGTAATGTCGACTATTGAAACCAATAAAGTTTTAAAAAATACCTATTTCTTACTTGCCATGACACTGGCATTTAGCGCAGTGACAGCAGGTATCTCAATGGCAATGAATCTACCTTATTTTATGGGGTTAGTATTTAGTTTGATTGCATTCGGTGTCCTGTTTGTTGTTAACAAAAAGGCCGACAGTGCATCAGGTGTTGCTTGGGTGTTTGTATTCACAGGTTTGATGGGCGCAGGACTCGGTCCAATGCTTAACTACTATGCTGCAATGCCAAATGGCCCTATGCTCATTATGCAAGCGTTAGGCTCTACTGCGTTAATCTTCTTTGGTTTGTCTGCTTATGCACTTACCACGAAAAAAGACTTCTCATTTATGGGTGGCTTTTTAACTGTGGGTTTAATCGTAGTGATTATTGCAAGCCTAGTTAACTTATTCATCGGCAGCTCAATCACCTTTATGGTTATCAATGCTGCAGTTGTGCTAATTATGTCTGGTTTAATCTTATTTGACACTAGCCGTATTATTAATGGCGGTGAGACCAACTACATCCGCGCAACTGTTGCTTTATACCTGAACGTATATAATTTATTTACGTCTCTTCTTCACCTACTTGGTGCAAGTGATGACTAATTAAATAGTTCTGCTAAAATAGCCCCTTTCTAGGGGCTTTTTTATTGGATGCGTTTTGGCACAATTTGTACTTTCTCTTCATACCGCGCCGACCGATCACGACACAACTCAACGGCTAATTAAATTTGCACAGGCCTGTCTTGACTCTGGTCACTCAATTGCAGCTATCTTTCTTTATCAAGCAGGTGTTTACCACGCAAGTAACCATTTAGAACTTGCCAGCGACGAGCTGCCAATTAATCGTTTGTGGCAGTCGTTGAGTGAGCAAGAGATCCCCCTACTGCTATGTGTCACTGCTGCTGAAAAGCGTGGCTTAGATATTGATAACACAAGCGTGTTTACCGTCGCTGGGCTTGCAGAATTTGCGATGCTTGTCAGTGAAGCGGATAAATGGGTGCAATTTAAATGAAAAACATTTTAGTGATCAGCCAGCATGGCCCATTTGATGATCAACATATTCGTGAATCACTCGACACCACACTAATTTTTGCTGCTATTGAACAAAACATTAGTTGGCTACTCAGTGGTGAAGCTGTTTTAGCTTTGAAGAAAAACCAGCAGCCAGAGCAACTTGGCATTAAAAACTATTTTAAAACCATTAAAACGCTTGAATTATACGATGTTGAAAATATATATGTATGTGAAAAGTCGTTGATGGATTTTAACCTCACACAAGAAAGCTTAATTATTGATGTTAAAGTAGCTAACTTTGAGCAACAGCGTGAATTAATTAGCCAGCAACATCAGGTGGTGACACTATGAGTACCTTGCATATTTTTTCAAAACCTTTATCGCACTACTGCAATAATATGTTGGCCAATTTAATTTCTTCAGAAGATACAGTGCTACTTGTTAGTGATGCTTGTTATAACAACATGCAGTTTAAACAGTTCTCTTCAGCAATTCATTTACTTGAAGAAGATGCTGCAGCTCGTGATATTTCATTCAATCAAGGCGATATCGCAATAAACTATACACAGCTTGTAGAAATGACTTTAAACGCAAAAAACACAATTACTTGGTAAACCATGCTTGAATTTAATGACAAACAGATTGAAACCGACAAACAAGGCTATTTACTTGATTCAAATGATTGGTGTGAAGAGCTTGCACCCATTATTGCAGAGCAAGAGAACATTACCTTAAGTGAGCAGCACTGGGAAGTTGTGCATTTTGTGCGTGATTTTTACGTAGAGTACAACACCAGCCCTGCAATACGCATGCTGGTCAAAGCAATGGCCCAAAAGCTAGGTGAAGAAAAAGGAAATAGCATGTACTTGTATAAGCTATTCCCTAAAGGCCCCGCTAAGCAAGCGACTAAAATTGCAGGTTTACCTAAACCGGCTAGGTGTATTTAATGGTTAATAAAGCCAATAGCAAATCACGTCGCAGCAGCGGTCGAACTTATTCAAGGCCGACTCAAAAACGCCAAGTTAAAAAAGCAATTAGCCCTGAGCAGCGCAAAGTGGTGCTATTTAACAAACCATTTGATGTGCTTTGCCAATTTACCGATGACCAAAACCGCAAAACGCTTGCCGACTTTATTACTATTAAAGACGTGTATGCAGCAGGACGCCTAGACAGAGATAGTGAAGGACTGTTGCTACTTACCAACTGCGGTAAATTACAACACACACTCACTGAACCCAATAAAAAAACAGCTAAAACTTATTGGGTGCAAGTAGAAGGTGATGTGACTGATGAGGCAATCTTTGCGCTTAACAAAGGCGTAGAGCTTAAAGATGGCATGACCAAGCCAGCCAAGGTTAGACGTATTGACGAGCCATCAATTTGGCCGCGTACCCCGCCCGTTCGCGAGCGTAAAAACATTCCAACCAGCTGGTTAGAAATCTCTATCACTGAGGGGCGTAATCGCCAAGTTCGCCGTATGACAGCGCATGTTGGCTTCCCTACTTTGCGATTAATTCGTTACAGCATTGGTAACTATACCCTTGATGGCTTAGACAGTGGTCAGTTTAAAGTAGTGAACAACCCAGATGCATAAACCCAATGTCACAGTGGCCGCCATCGTCACATGCCAAGACAAATTTTTACTTGTTAAAGAGCGTGATAAACACACAGGTGATATTTGCTATAACCAGCCTGCCGGCCATTTGGAAGCCAATGAAACCTTAGCTGAAGCAGCTCATCGCGAACTTATAGAAGAAACAGGGATTAGTCTAAATGCTAGTCACCTGGTTGGTATCTATAATTTACACGCCGCGAATGGCATTCACTATATGCGTTTTAGCTTTGCTTTTAATAGCCCAGAGCAGTTTAAACCATCTCCAAAGATGATGACATTCTCAGCGCAGATTGGTTTAGCCTTGAGCAAATTAAAAGCCTGCCACTTAGAAGCTCTCTGGTTTTAAAATGCATTGAAGATCATTTAGCTGGTAAAGCCTACCCACTTAGTTTGATTTACCAATAAGCGCTGTGATTTTGGCTGGTTTGGGTGTCTAAAAGCATGCTATAATACCGGCCTTTCCATAGCAGTTAAAAAATGACAGCGAATATTATGAGCGAAAATAGTCACATTAAAGTCATCGTGGGTATGTCCGGCGGTGTTGATTCTTCTGTATCAGCGTATTTATTAAAGCAACAAGGCTATCAAGTTGAAGGCCTGTTCATGAAAAACTGGGAAGAAGACGATAATGATGAATATTGCGCTGCAGCTGAAGACCTAAAAGACGCACAAGCTGTGTGCGACAAGCTAGGTATTGAGCTTCACACTGTAAATTTTGCAGCCGAATACTGGGACAACGTGTTTGAGTACTTTTTAGCAGAGTACAAAGCAGGCCGTACGCCAAACCCAGACATCATGTGTAATAAAGAAATTAAATTCAAAGCATTTCTAGAATTTGCAGCACAAGCACTTGGGGCTGATTACATCGCGACTGGCCACTATGTTCGCCGCGAAAAACGTGGTGATAAATTTGTAATGTGTCGTGGCCTCGATGACAACAAAGATCAAAGCTATTTCTTATACACTTTAAGCCATGAGCATATTGCGCAAACACTTTTCCCTGTTGGCGATATTGCTAAGCCTGAAGTACGCCGCATTGCTGAAGAGCAAGATTTAATTACGCACGATAAAAAAGACAGTACTGGTATTTGTTTTATTGGTGAGCGTAAATTTAAAGACTTCTTACAAAAATTCTTACCAGCACAGCCAGGTAAAATTGAAGACACCGATGGCAACGAAGTGGGTGAGCACGAAGGCTTGATGTACCACACACTTGGTCAACGTAAAGGTCTATTAATTGGTGGCATGAAAGAAGGTTCGGGTGAACCTTGGTATGTAGTTGATAAAGACGTTGATCGTAACGTATTAGTGGTTGGTCAAGGTAAAGACCACCCTCGCCTGTACAGCAATGGTTTAAATGCAAACCAGCTGCACTGGGTTGACCGCGAAGGTCCGAAAGGGACCACACGCTGCACTGTTAAAACCCGCTATCGCCAAGAAGATATCAGCTGTACTTTACTTGTTGGTGAAGATGGTATGGCGCGCGTACTATTTGATGAGCCACAAAAGGCAGTGACACCGGGCCAATCAGCTGTATTCTACGCTGACGAAGTCTGTTTAGGTGGCGGCATTATTGATTCGGTGATCAAATAATGACAGAGCACCAAGTCATGGCTTTAGCTGCCATGTGTCAAGTTGCTAAACAAGTACAAAAAGTTGCGCAATATGGCCAAGGCAGTGATCACGAATTAGAAAAATTACTAAACTGTATTGTTGAAACATCACCAAATAGCCCTGAAGACGTGTATCAGGGTAAGCATAATTTACGTGAAGGCTATCGCATTTTGATTGCACAGCTTTCGGCTGGCGCCGACAAAGACGTCGAAATCGTAAAATATGTGGGTGGTTTAATGCAATTAGAACGTGCATTAAGTTCAAAACAAAACAGCTTAAATGAATTAGGTCGTCGCATTGATGATGTTAAACGTCGCCTCGACCATTTTGCTATCACAGATGATACTGTAGTAGCAGCGCTTGCTGATATTTACTCATCGGTGCTAAGCCCCCTTGGGCATCGTATTCAAGTGTATGGCAAGCCAGAGTTATTAAAACAGCAGCTCACGCAAAACAAAATTCGTGCCCTATTATTGGCCGGAATTCGTAGTGCCGTGCTATGGCGACAAATGGGCGGTAAACGCCGTCACTTTTTCTTTGCAAAAAGAAAAATCCTCGCTATTGCTAAACAATCAATTTAATTATCGTTCAAACTAGACAATTTAGGAGTCATTATGGAGCTTTCAGCGTTAACCGCTATCTCTCCGGTAGATGGTCGCTATGGCAGCAAGACCACGGAACTACGCAGCATTTTCAGCGAATTTGGTTTAATCAAATACCGTGTAACTGTTGAAGTTCGTTGGTTACAAGCTTTATCTGCAGCTAGCGCAATCAAAGAAGTACCGGCTTTTAGCGACGAGGCTAATGCTTTACTTAATGCCATTGTTGATAACTTTAGCGAAGCGGATGCAGCACGCGTTAAAGAGATCGAGCGCACAACTAATCATGACGTAAAAGCAGTTGAATACCTACTTAAAGAAAAAGTAGCTGATAACGCAGAGCTTAACGCAATTAACGAATTCATTCACTTTGCATGTACTTCAGAAGACATCAATAACCTGTCTCACGGTTTAATGCTGACTGAAGCGCGTGACAAAGTATTACTTCCATACTGTGACCAACTTCTAAATGCATTAAAAGAAAAAGCAGTTGAGTACAAGTCAGTTGCGATGATGACACGTACCCACGGTCAACCAGCTACCCCTTCGACAATGGGTAAAGAGTTTGCAAACGTCTACATGCGCTTAAAGCGTCAACGTGACCAAATTGCTAGCGTAGAAATGTTAGGTAAAATCAACGGTGCTGTAGGTAACTACAACGCTCACCTGAGTGCATACCCAGATTACGATTGGCACAAACACGCTGAGCAGTTCGTAACGAGCCTAGGTTTAACATTCAACCCGTTCACAACACAAATCGAGCCACACGATTACATTGCTGAGTTATTCGATGCAGTTGCACGTTTCAACACTGTATTACTTGATTTTGACCGTGACGTTTGGGGCTACATTGCACTAAACCACTTTAAACAAAAAACAATCGCAGGTGAGATTGGTTCATCAACTATGCCTCACAAAGTAAACCCGATTGATTTCGAAAACTCTGAAGGTAACTTAGGTATTGCTAACGCTATCTTTACTCACCTTGCGCAAAAACTACCTGTTTCTCGCTGGCAACGTGACTTAACTGACTCAACAGTGTTACGTAACCTAGGTGTTGGTATGGGCTACACACTTATCGCTTACCAAGCGACATTAAAAGGTGTTAGCAAGCTTGAAGTAAACGAAGAGCGTTTATTAGCAGAACTAGACCAAAACTGGGAATTACTAGCAGAGCCAATCCAAACGGTTATGCGTAAATATGGTATCGAAAAGCCATATGAAAAACTTAAAGACCTTACTCGTGGTAAGCGCGTAAACCAAGAAATCATGGCTGATTTCATCGATGGTCTTGAGTTACCTGAAGAAGCAAAAGTAGAAATGAAAAAATTAACTCCGGCTAATTACATTGGTCGTGCTGTTGAGTTCATCGACAACTTAGCTTAAATTCAAATTAAGACTTAAAAAAGCGAAAGGCCTTCCTTTCGCTTTTTTTATATCAATTCGCTTAGGTCATGTTATGTATCAATTAACCATCAATTCATTAACCCAAGAGCAATTTTTAGCTGAGTATTGGCAGAAAAAACCATTACTTATAAAGCAAGGCTTCAAGGATTTTGCAGATCCGATCGAGCCCGAAGAATTGGCCGGTCTTGCCATGGAAGAAAGCATTGAATCACGTATTGTGACCAATCACTCAGATGATTGGCAAGCATACCATGGTCCTTTTGAAGACTTTAGCTTGCTAACTGAAAAGCACTCAACATTACTGGTGCAAGCAGTTGACCATTGGCATAGCGATGCAGCGCAACTATTGGAGCCATTTCGCTTTATTCCCAACTGGCGTATCGATGACTTGATGATCAGCTACTCTACCCCGGGTGGTGGCGTGGGCCCGCATTTAGACCAATACGACGTGTTTATTATTCAAGGTGAAGGTAAACGCCACTGGCGAGTTGGTTTACCTGATGCAAACTTAAAGCAATTTGCACAAAATAAGAGCCTGTTACAAGTTGAGCAATTTCCTGCCGTGATCGACTGTGTGTTAGAGCCGGGAGATATTCTCTATATTCCACCAGGTTGCCCACATGAAGGTTACGCAGTTGAAAATGCACTTAATTACTCTGTGGGTTTTAGAGCGCCAAACCAACGCGATTTATTATCACAATTTGCCGATCACCTCATCGATACTGAGCTTGGTAATCAACGATACGGTGATGCAGAGCTTAAGTTGCGCTCATCTAAAGGTGAGCTTAACCAAACTGAAGCAGAAAAAGTAAAGCAACTTATGATTGCTGCAATTAATGATGACGCAGTATTCAAGACTTGGCTTGGTAACAGTATGAGTCAGCCAAAGCATGACATGGATTTAGCGCCTTTAGAAGAGCCATATACTTTAGATGACGTAAATGACTTACTCAATGATGAAGACGTTGTTTTTGAGCGTTTAGGTGGTACCCGCGCTATCTATCAAGTAATTGACGATAAAATACTTTTAAGTATTAATGGTGTTAATTACATGCATGATTTAACTGACCTTGAATTAATAACAAAGCTCACCGATCAGACATGGGTGACCGCTGCTGACATAAATAGTTCAAAAAATAATCACATTTTCTTGAAAACCTTTACTACACTTTTAAATGAGGGTATTTGGTTTTGTTAGGAGTGTGTGTGTATGGGCTATCAAATAGATGAAGTTGAATGGAGTATCGACAAGGAACTCTTACAACAAATCCGAGAGCGGGTATTTGTATATGAACTACATATCCCAAGACACATTGAGTTTGACCATCTAGATAAAATAGCACATCACGTGCTCGTTACAGATGAAGGTAAACGCCCAGTTGCTACTGGGCGTTTATGTAATGATGGCCTTATCGGCCGTATTGCAGTTTTACCAGAACACCGTAATCGTTCGGTTTATAAATCATTATTGAATTACTTAGTTAATTTGGCTGAAAAGCAAGGCTGTGATTGTGTCAGCATTAATTGCATATTGAATGAAGTAGATAGATTCAAACAAAATGGTTTTTCGGCTGATGGTTTAGTGTTTATGGAAGCTGGTATTCCAAGGCAACGAATGCTCTGCCCTATTAAGCAATTTGATACGCGGCCATTCACTTTGGTGCATTAAGGTACATGTAAAACAAAAAAGCTGAATAACATTATTCAGCTTTTTCTTAGAAGGTATGCAGAGTTAGTTATGCTGGCTCGTTTTGCCACATTTCTTCTTTTTCAAATAACTCATATAAGCCATGGGCACGGTTGATTAACAGATTAGCAAAATCAGCTTTGGTTTTATCTACCGCACCTGATTGCATTAGCTGATCAGCCTTCATTTGCCACTGCATTGAGAAATAACGTAATACTTCACGTGCATTGTTTGCTGCACTTGCTTCAGCGTGATCGGTTGGTAAACGACCTGTGATCACCCAATAGCTCTTACCGTTTTGTGCTTTAAATTTCCAAATAGCTACTAATGGCGCAATAAAACGGCTTTCTTTTTCTACAACAGTTTGCGGAATAACGCCTTTTTCAGCTAAATGCTTTTGTGCATTTTCGAAACATTCTCTTTGCCAAATAACACTTTGTTTTTGCGCTTCAGCTTGTTCTTCTGGTGTTAATGGTCTTGCTTGTTTTTGTTCCATGGTGGTTACTCTTTTACAACATTTCTGACACTTTAAGGTTTAAAATGGCGCTGTGCAAGTATTTACAAGCAATCAAAGAGCATTTAAATTTACTTGCGTACTATTCAATCAACCTAGAAAGAAGAGTTAGGCTCAGTCAAAAATTGCAGTTCTTCAGGAGTTGATTCGCGACCTAAAATCCTATTGCGATGTGGGTAGCGACCAAACCTATCAATAATCACTTTGTGCTTTAGTTCAAATTCAGAATTACTCATGCCTTTAAACAATTGCTCAGCCTGCTGGTGAATGATTTTAGATTCACTGTGCATAAACGGCATGTAAATAAACGCAGCTTGAGAGCTAGGTAATTTTTTATCAAAGCCAAGTTCAATTGCTCTTTGCGCTAAGCTTAGTGCTTGTGGGTCTTGGCTAAAAGCCTGCGCCGTATTACGATAAATATTGCGTGAAAACTGATCTAACACGATAATTTCAGCTAAAGAGCCTAGGGCATCAACTCGCCAGTCAGCATGCTCGCCTGCGATAACCTGTAAAAGGCATTCTGAAAACTCAACCGTAATCAAGGCATCAACTTCATCAGATTGCTGATACCAAGCTTCTGGTCCTAATTCATTAAACCAGAAATCGATAATCCTTTGCTTATTCATAAACACTCCTTAATTACCAAGAACTTTTGCAGGATCGACACGGGTTGCTTGCCAAGCAGGATATAATGTTGCCAAAATAGCGAGGATAAAAGTCACAATCACCGTAATAACGATATCTTGCCAAACTAATTTACTGGGTAAAAACTCAATAAAATAAACCCCTTGTAACGGGTTATCGCCAAATAAATTACTTGCCCAAGTGAACAGTTCACTGATGTTTAACGCAAGCATCACACCGATAATCGTGCCTAGAATTACCCCGATTAAAGCTTGTGTAAAACCTTGCATCACAAAAGTTGCTAAAATGGTGCTATCTTGTGCGCCCATGGTTTTTAAAATTGCGATATTTGCCTGTTTTTCACGTACTTCCATCACTAAAGACGAAACAATATTAAAACTCGCTACCGCAATTATTAAAAACACCACGATATACACAATCGTGCGAACCATTTGAATATCTTGATATAAGCTACCCTGGGTTCTAAACCAACTCGATACATAGACATAATCAGGAATAACTTGCCCCACACGCATCGCCGTTTGATGGGCTGCGAACACATCAGCTACTTGTAGACGTAAACCGGTTACTTGGTTTTGCTCAAAACTCAACACACTTTGCGCTTTATCAAGGCGAATAAAAGCCGCTGTTTCATCAATTGGGCCGCCCATTTTTATAATACCCGCAAGATTCAAGCTAACACGCTTTGGCGCCAATAAAGTGTTACTTTGCTGGTTTATCTGTGGGATTAATAAGGTAACTGGGTCACCAATTTTAAGACCCAATCGGTTGACTATTTGCTGCCCTAAAAGCACATCTTCTTGTTGTAGCTGGCTAACTAAGCGCCCTTCTGTGAATTGGTTTAACGCCGACACTTGGTTTTCAAATTCAGGGCTAACACCACGCACTTCAACTGCTTTTAACTCACTTTTATATTGTGCCATGCCGTTAACACTTATAAACGGCGCAGCACCTGTTACACCGGCTTGAGAGCGAAGTAGAGCAACTTTTGACTGCCAATTATTGATAGGTTTGTTAGGGGCAACATATTCAACCTGCGGAACTACCGATAAAAGTCGATGTACTAATTGCTGCTCAAAGCCATTAATCACTGACAAAGCAACAATTAACACGGCGACTCCTAAAAGTATGCCGATTGTCGATGCTTTAGCGATAAAGCTAACAAAACCGTTTTGTCCGTCTTTTTGGCCACTATGGGCACGAAATCGTTTAGAAATAAAGGCACTAAGCAACATGCTGAGACTCTTTAATAGCAAGCTTACCATCATCTAAATAGGCAATTTTGCCTAGTTTATCTGCAAGTTCTAAATCATGGGTTACCACAACAAAACTGGTTTTTAAGCTAGTATTTAATTCTTTAATCAAATCGTAAATTTTAATAGCGTTTTGTTTATCTAGGTTACCCGTAGGTTCATCGGCTAGCACTAAAGCAGGCTCAGTAACTAATGCACGTGCGATTGCAACCCGCTGCCTCTCACCACCTGATAACGCCGAAGGTTTATGTTCGCTACGATGGGATAACCCTACTTTATCTAGCATGTTATGGGCTTTTTCGGTTGCCGCTTTTGCGCTTAAACCTTTAATTAATAATGGCATTGCAACATTTTCGATGGCAGTAAATTCCATTAATAGATGATGGAATTGATAAATAAAACCTAAATTTTCATTTCGGAAACTGGCTTGTTGTTTACGGTTTAATTTAGAAACTTGCTGGCCTTTAATTTCAACCTTGCCTGAGCTTTCGTTATCTAAGGTACCCAATATATGCAGTAAAGTACTTTTTCCTGAGCCTGAGCTCCCTACAATGGCTAACATTTCGCCTTGTTTAAGAGCTAAATCAACCCCTTTTAATACCGCAACCTCGTTATCGCCATCTTGATAGACTTTATTTAGCTGCTGACAATTGATAACTAAATCACTCATAACGTAATACCTCTGCTGGATTCACTTTTGCAGCTTTTCTGGCAGGATACAAGGTAGCTAAAAAGCTCATCGCAATACTCCCTGCGGCAATAAAACTCAAACTCATCACATCAAATTTAACGGGTAAACTCACGCCCGCTAGTAAATTGATGCCTAACATATTCAATAATTCATTAATGTTGCTACTCAATAGCACACCAAGTAACGCACCAATACTGGTACCGATAAGGCCATTATATAAGCCTTGGATCATAAACACGTGCTGCACTTGTAAGGGAGTTAAACCCAGTGTTTGTAAAATAGCGACTTCACTTTGTTTTTCGCTCACCATCATGGTTAATGCCGACACGATATTAAACACTGCCACGAGCACGATTAAGCCAAGTAACATCGACATAATACGCTTTTCCATTGCCACAGCCGCAAATAGTGTCCCTTGGCTAGCTCGCCAATCAGTCACTTTGTAATCGTTTAAAATAGCTAACTGAGATTGTAATACTTGCTCAACAGCAAATGGTTCATACAGCGATACACTCAAGTTGGGTGCTGCTGATTTTGCCAGCTTTAAGACCCGGCCTAGCGAATAGCCACTGGTAAATGCCAATGACATATCAATTTCTGACTGTGTTTCATAAAGTGCAGCAACAGTAAACAAGCGCTGACTAGGTACTCGACCAAGGGGAGTATATGAACTGGCATTAGGCATGATGACCCGTACTTTATCCCCAAGCGAAATACCCAATTTTCGACTCAAGTAGCGGCTAATCGCAATATGGTAGTTGCTGTCCATTACTTGTGACCAATTGCCGGCAACAATTTTATCTTTTACGTTATAGATGGAGCTTCCTTCATCATAAAGACCTTGTAACAATACGCCGTGCAAATCTTGGTTAGTTTGTAAAATGGCTTCGCCATGGCGGTATAGGTTAACTTGTTTAACATCT
Organism: Pseudoalteromonas sp. DY56-GL22; assembly: GCF_041414715.1. NCBI lineage: Bacteria > Pseudomonadati > Pseudomonadota > Gammaproteobacteria > Alteromonadales > Pseudoalteromonadaceae > Pseudoalteromonas > Pseudoalteromonas sp. DY56-GL22. Next base: position 303,807 of record NZ_JANHZR010000002.1, on the reverse strand, counting down.
TGAGAATTTGCTAGTTGCTGCTTTAACTGCAGCATGGTTTCTTTCGAATTATCTTCGGCTGATACTTCAATATGAGGAATTAAACCTAGCATGTTGGTTTTAAGGTTATTTTCAAAGCCATTCATTACTGAACTAACTGTAAACAAGGCCATTAAACCAATAGCAATGCCCGCGATAGAGAAAAATGAAATAAATGAGATAAAGGCATTGCCCTTTGAGGAGCGACTATATCTCAGCCCTATAAAAAGGCTAACAGGTTGAAACATAATAAATTATGGGTATTCCAAGGGCTAAATATGCGCTCATGTTAGCATAGATTTAGCTAGCATGGGATGCGCGAAATTGTAAAAAATAATTATAAATCTGATACTTGAACAGTAGCAACCAAATGGTCAAGTAATGCTTTTACATTGGTTGCAATAAACTGCCTTGGTGGATACACCCCCCATACCCCTTCAGGTTCAGGTGCAACATTCGAAAGAACAGCAGTCAACCTGCCATCGGCTAAGTGTTCATTGACATAGTAATCTGGTAATTGCACGATGCCTAACCCTTTGATAGCAGCGTCAACCAATGCCCAACCACTGTTACAGGCTAAACGCCCAGCCACTTTGATGTGCTTATCTTGGCCCTGCTCTTTTACCCGCCAGTAACTGTTATTACCGATAAGGCAATTGTGCTGATGTAATTCACTGACACTGTGTGGTTGGCCGAATTTATTGATATATTCAGGGCTACAACAAATAACAAGCCTGCGCTGACTAATGCGCCGTGCTTTTAAAGATGAATCTTTTAAATGACCGAGGCGAATAGCCAGATCATACCCATCTTCTAATAGATTAACTTGCTCATTACTTAAATGGCTGATCACTTCAATATCTGGGTGCTTTTGCATAAACGAATGTACCGCAGGCATGATAAAACTTTCACCGTACATAACAGGAGCTGTTAGTTTTATACTGCCTTTAGGTGTCAATTGCTGCTCTGCAAGTAATGCCGTAGCATCATCCATGGCATGCTGTAATTGTTTTGTTTGATGCGCAAATACCTGCCCCTCTTGCGTTAGAACCACTTTACGAGTGGTTCGGGTTAGCAATTGGGTGTTTAATCGCTCTTCTAATTGGCTCACATAGCGGCTTACATGGGCCACTGACATACCCAATAGCTTACTTGCTTTTGTAAAACTGCCTGTTTCTGCTACCGCTAAAAACTCATCAATTCCGTGCCAACGATTCATTATTACCATACTGTAAAAGTGTTTTAATAAAACGAAGATTATCATTCATTGAGAAACAAATAAAATAGACTAAGTTTAATACTTACTTCCAACAACTATAAGGGAACGTTATGACTGATTTTATCAAATCAAAAGCGGCTATCGCTTGGGGTCCAAATCAACCACTATCAATTGAAGAAGTGGATGTAATGATGCCTAAAAAAGGCGAAGTGCTTGTAAAGATTGTTGCTACAGGTGTTTGTCACACAGATGCATTTACTTTATCTGGTGAAGACCCTGAAGGTATTTTCCCAGCAATCCTTGGCCATGAAGGTGGCGGTATCGTTGAAGCCATCGGTGAAGGCGTAACACATGTTGAGGTTGGTGATCATGTTATTCCTCTTTACACTGCTGAATGTGGCGAGTGTAAAATGTGTAAATCGGGCAAAACAAACTTATGCTCCGCGGTACGTGAAACGCAAGGTAAAGGGTTAATGCCTGACGGAACAACGCGTTTCTATAAAGATGGTCAACCAATTTATCACTACATGGGTTGCTCTACCTTCTCTGAGTACACTGTATTACCTGAAATTTCACTTGCTAAGGTAAGCAAAGAAGCGCCGCTTGAAGAAATTTGTTTACTTGGTTGTGGTGTAACAACCGGCATGGGTGCTGTTACTAAAACAGCAAAAGTTCAAAAAGGCGATACAGTGGCTATTTTTGGCTTAGGTGGTATCGGTTTATCGGCGATAATCGGTGCGAAAATGGCGGGCGCTGGCCGTATTATTGGTGTTGATATCAATACCAGTAAGTTTGATCTTGCTACTAAACTAGGTGCAACTGATTTAGTCAATCCAAATGACTTCGACAAACCAATCCAAGAGGTTATCGTTGAAATGACTGACGGCGGTGTTGATTTCTCATTTGAATGTATCGGTAATGTTAATGTAATGCGCTCTGCTCTTGAGTGTTGTCACAAAGGTTGGGGTGAATCGGTAATCATTGGTGTTGCAGGTGCAGGCCAAGAGATCTCAACACGTCCATTCCAACTAGTAACAGGTCGTGTATGGCGCGGTAGTGCATTTGGTGGCGTTAAAGGTCGCTCAGAACTACCTGAGATTGTTGAGCGTTATATGAACGGTGAGTTTGCTTTAAATGATTTCATCACACACACCATGAAACTTGAAGATATCAATGAAGCTTTCGACTTAATGCACGAAGGTAAGAGCATCCGCTCAGTTATTCATTATTAATCTTTTATTTGGCGCTAGGTTGATACCTAGCGCTTTTGTTTCAAGGATATGGTTATGCTAGAAAACATAAGCTCAACAAAAGTCAGCGGTGGCTGGCATAAACAATATACCCACCAAGCTAGTAGCACACATTGTGCTATGCGCTTTGCGATTTTTTTACCGCCCGGTGCCAGCGAAACCAATAAAGTACCCGTCATGTATTGGTTGTCAGGTTTAACCTGCACTGATGAAAATTTTATGCAAAAAGCCGGAGCATTTAAAAAAGCGGCTGAACTAGGTATTGCGATTGTCGCTCCAGATACTAGCCCTCGCGGTGAAAATGTGCCTGACGATGACAATTACGATTTTGGTCAAGGTGCTGGTTTTTATGTCAATGCGACTCAAGCGCCTTACAATGTGCACTACAACATGTACGACTATGTTGTTTCTGAGTTACCTGCACTTATCGAAGCGCACTTCCCTGTGACGACCAAAAAAGCCATCGCCGGTCATTCTATGGGTGGTCACGGCGCATTGATGATTGCACTTAAAAACCCTAAACAATACGTCAGCGCCAGTGCTTTTAGCCCGATTGTGAACCCGATTAATTGTCCTTGGGGTGAAAAAGCGTTCAGTAATTACCTAGGTAGTGATAAAGCAAGTTGGCTTGAATACGACAGCTGTGAATTAATGAAAAATGCCGTCACTGATGATTATTTACCCATGCGTATTGATCAAGGTGAGGCCGATAACTTCTTAACTGAGCAACTCAAAACGGAGAACTTATTTGCTGTCGTGAACGAAAAAGATTACCCAGCCGAAATTAACATGCACGCGGGTTATGATCATAGTTACTTCTTTATCAGCAGCTTCATTGATGAACACCTAATGTTTCATCAAAAGTATCTGTGATTAATACTTAATTTTTAGTGTGAGGGCTTAACTTCCTCACACTCTTTAATACTGCGTGTGATTTGCCTGCAAACTAATTGCGGTTGTTCTTCATTTGGTTTGAGTAAACCAATAACAGCGCGATCAATTTCGAAGCCTAACTTTGCGAATGAAAAGCCGTCGGCATCGGTTACAGTACTGTTAGTTTGATTTGCATTTGTAGTTGCAAGATTTGTTGGTTGTGAGTTTTTTGCATAGCCATCGACTATTGACCCCGCCACTGTACACCCCACTAATTGGTAGCTAATTAAGCAAATAACAAGTTTTGAAAAGTTAATCTTCATTAAAACTATCCATTAATGTAGGTCTTTTTTTTGGCTCAGCTTTGACCTCAACACATTCCTTTACTGTGCGACTTATTTGGCGGCATTTAAGCTCAACGTCTTTGTCTTTACTACCGCTCTCCAAGCCTTCAATAATCGCTTTGTCGATTTCATAACCTAGCATCGTCATGGTCATACCATAGTTCACTCGGTCATTATCTTTTTTATCTGCATAGGCACTGGCAGGCTGTGCTTGGCTAGCACGCCCACCAATACCATCAGCAACTAGGCCAATTGCAGTACAGCCACTGAGCAAACTAACAGAAAGTAATAGATACAGAGATTTAAGCATTGGTCCTCCAATACACTTAAGCTTATTTTATAAGCATAATAACAAACGCGTAGTTTAACTGTAAAAAACTGTAGATTAATCACAAATCTCGCGAATAAACTCTTTTAAAAACCCAACCAACTGCAATAGAAATATTAATAAGAAAGGTAAAGCGCCTAAAATTGCAACGCTACGATTTAACGGCTCATCTTGTAACATTAATAATGCAAAGCTGCATAGGAATAATGCTAAACACCATGCATAGAGGGTTACGCGGTTATTTTGCTCAGAGCTAACCAGTTCTCTTATGACTAATATTGCAGAGTCAGCGGATGTGGCAACAAATATCAACAATAATAATAAGCTGGCCCAAATAAACACGGTTCCTTGCCAGTCTAGTTGATTAAAAAATACAAATAAGCCTTGGCTGTAATCTTGTTTTATTGCGACTAAAATACCTGCTTGGTTAAGTCTATCCCATTCAATTGCTGCCCCCGAAAAGGTCGCAAACCAAATTATAGTGACTAAAGTTGGAATACACACAACCGCCAAAATAAATTGCCAAACCTTGCGCCCCTGACTAATTTTGGCTAGGAACACACCAACAAATGGCCCCCACGCTAACCACCAAAAGTAATAATTATATGTCCAATGAGTGGCCCAGTCAGGCGTTTTTAACTGGCTATCAAATTGCCAAGTGCCGGTTGCAAGCAACTGTAAATAGTAGCCAGTTCCATCAAATGCAATCTTTATAATAGGCTCAATTGGCACCACTAGTAGCAACCAAACAAGCAGACTAAATGCTAGGAGTACGTTAAATATACTCAGTGACTGTACCCCGCGTCGTAATCCAAATTTAACCGACAGCGAATAAATAACTGCTAACAAACAAACGATTAATGAACCTACTAATAAAGTTGAAGTAACCCCCAACTCAATTTCTACGCCTTTACTTATCAATAAAGTTGAATTAGCTATGGTGCCGACGACCCCAAAAAAAATAGCGATTACCGCAATTAACTTAACAATAAACGACACAGTAAATTTTGCAGACTTATCAAAGCGATTACCAAGCGCCGTTAAAACAGGGGCACAAATATCTCCTGATTTACCACTGTATTGCGTTAATCCCCCAAGCACGAGCGCAAATACTGCATAAAGTGCCCAAGCATGGGCGCCCCAATTAACCAAGGTTAAAGCGAGGCTACTAGCTAGTCTATCTGGGTATAAGCTTTGTTTAAGTGGAGGGTCGAGAGAATGTAATGCAGGCTCTGCTACGCCCCAAAAAACCAAACCAGATCCCATTCCTGCTGCAAACAACATGGCAAACCAACCAAAGTTTGAATACTCAACAACAGCGTGTTCGCCACCTACTTTACGGCTACCGAGTGGGCTAATGGCTAAAATAATGATGGCAAACAATAAAAAATTCACCAATAAGAAAAAGCTACTACCAATCCATTTTAAAATCATTTGTACAAACGGCTGAACTTGCTCAGTGATAACATCAGGCAAAATCACAGCAATCAGTGCACCAAACATACACAGTGCAAGCGCGGTTTTTTCAAGAGAGGAGATGGAATGTTTCAATGTGAAGCCTATTTTGTCAGCGTGTTTAGCATACTGTTAGCATGACTTAAATTCAAACAGCCAAAAGGCTGAAAAAATGACATAGCACTGCGTAAAAATCGCAAATTATAGCAAGGCATGCTTTTAAAAACCCGGCTACATGTCCCTAGTTTCATCATTTTATGTGATTTGTTGATCGGGTATTGAAATTGCAAAGCTATCATAATCTTTATAGCAAGGAACAAAGCATGGACTTTAATATTGATTGGTATGAAATTCTCGATAATTTAATTCACCTAGGCATTGCCTACTTACTTGCCCTTCCTATGGCATTTGACCGAGAAAAAACCAGTAATGGTGCAGGTCTTAGAACATTTCCATTAGTCGCTGTTGCATCTTGTGGTTATGCATTAGTGGGTATGTCTGTTTTAACAAGTTCAGAGGCAGAATCAAAAGTACTCGAAGGGATCATCACGGGTATTGGTTTTATTGGCGGTGGTGCCATTTTGAAGAATAAGAATTCAACGTATGGAACAGCCACAGCAGCCAGTATTTGGAACATGGGACTCATCGGCATTGCTGTGGCATTTAGTCGCTACGAAATCGCTTTTTTAATGGCGTTGATTAATTTCGTAACGCTAAGGTATGTTAAGCGCTTAAAGTAAACGATTAGCTAGCGTCATATTTTGAGTTAACGATGGCATAGCCAGTTTGTTTCACTTTAATCTCAGCAGGGTTTGCAGATTTAACTAATAAACCGCACCGTCTGCTTTGCTCATCAATAACGTATTTAACCGATTCACTCGCTTCAAGGTCAACGACTTGATCAGCACAGCGGATCTGTAATTTAGTGACATCGCTCGCGCCTTCAATTTTGATTGAACCGCGAGATAAAGATAAATATGACAGCTTATCTTTTGAAACATTGATTTGTGAATTAATCTGCGGTGTGCGCGCCAATAAGTCATCAATTTGCTTGATGGTGGCAAGTTTGTTTTCTTCTGAAAACTGTTTACCCTCGATATTATCTAACGCATAAATAGCATTGTAAGCAAGATTAAAATCGCCCTTAAAGCTGTACCATTGTAGCGCACTTTTAGCGACTAAATATTGTATATCCGTTGGCAACTTAGCTCGCAGTAAATAGGCTACAGACAACTGCTCATCAAAGCCAAACCATTGTTGTTGATGATAATAATATTGGCTTTTCAACCAAGCAAACAATGCCTGCTCAGAGGTGTTTTTAGTATGGTCTTTGTATAACTCAGCCAATGCTTGCTCAGCTTTATTAAACTCTTTTGCTTGTAGCATTTTATTGATTTCATCGTATTCATTAATGAAACCACGGCTCGCTTTATCATTTGAGTAACCATTAAAATACTTACCTACTTCAAATGAAAATAGGTAACCCCCTTCTACGGTTTTACCTTCTTTTGTAGCGGGTGCAAACTCTAAGTTGGTTAAGTATTTCTCTGCGTTTTCTTCGCTGCCGCGAGTATCAGATGCCATGATCACTTCAATATCTTTTGCCTTACCATGTGTATCAACCACATAAGACATTAATGCCCAACCTTCAAGGCGAGAGCCGTTATAACTACCTGGGTAACGTTTGTTTGAATTTTTAACAATGTAAGCTGATGTGGCGGCCTGTAAATCAACACCTAAGTCGTTGACATCTCGTGCTAAAGCCTGTGTTGGTAATGCGATAAGTGAACAAAGTGCTGCGAGTTTAGTGAATTTAATCATGACAATGGCTCCAATTCCCTTTGATAGGAACATTTATAGCACTAAAAAAGGCGCTTTAAAAGCGCCTTGCTGTCAAGAATGTGCTTAAACATGTCTTGAACTTAAAACATATCCTGATAAGGATTTGGTTTAGATAATAAAACTTTTTTATCAAAACCTGGGATTGTCATTGAATCTTCACTAATCTCAATGTCATTTTCATCAATTAAGCCATCACCAAAACGATAAATTAGCTCATATTGACCTAAATCTGCCTGTTGCTGATAGTCAGTTTGTGCTTGGACTACCTGAGTATGACGGTCATGATATTGCGCTATTACCGCATCACCGTGACGCCTTGCGAGCATTTTTAATGTAATTGCCGGTGATAAAACTGTCGCAGTAGCGTTATTGCCACCAAAGCCTTTTGAGTTAATGAAGGCAATATCCATTGCATCACATTGATAATGTTCAGTGCGAATATCTAAATGCTCGCTATAAACATCATCTGCCACTTTATCAATTGTGGTTATACCCGGCATAATATTGTGACTAAACACACCTAATGCCATAGCTAATTGGTCACCACTGGCAGGAGCTATAGTATGGCCAACATACGCTTTAGGTGCTGCAACCTTCCAATTATCAATTGCAAAAGTCTCTGCCACTTTATGATAGATCAGTGATTCTGTTACGCGGTTTTGTGGTGTACTTGAGCCGTGAGCTAAAATGAAACTACGCTTTTGTACTGCTTCTTGGCCAACAATACTGCTCGCTAATGCAACAGATTTGGCCATCGTAATGTAGTTACCAGGGCCCGGTGCTGTTATTGATTTTTTAATGCCATCGGCATTGACAAACACATCTGCAACACTGCCTAACACATCTGCACCTAACTCTAATGCCAATGCATCATCCATTAAAACAGCAACTTGTGCACCTTCACCAATTGTAAAACCACAGTTTTCACCAAATGGACGGCTGGTACGACGGTGATCAACCACATCTGTATTATCAAGACGCTTAAGGCCCTCTTCATTAGCAAGTGCGCTCATATTGCCAAAACCTTCAACGATTTCAGGTGTAATAGCACACTCAACAGACGCCACAATAGCTACACGCGTACGTCCTGCTTGAATATCGTTTACTGCTGCACGTAGGTTATATAAAAACGTTGCACAAGCACCTGATGTTGTAAAAGTTGTGCCCACATTGCCTGTTACATAAGCATTGATAAAGTCAGTAGACATGGTGTTTAAGCCAAGTGCAAGCTGTTTTGTACTCACACGGTCGCCCTGCTGACGCGCACGAATAAGTCCACCAAATCCTTCATCATCAACTTGACCAGCCACAGAAGCTGAGTAAGTGCCAATTTGATCAGGCTCAACGCTATTCATTACCTGCTGCCACGCCAGACCTGTCGAACGAATCGCATCAGTTGCGGCAAAGATAGTCGCTTGCAAGCCTCTTGGTTGATAACGGCTGTTATACATAGCCGAAGGTTCAAAACCTGTTGGTAATTGACCGGCCGCTTTAATTGGGTTATCGCGCGTACTGTCATGTTTAATAGCAAGATCAGCACTAATTGTAACTTTCACTTTTTTATCAGTTAATTCTTCAACCTGCCAAGCACTTGGTACTGGAGTTGGTAAATCACGGCGGCGCGTTTCAAAAACAATCTGCTGTTCATCAGACGCTGTTAACGTCATTTTTTGCTGCCATGGCGTTGCATCAACATCGAAGTGATTTTTTTCAATTTTACGAATAAGTGTACCAGCTAAAATTTGTTCACCGAACTTAGCTTCGATGTCTGATTCGGCAATGGTATTGCCGTCAGCATCTTTTAGTAAACCTTCAGTAAGGGTGACTAAGTTCATTAATGTCGCTAAGCCTAAGAATGTCTCCTGACGGGCTTTAGCGTCCAAGCTGTCTAACACGATACGACGATAACCTTGATGAAAAGAAGTGCGGCCAGCGGCATTAATACCACCCATACCGACAATAACGGGTAATGCTGTCATAAAAAACCTTGAGAAAACGTGTTATGAGAATTAAGCCAAGTTTAAATGGATTAATTAACACGCTTTATGCTTAAATAGCCAAATAACCTGCATAACAGGCCAAAAATAACTGGTCGGAGCAATTAGAGTGACGAAACTTCAACAAGTAAAAGCTATTGAAATTAGTATTTTGGTTTATCCTCATTTATTAATAACCAGTTTAACCCTGCCTATCGAAATGCTCAGAGCTGGCGAGGCCTTTGCTAAAAGCCATCGTCAGCAAAACGAATTTAAACCCTTAAACATCAATTTAGTTGCAAGTAGTCTAAAAGCGATCCCCAATCGTACTGGGCTTTCGATTATGCCCGATTGTGAAACCGTCACAGCGCCTGTAAGTGACTTAATTATCGTTCCCGGGATTTGGCGAAACCCGCGTCCAGTAGTAAGTAAACAAAAGAGTTTGGTGAACTGGCTTGGTGATTCTTGGCAGCAAGGCAGCCATATCATTGGTGTTGGCACAGGTAATTGTTTAGTTGCCGAAGCGGGATTACTAGATGGCCACCCTGCTACCACTCACTGGCACTACGCAGAACAATTTAAACGTGACTACCCTAAAGTACAGCTTAAGCCTGACTTTTTCATCACACAATCTGAGCGCATGTACACCGTTGCGAGTTTAAATGCCCTTGCCGATGTTATTGTGCATATTATTAGTCAATATTACGGCCGAGAAGCGGCGCAACATGTTGAGCGTAATTTCTCCCATGAAATTCGTAAACCTTACGAAGATCAGCGCTACCTTGAAGGTGCCGTTGATAAACACCCAGATGAGCTCATTGCACAAATTCAATTTTGGCTGAAAAACAATTTAACCTCAGAATTAACCCTGCAAGAAATTGCAGCGCAATTTAGTTTAAGCTACCGCACCTTTACGCGCCGATTTCGTCAAGCCACCAGCCAAACTCCTGTTGAGTATTGGCAACAGCTTAGAGTACAAACTGCAAAAGAGTTATTAGCGTCTTCAAATTTATCTATTCAAGAAGTTGCCCTGGAAGTAGGTTATAACGACCAAGGTCACTTAACACGAGTTTTTAAGAAAGTGCTTTCGCAAACACCCAGTGAATATCGCACAGTTGTTAGACGAAAACTATTTGGCTAAAACTAAAGTATCTAAATATATTTCAGGCTAAGTCAGATTAATCATATTTAAGTTGCTGAATTCAAGATTATTACTATCCTTTGACTTGTTGTATTAGTAATTGAGTAAATTTGATAAATGTATCAGCCAAATTATGATGAGTTAGTACAAAGTTGGAATAAAACGCTCGCTGTTTTAGCCCTGATTGCTGAAGTGCCCGTCGCATTAGTAATGAAAATAGAAAACAATATTATTAGTGTGTTTTCAAAAAACGATAACCAAGCAAATCCTTTTGAAATTGGTGACAGCGAAGAGTTAGAAGATTCAGGCCTCTATTGCGAGCATGTCATAAAAACGCAGAACTTACTGAATATTCCAAACGCACTTATTGATGATGATTGGAAAGAAAACCCTGATATCAAGTTGAATATGATTTCTTATTTGGGTTTACCAATCTGTGCTGGAGATACTACCCCATTTGGTACTATTTGTATCCTTGATAGTAAACCCCATGAATATAATGAGCCAATAATAAAGCTACTCGAAACCATTAAACAAAGCTTCGAGACGCAACTAAAATTGTTACATCAGCAAAAACAAGCGTTTGAGCAGCAACAGTTTACTGAACTCGCGACCTTAATTCGAGGCATTGCTCATGAGATTAATACTCCTTTAGGTAACTGTATTACAACCGTTGATGTAACCAAACTTGCCTTAAATGACACTAAATCCCTACTAGTGAAAAAACAATTAAGCCAACAAGCACTACAAAACACATTAGATACATTAGAGAACACTAATGAACTGCTAGATAGAAATTTAACCGCATGTGCACATAAAATACGAATTTTACAAGATTTGCTGTATACCAAATCACAATCTAGTAAAACTGTCATTACCTTAGCTCAGCTTTCAGAATCACTTCAAGAACACTTAAAAGAGCAAATAAAATATCGTGCAATTAAATTAGACATTAATTATCAAAACCCACATAGCCAATTTGAAGTTGAAATAGAGCTACTCAAGCAAGTACTCATTATTTTGCTACAAAACTCAATGGAGCATGCGTTCAACAATATTGCAGACCCTGCTATAGAAATTAATATTTTTAATTTTGATGAGGTGTTAAAAATTCACTATAAAGATAACGGCAACGGTATCAGCAGCAATGAACTAAGCTCAATTTTCACCCCTTTTTTTAAAGGTAGCAGCAATCAATCAGGTTTAGGGCTAGGCCTGAGTATTGCGAAGAAAATAGTTAGCCAACAACTGCAAGGCGATATTTGTGTACAAGAAAGTGATGCAGGCGCCCATTTTTTAATTAGTTTGCCTAAGTAAGTTGATAAGTTTAAATGTCTTTCGTAAATAAAATCTTGCTAGTTTGTAGGCTGCCTCTGTCTTCATAACCTACAATTGAATAGCCATTTTTGATAAGCAGACTCAGCATTGCAGGAAAACGGTTCATCGACTTAACCTTTATAGTTAGGTAATTGTTGGCTTTAACCCATGCTTCTTGCGCGTTTAATAGAGCCTGTGCAATGCCCTGCCCTCTACATTTTGGTGCAACCGCACCAAGCCAGCTATAGAAAGTGTTTGAATCTAACGCATAACCCAGTTTGTAGGCCACAGGCTCATTATCGATATAAGCAACTAAAGCTAGGTGGTCAACATCTGCACACTGTGCCTGTAATTTACTGAGGGTATTTCGGCCATCAAACTCTGGTATTTGACTATCTATAAACAACAAATCTTCTAATCTAGCTGGCTTTATTACGTAAAGAGGCTCCATGAATAACTCTTATCTGATATCTTATGTCACTTTTCTTTTCGATAATACAACTTTGAGTAGCGTTTTACACGGGCATGCACACCACGACCTAGGCTCTTAAATTTAGCTTCAAGAACATCTACGCCATATAAAATCCCCACCACTAGCACTGATAGCTTTATCGCAGCGAGTAAGTTGTCAGTGGCAATGACAACACCAATTGATGCTAATACCCAAATCGTTGCAGCGGATGTTACACCAACAACCGCACCATCTTTTGCAAGCATCACCCCGGCACCCAAAAAGCCGATACCAGTAATGATCTGGCCAACGACACGTGAATGATCAATATCTTCACCATGTAACATAAACGCTGTTGATAGAAACAAATAAGTACCCAACACAATGAGCGCTGAAGTACGAATGCCCACAGGTTTGCCGCGTAATTGACGCTCCATACCAATAATTGCGCCGCAAAATGCGGCGCTACCTATTGCTGACCAAGAATAAGGAGCAATATCAAATAAACTACTTAGTGTCACTGCACTTCCAAATCAAACTAACAATCAAAATTATAAATAAAAGGCCATCGCAGTACTGAGACGCGATGAACCAAAACTAGCCATTTTAGTAAAATCGGCTTTAGCTATTGGCACATGCTGACAATCAATCGCCAATTGCTTTTCGTTCTCACAAAACGGGTCATGCACGTACAAGCAATGCTCATCAATATGAGTTACACACACCCAGTGCGGTGACTTTTTACCATCAAACCGATAAGTGCTGATCAATAACACCACCGCTTTACCCTCAGCAAGCCAATCTTCAATGGAGGCCAAGGTTAACTCTTGATACCTCACTGGCAGCTTTGCAGCTATTGCTTCGGCTACAAATTGATTGTGTACGGTATGCAAAATGGCTTTTTTCTTTTCGCTTCTGACACCATCAATAAACAAGGTATCACGGGTATTTAAAACTACATCAGCTTTAAAACCACGTTTCATTGCAGCAAGTGCTAACCCTAGAGGATGACAACCGCCATGCCCTGAAGTCATGAAGATAGTCGTGGCTTCACGCCATATATCCAACTCTTTGTGTTGGCTCATTGCGGTATCATTCAAGGATGACATTGCCATTAATAACGCCGCTGGGCCACAGGTAAATTCGGTAGTTTGCTGGTACCAAGGTGTGTGTTTATCGGCATTAAATTCGATATTACGACGAATGTTTTTTTGCATTCGATGGGCGTCACTGTGGTCATCATAGTAATCACTGTAATGACCAAAAACTTGGTAGCCCAGTTTTTCATATAAACGAATTGCTGATTGGTTGTTTACCGCAACTTCTAAGCGCATGTATAAACGGCCCCGTTTAGCCGTTTCACTTTCAAGCGCAAGCAGTAACTGCGCAGCAATACCTTTACCTTGCTGAGATTGCAAAACCGCCAGTGAATATAACCGAGCAAGGCGTGTCCCTTTGTGACACCACACTAAGCCATATCCAACTAGTTGATTATCTACCTCGGCCACCATCAGTAAGCCGTGAGTTGCGCTGATCCAGCGTTTTAAACTACGGCTACTTAATCTATCTTGGCTAAAGCTTTGCTCTTCAATGGCAACAAGAGCCATCAAATCCGTGGCCTGTGCAAAGCGGATTTGACAAACAGATGCGTTCATTAACCGCGGCCTCTTGCTTCTAGGCGTTGTTTAAATTCATCCATAATGATCATATAAAGCTCATCACCTAAATAGGCATCTTCGACTTTATGGTCGATACTTGGGTTATCATTCACTTCTAACACGTATGCTTTACCTTGATGCTCTTTAACATCAACACCATACAAACCTTTACCCACCGTTTTACAAGCTTTTAATGCTGCATCGAGGACCACTTTAGGTAGCTCAAACGTTGGCAAAGTTTCAAAACCACCTGAGAAAAAGCGTTTTGCATCATGGTTGTAAATTTGCCAGTGATTACGCGCCATTAAATAACGACACGCATAAATTGCACGACCATTTAACACCCCGACACGCCAGTCGTATTCGGTATACATGTATTCTTGTGCAAGCACAAGTGCACTGAACTCAAACAGCTCTGTTAACTTAGCAATTAACTCATCACGATTAGCGACTTTAAATACGCCTTTCGAAAAAGAGCCTTCTGGCATTTTTAAAACCAGCGGATAGCTAAAGTTTGCTTCTAAATTATCAATTGTCTCTTCACTTGTATCAGCAACAACATGCGTTTTTAAACTCGGCACTTTTTGATAATTAAAGGCATCGTGCAAATACACTTTATTACAACAGCGTAGTATTGACTCAGCATCATCAATGACCACTAACCCTAAGCTTTGTGCTTTACTAGCTAAGCGATAAGTTGGATGGTCGATAGCCGTTGTTTGACGAATAAATAACGCATCAAATTGTGCAATATTGGTTATTTCATCAAATGTCAGTGCTTGAGCATAAATACCATGTTTAGCGGCTGCTTTAATGAATTTAGCAATGGCATCTTTATCACTTGGCGGCACTTTTTCTTGGTGATCAACCAAAATAGCCATATCCCAACGGTAACGACGTTTTTTATCGTGAATACGCCATACTGACTCTGTAAAACTACTGAGCTGTTTTACAAATTCTGTAAAGGCTGTGTCATCTAATGATGCAATCGTGCCTTGCTTAACAACTCCTTGCTCATCACACACTAAAATAGGTGCGGGATATTGTGAGAATAGTGCTTTGGTTGCTTTACTATGCTGCTCTTGATCTGTATGGCCAAAAAATACAGTGCCACCAGCAAGTTCTTTATGACGCGAGCTGTGCTCATCGCTACGTAGCGCATTAATTGTTTTTACACTCGGTAATACCTGATGCTTTCTCGCTTCAGCAAGCAAAGAACAATAATAACCTTTACTTAAATACTGCCCTGTATCACACAAGTTTAAAATGCGCGTTTTTGGCTCATTATGTTTTGGATAATCACGTAAGTAGGTGTCAAAGGTAATGACATTTTCGAAATTTTGAGCAATACGTTGCTCATTGTTATCAACCACTATCAAGGTTTTAAACACGACTTTTCCTAAATTAAGTCTTATGAGAAAAATGAAAACACCCAACCAATTAAGTGAACGCATGAGGCTAAACTTCACTTAACTAGATGGGTGCTTGAAATACCAAAACACAATAATTGCTAATTAAGCGTATTGGTATAAGCCTTAAGCTTGATGTGATTTATAGAGGTTTTTTTGCTTTGTGACCAACGAGATATTTTTTACTTGAAGATGAAATTTACTGATTAAAAATACCAATAATTAAATTAACTGATCTATGCTGTACAGTTGTTTATTGCCAGCTATTGAGAGTTCAACTTCATCATCAAGGCTCTTTCCAATCAATTGCTTACCTAACGGCGCTTCTCGGGTTACAACATAAATAGGCTGCTCTTTTACGGTAACCACTAAGCCACCTGCACTTGGGCCCATAAAAAACCACTTTGCGTTATCTTGCTCATCGATAAGACACACTAATGCACCTTCACGAACCTTATTAAACTCGCTTTCTTTAAACACCGCATTGAATGCCTGAATATCACGGTAGCATTCATTAACTCGCTCAGCTTGCCCTTGGGCTAAATAAGCGGCTTCTAAACCCAAGGTATCGTATTGAGTTTCAGCAACACTTTCTTCGTGAGTTGCTGCATCATGGGCCGCTTTTGCCGCTGCTTTGGCGTTTTGCAGTTGTGCCTCTAGCGCAAAGCGTAAATGTTCAATTACGTGTGTTTTATTCATATCAAAGTAGCTAAAACAGAAAAGCCGCTATTCTATGGAAAAATAGCGGCTGATGAAAGTAAGTTATAAAACTGGCTTACGGCAACTCCATATAGGCTTTAGTTTTATCATCCAGTGTTTGGGTGTAATTTTCTGAACTTAACCCCAATAACTGCGGCAAGGTCGCGGCGATACAAATCGATGAGAAGGTCCCTACCACAATACCCACAAATAACGCGATAGCAAAACCCGTTAATGCAGCCCCTGCAAGCAGCCAAATACAAGCAATGGTCGCAAGTGTTGTGCCTGAGGTGATCAATGTACGTGTTAAGGTAGAACCAATTGCATCGTTAATCACAACATGGGTATTTATGCGTTGATTGTCTGGCTGAATACGTAAAAGCTCTCTAACTCTGTCGCCAACAATAATTGAGTCATTCAATGAATAACCAATAATAGCCAGTAAACTCGCCAGCACGGTTAAATTAAACTCAAGCCCAAGTAAGGAAAATAAACCAAGCACTAAGATTAAATCATGTAACAGTGCAACCACTGAACCTACCGCGAGTCGCCATTCAAAGCGCACAGCAAGATAAACCATAATTGCAATCAGCGCTGCAAATAAAGCTAAACAACCTTGTTCAAAAAGCTCATCACCCACTTGTGAGCCTAAAAATGAGCTAGATAAAACGGTATAGTCTACCCCTTGCTCATTCAGCTCTGCTTGCCAAGTACTGGCTTTACTAACCTCTGGTGCTTCTCTTAAAACAAAGTGATATTCACCCGCTTTACTTATAGTTAATTTACTCGCAACCTCAGGGCTTAACTTTGCCTTTAAATCTGTAATTGTTGTGACTGACGCTGTGTTAATTTCCGTGATGTAGCCACCTGTAAAATCAAGACCAAAGTTTAGCCCTTTTACAGATAAAACAGTTAAGCTCATAATGACTAAAACACAACTAAGCAATAATCCTAAAACGCGCGCTTTACTAGCTGCAGTTAATGTTGACCAACTCATGCTTTAGCCCCCGTTAAATTAGTTAGTTTAATGTAGAGTGTTTGGCTAAGCGCTTTCGAAATATAAACGCCAGTAAAGACACTAGTTAATAGCCCAAGCGCCAATGTGATTGCAAAGCCTTTCACCGGCCCATAACCAATGGCATATAAAATAATTGCCGTGATCATCGTAGTCACATTGGCATCAAAAATGGTCGAAAATGCTTGGTTGTAACCTTGCTCTATCGCTTGATAAGTAGGCCGGCCTTTACGCTTCTCTTCTTTTATTCGCTCAAAGATAATCACATTGGTATCAACTGCCATACCTATCGTCAGTACAAGCCCAGCAATACCCGGTAAGGTCAGCACAACCCCCGGTAATAACGACATTAAACCAACTAAAGCCGTTAGATTAAGCAATAAAGCAATATTGGCAATCAGCCCTAAGCGACGATACCAAAGCGCCATAAAGGCAAGGGTAATTCCGATACCCAGCATTAACGCTGCTAAACCATGTTCAATGTTTTCACTGCCTAAGCTTGGGCCTATGGTTTGTTCTTGAACAATTGTCACTGGCGCTGTGAGCGACCCAGCGCGTAGTAAAAGCGCTAGATCATAGGCTGCTTGCGGGCTTTTCATATTAGTAATGCTAAAACGAGAACTTAAATGCTGGGCAATGTTTGCCACATTGATCACTTCGCTTTTTTTCACAACGTCGCCATTTGCATCCCGCGAGTATTCAGAATACACCGTGGCCATAGGCTTACCTATGTTGTGCTTAGAAAATGCAGACATGGCATCGCCACCTTGCGAATCTAAACTAAGCTGCACTAAAGGCTTGCCCCATTCATCTTTGCCAACACTGGCATTATTAATGTGATCACCTGAAAAAATCGCAACAGGATTTAAATTAACAACGCCACCACCTTGCACATTAAACGCTTTACCACCTACTTCGACGACTTGGTAAAAATCGAGAGTCGCAGTTGCACCAATAATACGTTTCGCTTCTGATGGGTCTTGCACACCGGGTAACTCAATGCGAATACGCTGCTTACCTTGTCTTTGCGTTACCGCTTCTGTGATACCAAGCTCTTCAATGCGACCACGCAGGGTTGTTAAGCTTTGCGCCATAACTTGTTTATTAAATTCGCTTTGGCTTTGCTCATTAAAATGCAGTAATACCGTGGTTAGGTTATTCGTTGTTGATTTAGTTTGCATCAGGCCTTTAAATTGACCTTGTAACGTTGAAACAAGCCCTGCGAGTTGCTCCTCGCCGCTTGGTAAAATTTGTAGCTCAACCCCTTCTTTTACAATACTTGCCCGAATACCACGAATTTTGTCTTTACGAAGCGTTAATTTAGTTTGTTGATAGACACTGTTTAAGTGCTCTTGCATTGCTTTATCTAGGTCAACATCAAGCACAAATAACACCCCACCATTTAAGTCGAGTCCCAACTTAATCGGTGAAAGCCCAAGTTGCTGAAGCCATTGTGGGCTTGTCGCATGCTCAACAATTTTAGCCTCTAGCTGTGGGTATTGCGTTTTTATAAAGCTCAACGCATTAGCACTTTGAGTCGGTTCAGCTAATAAAATAGCCAGTTGTGCTTGGCTATCATTGGCTTCAGTCACTTCAAAACCATGTTGATTTAGTGCCGTTGTCACACTTTGCAGCGTCACAGTCTGATCTGGCAAGCTAATGTGCAACCAAGATTTGTTAGGGTAAAGGTTAGGTAGTGCGCTAACCGCTAATAAAATACACGCCGCTATCATAGCGACATAACTCATTTTTAGACGACGCCATAGAGCCGGCTTTGATTTATGTGACATACATGACTTCCTTCCGGCATTGTCAGCCGGTAAAAATTTAATTCCAAAAAATAAAAAGTAACGAAGGAAGCCGTTTAGCTATGGTAGGTGGTATTGGCTTTGTACAAGAGATTAGCGTCTTTCCAGCCACTAATGCGGGATTTACATTGAGTGGCTAATGCAAACCATGGGATCACACGTACAGCACCTGGCGGCGCTAAAAAGTGCTCTTTCCCCCAATCTTCAGCAAAGAATTCAATTAATAGTTCGTAATCAGGATCAACCTGACTATGATAAAGAAATAATGATGAATTACTGGCAGTTAAACGCGGCATAAGGGTATCAAACCCCGATGGTTCATCCGGTTTAGGATGCTCAGCTGTATGAGTTTGGGAAATAACTGGTGTTTTAGTCAGCTCGACTTGGAACAATTTAGTTGCAGAAAAGTGTGACTGAGTGTCAGGCATAGCCATGCTCTGTGCACTAAAGAACACTGTAAAGAGCAAGATAATGACTGAGAAAAACCGTAACAAGAACTGACCAATAAATTAAGCGGATGACAGGGATATAATGAGGGTAAAAAAATAAAACACAAGGTATTACTTAAATAAAAGTGACTAAAACAAAAAGCGGGCCTAATTAGGCCCGCTTAGTCATTTAACTTTGTTAAACTTCTAATGATGACATGTCGATAACAAAGCGTGAGGCCATATCACCTTGCTTTAATTTATCGAATGCGTCGTTAATTTGGTCCATTTTGATCATTTCAACTTCTGGCAGAATATTATGTAACGCACAGAAATCGAGGATCTCTTGGGTTTGCGCTATACCGCCAATTAATGAGCCAGCAACACGGCGACGCCCCATTAATAACGGCACTGAGTTAGACTCAGCAAGCTCACCTACTTGACCAACCAATACTTGCGTACCATCAATATCTAAAAGCGGAATATACGGCGTAAAGTCGTGTTTTACCGGAATGGTATTGATGATCACATCAAATTGATTAGCATGCGCTTGCATGGCATCTTCATCGCTCGATACCAATAAATCTTTTGCGCCATAAGATAAAACCTGCTGTTTTTTCTTATCACTGCGGCTAATAGCTGTAACATTTGCGCCCATTGCAGCTGCGATTTTAATTGCCATGTGGCCTAAACCACCTAAACCAATCACACCAACACGGCTACCAGGGCCGACATTCCACGTACGTAATGGCGAATACGTTGTGATACCCGCACATAGAATTGGCGCACACTTAGCAAGGTCTAAGCCTTCAGGCACACTTAGTACAAACTCTTCACGCACCACAATGTGTTTTGAATAACCACCTTGAGTGAGTTCACCACTAATACGGTCTTGTCCTGAGTAAGTTCCTACCATACCTTCGCGACAAAACTGCTCTTCACCGTTATGACACTGGTCACAGCTTAAACAGCTATCAACCATACAACCCACAGCAACATTATCGCCCACTTTGTATTTAGTAACGCCGCTACCTACTTCAAGGACGCGACCAACGATTTCATGGCCTGGTACCACTGGGTACTGAGTCCAGCCCCAGTCGTTTTCTGCCGTGTGTAAGTCAGAATGGCACACGCCACAATACAGAATTTCAATTGATACATCTTCATCACGAAGTGCACGGCGTTCAAAATGATACGGCTCTAATGGTTTTTCAGAATCATGTGCTGCATAACCGACAGTTTTCATGCTTACTCCTTAATTTTCTTCGTGTTTAACTCATGCATTTAACTAATTTGCTAATGCGCTGGTGTATACTGCACTCAGTATAGAGGTAATTTAGCAAAGTACACTTGCCTAAAACACGAAAGCTTTTGCCTATTTTTATCAAATTGATTCAAGAGAGCCCAATGCGTGGAATGAGCCGCAAAGAACAGGTAAAGAGATCGCCTGATGCAATGAACCTTTCACAAAGCATCAAAACACTTTGGCCCTATTTAATGACCTTTAAAGGCCGCGTTATTTTAGCCGTCTTAGCGCTTATTGCTGCAAAAGGCGCCACATTGCTGATGCCTTGGGCACTAAAAGAAATAATTGACGCGGTTGATGCGAGTATCAACCCGCTATTAAGTGTTCCTATTGCCTTGCTGATCGCCTATGGTTTACTGCGCTTTGCCAGTGTATTTTTTGGTGAAGTACGCGATGCATTATTTGGCCGTGTTACAGAGCACGCTATGCGCCATATTGGCCTAAAAGTATTTAAGCACTTGCACAGTTTAGAGCTTGCCTTTCATCTTGACAGGCAAACAGGCGGTATCAGTCGCGATATAGAGCGTGGCACAAGTGGCCTCAGCTTTTTAATGCGCTTTTTAATGTTTAATATTGTGCCAACGCTATTTGAAATAATCACAGTAGCCATTATTTTTGCAACCTTATTTTCACCTTGGTTTGCACTGGTCACATTAATTGCGGTTGCTAGTTACATTGCTTTTACTGTGATTGTAACTCAGTGGCGTAACCGATTTATTCGTGAAGCAAATGCTGCCGATAACAACTCAAACACCCGTGCAATCGACAGCTTACTAAATTACGAAACCGTTAAGTACTTCAACAATGAACACTATGAAGCGAGCACCTACGACGGCTTTTTAGCTAAATGGGAGCAAGCAAGGCTTAAAAATCGTTTATCGTTACTAGCCCTTAATTCAGGACAAGCACTTATTATAGCCACGGCTATAACAGCGCTAATGTGGCTCGGTGCCAGCTCAGTGGTCAATAAAGAGCTGACAATAGGTGAGCTTGTGATGATCAATGCTTATATGATCCAGTTATTTTTACCACTTAACTTTTTAGGTTTTGTTTATCGTGAAATACGCCGTGCACTGACCGACCTTGAAAACATGCTCGGGCTGTTAAATCGAAAAGCCGCCATTAGCGATGACAAAGATGCACAACCATTAAATGCAACCAAAGCTGCTATTCGATTTGAAAATGTGTCGTTTAGTTACGACAAACAACGGCCAATTCTAAATAACTTAAGCTTTGAGGTTACTTCTGGCAGCAAAGTGGCGATTGTGGGTGCCAGTGGCGCAGGTAAAAGCACCTTAAGCCGTCTGCTCTACCGCTTTTATGATGTTGATGCAGGTAAAATTTATATCGATGAGCAAGCAATCAACACAGTGACACTTGAAAGTTTGCGCCAAGCTATTGCCATCGTACCGCAAGATACCGTGCTATTTAATACCAGCATTCGCGAAAATATCGCCTACGGAAACCCAACAGCAAGCGAAGATGAAATTGATAAAGCCATAAGCCTTGCCCATTTAGATGGATTTATTGCCAGCCTAGATAAAGGTGATAAAACCCTTGTTGGTGAGCGCGGTTTAAAAGTGTCGGGCGGTGAAAAGCAGCGCATTGCAATTGCTAGAGCCATTTTAAAAGGTTCACCCATTTTATTATTTGATGAGGCAACATCGGCGCTAGATTCGCATTCAGAACAAGCCATTCTCAGCGCGATGCGTGAAGTCGCACAAAGACATACCAGCTTGGTTATTGCACATCGTTTATCAACAATTACTGACGCAGACAGAATTATTGTTATGAAACAAGGACAGATTGTTGAGCAAGGTCAGCACCATCAACTGCTTGCAGCGAATGGTGAATACGCACGAATGTGGCAGTTACAGCAAAGCGAAGAATAAACACTGTTAACTAGTAGGTTAAATGATTAGAATAACCGCTTTATTTTTATCTATAACAAAAAGGCAACACGCAGATGGGCAGAGCTTATCAAAACAAAAAAGACTCAATGGCAAAAACTGCGGGTGCAAAAACCAAAGTTTATTCAAAGTACGGAAAAGAAATTTATATCTGCGCTAAGAATGGTGGTGTTGATCCCGATGGCAACTTAGCGCTTCGTCGCTTAATTGAGCGTGCTAAGAAAGACCAAGTACCTACGCACGTGATTGAGCGTGCAATCGATAAAGCCAAAGGCGGTGGCGGCGAAGATTATGTAGCAACTCGCTATGAAGGTTACGGCCCGGGTAACTGTATGATCATTGTTGACTGTTTAACCGACAACAACAAACGTACATTCGCTGACGTACGTGTTTGTTTTACTAAAGCAAATGCAAAAATTGGCGCGCAAAACTCAGTATCACACTTATTTGATCACCTTGCTATTTTTGTCTTTGATGGTGATGATGACGAAGCTGTTTTAGAAGCGCTAATGATGGCTGATGTAGATGTAACGGATGTAGAAGTTGAAGACGGTAAAGTGACGGTATTCGCGCCACACACTGAATACAACAACACCCGAACAGCACTTGAAGAAATGGGAATTACTGATTTCCACGAAGATCTAATTGCTTTTGTGCCGCAAGTAGAAGCACCCATTGCAGGTGAAGACGTTGAAGTCATGGAACGCTTTTTAGCCATGCTAGAAGACTGTGACGACGTACAAAACGTTTACCATAACGCACAGTTTTAATTAAAAAGGCCAACCAAGTTGGCCTTTTACCTTTTAGCCCAAAGGAATCAACATTGAATACCCTCGAAGAGTTAAAAGCCGGTTCTCTACAAGGTTGTACACGGCTTCAGCTTGTTGCAAAACTAACCGAGTTCCCAAAAGAAATTTATACTCTAGCCGATACGTTAGAAATCCTCGATTTATCTAATAACCAGCTAAGTGATTTACCTGACGATTTTTACAAATTAAAAAATCTCAAACGGCTGTTTTTATCATTTAATCAGTTTAAACATATTCCAGACGTGCTAAGAGAATGCCCTAACTTAATCATGGTGGCATTTAAAGGTAATCAAATTACTGAATTTAAAGCGCACTGTTTGCCAACGCAGATTGAATGGCTGATCTTAACGGATAATCAAATCCCCGCTTTACCTGATTCATTTGGTGAGTACAGCAAGCTTAAAAAGCTCGCACTGGCAGGTAATCAGTTAACTCATTTACCAGCTTCAATGGCTAATTGTAACGAGCTTGAGCTAATACGATTAAGTGCCAATAAGCTTACAAAAGTTGAAGATTGGCTTTTAGCTTTACCGAAACTTGCTTGGCTTGCCTTCTCTGGTAACGATTTAAATCGCTCAACTAGCTTACACTGTGAGCAGTTTAGCAAAATCACACTGGATGAAATCCAAGTTAAAGAGCAGATTGGCCAAGGTGCGTCTGGGGTTATTCATTTGGCCAATTGGCATCAACGTCCTGTTGCCCTTAAGTTATTTAAAGGCGAAATCACCAGTGATGGCTATCCACTCGATGAGCTAAATTGTTGTTTAAAAGCCAGTGAGCATCCAAATCTCATTAAAGCATTGGGCTATGTCGATGAAGAGTCACAACTTGGTTTAGTGATGGAGCTTATCAGTAAAGAGTTCACGAATCTTGGTTTGCCACCCTCCCTTGCAAGCTGTACCCGTGATACCTTCGAAGACAACTGCCACTACGCGCCAGAAATGGTGCTAAAAATCGTTAAGCAAATGGCAAGTACCCTCGCTCATTTGCATCAAAAGCAAGTAAGCCATGGTGACATTTATGCCCATAACAGCATGATCAATTCACAGGGCGAGTTATTATTTGGTGACTTTGGTGCAGCAACCGACTTATCCATGCTGACGCCTGATCAACAGCAGCGATTAGAAAGCATTGAAGTACGCGCCCTTGGTTATTTCATTGATGATCTACTGACCGTAGTGAGTGAACAAAACGACATTACTAAGATGCTTTCTGACATCGTTCAAGAGTGCTTGGTACTAAACTCAGACAAACGCCCTCGCCTTTCTGAGCTAGTTTCGCGATTACGAGTGTAGGTAATTATAAATAAAGCCTCTGTGAGGCTTTATTTTTGCTTTTTAAACGGGAACACCTGCTGCTTTAACATACCTTCTGGCATGTAATCCCCAACCACTCCATATTTATCGGGCCACTCTGCTTGACCTTTGACTGCCGTGCCAAATAGATAATCTAAAAATGAAAAATGCGCAGCATAGTTACGGTCAATGGCCGCTTTATCAGATGAATGATGCCAATGATGAAACTGAGGGGTAACCAGCAAATACTTTAACCATCCAAATTTTACCCGAACATTAGCGTGGTTAAACACAGCCTGAAAGCCAACAATAATGACATATAAGCTAATGACATCCGATGGAAAGCCGAGCACAAAAATTGGCGTAAGCACTAAGCTGCGCGTCACGAGTATTTCTAAAATATGTTGACGAGAGCCAGCAAGCCAATCCATCTCTTTTGCACTGTGATGCACGGCATGAAAACGCCAAAGCAGGGGCACTTCGTGATAAGCCCTATGCACAAAGTACTGCATTAAATCAGCAACTAAAATGATTAAAAATAATTGGAGTAAAAATGGCAGTTGAATAATAAAGCCTTGCACTGTATCAGACACAGCCCAGCCAAAAGCATGATGCACGAACTGATTGGTTGCCAGCAACACAAAACCAATAATTAAGTGATTAACAAAGAAATGATTTAAATCACCCTGCCACTCAGAGCGGAGAATTTTTTGTTCTTTACGGTGCGGCAGTAGCTTCTCAATTAGAATAAAAATCAGTGTGGAGCCAAGTAAGTCAAGAATGAACCAATCCAGCCCCAAGTACGGCGTGTTATCTTTAAAGTCGCCCACTTCAACATTCGGACCGCCAAATGCAATTGCCACAACTATAAATACCCAAGCCGTTGCACCGAGCCGTTTATTAGTATTACGAACAAAATTCAAAAGCCCTAAACTGCCCGAAATAATTAATGCCACAAACATTAGCTGACGTAAAAACTCAACACTGTAGTTTTGCCTGAGCTCTGGGGTCGTTAAGTACTCTGGAAAATGAAAAGCTAATACCCCTAAACAGGATAACACCGCTAAGAAACAAGCAATATAACCGCTAATATTGCCTTCACCCACTTGAAACTGCTCAGCTCTAAATAGCTGATGATAAAGACGTGTCATGATATAAAAATCCATTTATCAATTTTTCGCAGCATAACACAGAAGAATTTAGGAACAAATATTGTAAAGTAAGACATTATAAAACAGCGTGAGTGTTTGCTAGCAAGTATCGATAGAATCAAATGTAAGTAGCCAACTAAAATACAAACGAATCCTCATTGACTTAAAATGAGGAACAAACTAACCTGCACAAGTAAATTATTTTTAAAGGAATAAAAATGTCTACTTTCTTAAAAGATAACCTATCTTGCGATTTACCAAACAATTCGGCTGATTAACTTAGAGTTTTAGCAGCAATTATTGAAGTACCATACTCGATAGTAATTAATTACAAAAAATGAACTTTAGTCGATTTTGTTCAAACCTTTGAAGATATTTACAATCAAGACCATCTCTATTATAAGGATATAAAATGTTACAATTTAATGATTTATGGGAAAACTTTCCTGAAAAAGAACTGATCAGAGCAAGATGTCAAAATAAGCAAACTAATAGCTCTTCCCCATTTGGAAACTATTGCGCTATTAACTTAAGTGACGCATTAATTAAATCTGGCGTATCAACTGCAGGAGCTAAAGTTAAGAAATGCTGGGGACACGCGGGCATGAAACATATTCTTTTAGCAGAAGAAATGGCCAGTTGGCTTAAAACTTCAAACTTTAGTTGGTTAGGTGATCTACAAAAAATTAATCCAAAAACTTTCCAAGATGACCTAGATGGTAAAACTGGAATTATATTTTTTAAAGATTATTGGCAACGAGGCAGTGAGTCTGTTACTAACCGTAGTGGAGACCACATCGATCTTTGGAATGAAGATCAAATTACTAGTGGTGGTATGCTGACAAGATCAATATATGAATTCTTTGGTGTAGTATCAGATCTTAACAACAGCAAAGATATTTGGTTTTGGGAGATTAAATAACTATGTCAAAGGCTAAGTCATATATTTTGAATATAAGTCTTATTTTAGTTAGCGCATTCGCGAATTTCATGTTGTTTTTAGAAGCTTATAAGAAACTCTCTATTCCATTTATGAATGAAGAACAAAGAGTAGAAAATGCTCCTTTGCTTTTTATTTATGTACTTCCTTCATTTATATTTCTTTCAGTTATAGTTTTTTTCCTATATAAAAAGTTACTCAAAAATCAGAAAAATAACGCATAAAAATGAAGCTGACATTTAAGGCGTATTTTTTAAAACCAAAAAAGCCACGATAAACGTGGCTTTGTTGGATAAAGCTTAAACTTTTACTGTTCTATTATAAGAACTGACCTAGCGCTTTAACTTGGTCTAACATGCGGTTTGAGAAACCCCACTCGTTATCGTACCAAGCCATCACTTTAACAAGCTTACCATCTACTTTAGTTTGGGTAGAATCGAAGATTGAAGACGCTGGGTTGTGGTTAAAGTCGATAGAAACAAGTGGTAGTTCGTTGTATTCAAGAATACCTTGCATTGCACCTTCTGATGCTGCTTTAACTACTTCGTTGATTTCTGCTGCAGTTGTTTCGCGCTTAGCAACAAACGTTAAGTCTACTAAAGAAACGTTGATTGTTGGTACACGTACTGCCATGCCGTCAAGTTTACCCGCAAGTTCAGGAAGTACTAAACCAACTGCTTTAGCTGCACCTGTTTTCGTTGGGATCATTGACTGAGTTGCGCTACGTGCACGGTATAAGTCTGGGTGATAAACGTCAGATAAGTTTTGATCGTTTGTGTAAGCATGAATTGTTGTCATGCTACCTTGCTCGATACCGACTGTGTCGTTGATTGCTTTTGCAATCGGTGCTAAACAGTTTGTTGTACAAGATGCATTTGAAATGATGTTGCTGTCAGCGTTTAATACTTCGCTGTTAACACCGTGAACAACTGTTGCATCCATGTCAGTACCAGGTGCAGAAACAATAACTTTTTTAGCACCCGCTTCAATGTGTTTAGCCGCTGCGTCACGTGAAGTGAATAAACCTGTACATTCTAAAACGATATCGACGTTTAATGCTTTCCAAGGAAGGTTTGCAGGATCACGCTCTTGCGTAAGGGTAATTTCATCATTACCAATTAGCATGGTGTTTTCAGCAAGTGTTACTTTTTGAGAAAATTGACCGTGTACAGAGTCAAATTGAGTTAAATGCGCGTTAACATTTGCTGGTGCTAAATCGTTGATAGCAACAATTTTGATTTCCTTGTTTTGAGCTGACTCATAAAGAGCACGTAATACGTTACGACCGATACGTCCATAGCCATTAATTGCAACATTAATCATTCTAATATCTCCCGTTAATTATTTTACTTCACTTGCTTGGCGAGCAAGCGCTTCAATGGCTTGCCAGTCTTTGTTTTCAATAAGTTGTTTATCTAACATCCAAGTACCACCTACACAGATTACGTTTTTAAGTGCCAGGTAGTTAGGTGCTGTTTCAAGGCTAATGCCGCCTGTTGGGCAAAAAGTTACTTGTGGTAAAGGGCCACCAATTGATTTCAGCATTGCTGTGCCACCCGCTGCTTCTGCAGGAAAGAACTTTAAGAACTTAAAGCCATGGCTTGCTAATTTCATTACTTCACTTGGTGTTGCTGCACCTGGTAAAAATGGAATATCAGTGTCTTTAGCCAGTGCTAATAATTCGTCGTTTACACCTGGGCTAACCATGAAGTCAGCACCGGCTTCAACAGATGCATTAAATGTCGCTTTATCAACCACGGTACCTGTGCCAACGTATGCTTCTGGTACGGCTTCTTTCATTAGCTTTACAGCTTCTGCCGCAATCGGCGTACGTAAAGTAATTTCTAGTGCTTTTAAGCCACCGTTATAAAGCGCACGTGCAAGGGGTGCTGCATCTTCAAGTTTTTCGATAACAACAACCGGTACCACAGGTGCCGATGATAAAATTTTCTCAATGCTCATTGTTTGTTCCTCATAGCCCAGTAACGGCGTATTATTATTCTAAACCAAAGGCACTTGCGCCAAGGTCTGCACTACTTACTATATTTCTGAAACCTGCGAATAACTCTCGGCCTGTACCATATGTTTGGCTTGGTTGGCTAAGTTGTAATTCACGTTTTGCTAATTCTTCATCGCTTACGTGTACTTTCAATACACCCGCTGGTGCATCAAGCGTCACTAAGTCACCTTCGTGAATTTTTGCGATTACACCACCTTCAACCGCTTCTGGTGCTAAGTGGATTGCAGCAGGAACTTTACCTGATGCACCCGACATACGACCGTCTGTCACAATCGCCACTTTGTAGCCTTGGTCTTGTAGTGTTGCCATTACTGGCGTTAATTTGTGAAGCTCAGGCATGCCTTTCGCCTTCGGACCTTGCTCTTTAATTACAGCAATAAAGTCTGTATTTAACTCACCGCGGCTATATGCTTCTTGTAACTCACCTTGTGAGCTAAATACTTTAGCTGGTGCAGAAACAACTTGGTGAGATTCAGCCACTGCAGAAACTTTAATAACGGCTTTACCAAGGTTACCTGTAAGAAGCTGTAAGCCACCCTGCTTGCTAAACGGGTTATCAATCGGACGTAACACTTCTTCGTCATGTGATTTTTCAGGACACGCAACCCATTTAACTTTGCTTGGGCCTGTGCTGTTAGTCATGATCACTGATGAATCTTTATCTAGCATTGGCTCTGTGGTGTATGCCTCAAGGCCATCACCCACAATCGTTTTCACGTCGTTATGTAAGTAACCTTTGCTCAGTAGTTGCTTCATTAAGAAGCCCATACCGCCGGCGGCTTGGAAGTGGTTTACATCTGCTGAGCCGTTCGGGTAAATACGTGTAAGAAGTGGCACAACTTCTGATAAGTCAGCCATGTCTTTCCAAGTAAGGATTACACCCGCTGCTTTCGCTATTGCTACTAGGTGGATTGCGTGGTTTGTTGAGCCGCCTGTTGATAACAAGCCAACTAAACCATTAATAATTGTTTTTTCACTCACTACGTCAGCAAGGCAGTTAGCATCTTTTGTTTCGATTAACTGCTTTAACATGGTTTCGACAGCATGACCTGTTAAACCATCACGAAGTTCTGTGTAAGGGTTAATGAAAGAGCTACCTGGTAAATGTAGACCCATGATTTCCATTAACATTTGATTCGAGTTTGCGGTACCGTAGAAAGTACACGTACCGGCACTGTGATACGATGCGCTTTCTGCTTCTAAAAGCTCTTCGCGACTTACTAAGCCTTGTGCAAATTTTTGACGAACACGGGCTTTTTCTTTATTCGGGATACCCGATTGCATTGGACCAGCTGGTAAGAAATACGTTGGTAAATGACCAAATGATAAGGCACCAATTAAAAGTCCAGGGACAATCTTGTCACACACACCTAAACAGAAAACACCGTCGAACACGTCATGCGATAAAGAAACCGCTGTAGACATTGCAATCACATCACGTGAGAACAATGATAGTTCCATACCATCACGGCCTTGAGTAACACCGTCGCACATAGCAGGTACGCCGCCAGCAACTTGTGCTGTAGCATCGAACTTAGTGGCAAGGCTTTTGATGATTTCCGGATAATCTTTGTAAGGAACATGCGCTGAAAGCATGTCGTTATAAGCGTTGATGATAGCTAGGTTTGGTTGCTCGTCTGCTTTTAAGCGAGCTTTGTCATCGCTGCTACAAGCAGCCATAACGTGTGCAATATTACCACAGCCTAAACCTGCACGAACTCTTGTTTGTTTTTTTGCGTGCGCGATTCGCTCTAAATAAGCTTGGCGGGTCTCTTTACTGCGTTCGATAACGCGTTCGGTGACTTCTTGGATACGAGGATGCAACATATAAATTCGACTCATCTCTATAGTTAGAGGATAAAGGCTCAGTAACAATTACAGACTCCACGAAAATAATTGTACTGAGCAACTTTGATTTACCCGTTCAAAGGTACGCTGACAGGCTGTCTCTCACAACCAACCTGACACCGGTGTCACTGTATTAACTCATGACTGTGACACCGGTGTCAACCTTATCTGTTAAATTTAGTTTAATTTTTTTAAATGACCAAATAATGAACAATGTAATTTTAGTAGAATATGAGTAGAATTCATGTGAAGTACCACTATCAAAGGCCTATAGACAAGACAAGCTTGGAGGTTTGTTTTAATTAAAAACAGTAACTTATAGCGTTTTCATGAAATTTTTTAGTCTGAAATAAAAAAGCCCGAGAACGCGTCACTCATTCTCGGGCTACTGTGAAAAAACAAGATGAAATTTATTTAATTGCTGCTGTCGACTCACGAGTAATGAGTTTTGCTTCAAGGGTTACTTGATAAGGCGACTCTTGTGGATCACCAATATGAGTGATCAATTGCTTAACCGCTTGCTGAGTCATTTCTTCAACTGGTTGTGCAATGGTCGTTAACCCTGGCCAAATATGACGTGCAATTGGTGCGTTATCAAACCCTGCAATAGAGATATCATCAGGCACTCTTAACTGCATTTGTGTAGCAAGCTTTAATACCGCCGCTGCCATGTAATCATTTGAGGCAAATACTGCTGTCGGGCGAGGGTTTAAATCTAAAATTGTACGGGCACTATCTACACCAGAGTGATAACTGAAGTTACCTTCTTCAACTAAGCGTTCATCAAACTCAATACCATTTGACGCAAGTGCTCTTCGATAACCTTTAAAACGCTGCTCTGTGGCACTGTGATCAGGGTGACCTTTAATGAAGGCAATTTCTTTATGGCCCAGCTTAATAAGATGCTCTGTTATTTCAAAAGCCCCCTGCTCATCATTACTTCTTACCGAAATAGAGTCGTCTTCAAGTACTGCTGATGCGACGCGAGCATACGGGATCTTTTTCGACTTTAAAAAGCTTACAAGTTCAGGAAAATCTGAAAATGGCGGGGTCAATACAATACCGTCTAAACGAGAAGTTTGAATTAATTGCTCAATGTTACTAATTAATTCATCACCGCGTAATTCGCAAGGATGGATCAATAAGTTGTAGTTAAGTTCATGGCACGCCGCTAAGGCACCAGTTTGCACCCGGGTAATATAGCTTTTACTCGGATTATCGTACAAGCAACCAATAATAAAACTACGGTTTTGTGCTAAACCTCTAGCGATTGGGTTTGGCGTGTAATCGAGCTCTTTAAATACTTTAAGTACTTTTTCGCGCGTTGCATCACTCACGTTTGGCTCATTGTTAAGCACGCGAGATACTGTTTTTTTCGATACACCGGCATAGCTGGCGACACTGTTGATGGTTACTTTCTTCATCCGCTCTACATCCAACTGCTAATTACGCGTTACTTTTAACATGTATACACGCAGCAGCACCAATGAATGGAATGTTGTCTTGTGTTACAAGCGTAACAGGGATCTGTGAAGTATATTGCGACATAATGCCTTTGTCTGCAAAACGTTCAACAAATCGACTAGATAATAAACGTTGTTGCATACGAGGTAAAATACCACCACCAATAAATACGCCACCTAACGCACCAAATGTCAGGGCTAAGTCCCCTGCTACACTACCAATCCAATCACAAAATTGATTAAGTGTTGCATCACAGACTTCGCATTGACCAGTGGTTGCTAACTCGCTAATTTGTGCTGCATCTAAATTCTTCGCTTCAACGCCTTTTACCGCAGCCATAGCGCCATATAAATGAGCAATACCAGGGCCTGAGAACACAGTCTCCACAGAAACATGATTTAATTGCTGTTTAAGCTCAGTAATCAGTCTACGGTCTAAGTCTGTGACAGCTGCAAGGGTAATGTGCCCTGCTTCACAGCTAAGAACAGCACTGCCTTGTGATGTGCGAACTAAACATGCAGCACCAAAACCTGTACCAGGCCCCATAACTGCGATATTCGCATTTTCATCCGCCTGACCTGCTTTAACAGCCATATTTTGCGAATCATCTAAATAAGGTGCCGCATAAGCAAATGCTGCAAAGTCGTTGATTACTTCAAGTTGCTCAAATGAAAACTCAGCTTTTAAATCGGCAACGTTAAAGTGCCAGCCAAGGTTAGTTAAATGAACTTGACCTGCTTTAATCGGGCCAGCTACTGCTAAACATGCACGGCTTGGCTTTGGAAACGAAATTTGACTAAAGTACTGGTTAATCGCACTTTCTAAAGAGCCAAAATCTGCACTTGGAAAAGTTAAATTGTGCTCGATAACAAACTGGTTAGTTTGTGCATTAAAGTCAGTGATTAAAGCGAAACGAGCGTTAGTGCCGCCGATATCGGCAACAAGAATAGGAGCGAATTCTGTGGTTGTCTGTGTGTTCATGATGTTTTCTCTATTTGTCTAAGCTAGTTGCCGCTTATTGTTCTAGTTTTCAATGGCAAAGCCACTGTGTCTGCTAAACTTTGGGTCATTGCCTCAAAGAAGCTATCTTTTGTATTAAAAAAATGCTGCCCAAATGAATGGGCAGCCAAATACGTTTTGACAACAAAATGATAAAACAGTGACATTATGACACCGGTGTCAGATTTGGATCAATAAAAATTTTCATTATTTGTGCATGCATACGTATTTAATGAGAAAACCTGCGTATTAAGTATCGAAAAGGCATTTATAAACACATAAAAAATGCCTAACTGTGTACAGAACAGCCACACTCTCGCTGCTTGTCACAAATAGCTTGAAAAAAATATTAAATAGCCGAAAATGGCAATTACTAGTTCTGTTATTTGGTAACCATATGAAAGGTAAGGCGACATCTTTTGACATTGCACATTATGCGGGTGTGTCGCAGTCAACCGTGTCTCGCGCGCTGCGAAATAGCCCTTTGGTCAACGAAGAAACCCGTCGACGTGTTCATGAGGTAGCCAAGCAGCTCAACTACAAAGTTGATAAAAATGCCAGTAACTTAAGAACACAGCAAAGTAGCACCCTCGCCCTGTTATTATTTGAAGATCCCACTTCGGATGAATCACAAATAAACCCTTTCTTTTTGGCGATGCTAGGTAGTATAACCAGAGCCTGTGCAAAAGAAGGCTACGACTTACTGGTATCGTTTCAGTCAAGCAGCTCTGATTGGCAAGCCGATTACGAAGACAGCCATCGTGCAGATGGCTTAATACTGCTTGGTTATGGTGATTACCTTGATTATCAACCTAAATTTAAAACCCTAATAGATCAGCACACTAAATTTGTCTGTTGGGGTGCCAGTGTAGATAACCGCCCAGATTTAACTGTGAGCTGTGATAACTACGGCGGTGGTAAATTAGCGGCTGAACATTTACTCGCAACAGGAAGAACCGATTGTGCATTTATTGGTGATGCATCTGAGCATAGTCCAGAATTTTTTGCTCGCTACCAAGGCTTTAAAGATGCATTTCTAGCCAAGGGCGTGAATTTAAACGAACGTAAGATGGCAAATGCTATTTCAACAGAAGAATCAGGCTATCACGCGACTCGTTCACTCTTAGCAAATAACATTCGTTTTAACTCATTATTTGCTGCCAGTGACCTTATTGCGATTGGAGCTATTCGCGCATTGAAAGAAGCAAAAATAAAGGTTCCTGATGATGTGCACGTTGTTGGCTTTGATAATATTGCGGTTGCCAGCTTTGTAAACCCACCACTTACCACTGTTCAGCAAGACACCACCCTCGCCGGACAAATGTTGGTCGATAACCTGCTCAAACTTATTCGTGGTGAAGATGTCGAGAATACCCTTTTACCACCCCGGTTAATTATTCGCGGTTCAAGTGTTTAATTTTTAGCGATAACAGCTTTGTTATCGCTTACTCCCTCCCTAACCAGACACTTATTGCATTAAAATTAGTTTTTTTTCGATTTACCCAAGACTATTACTTCGAAAAAGCAGATAATTACACCTATTATGTTGAAAATGCTTATCTGGCTAACAATGCTTTAGATAACAACGCGCACAAAGGTGGAATTTTTTAATGGAAATTAAAGTTAATTTTCTCGACAACCTCAGACTTGAAGCCAAGTTTGATGATTTCTCTGTCATTGCAGACCAACCTATTCGCTATAAAGGTGATGGCACTGCACCAAGTCCATTCGATTACTTTTTAGCATCTTCTGCATTGTGTGCGGCTTACTTTATTAAAGTGTATTGTAATTCACGCGATATCCCGACTGACGGTATTCGTGTTGCGCAAAACAATATCGTTGACCCTGAAGACCGCTATAACCAAATTTTTCAAATTCAGGTTGAGTTACCAGAAAGCCTTTCTGAGAAAGATCGCACAGGTATTTTACGCTCTGTTGAGCGCTGTACAGTTAAACGTGTTATTCAAACTGGCCCTGAATTTAAGATCGATACTGTTGAAAGCATCGAAGCTGATGCGCAAGCAATGCTGATGGCAAAACCCGGTGATGACAGTAATACCTTTATTTTAGGTAAAGACTTACCGCTTGAAGAAACCATCGCAAATATGACGGCCATCCTTGAAGAGTTAGGGATGAAAATCGAGATTTCTTCTTGGCGTAATATTGTGCCAAATGTATGGTCACTTCATATTCGTGATGCAGCTTCGCCTATGTGTTTTACCAATGGTAAAGGTGCAACGAAAGAAAGCGCACTATGCTCAGCTTTAGGCGAATTTATTGAGCGCTTAAACTGTAACTTCTTCTATAACGATCAATTCTTAGGTGAAGACATTGCCAATAGCGCGTTTGTTCATTACCCAAATGAAAAGTGGTTTGCACTGACTGACGATGACTCTTTACCTGAGGGCATTTTAGATGACTATACCCGTGAAATTTATAATCCAGATGGTGAGCTGTGTGGCTCACACCTAATAGATACCAACTCTGGTAATAAAGAACGTGGCATTTGTTCGATTCCTTATGTTCGCCAGTCAGACGGTGAAACGGTTTATTTCCCTTCAAACCTAATTGAAAACTTATTCTTAAGTAATGGGATGAGTGCAGGTAACAATTTTGCTGAGGCAAAAGTACAATGTTTATCTGAAATTTTCGAGCGTGCCGTTAAACGTCAAATCATTGAGCAAGAAATAGTTTTACCAGACGTACCAGAGGACGTTTTAAATAAATACCCAGGTATTGTTGCGGGTATTAATGGTCTTGAAGAACAAGGTTTCCCTGTTGTAGTAAAAGACGCCTCGCTAGGTGGTCAGTTCCCTGTGATGTGCGTAACACTTATGAACCCTAAAACAGGCGGTGTATTTGCTTCTTTTGGCGCGCACCCAAGCTTTGAAGTTGCGTTAGAGCGCAGCTTAACTGAGTTATTACAAGGCAGAAGCTTTGAAGGCTTAAACGATGTACCTAAGCCAACGTTCAATAGTATGGCAGTTTCTGAACCGGAAAACTTTGTAGAGCACTTCATTGATTCAACTGGCGTCATTTCATGGCGCTTCTTCAGCGCTAAGCACGATTATGATTTTGTTGAATGGGATTTCTCAGGTAGCAATGAAGAAGAAACAGCGAGCTTATTCGGTATTTTAGAAAGCTTAGGTAAAGAAGCTTACATTGCTGAGTTCTCAGACCTTGGTACTGCATGCCGCATTTTAGTGCCTGATTACTCAGAAGTTTATCCTGTGGAAGACTTGATTTGGGACAATACCAATAAAGCACTTAACTTCCGTGAAGATATCCTGAACCTGCATCGTTTATCAGAAGATCAACTTGCTGATTTAGTTGAGCGCTTAGAAGAAAGTGAACTTGATAACTACATTGATATCATCACCTTAATCGGTATTGAGTTTGATGAAAACACAGTGTGGGGTCAGTTAACGATTCTAGAGCTGAAGCTACTTATTTACTTAGCACTTGGTGATTTAGAAGCAGCAATGGAGCTTGCTGAAGCATTCTTACAGTATAACGACAATACCATTGTTGAACGCGGCCTATTCTACCAAGCAATGCATGCAACGTTAGAAGTTGCACTCAGCGATGACCTTGAGATTGAAGATTACATTCATAGCTTCACCCGTATGTTTGGTCAAGAAACAATGGATGCCGTGGTTGGCTCAATCAACGGCGATGTAATGTTCTATGGTTTAACAGAAACCAGCATGAAGCTTGAGGGTTTAGACAGACACCTTCGTTTAATCGAAAGTTACAAAAAGCTACACGCTGCTCGCGCTAAAAAAGCAGGGCTATAACGAAGAGATATCAAAGCCGCACGTTTTCGTAACCTGCGGCTTTTCAACTTTACTTAACCCGTTACTTAACGAAAACGAACACCTGTAATGTCGTATTCAGCAATAAAGCGGCCACCATAAGAATCTACAAACATAAACTCCATCTCTATTTTATCTCGTCGACCTTTGTGCTCAAGCAATTCAACAATAAAGTGTTTATTAGAATTAAGGTCATAGGAGCGACCTTGTGTTTCTCGGGTAATATTGAACTTTGTAGGGTTACCTATGCTATCAAAATACTCAAACAGCACGTTTAAACCGCGCGCATAAATTCCCGAGTCTCGCTGTGAGGAATTAGGTCTTTGCTGTGCCAACAACCATGTTTTGTCTTTTTGATTTACAGCCTTAATAAACTCACTTATTAATTGTTGGTGCTCAACAAGAGGTGGCAGCTTTATTTCTTTTAGTGACTCTGTGAGTTTATCGCCCGCTCCCCCGGTTCTTGCTATGTAATTCTCAAAACCGGCATCTATCGACATATAATTTAAATAGTCAGCTAAGCCACCATTGTAAACCTGTTCAAATGTGCCATATTCTTCAGAAAGAACACTTTCAAGACGATTATATAAAGAAAAAGCATGCGCTGAGTCTATTTTTTTTAGTTCAGAAGTGTCTATCAATTGACCAAAAAGTAGTGCATTTAAGTCAATTATATTCGTTTTATCATCAAACGTAATGATTTCCTTGGCCCATTCTTTATCTGCTGTGGCAATTTGCAAATAGTAACGTTGAAAAGGCGCACCATGCTCATCAGTGATGGTTATTTTTTTGGTCGAAAAGTCATAAATTTTGGCATTTTTAGTAGGGCCAGTTCTAACACTTACCTTTAAGCCTTTTGACAGTTCGGTAAATTTATCTGACTTTTCGATCACAACTTCTTGAGAAGCAAAAATAGTCGTCGGAAGTAGCAACAAAATACTGGCAATGCATTTACTCACATTTTTCATATAAATCCCTTTAAGTTAAAAATCAGACCAAACCCAATAAAGGTACATAAATACCTTAAATGTATACTAAAGTGGTAACTAATTGAAGCTTAGTGTGTATGTTAGGGTTTATATCTGTAATGCCCTGTAATTTTGTAAGTGAATAGCAAATCTTCCATTTTCGGCCCCCAGCCTATGTTATGAACAATCAGAGGTCTTAATTTATCTTTCGACAGTTCATCTGTAACAATACCTATATGGGGCCTATTATTAGGTAAAATCCAAGTCACAATATCACCTGCTTGATAATCAGCTGCTGTATTACTAGTAACTTGACTTTCACCATGTCTTTCAAAAAACACTTGTAGGTTAGGTACCCTGCGATGGTCAATATTGGTATCTGGTTTGGTTAAGCCCCAAATTCGTTTTGAAGGATATAAGCTAAAGTTGTAGCGCATATCCTCATGTACAAGCGCTTGTAAATCAATTCCTAAAGCTCTGTAAGTACGAATAACCACGTCGGTACATACACCTATATTCTTAGGCACATCACCATTGGGATAGTCTATTTTTCGATAACTTCCGTTATAAACTACAAAGTGTTCAGTTCGCTCTTTGGCAGCCTCAACAAGTTTAGATTGAAAACTTTCCGCTTGAGAATTAAGAGCAAATAATAAAAGTAACATCCCGGCTGTTTTGATCATCTACAAACTCCATTTTAAATAATTATAAAAACTCGAATAGGCTGCTCTCTGCCCATTCTCTTTATTAAGTATTAATGCTGTTCAGTATTAGCGTATTCTGCTAAACGGTTTTCAACTTGTGAGCGCTCTTGCTCAGTGAGTTCGCCATAAAACTTGGGGTATGGCCAGCCATAACCCCAGCGAAAGCTGGTAGGTAAAAAAGGTGTCCCTCCCACTCTGACACCGGCAAGCATCAATACCGCAATTTCTTGTTCACCCACTTGTGCAACACACGCTTTTAAATCTATATCAGCTTGCTCACGTTGCTTAAAAGTACCGCCTTGCCAATAAGCGAGATCATGGGCAGTGCAGCAAGCTAACCATAAGTTTTTGTGTTCTATCGTTCCATCAGGAAAAGAGC
The DNA here is from genome assembly GCF_041414715.1 of Pseudoalteromonas sp. DY56-GL22. NCBI lineage: Bacteria > Pseudomonadati > Pseudomonadota > Gammaproteobacteria > Alteromonadales > Pseudoalteromonadaceae > Pseudoalteromonas > Pseudoalteromonas sp. DY56-GL22. The sequence goes on along the minus strand of NZ_JANHZR010000002.1, from coordinate 264,968 downwards.
TGCAACCATCTGTAGTGAAGGGTTTAAGTTCAGCTGCCTCAGCTTTAATTAAGCACACAGGTAGAGCAATGAGAATAAGTATAACAAGAATAAAATTTTGCTGATTCATGGTAAATTCCATTTTAAATTTGGCCCTATTATAAACAAAAAACCGCCGAGGTTAATTCGGCGGTTTAATTATTTAATTAGATATTTAAAAGAAACTTACTTAGCTAATGTTTCGGCTGCTTTCTCTGCAAAAAGGTTACCTAGTTTTATATAGTAATTACTTTTATAGTGCCATTTATCTTCAATGAATTCGACCGGCTCATCAAAGGCGACTAAATGAGCGTTAGCATTTGATTTAACGTACTTTTTCTGAGCATTCCATACACTCTCAATATGTGGCATCATGCGTGTTTCAGGTGTTTTACCAGAGTCTTCGATTCTGCCAAGGATGATTGGTAACTCCTTATCACCAAATGCCATTTTCATATCATTCATAAGGCTTGTTAAATTAGCTAAATAAACCTTAGATGCTTGCTCATGATAGGCATCGGCCTCGCCTTGCATCCAAATGATCCCTGCTGGGACTAAAGTATCTGCTTCACCATCACCATCTATATCATTGTTAGCTAACGCAGCTCTTACTGTATTTTGAAAGTTATCCCATTGGTTGATCTTGGTGTTGTCAGCATAGTTCTGCCCCCACGTACCAAAGCCAGATGCCCCAAGCGCAATAGATGAGCCTCCACGCGCATATTTAATAATGGCTATTTTCTTATCAGTGAGCTCAGATAAGCGTTTACCAAAACTCAATTCAGGACCAAACCTTTCAGATAAAATAATTGAATGCTCTGTCGATCTTGCCCCTGTTCCAAAACCAGGCATTAAATTAGTCCAAACACCTTTACCACCATTTAATGCATCATCAGCAACAGGGTTACCAAAAAAGAGTAAGGTATTTTCAACTGGCTTTTTATACTGTGCAGGTAAGTCTTTATTAAAGCCAAAACCTTCCATATTTGATTGGCCCCCCATAAAGTAAAGCAAATAGTCATCCGCTTTACTTTGCGTGCTTATTGCTAACAAACCACATAAGGCTAGTTTTTTTAACATTATTTTTCCTTTTACCAAAAGCCATGCCCAATAAGTATTGGGTATGTAATTAAGTTTTTACTTCATAGTTATAGCTTCGTGCTATAAATACTTTTAATACAGGCATTTAGCCTAGCAGAAGCAGTTCGATTCTTTTAATCAATTAATTATTACAGTGCTTGCGCGTTTACTCTGAACATAAACTCAAGTGGGATTTGCAATCGCTTAGCCCAATCAACTTCTGCATGCGTCGCACCTGGGAAATATTGACTCTGCCATAACGAAGCTGGATAACCGTGTTGCATAAATACATTATCAATTTGTTTTTGAAGATCAGGATACATGGAGTCTAATGTGCCATCTCCATAATCGAAGTAAACTTTTTGTGTTGTTAGTTTGCCAATATTGTCAGAAATATACTGCTTGAAAGCAGTAAATACTTGTTTGTCATAAGTAAAAATCCCTGGCCAATGCGTAGACATACAAATTGCGCCGGCAAACTCATTAGGATATTGAAGTAGTGTATACCAAGAAATAAGCCCTCCCATGCTTGATCCTGCGATATACCGATGTTCAAAACCTTTATTTACTGAATAGTTATTCTCAATAAAGGGAATGACTTCTTCAACAACAAAGCGAGCATAGTTGTCTGAATAAACCTTAGAGTAAAACAGCTTTTGCCCTGGATACCTCTCTAACTCATATAAATTTGCTTGTTTTTGCTTTGCTAAACTTTCAAATACTTTTTGCGGAAAATACTCGCTATGACGATTTTCTACCGCATTTGGAATGCCAACAACAATAAATGGCTTAACTTTACCGCTTTGAATTAACTTCGCGGCAACTTCATCAACTTGCCATTCTTGTTTATTCCATGTTGTTTTGGCATCAAACAACATTCGACCATCATGCATATATAAAACATCATACTTACGCGTGTTGTTATAACCTGGTGGTAACCAGATATTTAAAAAGCGGCTCTCAACGTACTTTGAACTAAAGTTTTCTTTAACATCAAGATGCCCTTTTGACACCTCAGGGATTATCACATTTGCAAAAGTGACACCTGTAAATAGCATCAAGGTTAAACAAATTAATTTCTTAAACATAATGTCTACTCAAATTTAAACTAAAAAGCCGCAAATGAATTGCGGCTTATTAATAAGGTATTACTTGAGGGCTTTTTCAACCACAGGGTAATGGTCCCACACATGTTTATCACTCACTGAACGGAGTAACTTAATGTATTCAGCGTGTGTCCAAGCCAGTGGTGTGGCTGAGTTTGTCCCCTCACCTAACTGATAGCCTGCTTTATTGTTGCCTACGCCATCCCAAACTTGTTCAGGTAACATCATGCCTTCATTGGCAAATGCTTCCATACCTTTTACATAGGTGTCTTTAATCGCTTGTTGCTTCATCGCATCAAGGCTATTAGTTGCGTTTGCCGCAGCGATTTCATAGTGACCACGTTCACCTGTGAAAAACGGCCATACACGACCACGTTGACCAGGGGTGTTGTTACCACCTTCGGCATAGTTGTTACCTGTCACTTCATCTTCACCGTAACCATCGTTACCATAGCGACGGTAACCAGGGAATGACCCTGAGCCATCAGCAAAATTAAAGGTGTAACGCACTTGCAGATTATCGACTAAGGTTTCGTCATCGTATTCTGGTAATGTTTTTACAATGCTTGGCGCAAGTGCATCACGAACACCATAACGTACAAGCTCTAAGAAACCACCATCAAGGATTTGCTTTTTATCAAAGCCTTCACGACCGTTATTGGCATTAAGCGTGGTTGATGAGTTTGGATCTTTGTCTTGACCAATACGAATGAAATATTCACCATCGCTATTTTCAGACTTAAGGTTACCTTGAGTCGTAAACATGGTGCTTTCAATTTCACTGTTGTAGGTTTTAGCCGTTGCTAGGTAACGCTCTGCATTTTTTGTGTCACCTGCTTTTTTAGCAATATCAGCAGCCGTGACTAAGCCTGCAACAACCGCTGCAGTTGTTGATGGAGAGAAACCATTTTGTTCTTCCCAACGCTCTTGTTGCGTTGCTGGCGGTGTAATTTGCGTGTCGTTCCAAAGAATTTTCGCAAGGCCCCCATCAACTAAGAAATCAGCTGCTGGCTTTAACATTTTGCCATACCAATCTGTGAGCTCTTGATCGCTAAGTACGCCAGCTTGATGTAACTTCCATGCTAACATAATTGGCATTGCTGTTTGGTCAAGCTGAACACCTACCCACTCAAGCTCACCATCAACGTGCGTCTTTTGTAAAAACCAACCCGTGTCACCACCATTGCCTGGCGTGTTATCTGTTACTTGTACTTTTTCTAGATATTCAAATGCTGTTTTAGCGGTACGTGTGTCACCCATGGCCATAAATGCCATCGCAACTTGATAGAAATCACGTACCCAAACCGCTTTATAACCGGTAGAGCCTGTTTTAGCCGACACTGTTTCACCCCACGGGTTAGACAATGACGCAATTAAAGCACCAGCATGGGTTTTATCTTCTTGCGCTTTCAACACCATGGCGCTGGTATAAAGCAACTTACCATTATCTGCGGTGCTGTTAGTTAATGTGCTCAAAGGTTCAAGGCTTGCTAAGTAGTCTTGCCAACCAATTGCAGCACCCTCACCGTTATATGCAGCAAGCACTTTTTGGTAGCCTTGGTTTAAACTCGCTTGACCTTCTTTTAAGCTTGCAGCTTCAGAGTTACCAAAGCTTAACGCTAAATCAAAGGTGGTGTTTTTTGATACTTCACCAAGCTCTGCAAGTAAGCTTACATTACCCGACTTATCACCAGTATTTTGGTAAGTCGTTGATAGTGATTGCGATGCTTTTAACTCTTTTAAGCCATCACTTACACCCGTAAAGCCAACGCTTGCTTGCTTAAATGGTTGAGCGGCTTGTAAAGATAAAAAGTTATCATCTTGCCACGCAACTAGACCCTTATCAGTGACTTTTGCAAAATCATGTAAACCGTTGTTATCAATGTAAGGGTTCACATTAACGTAGGCTTTCACACCTTCAAGGTCGGTATTAAATACGCTACGAACAAACAATGTTTGGCCATTTGGATCTGTAAAAATATGCTTTTCTAAAGTGAAACGACCTTGTTTATCTTTACTAACGACTTTATAAGCAAGCGATAATGGGCGACCAGCGTCGTCTTTGTATAAATAATCAATGCTCACATCGAGATCATCGTTCTCTGTAACGGTAAAGTCTTTACCGACTACAACAAACTGCATATCTTTGATTTGCGCTTGGTGAATTAAACCAAACATGGTTTCTGTGATCATGCCTTTCGCGATTGAAAACCAAACTTTTGATACTTTGCCAGTAGCAGCTGCGTCGCTGTAGTGGCCGTCTTGGTATTGCTCGTAAGAGGTACCAATACCCGTTTTACCAGAGTATGCCCAAAAAGGCTCAACACCCGGTGCACCTGGCGCTGACACCTGCTCAACTGCTGTATTAACTGATTGCTCTGAACTACAAGCTGTTAAACCTAACGCTAACAAGCTTGCTGTAATAAGATTAAATTTTTTCATTGTGTGTCCTTATTATTGTTGCTTAACGCGCAGCACAGCGACCGCTGCTAGTACGAATGACACTGCACCTAGCACTAACGCATAAATCGGTTGATTATCAAAAAAGTGACGTAAAATTAGGCCTAATACGCTTGCCGCTAACAGCTGCGGAATAACAATAAAGAAGTTAAAGATACCCATGTACACACCCATTTTTTTACTTGGTACTGAGGTACTTAACATTGCGTATGGTAAAGATAGAATTGACGCCCAAGCAAACCCTACTCCAATCATTGGCCAGATCAGTAAACTTGGATCTTTGATAATAATGAAGCTGACCAGACCCAATGCACCTAGCACTAGGTTGAGAGCGTGAGCCATTTTTAGCCCTACTTTTTTAACGATAACCGGAATACACAGTGCTGCAATGGCAGCAAAACCATTGTAAGCGGCAAATAATACACCAACCCAATCCGCACCGTTATTGTAGGCAAGAGAGCTTGTATCACTGCTGCCGTAGTGGAAGCTAGTTACTGCCGATGTGGTGTAAATCCACATTGCAAACAATGAGAACCAGCTAAAAAATTGTACCCATGCCAATTGTTTCATCGTTTCTGGCATAGTGAATACATCATTCACAACTTGATAAAAGCCACCACTGGTTGCGTTTTTAGCCTTTAAAGCACCAGCAATAAATTGAATAACACCAAAGCTAATCAAACCACCAGCGAGTAAATAAAGCTCTTTTTCAAGCGATAGACCCGTTACAATACCAAGTACTACTAGACCAAGAACCGTAAAGATTGCAGCGCCTTTGTTAAAGTTTACATCACTTTGAACATCACTCGAGTCATCGCTTTGCTCTTGTTCATGAAAGCTTTCAAGTTCTTCTGGTGAATATTCTTTCGTGGTAAATACAGTCCAAAACACAGCAACTAATAAAACTACTGCACCAAAGTAAAACGAAAATTTTACAGAATCTGGAATTTGCCCAGCAGGTGCCGTATTAGCAATATCGAACCAGTTAGTCATCATCCAAGGTAATGCAGACGCAACAACCGCACCAACACCAATGAAGAAGCTTTGCATCGCATAACCAGTTGCACGTTGTTTTTTCGGTAGGTTATCACTAACAAGGGCGCGGAATGGCTCCATAGTCACGTTAATTGACGCATCCATGATCCATAACATACCCGCCGCAATCCAAAGGCTTGGTGAGTTAGGCATGATGAATAACGATAACGTCGTTAAAATAGCCCCATAGAAAAAGAACGGACGACGACGACCTAACTTATTCCAAGTTTTATCGCTCCAGTAACCGATGATCGGTTGTACAATTAGACCTGTTAATGGTGCTGCAACCCAAAGGATTGGAATATCATCAACATTGGCACCTAAAGTTTGAAAAATACGGCTTACATTACCGTTTTGTAATGCGAAGCCAAATTGGATACCAAGGAATCCAAAACACATATTCCATATTTGCCAAAAGCTCAGCGTTGGTTTGTTATTATTCATAGTCAGCCTTTAAGGTAAATACTGCACTGCTTAAGCCATTCAGCTGTAGTTGAATTGGCGCATTCGTAGCTGCCTCAGAAATCACAATGTCGGCATGATTTTCTAGGTTATCAATTAACGTTAAGCCACTGTGATTAAGCTTAGGTAACAACGTTTGGTTAAGTGTTAGTTCAACATCTTGAGGGTTTTCTGAAAAATTACTTACGACGAGCACCAGTTGTTGACCTAGCTTTCGCGTAAAAGCAATAACTTGTTCTGAGCCTGTCAATTCAATCGCTTGCATGTCACCACCAACAATGGCAGGAAGTGTGTTTAACGACATTAACTTAGTGTAGTAAGTGCGAAGATCAGCTTGCTGCTTTGAAAGCGCACCGCCGTCGAATTTACCATTATTCATCCACGCTTGATGCGCAGGTACACCCATATAATCAAAGATACTGGTACGCGTTGGGTCACCAAAGCCACCGTCCTCAGAGCCATCTTCACCGACAGCTTGACCAAAATAAAGTAAGGTTGGCGAGCGCGACATCAATGTAGATACCACCATCGCTGGCTTACCTTTTTCACTACTACCAGCGAAATCTGGGCTAGCTATGCGTTGCTCATCATGGTTTTCTAAGAAGTGCAACATATGCTCTTCAATATCCGCCACTTGGCTTTGGATATCGAAAATAGTATCCGCTGATTGCTTGCCTTGCATCACAGCTTTAACCGTGTCGTAAAAACCGACTTTGTCGTAAAGGTAATCCATCTTACCTTGTTGGATATATGGGCGGTAAAGCGTTGGGTTATATACCTCAGCCAAAATAAAGGCATCGCTTTTTTGCATCTTGATTGATGAATTTAAAAAGCTCCAAAACTCAACAGGCACCATCTCGGCCATATCATAACGGAAACCATCAACACCTTTATCTAACCAATAAAGCGCGATATCGCGGAATTTATACCAGCTATTTGGTAGGTCTTTATCTTGCCAAAATGCGTAGTGCGCACGGTAATCTTTATCAGCGTAATCATCCGGTAGCGTCGGGAAGTCGTAGCTACCATCTGGTTTCACACCGTAATTGATTTTAACTGTTTCGTACCAATCATTGATGTCGGGTTTAGCGGCACGGGCCCCATTACCCGTCCATTTTGCTGGGGTTTCGGCAAATTGATTATCAGCAAGAGGATGCGGGTTACCACCTAACACTTGGTAGCTATCGCTTGTTGGCACTTGAAATGACTGCCCTGTTACATAATAAAAGTTATTATCGCGAGCATAGGTTTTCGTCGTGTCATCTTCAGCACCAAAATCCTTTACGCCTTCAGGCTTAGCAACCGACTCATAGTTACGCGCTACGTGGTTTGGCACAATATCAATAACCACTTTCATACCGTGCTTATGAGTGCGATTGATTAGCTCGACAAACTCTTCTAAGCGGCGCTCAGGGTTAATTGCTAAATCAGGATTAACATCGTAATAGTCTTTCACTGCATAAGGCGAGCCTGCACGGCCTTTTACAACATCAGGGTCATCTTGAGACAAACCGTATTCGGTATAGTCAGTTACTAAAGCATGACGCGGTACACCAGTGTACCAAACATGTGTTGTTCCTAGCTCTTTAATGCCTTGTAATGCTGCATCATTAAAATCAGCGAATTTACCTACCCCATTTTCTTCTAATGTGCCCCACGGTTTATTGGTGGTGTTAGTGTTACCAAATAATCGAGTGAATACTTGGTAAACCACAGGCTTAGAGATAGCTGCTTGGCTAGATTCTGATTGCTGCTGTTGCGTGTTCTGCTGTACTGGCGCATCGTTACCACAGGCAGTTAAACCTAAAACCGAAGCCACTACTAACGCAGTTAGTTTGTATGTTGTCATCATTACTTCATTTTTCTGTAAATATCAGTTCATACTAATGTTAAGGGCTGCATACGGACAGTAAATGCATACGTATTCAGCCTATTAGTTGCAATTATTCAAGTTCTATTAAGCGTGCTTGCATAGCTTTTAAGCGGATTGGCGCAGCAAGATCAACACGCTCTTCGCTAATTAAATCGCGTCCTTTATTATTGCCTTTCAGCACTTCTTGCATGTAGCTTAAATCCCAATCAATAGCTTGTTGGTTTTTGTTAAGAACAACCAATACAGTTTGGCCATTGTGCTCTCTCACATAGCTGTAAATGCCTTGCTTGGGTGAAAAATGCATTAAACGACCTTCGCTTAACGCTGGTTTTTCTTGACGAAGCTTAAGCAGTTTTTTCATGCTAGCTAACATCTCTTGCTGATCAGCTGAAAGCCCCTTACCTGTGAAGGCATTCGCTTTTTGACCTTTAAACCCACCCGGGAAATCAATGCGAATATCACCGTGGTCATTGCTTGGCGTGTTATCGAGCAGCAGCTCAGTGCCGTAATAAATTTGTGGAATACCACGAGTTGTTAATAACAGCGTCATGGCTAATTTAGTTTTTGCTAGGTCTTGACCCAGCTCAGTGTAAACACGGCTCATGTCATGGTTATCTGCAAACACTAAAATGTTATCTGTATCAGCATATAAAAAGTCATTCGCCAGCGATTGATACACTTTAACCCAACCTGTATTCCAGCTTTCTTCTTCGTTAAGTGCTTGGATCAACGCCTCTTGTAATGAAAAGTCCATTACACTTGGTAACTCAGAGGTATAACCATCTTGATTGACTTTGCCACGCTGCCAATAAGATGCAATTGCTGGGTTGGTTGTCCATTCTTCACCAACAATATTAAAGTTTGGATACTCGGTCATAATCGCTTTAGTCCAATCGGCTAAAAATGCTTTATCTGAGTATGAATAGGTATCAACACGAATGCCGCTTAAGTTGGCGTATTCAATCCACCAAATGGCATTTTGAATTAAATACGTTGATAGTAACGGCTGGCGCTGATTTAAATCAGGCATCGTCTCAACAAACCAACCATCATTAAATTGACGTTTGTCGTATTGGCTCGCATGAGGGTCTTGAATTGTTTGTCTGGCGTGACTAGTGGCATTTTTACCGTTTTCAAACTTGCCATCAAAGTTAACCCAATCTGCCGTTGGCATGTCACTCATCCACTGATGCGATGAACCAAAGTGGTTAAGTACCATGTCCATCACTAAGCCGATACCATGCTCTTTCGCTTCTGCTGATAAGGTTTTATAAAGCGCATTACTGCCCATACGCGGATCAACTTTGTAAAAGTCAGTAATAGCATAACCATGATAAGAATAACTTGGCATGTCATTTTCAAGCACCGGCGTTAACCAAAGTTGAGTCACACCGAGGTCCTCAAGGTAATCTAGGCTATTGATAACACCTTGAATATCACCGCCATGTCGGCCTCCTTTAAAGCTTGGGTTTGCAGCCTCCTGCATACCAGCAATACTATCGTTACTTGGGTCACCATTTACAAAGCGATCAGGGTTTATTAAATAAAGCGTGTCTCTATTTGTAAAGCCATGACGATTGGCACTTTGCTTATCACGGTCATTTAACGGGTAAGTAAAGGTGGTGCCGTCTTCAGCTTTAAAAGTCAGTGCTCCCGCCTTTGCATTATCGCTGATGGTTAAATCTAAAAACGCGTAGTTAGGGTTATTTGTTGTTGTCACCCCTTTAAACTCAACGCCTTTGTAAGGCACCATTTGCCACGCTTTGTTAGCAATATTGTTATCGTAAAGCATGACTTGTAATGAGTCGTTTTGCATCCCTACCCACCAGTTTTCTGGTGACGCAGTAATTGCAAAACTTGCTGTTGAGTTAAAAAGTGTAAATGCGGTTGTTAACGCTAAAAATGTTTGTGTTTTTTTCATAATTAATTTTGTACTTTTTCTAAGAATTGATTGTGGGTCGGCAACTGCTCGACAGTGCTATTAATCAAGGTTTTTAAATTGCTAAATAACTCATTTAATTGCTCATCAGATAACGCATCTGTTAAAGGATGGTGATCCTCTGCAATAAGCCCTTGCCCTATCATTACTTGCTGCCATGCGATTTCGGCAAAGAGCTCATCGTCTTCTCTAATTAGCTTGCCGCTGGTTTTAAATAGCTCAATTTTCTTTCTGAGACTGCATGGAATATCCATGCCTTTACAAAAACGCCAAAACGCACTGTCATCACGCTCAGTAAGCTTGTAATGAAGAATAATAAAATCACGAATTCGCTCAAATTCTGTTTTACTTTGTTGATTAAATTCATCTACAAGGCTTTGTTTAATACCTTGATGAGGAAAAAACTTAATTAAACGAATGGCTGCACTTTGAATTAAATGAATACTGGTCGATTCTAATGGCTCTAAAAAGCCGCTTGATAAGCCGACCGATACCACATTTTTATGCCACTGCTTTAAACGGCGGCCTGTTTTAAACTTAATAACACGCGGCTCTGTCAGTGGTTTGGCAGGTAAATTATCCAAGAGCTGTTGTTTTGCCGCTTCGTCTGATAAGAAACGAGAAGAATACACAAGCCCGTTGCCTACTCGATGCTGTAATGGTATTTGCCACTGCCAGCCTGAGTCTCTTGCAATTGAACGTGTATAAGGAATTGCATCCGAAGCTGATTCACTTTGCACCGCAATCGCGCTATCACACGGTAACCAATGCGACCAATCTTCAAAGCCGGTATTAAGTGTTTGCTCTATTAATAAAGCACGCAAACCAGTGCAATCAATAAATAAGTCGCCATCAATTTGCTCGCCATTTTTAAGTAACAAAGAACGAACATACCCGCTTTGATGGCATTGATTAACCGATTCAATTTTGCCTTCAATGCGTTTAACGCCCCGTGATTGCGCCAACTCTTTTAAGAATTCGCCGTATCGAGTGGCATCAAAATGATAGGCATAATGTAAGCCCGCCAACTGAGTGTTAGGAATGTGCTTAAGGTGAGCAAATTTATGCGCTTTTGCTGCTTGGTAGTTAAGTGAAAAATCCCAAAAGTCAGGCGCGTTTTGTGTTTGATTTGCTTTTAGCCAAAAATGATAAAACTCACAAAACGGAAAATCTTTACCTATTTCACCAAAGGCATGCATGTAGCTGTGATCTTGACTGCGCCAATTTTCAAACTCAATACCGAGCTTAATCGTTGCGCCAGTGGCTTTAATAAATTCTTTTTCAGAAATGCCAAGGGCACCATTTAGATGCAAAATAGGTGGAATACTCGCTTCGCCTACACCCACAGTGCCAATCTCTGCTGACTCTATCAGGGTGATATCAAGCACTTTGCCCAGCACTTTATTAAGTAATGCAGCGGTTATCCACCCTGCTGTGCCACCACCGGCAATCACGACCTTGGTTATTTTTTTTGTTTCCATAGTACACCTAACGCCAATTTCTATTCATTGAGTGTAGCTCACTGATATAAAAAAGCCCTTGTAAAACAAATCACAAGGGCAATTTTCTATCGCTGTTTTAGCTAATTACAGCTTGTAGCTGAAGCCTAACAGGAATGTACGACCGTAGTCTTGGTAGTCACGTACTTGAAGTGAGTTATCACCTTGTAGTGACGTGAACGGCTCTTCTGTGATGTTCTGTACTTGGAAAGTGACAGATAAACCGTCAAGGCTCTCTACACCGCCTTCGCTAAAGTCATAACCAACTTGAGCATCCCAAATTGTTTCGCCTTTAATGTCAACTTGTGTAGTCGCAAAACCTAAACCGTATACGTCACCTTTAAAGTCGCTACGCTTACGCATGCTAGTACGCGCTTGGAAACCGTTACGCTCAAAGTAAACTGTTAAACTATCGATTTGGTCCGATAAACCAGGTAGCTCATAATCGTTACCATTTTGGTCAGTTAAGTCTTGCTCAACACCTGTATGGCTTGCGATTAAACCAAAACCATCAAGTGACTCGCTGAACATAGTGAATGGTAGAGTTAATGAAAGCTCATAACCCCATAGGTCACCAGAACCACCGTTCACTTTACCTGAACCTGTGCCAGTTGAAGTCGCAGGAATTTCACCAGTAGACGGATCAGCTACACCGCTCATGTCGATTTCATAAGTACCATCGAAAATCCACTGAGTGATATCTTTATAGAATACAGCTGCAGCGAAGTAACCTTCTTCATGGAAGTAGTTTTCGTAGCTTAAATCAAAACCAGTTGCTTCTTTTGGCTCAAGCTCAGGGTTACCACCTGATACACTCCAATAGTTACCGTTTTCATCTGGTTGTTGATTGTAAGTAGCGTTAACTGACGCGTTCATTTCGTCTAAGCGAGCACGAGAAATGGTTTTCGCGGCACCAAAACGTACTGTTTGCTCTTCATCAATTGCAAATGATAAGTTGATGCTTGGCAAGAAGTGGCTGTAGTCATGGTTTACATCTGTTGGTGATACAACAACTAAACCATCCACAGTGTTAGCTGCGAAGCCTTGTGAAGACTGTTCAGTTTTCACATAACGCACACCAACGTTACCTGTTACAGGGATAGAGCCCAGCTCTGCATTAATGTCAGCTTGAGCAAAGAACGCTGTTACTTCTTCTTGAACTGTCCAAGACTGTGTCTTGTGTTTTGAATCAGTTAAGCTTTCTTGAAGCAGGCTATAGTAACCATCATTCACTAGACCGTTGGTATCGTAAGCAACCATGTTGCCCATGCCAATGAAATCAAGGCTAGCTGACCCTAAACGGTATTGCTCTGGGATTGATAACATACCCGGGTTTGATAAAGAGAAGTCTTTTAATGTCATGAAGTAACCTTCAGACACTTTGCTCTTTTCACGGTCGCGGTAAGACATACCAAATGACACACGGCTGATGTACGCGTTATCAAGTACTTTGCTAGCCGCAAGTTTCAATGTGCTTAGTTCATCATTGATTTCTGGCGCATTGATGAAACCATCTTGCGCAGTATTTTGATAAGCAGTATCAGTTAGACCGTACTTATCGTTCAGTGCAGCACTTGCACCCCAAGATAATGGGCCACCAAGTTGAATTAAGTCATAATCGCTGTAATCAAGGTTATGGCTGAATTGTGCGCCTGTGTTACCACCGTCAAACTCATAACCAATCGTATCAGCAACACCATTTGCATCACCACGACCTGTACCTGAGTAGCTTTCGATACTCCAGATTTGACGCTCAACTTCAGAGCGGCTTACATCAAATTCTACTGACCAATCATCGCTGATGTCGTATTTTGCATTAAAACCAAACTGAGTTAGCTCCGCGTTACGCTCTTCGTAGTCATTACGAACAACAACACGTTGGCCTTCTGTTACTGCGCTTGTGATGAAACCAGAATCTGCGTCAACAACAGCTGAACTTGGGTCAATTGAACCTTGGCCCCATGCAAATGGCACTTCAATACCACGTAAGATTTTCTCATCAGAGAAATCTACATATAAAGCATCAAAGGTCATGTTCAGGCGATCAGTCGGCGCAGCTTCAATAACAAGCATGGCTGTATCACGTTCAAGCGTTGATGAACGTACGAATGGCTTAGCACCACCTAAGATTGAGTACGTATTACCATCTTCACCTGTAAACTCAGGGTAACCCCATGCGTTCCAACGTTTCTCTTGGTTTGGAGAACTCATCGTGTTGTATGCAAATGCAACACCGATGGTGTCATCAGCAAATTGATCAATATATGAGAACGTACCACGGAAACCTTGATCGTCACCGTCTGGGTTTAATTTATCAAAACCCGTTTGTTCGTACTGGCCATTGAACATGATAACTTGCTCACCTTTGCTTAAAGGTTTAACAGTTTGCATGTCGATAACACCAGCGATACCTTCTGCTTCAATACCTGCGCTTGGGGTTTTGTATACCGTTACGCCACTCATAATTTCTGATGGGTAAAGGTCAAATTCAACGCCACGGTTGTCGCCGATTGAAACTTGCTCACGACCGTTGAATGTTGTTGCACTTTCGTTTTCACTGAAACCACGAACACTTACACGACTAGCTCGACCGTCTAGACGTTGTGCTGTTAAACCAGGAAGGCGTGCAATTGATTCTGCAATTGATGAATCAGGTAATTTACCGATATCTTCAGCTGAGATTGACTCAACAACTTCAGGAGTGAAGCGTTTAGTATTAATAGATTCTACAACACTGCCACGAAAACCTTTTACTTCGATAACTTCAACGTTGTCGTTTTTTGTTTTTTGGTCTTCTTCTGCAGCATACACTACAAAGCTATTTAAACCTGCGGCTGTTAAAGCCAGAGTTAATATACTTGGTTTGAACATAGACATGATGTTTTCCCATTACCCAAATTGTAATGTCAACGTGTTGCAGTTATTCATGAACATAATAGCTGTTATTCGCTGACTGATTTTGTTGTCGAATTGAATATTAACGCCCTGGTTATTTTCTTAACAAATTTATGCATACGTATTCAGCGTAGCTCATCATCACAAATATTAACACCATCTTTACAAAACCACCCCATAACCGATTGAATATAAATGATTTATCAATTTTACTGTGTAAATTAATAGTAATGAAACATTTTCGCTATATTTTCGCCCCCAATTTGGTTACAGAAATAGGTGCTAGGCCATTTATCCCGCTTAAATGGTGACTTAACGCAATAATAATAGGAACGCACATAAATCAATGATAATTGGTCTTACCAATAATCACATTGCACCATTCTGGTGTAAGCCAGCTATATTATGCACCACGCTGGCGTTTTGAGTTGGAATAAGACAATTACTTTACTAATTGGTAAATTTTACGGCGCTAAATTTATGCTGCTCAATTTTAAATCAAGTTAATAGGTTTTACTGAGGACAGAGGTGAATTTGGCGTGCATACGTATGCAGAGTTTTTACAGTATCACACCCTTCACGTATGCTTTTGACATTCCGGCAACATATACGACTAATGGTTGCCTTATAGTTTACACACTCTGAGTGTCACGATGGAGAAAAACATGGCTCAAAAGCAGTGGTATAAAGGTGCGGTTATTTATCAAGTGTATCCGCGCAGTTTCCAAGACACCAATGGCGATGGCATTGGTGATATCAAAGGTATCATTGATCGCATTGATTATATTAAAAGCCTAGGTGTTGATGCTATTTGGGTTTCACCTTTCTTTAAATCACCAATGAAAGACTTTGGTTATGACATCAGTGACTATCGTGATATCGACCCATTGTTTGGTAACCTTGATGATTTTGATGAACTCATTGCACAAGCTCACCAACGTGATATTAAGATCATTATTGATCAGGTATTGAGCCATACCTCAGATCAACATCAATGGTTCCTTGATAGCCGTGAAGATAAGATCAACGATAAAGCAGATTGGTACGTGTGGGCAGATGCCAAACCTGACGGTACACAACCAAATAACTGGTTATCTATTTTTGGTGGTCCTGCATGGCAGTGGGAACCGCGTCGTGGTCAATATTATTTACATAACTTTTTGACTGAACAACCTGATTTAAACTTCCATAACCCTGAAGTACGCAAAGCAGTATTAGACAATGTTGAGTTTTGGCTGAAGAAAGGCGTTGATGGTTTCCGCTTAGATGCAATTAACTTTTGCTATCACGATGCGCAATTACGTGACAACCCGGCTAAGCCACCAGAAAAACGTCAAGGTCGTGGTTTTAGCGAAGACAACCCGTACGCTTTCCAATATCACTACTACAATAATACACAACCTGAAAACCTGACTTTTATGCAGGACATTCGTGCCCTACTAAACAAGTACCCTGGTACCGTTGCATTAGGCGAAATCTCATCTGAAGATTCACTCGCAACCATGGCTGAATACACATCAGGTGGTGACAAACTTCATATGGGTTATAGCTTTGAGCTACTGACTAACGACTATAGCGCTGAATATATTCGTACAACAGTTAGTACTCTTGAGCAGCGTATGACCGAAGGCTGGCCATGTTGGGCATTTAGTAACCATGATGTAGAACGCGTTGCTAGCCGCTGGAGTAAAGATAACATTATCAATCCGCAGCAATGTAAAATGCTTACTGCCCTGTTAGCGTCTTTACGTGGCAGCGTGTGTATGTACCAAGGTGAAGAGCTTGGTTTAGGTGAAGCTGAAGTCGCATTTGAAGACTTACAAGACCCATACGGCATTACATTCTGGCCAAACTTTAAAGGCCGTGATGGTTGTCGTACACCAATGCCATGGGATGCAGCAGATGCTGAGCAAGCTGGTTTCTCTACAGTAAAACCTTGGTTACCTGTAGGCAATGCACACAAATCAGTTGCGGTAAACACGCAAGATCAAGATAAAGATTCAATTTTGAATGCGTATCGTGAATTTATGGCATGGCGTAGAGATAAGAACGTACTGCTTGAAGGCGACATTGAATTTATCGAAACACAAGAGCCTGTGCTTGCTTTTTATAGAACGCTTAACGACACTAAAATGCTTTGTGCATTCAACTTAGGTGCAAAAAGTAGCGAACTGACACTCTCTGATTCTGTGTCTTCACAGCATACAGAGATCTCTCATCACACAGCTGAATTAAACAATAATACAGTCACTCTGCCCGGGTTTGGTTGCTTTTACGCAACCCTGAATTAATAATCAGTTGTTAAACACCAAGCCCTGCAATTGCAGGGCTTTTTTATTTCGTGGTATTAGTGGTTCATGGTTTTACTATTAATGTAATCTGTAAGAGCAAACAACACCCCCGACACCACAAACGTGACATGAATTAACACCTTCCAGAGTAACTCATCTGTTGAATGGTTGTTTGAGCTAATAAATACCTTTAAAAGCTCCACAGCCGAGATTGCAACAATTGCACTAATCAACTTCATCTTAAGGCCAGAGAAACCAACCTTGCCCATCCAAACTGGTCTATCTTCATGGTTTTCTATATTTAATTTTGAAACAAAGTTTTCATAACCACTAAAAATAATAATAAGCAAAAGCCCAGCTAGTAGCGCAGTGTCAACTAAAGTCAAAATACCTACCAAAAGCTCTTGGTTTGACGCAGTGAACGTATTTAAAGCCATGCTGTATAAATATTTAAAGAACTTTAGCAGCAGTAATACCACAGCGACTAATAAGCCAATAAAGAATGGCGCTAGTAACCAACGCGAGCGAAAAATAAAACTCTCTACAACTTGTTCTAGTTTGGTTGGTACTTTCTTTGTTTTTGAATGAGTCCCTTGTTCAGACATAAGTTAGTTCACTTTTCTTTTAAAATTAGCGCGATAATACGTGTTTTGACCTTACGATTACCAGCATTAGAGGCAAAATAGTGGTTATTTTTTGCTTATCTTTACGATAAAAAAATTTCGTTATCTTTTTTTGAAATTTAGTTTATAAATTCACTCAAGCAAAGTGACATACACATTGCGCACCATTACTGTGCATTTAGCCAGTGATAATTAATTTTTTGATTAGGAATAATTAAATGAAAAAAGCATTGCTAGCACTAATTTTGGCACCTGTTTTAAGCGTGTCAGCAACGAATGCAATCGCTAACGAAGCACCTGAAGCATCAGCTGAAATGATCAAAGAATACACTGAAATGTGTTTAAACTGGGCAAAAGATGATGACATCAGCAACGAAGAATTAAAGCCATACGTATTAAAATGTGTAAACGATGAGCTTGAAGCTGAAGGCTATAAAAAAGTAAAAGACGTACAAATCTAATTTTACGTTTACTTAGAATATGAAAAAACCGGAATGACACAATGATGTGCGTTCCGGTTTTTTATTTGCATCTCAAATTAACAATAAGTTTGCGCGACATTACGCCGCGACTTCGATTATATAATCTGGCGATTTATTTTTTGGCTGCTGTTTTTTTCTTAGCAGGCGCTTTCTTTTTACTTTCTTCTACCCATTTACCATTTTGGTAGTGGGCGGTCCAACCTGTGGCTTTGCCATCTACTTCACTCATTACATACTGCTCTTTATTTTTGCGGCTGTAGCGAACGACTGAAGGATTTCCATCAGGATCTTGTGTAGGTGCGTCAGCAAGGTAATAAAACTTTTCAGAAATACGATCTCTAAAACGCTTTAATTCTTCCACTTTAGGCGCACGCGTTTCACGTGATTTAGGGAAAGTATTAGCCGCTAAGAAAATACCTGACGCACCATCACGCAGTACAAAATAAGCTTCTGACTTTTCACATTCAAGTTCAGGTAAGTGAACTGGATCTTCTTTTGGTGGCGCAGCTTCACCATTTTTGAGTAACTTACGTGTATTTTTACACTCTTCATTACTACAACCGAAGTACTTACCAAAACGACCAGATTTTAACTGCATGTCTGAGCCACATTTATCACATTCGATAATAGGGCCGTCGTAGCCTTTAATTTTAAAGGTGCCTTGCTCAACGATATAACCCTTACATGCCGGGTTGTTACCACACACATGTAACTTACGTGTTTCGTCAATTAAGTATGAATCCATTGCCGTTTCACAAATTGGGCAACGCTTCATTTGCATTAGAGATTCAGTTTCTACGTCTTCGACATCCGCAGCAATAGCTTCATCGCCTGATACCAAATTCATGGTTGTAGTACAGCGCTCTTTAGGTGGCAAGTTGTAACCAGTACAACCTAAAAATACACCCGTTGATGCGGTACGAATCCCCATCTTACGACCACACGTAGGGCAATCAATATCAGTTTCGACCATTTGGTTTTGACGCATGCCACCCTGCTCTTCGTCACCTGAGGCAATTTCAAGCTGTGTTGAAAAGTCTGCGTAAAATCTATCAAGTACTTGTGTCCAAACACGCTCACCCTCTGCGATGTCATCGAGACGGCCTTCCATCTTAGCGGTAAAGTCAAAGTTCATCAGATCTTCGAAGTTCTCAACTAAGCGGTCTGTAACTATCTCGCCCATTTTTTCAGCGAAGAAGCGGCGATTTTCAACACGCACATAACCACGATCTTGAATCGTAGAGATGATAGATGCATAAGTAGATGGACGACCAATGCCACGCTTTTCTAATTCTTTAACTAGGCTCGCTTCACTAAAGCGTGCAGGTGGCTTTGTAAAATGTTGTTTAGGATCTAGCTCAACAAGCGTTAAAACATCACCTTCTTTAACTGCTGGCAGTGATTGATCTTCTTCATTCTTTTTACGAACAGCCGGTTGGACTTTTGTCCAACCATCAAAGCGAAGAACGCGACCTTTAGCTTTTAACTGATATTCGCCAGCACCCACTGTTAAAGTGGTTAGATCGTATTCCGCAGGAACCATCTGGCAGGCAACAAATTGGCGCCAAATTAATTCGTAAAGTTTTTTAGCATCTGCTTCAACACCGTCTAAATGACCAGATAGTACGGTAACACTAGAAGGACGGATCGCTTCGTGTGCCTCTTGTGCATTGCCTTTAGAGCTATAACTAATCGGTGCTTTCGGTAAATATTTTTCACCAAATTGCTCTGTCACGTAATCACGACACATTTCAACTGCATCTTTCGATAAATTAGTTGAGTCGGTACGCATATAGGTAATGTGACCCGCTTCATATAAGCGTTGAGCAAGCATCATGGTTTTCTTAACACCATAACCTAAGCGCGTACTGGCAGCCTGTTGCATGGTTGAAGTAATAAAAGGTGCGCTCGGTTTACTCTTGCTAGGCTTTTCTTCAACGCTAATGACTTTGTAGTCAGCTTTTTCGAGTTCACTAACAGCAGACATCGCCTGCTCTTCATTAACTGGTTTAAAAGGCTTGTCAGCGTGTTTAGTAACTTCTAAGCGTAAAGCTGCCTCTGTATTTTTAACGTCAGCGTGGATATCCCAAAACTCTTCGGGGATAAATGCTTTGATTTCGCGTTCACGTTCAACAAGTAAACGTACTGCAACAGATTGCACACGACCGGCTGATAAGCCACGTGCTACTTTAGCCCACAGTAATGGCGACACCATAAAACCCACGACTCGGTCAAGAAAACGACGCGCTTGTTGCGCATAAACCATGTCAGTGTTTAGTTCACCGGGTGTTTCAAATGCCTGCTGAATCGCATTTTTAGTAATTTCATTAAAAACAACTCGCTTATATTTTTCAGGCTCGCCACCAATAATTTGTTCGAGGTGCCATGCAATCGCTTCCCCTTCTCTATCCAAATCGGTTGCGAGATAGATTTTATCGGCGTTTTCAGCAAGTTTCTTTAATTCTTGAACAACTTTCTCTTTGCCCGGTAAGACTTCGTAATGTGGCTCCCAGCCTTTTTCAGGGTCAATACCCATACGAGCAACTAAATTTTTATAGTCGCGTTGCTTTTTATAGGCAGCTTTTTCTTCTGGTGACATTTTTCGAACTTCAGCAGGGGTTTTCGTCGCTGCAGTTTTTGTTTTGCCTGAACCTGAAGTTGGTAGATCACGCACATGCCCAACACTGGACTTTACGATGAAATCGTTACCTAAGTATTTATTAATTGTTTTTGCCTTTGCAGGAGACTCTACAATTACAAGTGATTTGCCCATAGTTGCCTATTTCTGACCGAGTATTTTAAAAGTTTTTTGCCCTTATAAATGTATATCAATCACATTAAACAAATAAGTATGATTTTTATCATTGGAGCACGAATATTTATAGGTATATCTACAAACACCAATTGTTACAAGCTTTTAATAGAAACTTTTCTTCATTGACTGAATAATTAAACAATTTTTGTTGCTAATTTAGTCAATGTGGTGTTTTAAGGTAATTTCAAGGGGAATATATAGAACAGCAACAAAAATGCCAACCTTCTGGTTGGCATTTTTTAAGATTTAACTTTATTTATCATCGATTATTGAAATCGAGCGGCTCACCGTTTTAGTTCCGCCAAGCTGATTTTCAAATTGGAAAGTTATAGTTAGTACACCATCTTGATCTTGGTTACCATCAGACTCCCTAGCAATTCGAACATCAGAATACATTGTTGAGTCACGATTTGTGCTCGGAATCGTTTCCTCATGCTCAATAATAGAAAAATCTCCATTATCGGCTGTTAGCGACACTTCAGTTCCAGCAGGAAGTGGATTACCAAACTCATCACTGTAAAAAATACGTACATTGATACTAGATAAACCCACTTCTAAGGTCTCAGGATCTGTTTCATTGGGGTCTGTTGCATCATAGTCTGGGTTGGCACGAGATACTTCAGATAAATCAATAGAGGCGACATCGCACCACAACGCATTATCAGATACCTCAAATACACCAGCTATTGTGCTCGAACAATCAGCAGGCACTAAAACCTCATATGGAGCAGATACTACTTCATTGGATTTTAATACAGCAAAGCGAACATATGGATCATCACCAGACATGACAACTTCAATTTGCTTACGAACTTCAATTAAATCACGGGTACACTGGCCTGCATTAAAGGCAGCTTCACTACACAATAAGCCATTATACAAACCATCTGCACCGTCATAAATTCCGTTATTATTAAGGTCACGCCATGTTTCGTTATGACCACCACGCGAGTTTAATTCAGAACATTGATCTGTGTTCGGATCGTAACTATCACTATCTGCATCACTGCAGTTCGCCTTGTCAAAAGTGCTATTTTCATTATGATCATTAAACGCTTCTGGTAAGTCATATAATGTGTAGTATTCGCCAATATCGAATAAACCATTGCGCCTAGTTATGCCATCTGATGACTCTTCATCGACAAAGCTTTCTTGACCTTTTGCAACAGCAATAATACTTGTTCTTCCGCCTCGTATAACACCATTAGGATCGTTTTTAGCGCGAACTAATGTCCCGATACAAGGCGCTGCAGTTTCAAAATAAGGATCGCAGTTAACATCACCCGTCTTAGGGTTTATACCTTCGGTAGTTGCAGAGTTACCATCGATTTCACCAATTCTATTACCCCACTTGTAATCATAGAACGGTCGCTCACCTTGTGAACGCCACGTTACTACACATGACGCGTCAGTAGTACGACACACCGCTTCATTACTTTGTGGACCTACAACGCCTGATTCTGTCAAAACTGTTGATTCGACACCATTACTATTAAATTGATTAAATTGGTCACCAAAATAAACCGTAAGACTATTAGTAATTCCATTGTAATTCAGTGCATTAGGGTTAAAAACTTGAGGGCTTAAATCGAAACTATTTTGATCCGTAATGCCTGAATATAATGCAAGTTGCGATGATACTGCATTGATTTGCTCTGCTAGTGGTACGAGGTGAAGCGTTCCTTCAGGACAAATGTCATTTGTTGGTTCATCTGCACACAACTGCACCTCATCTGTCCAACATGATAAATCATCACCTTCTGGTAATGCAGCAACATCTGTTTTTGAAACAAAACAAGCCTTAACTACAAGAGGACCAGGCACAATACCTGAAGTGACCGTAGTTTGCACAACACCATCATTGTCTGTATTCGCTGTACGTTGAGTCAAACCAGCTAAACCAGTTGAGTCTGTTAACTTAAAGTCAATTCGCTGCTGTGGCGATACAATGCCGTCGGCATCTAATAATCTAAAGCGAACGACAGACTGTGTAGGTAAGCCACCTTCACCTGGAGGAAGAGCAATTACCGGTTCTGAGACGTCGATAAACTGAATTGATTGTACTGCTGAAACTTCAACAGGGATGATCGTTGAAGCAGTAAAGTTCTTTCCGCCCGTTTCGACTGTAATATTAACAACATCATCAATTCCGCAACCATTGGCTCTATAGGTAGAACTAGCTATACCGCTTGATGATTTTACAGAGGCATCAATACTTGAATTATTGTTATCAACACATGTTGAACTAAATTCTACATCTGTTGGTGTGGTATATAAATTCCCTTCTTCGTCCTTTAAAGTGACCTCAATAATTGTACTTCCTCCAGCTTTAAGAGGAATTACATCACCATTTGAGTCAACATTTAGGCCGTTGTCCACTTCTAGAATTAAATCTGCGATACCTACTGCAAAGTTAGTGCTAATTTGTTCATCTAAAGCAGATACTGTAATTGTTCCTGCACCGCCAGTGTTACCAGGTTGGATTTTCAATAGTGCAACACCAAAGCTATCAGTCAACGCTCGACCTGATGATGGAAGGACTGTCCCTAGATCAGTTGTTACTTCGACTAGTGCATTAGCAACAGCGTCACCACTTTGCTGATTCGTTACTTCAATAAATAAATCAGCAAGTTCAGCACTCGATACCGAGTTAGTTATGCTACAGCCTGATGCTATTGAGGTCGGGTCTAGTTTTACGTTACTTCTATTGTCATCCCAAGAAGGGACACAACCAGTTAAAAGAGAAGCTGTAACCGAATACTGTATAGCATCATCAGGGGCTTCATCACCATTAGAAATAAAGCCAGCAATTTTAGTGACTGCATTACCGCTTTCATCTGTATAGGTTGCTACAACTTGACCTGCCCCTTTCGCATCACCACTGCTCAGTGTTACAGAAGCTTCACCATTTGAATCTGTTAGAGCGGTTCCTAAAACAGGCGTAATTTTACCTGTAAAATTAGTGCTAAATGAAATAAGTTGACCTGCAAGGGGCGTCTCTTCATCAAGCAAAGTTGCTGTGACTGTACCTTTATTATCTTTGCTTACAGGGTTATCAACAGTAAACGGTGCTCCAGAAGTGTCTGTAATAGTGAGGTTTAATGTGACGCTGCCGCTCACACTTGAATCATCTGATTCTGAACCATCCGATGTGAAACCAAATGTGTCGCTGTAGGTATCTCCATCAAGAGCGTAGGTAGCAGTTACTATACCAGCGCCAGCAGTATCACCTGCCGTAAGTTTAATAGAAGCAACACCATTGCTATCTGTTAGATCAGTTCCAGATACTGGATCTAAAAGACCAATATCGCCGTTTAAACTAAAGTTAATCACAACCCCAGCAACAGCTTCATCATTATTTGTTAATGTAGCAGATATTGTTAACGGAGAGTCAGCTGTTACCTGATTATCTTGTTCACCAGATGACAGCGAAAAACCTTGTACTGCAATTTCATAACTAGCTTCAGCTGTTGAATCATCCCCACCATCAAGCGAACCACCATCACTTTCCAGTGAGCCACCGCCACCACATGCAGCTAATAATGAGCTGAAAACTATTACACTTAGCCATCGAAATAAAGGCATTGACCTCTCCCTAGTTAGCTATTTCAAACTTTGTTTTATTATTTACCTAATATTAACCTAAAATCAGTCCGAAAATAATCATTTTTTTATTCATTTCTTAACGAATTAATTTAATTATTTATCGAATTTTTCTGTATAAAAATCCTTATGCTGGTAGTCTATGACAAAATTTATAACAAGATAGATTAGGTGTATGTCAAAAGTACGGTCTTTAAGCCTTACATCTCGTATCATGGTTGGTATGGTACTTGGTGTAGTTGTTGGTTTTATCTTTCAAGCCATTTTAGCGGGTGAAGACGATTTCCTTATTCCATTAGGGTTATTCTCTTTACCTATTAAAGCTTTTTTTGTTGATGGTATTTTCCATGTTGGCGGGCAAATATTCATTGCAAGCTTAAAAATGCTTGTGGTGCCTTTAGTATTTGTATCACTTGTTTGTGGAACTTGTAGCTTGAGCGACCCAAAAAAGTTAGGTCGACTAGGTGGTAAGTCTATTTTGCTTTATTTAGCGACAACGGCAATCGCCATTACTGTTGCTATCACCTTGGCGTTATTAGTGAATCCAGGTGAGGGAATCAATTTACCTTCAGATGCTAACTATAGTGCGAAAGAAGCTCCCACCCTTGCGCAAGTCATTATTGGTATGTTCCCAACAAACCCTATTGATGCAATGGCAAGTGGCAACATGCTCCAAGTTATCGTTTTTGCCTTGTTATTTGGTGTTGCGATGGCACTCAGTGGAAAAGCAGGTAAACGTGTGGCCAGTGTTTTTGAAGATTTAAATACCGTAATTTTAAAGCTTGTAACACTGCTTATGAATATTGCACCGTATGGTGTATTTTTCTTAATGGCAAAATTATTTACAACTATTGACTTAAAGCTTATCACTAGCTTGGCCTTATATTTTGGTGTTGTTGTTTTTGCTTTATTATTTCACGGTTTTGTGAATTACAGCCTGTTACTTAAGCTGTTTACAAGTCTAAACCCTATTACATTTCTAAAGAAAATGAAAAATGCCTGTTTATTTGCATTTAGTACATCAAGCTCAAGCGCAACTATGCCTATTACCCTTGAAACAGCAAATAAAAAGTTAGGTGCTCATAACTCTGTTGCTTCTTTTACCGTGCCCCTTGGCGCAACCATCAACATGGATGGTACGGCGATTATGCAAGGCGTTGCGACTGTTTTTATTTCGCAAGTTTTTGCAGTAGATTTAACGATTTCTGATTATCTGATGGTTATTTTAACCGCAACCCTTGCTTCTGTAGGTACTGCTGGTGTTCCGGGTGTAGGCCTTATTATGTTAGCTATGGTATTAAATCAAGTTGGATTGCCTGTAGAAGGTATTGCTATCATCATTGGTGTCGACCGCTTACTTGATATGACGCGAACCGCTGTTAACGTGACCGGTGACTGCATGGTCACCTGTGTGGTTGCAAAATCTGAAGGTGAGTTTGATGAGGACGTATTTAACGACCCAAATGCCGCTAAAGATTTAGAAGATTACCATAAATCTATTAATTAATTTCACACTAATTAACTCATAAAAAACCCGCTAAATAATAAGCGGGTTTTTTATACTACTTTCATATTTTTAAATTTAAGGGTTTAAGCCTTTTAAACGAGACATTAAAGTCACTCCCGCTTTACTTACCCCTGAACTTAATCCGACGGCGAGCTTATCGCTTAAATTCTTCTTAATACGGTATTTTACTTTAAAAATTTGACGTTCTTTAGCTTGACTCAATAAAATGTCATCACTTGTTTCAATCTTATCAACTAAACCTTTATCAAACGCTTGAGTAGCAAACCAATGTTCACCGGTTGCAACAGTATCAATATCTAGAGATGGACGTTGCTCACTCACAAAGGTTTTAAATAAACCGTGGGTTTGTTCTATTTCTTCTTTGAATTTTTCACGACCTTTATCGGTATTTTCACCAAAGATAGTTAGCGTACGCTTGTATTCACCTGCGGTGATTTGCTCAAAATCAACATCATTCTTTTTCAAGATTTTATTAAAGTTAGGAATTTGCGCAATAACACCTATCGAGCCAACAATTGCAAAAGGTGCTGCAACAATCTCATTGGCCACACAGGCCATCATATAACCACCACTTGCTGCTACTTTATCAATAGCAACAGTCAAATGAATTCCTGCATTACGTAAGCGTTGAAGTTGAGAAGCAGCAAGACCATAGCCGTGCACCACACCTCCACCACTTTCAAGGCGAACCAGTACGCGGTCTTTTTCTTTGTCAGCAATGGTTAAAATAGCGGTAATTTCTTCGCGAAGACTTTCGACTTCATGGGCATCAACACTGCCATTGAAATCAATAACATATAAACGCGATTTAGGCTCGTCGTTTTGCTGTTTTTTAGCCTCAGTTTTTTGCTGTTTTTGATGAGCCTTGAGCTCTTTTTTAGAAAGGGTATTTTCGATAAAGCTTTGTTTTAGATCATCAAGTTGCTCACTTAAATCATCAATTGTTATCTCCCCTTTCTTCGCTTTTGGTTTCACTGCTGCGCCCATGATAATGGCAACAATCACTGCAATTGCGATGACAAATGTCAGGGTCTTTGCAAAAAACAACCCGTATTCATATAAAAATTCCAATCAAACTCTCCATTTATTAATACTTCGGCACAATTTACCACGCTTTAAAGCAAAAAAAAGCCACATGATGTGGCTTTTTACTTAATTGGTTATTACGTAATTAATAGCATTTAATTATTCAGTAACAACTTCTGTATTTGTAACTTGAAGATACTGCCCACGACTTGCTAAGAAAGTCGCGATTTGTAATTGCATTTCTGTAGTTGCTGCTGCACTTTCTTCAGCAGTAGCACCTGAATCTTCTGTCGCTGCAGGTGATAATACAGAGCTGTGATGGCCTTTCGTGAATTTAACCACATAGCTCATTGCATCAGCAGTCGGGCCTTGAGTTTCTGCTACAGTTGATAAGCCCATTAGATTAGCAAGAGGTAAGCTACCAGCAATTGGGTTGCTCGCCACCATTGGTGGAATAACCATATCAGCATTGTTGTTAGCACCATCGCCAACCACTACACTCATGTACACTGGCGTGCCAAGCGCTGCAACAGAGGCTGCATAATTTGACGGGTCACCACTATCAAGTGCTGTTTGTGCAGCAAAAGCAAATTGAGTAACCACACTTTGAATGTTTGCTAGTTTTTCTGTTTCGCCTGCCACTGTTAGTGAACCAACGTACTCTTTATAAGCACATGTGACAAATTTAGTTTGGTCTGGTAATAGCACGCCACAATTTGATAACGCTTCATTTTGAGCATAAGCACCAAACTCAGCAGATTCAGCTGTACCGGCTGCAAGTAATACAGAGCCTTGAACAAATGGGCCAAATGTATTTGACTCAATTAAGAAGCTTGCGATACCACCGCCGCCACTGGCAAGTGCTACGCTTTTAACGTTGAACATTGGATCAACTTGGTCAGCTAGCGGTGCATTAGTAACAGCAACAAATGCTGGGGCAACTACCGAGCCTAATGAATGACCTAAGAATGATACATCTCGCGCATTTAAATCAGCAGCACCGGTAAAGTTAAGACCCAAACGTAAACCAAGTAAATCAGCAACTGATTGACGTAAGCTATCACGGGCTACTAATAATGACTGTAAGTTCATATAGCTTAATACAGAACCAGTAGAGGCATTAAAGTCGTCAGTACCGTCGCCATCTACATCTACACCACGCTCACCATGCATAGGATGATCGATTGCAGCTGTTGCAAAGCCTTGCAGTGTTAATTGTGCAGTAATGGCTAACATATCTTCTTTTTTAGAAGTAATGCCGTGCTGAAGGATAACAACTGGCCAGCCTGTCTCAGGCATGCTCAATGCGTCTAAGCCGAGCTGAGCTCGCACTGCATTAATTACAGGTAAAATTGGTTTAGTAATTTGTACTGGCACATTAGCAATACTTTGTGTTTTTGGAATTGTGTTGTACTTAGTTAAGTGTTTAGTTTGGTCTAAACCTAAATCACGTAACTTGCCTTCACTTAACGCCATACACAGGCCATCAGTTTCGCTAATAGGGTCTGTTGGGAATGAATCACCCGCTGCGGCTGCATAACCTAGTACCGCAACACCGCTATCACATAAACCTTGCCAGTAAGTCGCAGATAAATCATCAACCGTTGTGCCAGTTGGTGTAGCTAAATACATAGGTAACATTACGCTACCTTTTTGATACTGCACACCACCAAACACAGGTGACACACCAGTAATACCTTGTGATGCAAATACTTGCTCAACGGTAATAACGGGTTGATCAGGAATTTGCACCATAGGCGTCGGTAGTGCATCTTGGGTTAAACTTGCAGCAAGAAGCTGCTTAACTGTTCCAAGCACTTGACCTGCTGATTGCATTGTCATCGCTGCTGAGTAAATGATTTCATCTTTTGTGATTGCACCACCTGATGTCACTGCGTTTTCATAGCTATTGATAACCGCTTGAAGTGACTTTTGTGAGTCGGTAATAAGTGTTGCTTCCTCGCTCACGAGTGCATAAGTTGAAGAAGGCTCAATTGAGCGCCCTTCTGAGTCCATTAATGACGTTGTCAAAACATTAATGTAAGTGCTGCCAGCTTTAAATGGCTTAAGTGGGATCACAGCAACCGCATCACCAGAACCTTGTGTGATAAAGTCAACACCGAAAGTAAGTTCAGACACTAATTTACAAGCGATACCAGCTGGTACTTGTGAACAGGTTTCGTCTGTTTGGCTTGCACCCATAACAACTTCAAAAATACGCACAGCGCCTGGTGAAGCAGCAGATGTCATATCAAGAGAGATACCCGAAGGAAAAGTTAAGTCAATTTTAAACGGAGTTTGCGTAGACCAACCATCAAGCGCACCAAGTGCAAGTTGTGGATCAGCATAGGCCGCACGGTCAACACTAACATTGTCGTCGTCTAATTCACCCGGCATATTTAAAGTACCATCAAGCGTACCACTCATAAGTAAATCATTCGGCACTGAGATAACACTATTCGCTGGGTCAAATTTTACTGTCGCGGTTGGGAGAACAGGAGGATTATCATTTTTTACATCTTCTAATGTTTCTCCTCCACCACAGCCAGTAATGGCTGACGCAATGGCTAGTGAGAGTAGCAGTTTTTTCATAATTTCGCTCCGCGCAAATCTTATTGTTATTGTGTGTTCAAAGTTAAAAGTAGTGGTTCTACTACCTTCATTCTAAGTTAATTTAATGTAATTAGGTTATTAATGAGACATTAGACCAGTTAAACTTAACGTAAAGTTTCAATTTTCGCCACCTTAATTTGCAATAAATTCGATAACTTGGCTTTTTGCTATGGTAAAATAGTAAAAAACTTAATCGATGGTACGTTTATGCATACTTATAAAGCCGCAGAGAATGCGCTAAAAGACAAAGTAATTTTAATAACAGGTGCTGGTGACGGCATTGGTCGTGTTGCCGCACTAACTTATGCTAAGCATGGTGCCACTGTTATTTTACTCGGAAAAACAACCAATAAGCTTGAATGTGTTTACGATGAAATTGTAAACGCTGGCTATCCACAACCGGCTATTGTGCCAATGGATTTAAAAGGTGCCACAAAGCAAAACTACCGTGACTTAGCTGCAACCATCGAAATGCAGTTCGGTAAGTTAGACGGCTTACTTAATAATGCAGGTATTTTAGGTTCATTAGGTCCACTTGAGCACTTCTGTGTATCAACATTTGAAAACATCATGAAAGTGAATGTAACTGCACAAGCTATGATCACTAAATTTATGTTCCCTCTGCTTCGAAAATCTGACAGTGCATCTGTTATTTTTACTTCATCTGGGGTGGGTCGCCAAGGCCGCGAACACTGGGGTGCGTATGCTATCTCAAAGTTTGCTGTAGAGGGCATGATGCAAACGTGGGCTTGTGAAGTGGGTAAAACCAATATTCGCGTAAACTGTATCAATCCTGGCGCTACCCGCACATCAATGCGTGCATCTGCATACCCTGGTGAAGATAGGGATAAGTTAGCAACACCCGAAGATTTAATGCCAACTTATTTATACTTGATGAGCGACGACTCTAAAGAAGTTAATGGTCAGTCTTTAGATGCTCAACAAAAATAAGCCAGAAACAAATATCTAGACACAAAAAAAGCAGCTTTCGCTGCTTTTTTAATTTTTCGATTAAATAAAGCGTTTGATAATAAAATCAACTTTTACACGTTTAGCCTGGCCCAATAGCTTTTTAACCGACGCAGGATAGTCATTCATCGTTTCTAAGTCTTGTGGGCCTGTTAAACGTCGACAGTGCTTTAATATAGCTTGTTTTTCGTTTTCTATTTGTTCAAGGATATGCTGCTTAGGGTCGTCAATTAAAATACCATTTTCGATATCTAAGCCCCATGCGCGTGGATTTAAATTGTGCCCACTTAATAAGTGTAATCGCTTATCCGAACAAATCCCCTTCAAGTGGAACGAGTTACTCTCGTGCTTCCAAAGGTAAACATTCAAATTGCCATTACTGATGTGGCGTTTTTGTGACTTTAAAAATTTATACAAAATGGTTTCGTATAAATAAGGTAATGCACCAATCTTACTAAACGGCTCACTTGGCGGCAGATAAAAGTCATTGGCAGTTTTATCCCCTACCACAATAGTTACCTGCTTACCTTGCTTTAATAAACGGCGTAATGAACGCATTAATGGTGCAGGAAAGTTAAAGTAAGGGGTATAAAGAACGAGCTCTTGCTCAGTGGTATCGAATAACGATTTAATTAAACGGTTCAGCTTATTACTTCTTCGCCCTAAACCTAAAAATAAACGCACACCCAACTCACCGGCACTGGCTTCTGCAGCGCTTTCGTAACTTGCAGATTTAAGTTCACGCATCAATTGCTTTTGCGCCACTTTAATATCATTAAATTGTATCAGTGGGCGCATATCAATTCGCGGCACGGCAACTGAGCTTAACAGATGTGTTTC
This sequence comes from Pseudoalteromonas sp. DY56-GL22, assembly GCF_041414715.1. Classification (NCBI taxonomy): domain Bacteria; kingdom Pseudomonadati; phylum Pseudomonadota; class Gammaproteobacteria; order Alteromonadales; family Pseudoalteromonadaceae; genus Pseudoalteromonas; species Pseudoalteromonas sp. DY56-GL22. Next base: position 233,811 of record NZ_JANHZR010000002.1, on the reverse strand, counting down.
TATAAATTCGATGACCGAATTACATAATCCAGCTTGGTGAACTAAGAAGTAACGGTCTAAACGATAACGGTCATCTTGCTGAAGATATACATTATTTAAGCTTGCGCCGCTGTATAATAATGTGTCGTCAATCACAAAACCTTTTAAATGCAGTACCCCGAAAAGCTCTTTGGCTTTTACCGGAACACCATGTACTTTCACATTTGATTGATACTGCTCTTGAAAATCACAATACATGCTGGCATTGCCATCAGACTTAGCTGCACCAATTAAACCACGTTGAGCTCGGTGAAAATCAACGAGTACTTTTACTTCTAACTCAGGATTAGCAAGTGATGCCTGATGTAAGGCAGTCAATATTTCTCGTCCTGCTTCATCATCTTGCAAATACAAAGCAGTAATATAAATTCTTTTTTTCGCTGAACCAATTAAACGCAATAGTTCAGTGCGATACTCTTTTGCATTGGTTAAGACTTGTACGTCTTCTGTAGTCAGCCCAAAAGCGGGCTTTTCCTGCCAAAATACCATAATTGCCTGTTAGTTTAGTTAGCTCATACCAAGAGCTAATATCAAAATTAGCTAAAACATACCAAAAAAATATTGCTTGGTCATGAATTACCGTACTTTGATCACAGAACAATTTGTAATTAGCCTGTTTTATGAGCAAAAAGAGTTATTTAAATTATAATAAGTAAGGATTATTTGACAGCTTAGCGATTTGACTAAAAAAATAATCAGGGCTTTTGTTTACATCCGCCTTGTTTTTCTTAGAATCGGGCGCATAGACATCGTATTGAAACGTTTTTAGGAAAAACCATGAGTGACGCAAAACACTGTAAACTATTAATCTTAGGTTCTGGCCCAGCTGGTTACACGGCAGCGGTATACGCAGCACGTGCCAACCTTAACCCTGTTCTTATCACTGGTATTCAGCAAGGTGGTCAATTAACGACAACCACTGAAGTTGAAAACTGGCCTGGCGATGCACACGGTTTAACAGGTCCTGCATTAATGGACCGTATGAAAGAGCATGCTGAACGTTTCGAAACTGAAATTGTTTTTGATCACATTAATAAAGTTGATGTTTCAAAGCGCCCTTTCACTTTAACTGGTGACTCTGGCACATATACGTGTGATGCATTAATTATCGCAACAGGCGCGTCGGCTAAATACTTAGGTTTAGAATCAGAGACTAACTTCCAAGGTCGTGGTGTTTCTGCTTGTGCAACCTGTGATGGTTTCTTCTACCGTGGTCAAAAAGTAGCGGTTGTAGGCGGTGGTAACACTGCTGTTGAAGAAGCACTTTACTTATCAAATATTGCTGATGAAGTTCACGTTATCCACCGTCGTGACAGCTTCCGCAGTGAGAAGATCTTAGCTGATCGTTTAAAAGAAAAAGCTGAAAACGGTAACGTTGTTTTACATTACAACCGCACATTAGATGAAGTGCTTGGTGATGAAATGGGCGTTACTGGCATCCGTATTAAAGCAACTGATTCTGAAGAAACAGAAAACTTAGATCTTGCCGGTGTATTCATTGCAATTGGCCACAAGCCAAACACTGACATGTTTGAAGGTCAGCTAGAAATGAAAGACGGCTATTTAGTCGTTCAATCTGGTTTAAACGGTAACGCAACACAAACAAGTGTACCAGGTGTATTTGCTGCAGGTGACGTGTCTGATCACATTTATCGCCAAGCAATCACATCAGCTGGTACTGGCTGTATGGCTGCACTTGATGCTGAGCGCTTTTTAGATAACCTATAAATTAGTTGATCTAAAGCACTAAATACTGGGGGCTGTTGTAAAACAGCCCCTTTTTTATAGCTAAAATTTTGTTAAAATCAGAACAAAGAACAACGACAAGCTGATATGATCAAGCAACTGTACCAACTCTCGCCCGAGACTGTTGATTTTCCAGACCCAGAAGTCGCTCTTGATGAGCCCGATGGCCTGCTAGCAATTGGCGGTGACTTATCAGTTGAACGCATTAAAAATGCCTATAACACAGGTGTTTTTCCTTGGTTTAGTGACTATGAGCCCATCATGTGGTGGTCACCTAGCATGCGCGGCGTTATTGAGCTAAATGAATTTCATGTCAGTCGTAGCTTAAAAAAGCATTTAAAGCGTTTTCCTGTGCGTGTCACCATTAATCACGCATTTACCCATGTTATCAATGCTTGCCGTGAGCAACGTATCGATGCTGAAGGTACCTGGATCACAGAGCAAATGATGCATGCCTATATTGAAGCGCACCATCAGGGGTTAGCACACAGTCTTGAGATTTGGCATGAAGATGAACTGGTAGCTGGCCTCTATGGCATTATGCAAAACGGTATTTTTTGTGGTGAATCAATGTTCCATCAAGTCAGTAATGGTTCGAAACTGGCGATGTGGGCATTAGTAAATTGGCTTAACAAACATCAAGCCCATTTTATTGATTGCCAACTAGAAAACCCTTATTTAATCACTTTAGGTGCAAAAGTTATCCCACGTAGAGAATTTTTAACTAGACTTAAATTAGCACACAGTTATGTGCCTAAAAAAGATATGTGGCAACCACAAGAGTTGATTAATATTTATGACTGAGCACTTACCCGCTAGGCTTGGTTTAAGCCAGCAATTTGATTGCAGTTATTTACCCGACCGTCAGGAACAACTACTTGTTATACTTGATCCGAGTTGTTATTGCCCTGATAAATTTGAACAATTATTAGCATTAGGCTTTAGACGCAGTGGCGACCAAATCTATCGTCCACATTGCCCTATTTGTAATGCCTGTAATTCAGTGCGCGTTTTAGCCCAACAATTTACTCCTTCAAAATCGCAAAAGCGCAAATTAAATAAAGCAAATAAGGTTTTCACGGTCAGTTATAGTGAGTACGAACGCGCAGAATACTACCCGTTATATTGCAAATACATCACGCAAAGACATCAAGATGGTTCAATGTTTCCGCCTGACCAAAGTCAGTACGAAAGCTTTTTGTTTTGCCAGTGGCTACCCGTTACATTTATAGAGTTAAGAGATGGCGATAAGTTAGTTGCCGTTGCGGTAACCGACTGTATGACCAATGCCCTATCAGCGATTTATACCTTTTTTGATCCCGACTATGAGCAATACAGTATCGGTAGCATCATGATCATGGAACAAATTAAATTTGCAAAACAACAAGCAAAACAATTTGTCTATTTAGGCTACCAAATCGACGAATGCACTAAAATGAAATATAAAACCCAATTTTTGCCTGCACAAAAGCACATTGGCGACGAGTGGTTGGCGATTTAATTTACAAAATTGAGCCCTGTAGCTTTACTTATTGCAGTATTTTCGGCAAAATCTGCAGCGTTTAACTATTAAAGAGGTGTTACGCTAAACATGGCGAAAGAAGACGTAATCGAAATGCAAGGTACGGTCCTTGATACTTTACCAAATACAATGTTCCGAGTTGAGCTAGAAAATGGTCACGTTGTTGTGGCTCATATCTCTGGTAAAATGCGCAAAAACTACATCCGCATCTTAACTGGTGACAAAGTAACCGTAGAAATGACTCCTTACGATTTATCGAAAGGTCGCATCGTATTCCGTGCTCGCTAAGTTAGTGCGTTAACGAGAGATTTAGCTTTTTGCTGCTTTGAATGAGCAGGTGTGTTTATTACAAAGAGCTAAAAGCGTTTGTTAAATGGTGTTCAAACTAACTTAGTTTTAATTCCATTTAATAAACAAAAAGCCCAGCAATTGCTGGGCTTTTTGTTTCAGCTTGATAAATTAAGCCGTTTCTAAGCTAGTCTCAAAATCAAAGTGGATTTTCTTGTCCTTAATCGAAACCTTAACTGAACCACCATCGGCTAGCTCACCAAACAAGATTGCATTTGCCAGCGGCTTTTTAAGCTCATCTTGGATAACACGTGCCATCGGACGTGCACCCATTGCTTTATCGTAGCCTTTATCTGCCAACCACTCTCTTGCTTTGGATGTAAGCTCAAGATTAACCGACTTCTTATCAAGTTGCGCTTGTAACTCAACAATGAACTTATCAACCACTTGCAAGATAATCTCTTTCTCAAGGTGATTAAACCAAATGATATTATCTAAACGGTTTCTAAACTCAGGTGAAAACACTTTGTTGATTTCACTCATCGCATCATGAGAATGGTCTTGCTCAGTAAAGCCAATTGACTTACGTACAGTCTCTTGAACACCCGCATTCGTCGTCATCACCAATACTACATTTCTGAAATCGGCTTTACGACCGTTATTATCAGTAAGTGTACCGTGATCCATTACTTGCAGTAGAATGTTGTAAATATCTGAATGTGCTTTTTCAATTTCGTCTAGTAGTACAACTGCATGCGGATTTTTAATTACCGCTTCAGTTAATAAACCACCTTGCTCAAAACCTACATAGCCAGGAGGTGCACCAATTAGACGACTGACCGCATGACGTTCAACATATTCAGACATATCAAAACGAATAAACTCAACACCCATACACTTAGCAAGCTGCTTAGTAACTTCTGTTTTACCAACTCCTGTTGGGCCTGCAAATAAGAACGAACCCACTGGTTTATCTTCGTTAGCAAGACCTGAGCGTGATAAGCGAATTGCTGAAGTCAACGCATCGATTGATTGGTCTTGACCAAACACTAGCATCTTCAGGTTACGATCAAGGTTTTTAAGTGTTTCTTTATCGCTTGACGAAACGCTTTGCTGAGGGATACGCGCCATCTTAGATACAATTAGCTCGATATCAGCCACGCCAATTGTTTTCTTACGTTTAGAAACTGGCTGTAAACGTTGATTAGCACCAGCCTCATCAATAACATCAATAGCCTTGTCTGGTAAGTGACGTTCATTTATGTATTTAGCACTAAGTTCTGCAGCTGCTTTCAATGCTTTTTGTGTGTAACGAATACCATGGTGCTCTTCGTAACGCTCTTTTAAGCCGTTAAGAATCTTCGTGGTATCAGCCACACTTGGTTCAAGCACATCAATTTTTTGGAAACGACGTACTAGCGCACGGTCTTTTTCAAAGATATTCTTGAACTCATTATAAGTAGTCGAGCCCATGCAGCGCAGTTTACCACTTGAAAGTAGCGGTTTAATTAGGTTCGATGCATCCATTACCCCGCCCGATGCTGCACCGGCGCCAATGATGGTATGAATTTCATCAATAAATAAAATTGAACCTGGTTTAGCTTGTAGCTCTTTAAGTAACGACTTAAAACGTTTTTCAAAATCGCCACGGTATTTAGTACCCGCTAATAACGCGCCCATGTCGAGTGAGTAGACCACTGCATCGGCAATCACTTCAGGTACTTCTTTGTTTACAATACGATAAGCTAAGCCTTCAGCTATGGCTGTTTTACCCACCCCTGCTTCACCAACCAATAGCGGGTTATTTTTCTTACGACGACATAACACTTGTACTGTGCGTTCAACTTCGTTGTCGCGGCCCACTAATGGGTCAATATTGCCATCAATGGCCTGTTGATTCAGGTTGGTCGTAAAGTTTTCAAGCTTAGTTGGCTCTTCACCTTGCACTTCTTGCACTTCTTCATGAATGTCATCGTGATCTTCACCGCCAATGTCGTCATCTGTTTTAGAAATACCATGCGAAATAAAGTTAACAATATCCAAACGATTAACATCTGATTTTTTAAGTAAATAAACTGCTTGGCTCTCTTGTTCAGAAAAAATTGCCACTAGCACATTCACGCCAGTAACTTCGTTTTTGCCTGATGACTGCACGTGAAATACAGCGCGCTGTAATACACGCTGAAAACCTAACGTCGGCTGTGTTTCTCTGTCTTCCTCAAGATCAGGAATAACCGGTGTTGTTTCGTCAATAAAATCTGATAATTCGACTTTTAATGCGCTCATATCTACGCCGCAGGCGTTAAGCGCTTCCCCAGCAGAAGGGTTATCGAGCAGTGCAAGTAAAAGATGCTCGACGGTCATAAATTCATGACGACGTGTTCTCGCTTCGCGAAACGCCGCATTTAAGGTTAGTTCTAAGTCTTTGTTTAGCATTGGCAACCCCTTACTGAGATAATATTTATATACCGTTGTGACGGGCTAATTAGTTCACCCTACCTTGGTATTTATTCCTGCTCACAACTACATAGCAGTGGATGCTCGTTGTCTCGTGCGTAACGATTAACTTGTTCAGCTTTGGTATGAGCTACATCGGCGCTGTAAACACCGCATATCGCTTTACCATTATGATGAACTTGAAGCATCACATCTGTTGCTCTATCGCTATCCATATTAAAAAACGTCATTAGTACTTCTATCACAAAGTCCATAGGCGTGTAATCATCATTATTTAAAATGACTTTATATTTTCGCGGTGGTTGCAATTTTTGCTTTTCACTATCGCGAACCGTTTCAATAACACCAGAATCTTTCATGCCACTCATAATTAAATATAGTCTTGTCTTTAGAACTCAAGCAAACTTGAATAAAAAAATAAATAAATTGTTAAAAAATAGTCTAAAACACTTGACTGACTGGCTAAATAAACTACAGTCAAATATAGATTGATTAATCATTAGTCAGTCTAGCAAATTACACGGTTTAGAATAACTAAATTAGTCAACTTATAGAAGGATGTAGAAGTATGGCTTGTGGAAAAGTCAAATGGTTCAACAATGCCAAAGGTTTTGGCTTCATCGTAGAAGACGGCAGCGAGACTGATATCTTCGCTCATTACTCAACGATTGTAATGGACGGTTATAAAACACTTAAAGCTGGTCAAGATGTAACATTCGAATTGCAACAAGGTCCAAAAGGGTTACACGCAACGAATATTGCGCCTAACGATGAAATCTCTTAGGTAAAACCTATGCGAGTATCAAGCGAGCGACCTTGTTAAGTTCCTCGCTTACTCTTCCACTAAAATTTATCCTTACACTTACCTTGAAATTCCATTTGTTTACCCCAATTGATTAATTGTTATTAGCCCTTTAGAGCCAAGCTTGTTACACTCTTGTTGCTTAAATTTAGCTTTTTCGTCATTTTGACGTAAGGCTTTTGGCTAATTTCATGATTTGCTTATTTGAGCTATAAGAATTTTACAGTCTGTCAGCTGTGGTTATTTTAATACTTTGTATTGAGTGGCAACAGCTAACAGACTGCTTGCTGTTGTTTTATCAAGGTACCTAAAGCTTGGTAATTCAAAGCTATCTATTGCATTGTTGAATATGGCTAATTAAGGGTTACTGTTAGCAGTCATTACCAAACATTACGCCAACTATCTAGGAATGATGATGACATCAAAAATTATCTATACTAAAACAGATGAAGCGCCAGCTCTTGCGACGTATTCATTGTTACCAATCATCCAAGCGTATACAAACGCTGCTGGTGTTGAAGTTGAAACTCGCGATATTTCATTAGCGGGTCGTGTAATTGCAAACTTCCCTGAGTACTTAACTGAAGATCAACGTATTGATGATGCACTTGCAGAATTAGGTGAAATGGCTAAAACACCTGAAGCTAACATTATCAAACTACCTAATATCAGTGCTTCTATCCCTCAGCTACGTGCAGTAATCAAAGAGTTACAAGAAAAAGGTTACGCATTACCTGACTACCCTTCAGAGCCAAAAACTGATGAAGAAAAGAAAGTTAAAGCAACTTACGACAAAATCAAAGGTTCTGCTGTAAACCCGGTACTTCGTGAAGGTAACTCAGACCGTCGTGCTCCAGGTTCAGTAAAAGAGTACGCGCGTAACAATCCACACTCAATGGGTGCATGGAGCAAAGATTCAAAGTCTTACGTTGCTAGCATGGAAGACGGTGACTTTTTCGGTTCAGAGCAATCAGTCACTGTTGCACAAGCAACTGACGTACGTATCGAGCATGTTGCTGAAAATGGTGACATCACAGTTCTTAAAGCAAGCACACCATTACTAGCAGGTGAAGTAATTGACGCTTCGCGTATGAGTGCTGCTAAGCTTCAAGCTTTCCTTGCAAAAGAAATTCAAGCAGCAAAAGACAAAGGCGTGTTGTTCTCATTACATATGAAAGCAACGATGATGAAAGTGTCTGACCCAATCATCTTCGGTCACGCTGTAAAAGTTTTCTTCAAAGACGTTTTCACAAAACACGCTGATCTTTTCAAAGAGCTAGATGTTGACGTAAACAACGGCTTTGGTGATGTATTCTCAAAAATTGAAAGCCTAGATGCAGCTAAAAAAGCTGAAATCGAAGCGGATATCCAAGCGGTATACGACAACAACCCTGCTATTGCAATGGTTGATTCTGACCGTGGTATCACGAACCTTCACGTACCAAGTGATGTGATCATCGATGCATCAATGCCTGCTGCAATCCGTTCTAGCGGCCAAATGTGGAATAGCGAAGGTAAATTACAAGACACGAGCTTTGTCATTCCAGATCGTTGTTACTCAGGTGTTTACCAAGCAACTATCGATTTCTGTAAAGAAAACGGTGCATTCGATCCAACTACTATGGGTAGCGTACCTAACGTTGGTCTTATGGCTCAAAAAGCTGAAGAGTACGGTTCACATGACAAAACGTTCGAAGTAGCAGCAGCTGGTACAATCCGTGTAGTTGACACAGCTGGTACAACTTTACTTGAGCATGCTGTTGAGCAAGGTGATATCTGGCGTATGTGTCAGGTGAAAGACGCACCAATTCAAGATTGGGTTAAACTTGCTGTTAATCGCGCTCGCGCAACTAACACGCCAGCAGTTTTCTGGTTAGACGAAAACCGTGCACACGATGCTGAGCTAATCAAAAAAGTAAACGCGTATTTACCACAACATGATACTGATGGTCTTGAAATCCACATTTTAGCACCTGTTGAAGCAACTAAATTCTCTTTAGAGCGCATCAAAGAAGGTAAAGACACTATTTCAGTAACTGGTAACGTACTACGTGACTACCTAACTGACTTATTCCCAATCCTTGAGCTTGGTACAAGTGCTAAAATGCTTTCAATCGTACCACTTATGAATGGTGGTGGTTTATTCGAAACAGGTGCCGGTGGTTCTGCGCCTAAGCACGTTCAACAATTCGAAAAAGAAAACCACTTACGTTGGGATTCATTAGGTGAATTCTTAGCACTAGCAGCTTCTTTAGAGCACTTAGCAGTTAATGCTGGTAATAAGAAAGCGCAAGTACTTGCTGATACGCTTGATAAAGCGACAGGTACTTTCCTAGCGGAAAACAAATCACCTTCACGTAAAGTGAAAGAGATTGATAACCGTGGTTCGCACTTCTTCCTTTCATTATTCTGGGCACAAGAACTTGCTGCACAAAATGATGATGCGGAATTAAAAGCACAGTTCACACAAATCGCTGCTGATCTTGAGTCTCAAAAAGACCAAATCGTTGCTGAATTAAACGATGCACAAGGTCCTGCTATGAGTGTTGGTGGTTACTTCCAACCAAATGATGAGTTAGCATTCAAAGCGATGCGCCCAAGCTCTACATTTAATGATATATTAGCAAAGTTAGTTTAATCTCAAACTAAGCTTACGAAAAAGGGTTATCAATTTGATAACCCTTTTTTATTGGACTCTGATCGGGAGCCATTTAGTGAGGTTAATTAGAAAAAACATTACATAAATAAGTGCTCTTTTGCTGAAATAATAGCTTGTTCTATGGCTGTATTTTTAACAGGTTTAGAAACAAACAAGTCCATACCAGCTCGCTTACATGCAGCCTTATCATCGGCTGAAGTATTCGCTGTCAAAGCAACTATGTAAGTTTTATGTACCGGGCAAATTAGTTCTTCTCTTAAAATACTAGTTGCTTCAATACCATCCATTTCAGGCATTACACAATCCATAAATATTAGATTGTAGTTATTTTGTTTGCACTTATTTATCGCATCAATACCATCGCATGCATAATCAGCAGTTAAACCTAACTTTTCTAAATGGGCTTTTAGAACAAAACGATTAATTTGATTATCATCAACAACAAGTATCGACAATGGCAAGGTTGAAAAGTCAATATTTGCGGCAGTAATAAGGTCAGACGTCCGAGCTACTCCCCTTTTTAAAGTTAATTGAATATCAAAACAACTTCCTTTGCCGTATTCGCTAGTAACTTTAATAGAGCCGCCCATGTAGTCAATAAGTTCCTTAACTATTGCAAGGCCAAGCCCTGTACCACCTTTTTTACGCTCTTTGTTTACTTCTTGTGTAAAGGGAGAGAATAGTGACTTCATAAAAGATTCTGACATGCCGACACCACTATCACTTACCCGCAGATTTAGAAGCACATCATCACCTTGTTGCTGTGCGACAGCGCGCAATTTAATATCACCTTGCTCAGTAAATTTTAATGCGTTGCTTAACAAGTTAGACACTATTTGGGTGATCCGCGTGTTATCACAGTAAGTCCAGCACTTATCACTGATATCAATATCAACTTCAAAATTTAAGTTCTTTTCTTGGTATAGCGGTAAATATAACGAAGCAAGGTCAACAAAAATTGTCTTTAACAAGAAATGACATGGCTCTAGTTTCAGCTCTCCATGGTTAATTTTCGAAAAATCAAGAACTTCATTAATAATATTAAGCAATATATCGGCGCTACGAAGCGCAACTTTCAACTTCTCTTCACGCTTTTGCTCAGATTTCTCATAAAGCAAAGTCGTCAACATGCCAGTTATACCATTCAACGGAGTACGTAATTCATGACTTATTTTTGCAAGTAAAATACTACGATCTTCTAAGGTGCGTTCTGCGTCTGCCTTTTGCTTTTTAAGTTCTTCTCGCAATAATACCGATTTAGTAATATCTTGAAATGTACCTATTAATCTTACGCACTTTCCGTTTTTGAATTCAGGTTCACCAAAAGTGGATACCCATATAGGTTTACCTTTCGCTGTGATCAATTCAATTTCGATATTCCACTGTTTTCCATCTTCAATAGCTTCTTTCACAGCAAGCTCAATGGCATCCCTACTTGGCCCTTTTTTGTAATATTCTATGGCATTATCAAGTAAGGGAGTAAAATCTTCTGGTACCTCATGGATCGCTTTTGTTTGTTTACTCCAATAAAGGCGATTTGATGCAAGATCTAACTCCCATGAACCAATCTTCGCAACTTTCTCAACTTGAGCAAGCATTGAGTTCTTTTTTATTAATTTTTTTGATGCTGAATTTCGTGCAAACTCATTTCCAAGCCATTGCGCAAAAAGCTCAACATAATCATGGGCATCATCATTAAAAGGTGGTGAAGGTTGCGGTGCAGAAAAGTTAAGAGTACCAAAGACTTTATTACCTACAAAAATAGGTGCGCCAATATAAGATTCAAGCTTGAAATTCAGATAACACGGATGCTCTGCAATAGTACTTTGAGAGGCTTGATGAAAAGATATCGCTTTATTCGCTGTGAGCGTATGGGTGCAATACGTACCCGATAGTTCAAACTGAGTACCAACAGCAATTGCATCATCTGGAGCAATTACGTGTATGACCGTGTAAACATTATTTTCTACACGACTAATTATCGCAAAATCAAGATTAAATACATCTAGACCAAATTTTAGTAACTCTGTTATTTTCTCTGAGAAGTCAGTATTTTGATCAGATACGATGTTGTGAAATTGGCGCAGAAAGTTCAACCTAGCTCCCTAGTTACACGAATTTTATTTTGCTTTAATAAGCATACCAAGAATTTCAAATAACAACAGTAGTAATCATAATTTATGACTGTATTTAAATTATTTATAATGACTTGCTCCTATTAAAAAAGCCCCTTTAAAAGGGGCTTTTTTCGCTATTTTAATCTCTGTATAGTCGCCTTCTATAAACAAAAGGTAACAAAGCAATGAGAAATACAAAAACGCCACCGCTACTAGATTCAGCTTTATCACTATTGATAGTAGTAGGTACATTTTTAACAGTAACATCTATCGATTGTTCTGTAGTTCCTTCCCCATCCGAAACTGCTACTTTGAATTTGAGCAATGAATCCTCTGAAACAGCTGGAGATTTGAATTTTAACGTTGCCGAATTCGATTGAAGAATATCAGCTTGAAGACCTTGCGTTTGTGTCCAATTGTAAGTTAACGACTGTGATTCCTTATCTGTCGCAGAAACGGTAATTACACCGTCTGCATTCTCATTAACTGTATAACTACTAGCAAGTTCAATAGTTGGCAATTGGTTTACATGCACGAATAGAACAGATTGTTCATGAACAAATTCCTCATAACCATCGTTAATGGTTAAAGAAATTGTCCCTTGCTTTGACTCTGTTAGCTCTGACACTTTTAAGATTGCTATACTTTCATTTTGGTTTTCGATAGTAACTTCAGGTATTGAAATAGACCAGTGATACGTTAGCTCATCTGCGTCGCTATCTGACGTGCCTGACGCATCTAAAACGAAAGTATGCAGCTCTTCTATCGTTTCAGGAATAATAAGAGACAATGTCGGTGCGCTATTAAGACTTTCTTGGGCAAGTTTTGCGACAACTTCAACAAAACCATTTTTCTCGCCGTCTAAGTCAAATTCACTACCATCTTCAATCCTAATCACAGAACAATTACTGCACTCAGCACTAAACTCGCTGCTTGCAATTATCTCTACCGATTTCCAACCACTCAACGTTAGTACGCGTGCTTGTAGCTCATCGCTCAATAAAGCGTTTTCAAGCATTGGTAAAGCAAGGTCTACTGATTCTGTGCGCTGAGCGAGCTCAACATTGATGTTTATCATGTCACTCTTCAACTGGAAATGAGGATCTTCAACCCTCATCTCGGTGAAGGCATCAAGCAGTTGGCCCTCAGAGACATTCATATTTTCTATGAAGTGCTCACTGTGAGTGCGAATAACGTCACCTGCTCTGATGATATGGAAAACATTGTTCGTATATACATAAGAGTCAGATGCGAGTACCCCTTTCGAGGTGTTTGCTGAATTATCTAAGAAATCAACAATCCCATCGCCATCACTGTCGCCGATCCACTCTACAATATCAGGGATATTATCACCATCGGTGTCGACGCTTTCATCATCAAAGTTAACATTATTAATTAATGGCACGGTCTCAGTTTTAGTCAGAACCGACTCTCCATTTTGTAAAATGTCATACTGTAAGGTAATGTCTCCTTGCCAAGTATCTTCAATACCAAAATAGCCACTCCAAATTGATGTGTCATACATATACACGTCAACTTCATTGATGACTTGTTCACCAAATAATAATGTTACTTTTAGCTCTAAACTTTCATAATTTGAAAAGCCATATACTTGAATAGAAAGGTCGGCGCTATTCCCTTTGACCAAACTTGCCATTTTCTTACCATTTTGTTTATAAGTGGCACTGATAGTACGTGGAGCATCTTCATCTAGATGAATTATTTCAGATTTACTAAGCTCACCTGTATAACCGCCGTCGTATACTTCAAGCTCAATTGAATCAACTGACGAGTCAAGCGTATTTCCTAATACTACATTCTTGATCCCTTCGATACTGTAGTCACTAAAATAGTGGCTATAATTGCCAGCAGTTAAATTCAAGCCCAAGTAGCCATTTAACGGCTTACCTCTTACATTAAGCGCAACTACAGGCAGAACATTTCGATAAGCATAGGTATAAGGCTGAATATCAATACGAGGATTTATATGTAGGTTTATTGTGCCTGAGGCTGTATTACCTGCATTATCGCTTGCCGTAATATCTAAAGAGTAACGCCCTGATTCAAATTCTATATCTAGCCCTGATCCGACAGTTATTTCTTTGATGCCTGATACCCTATCAAAAACAATAAATTGCTCTAGCAAGGTTTCAAACAATTGTTCTTCAGTAAATTCGCCGTTCATAGCGACGACATCGTTTCGGATGGTTGGAGCCGTCGTATCAGTAACAAAGAATGTTTGCACAGCTCTTGCGCTATTCCCTGCAATATCTTCAGCGACCCAAGTTACTTGATTCTCGCCATATACTAGCGTTCTAGATAAAGGGTATACCTCAACTGCTGCTCTATTGTTATCAGTAACCTCAGGATAAAGACTTCTAGGAATAGATGTGTTTTCATAGACACCTTCAATTGTCACAGCTGTCAAATCAGAGAAAACAGGTGGTAAATTTTCTCCTAAATTTGGATCATCTGGATGACTATCCTCACTATCAACCACACCATCTGAATCAGTATCTTCAGCTGTTGGGTTTGACCCTATTTCAAATTCAGTTAAGTTAGTCAAACCATCTCTGTCTAAATCTTGACTTGCATCGTATGAGTCAAGAACATTTAAGCCAAATTGATACTCCCAAAAATCTGGAATGCCGTCATTGTCGGTATCTAAACGAGTATCAACCTCTGTAACCCACATAACTCTATCAATAAAGAATGGATCATAGCGGTAAAAATCAGCATCAACTAGATTAAGTTTTATGACGTTGAAGCCATCAGTGACAGGTATTAGTAAACGAGACTCATTATATTGAACCTGAATGTTTTCGTTGTTTAGTTGAACATTAAAGCGGTCATATTTGTTAACTCTATAGTCAATTGTGATAAAACCCTGCTCAAACAAGCCAGCAATAGCAAAACCTGCATTTACTTCTGTATAATTTTCGCCATCAAACTTAGGATTGAAAGAAAGGCTATTCACTCCGTTAGAAGACCAAGTATCACTTGAAATCCAGTCAACATTATTTGCTGCTAACACCGTAAAGCGGTTAGGTAATCCTGCACTTTCAAAGCTTTCGAAAAGGTTATTAATTGCTGAAGGCGTTGAAGCGTATTCTGAAGGCGAGCTTTGTGCATAATACTCTTGTACGTCTGTATAACCATCTTCATCTAAATCAGCACCAGTAACATTTGCATTAATCGGTGAGGTCATAAGTACATTTACTTCGTAACCGTCAGGTAGTTCATCTCCATCACTATCCGAAAGCCTAGGATCTGTTCCAATACCATACTCTTGCAGAGCTGTTAATGCGTCATTATCGTAGTCAGAAGATGCATCATTAGCATCAGTTAAATTAAGCCCATTTTCAACTTCCCAAAAATCTGGCAACCCATCACTATCTGTATCAGCATCGCTCGTTTTAGCAATAAACTTAAAATTATCTAGCCAAACAGCATCCTCTCCAGTAGATATTGATCCATCTTTTGAATATGAAAACTCAATAACGTTAACACCTTCGGGGATTTTAACTATTACCGACCCTTCTTTAGTCCCAGCGATCCACTCAATATCACTGTTTGAACCATTTATTTTCATTATAAAAGAGTCGCAACATTCTTCAGACTCTATTTTATAGTCAAATACAAGGTATGCTTCAGCGAAGACGCCTGTAGCACTGAATGAGCTCATTTGACCATCTGAGATTTTACCGGAGCGAATGCTTTGCGAACCATCTGTAGCAAAACTATTATCAATGTACCAATCTGCGTTGTTCTCTGATGAATGGTTAAACCATTGAGGTAGTTGAGAGTCTTCAAATGAACTAGTTAGATTCAATTGCTCTGGAAATGACTCTGCATCCTGCGGATCAGTTTGTAACTGAAACTCGGTAAAGTTGCTAAATCCATCGTTATCACTATCAAGCATAGCATCAGTAGAGTCTGTTAAATTTAGACCATACTCATATTCCCAGCCGTCTGGAATTTGGTCTCCATCTGTATCAAGGTTATTGGGGTCTCCCTGATGTAAAAACTCATTTAGATTACTCAAACCGTCATTATCATTATCTAGTAATGCATCATCTGGATTTGAAGGATCTAAGCCGTGCACAACTTCCCAAGAGTCAGGTATTGAATCACCATCATTATCAGCAAACTCATTACTGATATAAATGTTATCAATGAAGACAGCATCTAAACCTGATGATACAGAACCATCTTTAATATAAGCGAATTTAAGTGTATTTAAGCCTACAGGAATGACCTGCTCGAAAGAGCGCCAATCGGTAATACCAGAATCAATAACAATTAATTGCTCGTTTAGGTATACATACAAATGGTCAAAACCTGCTTCTGTAGAAAGTTTATAAATGAAACTTAAATACTTAGTCTGGTCTGTTACAAAGCTGTATTCAAAACTAGTTGCTTGACTATCGTCAATATCATTATTAGCCAAAGAGAAGCTATAGCTTTCATCTATTTGTGACGTTATCCATGACGTAGAAGGATCTGTAAAATTAAAACTTTCAGGAACAAGATTATCGTTAAAGTTAAAAGAGATTGTTGCAGGAATTGAAGGCGTAGAATCAGCATCCGTTGGGTCTGAACCTAATAAAAATTCAATTAGGTTAGTGAAGCTATCTTGATCTAAGTCACTTTGTGCATCTGCACTGTCTAGTGGATCTAACGAAAAATTGACTTCCCAACCATCTGTCATTCTGTCGTTATCAGAATCTGGATTAGTTAAGCTCGTTTGATATTCATGATGTTCTTGATAGTCCGTTAGGCCATCGTCATCTGTATCAGAATTATTTGGCAACGAATTTAAACTGTATTCTTCTAGGTTGGTCAATCCATCTTCATCAAGGTCACCTGAGGCATCTGTAGGGTCTGAAGAGTCGAGTGAGTATAACAGCTCCCAGTTGTCATCCATTCCATCGTTATCATTATCAATGAATTGAATATTATTACATACAACACCTACCGTATTGAATGCATCAACAACATCATTTGCCGCATAACCTAAATCAATGGCACTGTTTATTGCACCACATGCTCCATCGATAAAGTCAGTTGAATTAACCCAATAATTTTGGTTTGCGTAAAGCATAATTTGAAAAGCTTTTCGCGGATCCCACTCAGGCTTATTTGCAAGTAAATAAAATGCTCTGTTAAATACACCACTACTGTAATGGACATCAATACCAGAATAAAACTCTGATGCATGGTCTATTGAAATACCATCATTTGACGGTGTTTCAAAATAACGCAATGCAGTTCTATTTTTTGTGATGTCGGCACCCGACAACCAATCTGTAGTGCCTCTGACAAAGTATTCAGCAGTTTCACCAGCCATGTCTGAAAAAGATTCATTTATCCCGCCTGATTGGTCAAAATAAAATAAATTAGAATTTTGTTCTGTTACACCATGACTTACCTCGTGAGATACAATATCCAAAGATACTAGTGGGTAAAAGCTATCAGCACCATCACCAAAACTCATCGCAGAGCCATTCCAGGTGGCGTTTTCCCATCCATCTCCTTGGTGAACACGCAGTAATAATTTAAAGGTCAGGGGCGCCGTGTTGTACCATTGCTCATACATATCAAACACTGAGGTACCAAATGCATGCGCATCGTTTAAAGGCGAATAGGCACCATTGACCTCTTTGTGAGTATTTCGATCACACGGGAATGAAAACGCAGATGATGGCTCACTGCCTGACTCCATCGAAACAGTTTTCACTTTATCATTCTCTAAAAAGCATGTTTCTCCTACTTGAGAAACTGCAAAGGCAGGATAATCTTCGCCATATTCATAACGGCCAACTTTCTCATTCCCCCCAGGACCCATCGCCTGTGTGTGCTTAATATTATTCCACGCTTTATACACTTCATAAGTATTTTCATTGATGATAGCTGAAGGCTTTGACTCATGTTCGGCATTTAAAATTTCAAGTTCAATTAAATATGCGTAATGAGCTTTATCATCCTTAACATAAATATAACGTTCTGATTTTATAAGCTTATATGGCAAGTCTAATGACAATTTAGCAGCTTCAAGTACTGCGTTAACTGCAGTATCTAAATCAAATTGATTGTTCGCTCTTAATTGTAATTGCGCATCATTGATGCCGGTCGCAAAAAAGCCACTCATGTGCTGTGACTTCT
Source organism: Pseudoalteromonas sp. DY56-GL22 (assembly GCF_041414715.1). Taxonomy (NCBI): domain Bacteria; kingdom Pseudomonadati; phylum Pseudomonadota; class Gammaproteobacteria; order Alteromonadales; family Pseudoalteromonadaceae; genus Pseudoalteromonas; species Pseudoalteromonas sp. DY56-GL22. The sequence continues at coordinate 216,016 of NZ_JANHZR010000002.1, read as the reverse complement.
CTTGAACACGAATTTGCTGACCCCAAATAGGAATACCAGAGTAATACTGCTGCAGAATTTTATTTGATGAGCTTTTTCTTAACACACTATTAGAGTGTTGGTGAGTAGAAGTAATTTCTTCAAAATAAGAGCCTTTTATTTGGCTTTTTTGAAGAGTCTGATTCATTAACAACAGGTTTTGAAGTTGAGGCTTGTTAGATGGACTTACCCTTTCGACTGTTGCAGCTTGAAGAGAGTATGCACTGAACATACTAAAAACTGCAGCACCTGCAATTAATCCCTTATGCATAATAGTTCCTTAAATACATTTTTTACTTATTATCGGGACCAAAATACCAAAAATAAACACAATCTGCACCAATTTGTTAAGCTCACATTAATGAATTAGCTAAAATTTCGAATCCATATATCAAAACTCAAACTGGTAAAATACTCAACCTCAGTCAATACTTTATCATTACAGGTTAGTAATTTTAGGCTGTCGCTATTTCAATGTCGCTGAGAATTAAATTCATCTTTTTGCTATCTACCATTTTTTTAGTGGTGGTAGCCAATACCTTGTTTATCTATGTATTAGATAAACAAGGTCAGGCTAAGCTTGAGGCAGTGATCCATACTCATGATGTGCTCGATGAATCAGAAAAGCTCTACAATCAAATAACGAACGCAGAAACCGGGCAACGTGGTTATTTATTAACGCAAGATCTGAACTATTTAGAACCCTACTACGCAGCACTTGAACAAGTTAAACAACATTTTTTAGCCATCAATAGACTAACGCTAAGTAACCCCGAACAACAAAATACACTTGCAGTAATAGATGAGCTAGTCGACAAAAAGTTAGCGGAGTTAGCGTTAACTGTCACACTTGTAATGCAAAACACGCCATATGCAATCGAAGAAGCAAAAGCGATTGTTTTGACGAATGAGGGGAAACAGTATATGGACCAAATCCGCAAGCATATTTTACTGTTTCAAAATATTGAACGTGCCAAGCTAGAACAGCAAAATGCTGACTACCAAAGAAACAGACTATTCATAACTCGGTTTGTTACTTTGCAAATACCATTAATAGTGACCTTGTTAGTTTTTTGTGCTTTTTATATTAATTCAAGGCTTTTTAAACCTCTTAAGTTGTTAATTCAAAACACTGAACAACTAGAAAAAGGCGAAAGACCTAAAATGTTGACGATTAATTACAACGATGAAATTGGCTTTGTGTTAAAACGTTTTGCACGCATGAGTGACATTGTTTATAAACGAACGAGCAAGTTAAATTTTCAAGCTAGTCATGATCATCTTACAGGTGTTTTGAATAGAACAGAGCTAAAGCCTGCATTAAAGCAAGCCATTTCTACTTGCTCTAAAGACAGTAAGCTGGCCGTTATATTTATAGATATCAATAAATTCAAAAAACTGAATGATGAGTATGGTCATTTAATTGGTGACCAAATTCTCATTGAAACCGCAAAACGAATTACGTCATCTGTTAGAGCTGATGATGATGTATATCGTTATGGAGGAGATGAATTTGTCATAATTACACATAATATTGCCAAATACAGATACGTTAATGCGATGATCACTCATTTATTAGCACGTTTTGACAATCCTTTTGTACTCGAACAGCTGACATTAAATATTTCATTAAGTATTGGAGTAGCCCTCGCTCCTGATCACAGCCTAAATCATCAACATTTACTTAAACTCGCTGACCAAGCAATGTATCACGCTAAGCATGAGTCAAAGAATAGTTATCACATACACAACAATCGCGGCTAGAAGACTAATCTAAATTACTGCTTTATACGTATAAATTTGCAAAAAGCCCCATCACTATGTATAAAAAATACACACAGATTTTAATTAAGGTAGCACTATGCATATTTTATTAACAGGTGGAACAGGCCTCATTGGTAGACATTTGTGCCCTTTCTTACTTAATCACCACAAGGTTACTGTGCTAACACGCAATCCGATACAAGCTGCTGTGATACTAACTCATCAGGTACACACAGTTAAGTCGTTAGATGAAGTCAATTTTGAAGAGATTGATGCTGTCATTAATCTTGCAGGAGAGCCAATCGTCAATAAACGTTGGAGTGAATCACAAAAGCGCACTTTACTTAATAGCCGGATTAATCTTACCCAACAAATCTCAAAAGCGATTAGCCGCTGTGAGTCCCCTCCTCACACATTCATTTCTGGCAGTGCGATTGGTTTTTATGGCCGTCAAGAAAACCAGCCAATCGATGAAAGCTTTAATGATATATACCCTGAATTTAGCCATGTCCTTTGTCGTGATTGGGAGCATGCCGCAACGAAAGCGCACGGTGATCAAACTCGCGTTTGCTTGCTGCGTACAGGCATCGTTTTAGCAAAACAAGGGGGAGCTTTAGGTAAAATGTTGCCAGCTTTCAAGTTTGGTTTTGGTGGCCCTTTAGGTCATGGTCGTCAAGGGATGTCGTGGATCCATATTGACGACATGATCCAACTCATTCTTTTTGTGCTTTCACATCAAGAGGTTCACGGACCAATTAATGCCACCGCGCCAAACCCCGTTGATAATAATGAATTTAGTCAAACACTTGCGAATGTAATTTCGCGCCCTGCCATGTTGCGTATGCCTAGTTGGCTTCTCAAATTGATGATGGGAGAGATGTCAGATCTTCTACTTCATGGTCAATTTGTGCTTCCCAATAAATTACTTAATCACAATTTCCGCTTCCATTACCCAACATTGAAGCCCGCATTAGAAAGTCTGAAATTATAGTTACAATGTACTGGTTGATAAGATTAAACTAATACATAATAATTAACTTGATTTTAGTCGAGTGATTATCCAGGGAAAATCATGATGCATTTACCCACCATAATCAGCATTTCAATTTTATTGAATGTGATTATTGGGGCGTTTCTACTGTCTTTATATTTCTTGAGACAACAAGCAAGCTATTTATATTGGGGTAGTTCGTGTTTACTTTTCGTATTTGCGCAGATCACCGCATCTCTGCGTGTTTTTATCGACTTCCCCTTAATTACCCATTACTTGGCTGATTTACTCATTATTTCAGCGCCTTTAGCTGCAATTTTAGGGATACATGCGTTCAGTCAGTCAGATAAAAAATATCATAAAGCCTGTGCATTTGTAGTGATTCTATCCATGCTGATATTGCTGCCAGTGCATGACTCCCCGTTAAACCAAATAATCACCACGGCCATTATCGCCATATGCTTTAGCTACGCTGCTTTTGCCCTCAGAAAACTACAGGTTGAGCGCATCATGCATCTTGCTTTACTAAAACTATGCTTTGTAATTCATGCTTTAATTATGCTTTTACAGTTTTCGCTTTTAGTTTCGGATTATCAAGACATTATTATTGATACTGATTTAACTCACATTCTCGCGGTCATTCTGATAAGCCATATTATAATTACCACTCTAACCGCCATGATCTGGCCATTAATGATGTTTTTAGAATCAGAGCAAGTACTAAACGATCTAGCAAATCGAGATCCACTCACTGGATTATTAAACCGTAGATCATTTATAACAATTAGTAACAGCTACTTAGAACAAGCTAATCATAACCTGACTGAGCTCTGCGCTTTGATGATTGATATCGACTTCTTTAAAAAAGTAAATGACCAATATGGTCACGAAACAGGAGATGAAGCACTCAAATGGGTTGCAAAAAAGATTAAAAGCCAACTACGTGAACACGATTTGGTGGCCAGAATCGGTGGTGAAGAATTTGCAGTCATACTACCTAGCACCACTCAAACTCAAGGCGAAAGCCTATCTGAACGAATTCGTTTAGCGATACACAACGATCGTTTCTTTTATCAAAACCAAGCTCTAAAGCTTACGATCAGTGTCGGTATTATTACACATAAATCGGGCACCAATAATGTCAATGAGTTGCTCGCAGAAGCCGATAAAGGTTTGTACAAAGCCAAGTCAAATGGCCGAAATCAAGTTGTAACTATGGCATTTTAAATGCGGTAGTTAGAATCTTTAATTTAAGCTTTCATTGAGTAGGTTTAGCTCATTAGTGACCCACTGTTTATTTAAACATTGTTCTAAATTCAACTGAGCAAATTTTAAAAAGCTACGCGCCGCATGCGATAAATGGCGATCGGTGCGTACCACAAAATACCAATGACTAGCTAAATTGACATCTTTTACATCTAACATACAAAAACTTGTATCATGGGGTGGCAATACGTGGCGAGAAACAACACCTAGCCCCATTCCTGAACCAACCGCAACCCGAATAGCTTCGTTACTTGCCATTTGTACTGTGTTGCTTAATACAAAGCCTCTGCTTTGCAGTTCACTTTCAAACAGCATTCGTGTGGCAGAGCCAGGTTCTCGAAGCAAAAAACGTTCAGATACTAAGTCTTGTAATGTGACCTGAGTCTGACTCGCGAGCGCATGGTTGGTTGGTGCAATAAACACTAATGGGTTTTGTAAAAACCGTCCTGCTTTTGCATGTTCTAATGAAGGTGGATGACTAAAGACATAAATATCGTCTTCGCCTCTTTCAAAACGGGCTAGCACTTCAGCCCGGTTACCTATTTCAAGGGGTAACTCAACATGAGGGTGTAAATTACTATACGGACCAAGTAACTTAGGCAAGATATATTGCGCGGTGTTAACCATGGCTATTTTACAGCGCCCTCTCTCACCACCTCTAAGCTCAGCAAGATAATCTTGATAGTCATCAAAGTGACCAAACACCTGCTGACAAGTTTGAAACAATGCAAAACCCGCTTCAGTAACATGAATTCGCTGCTGATTAACCATCACTAATGGCTCATTGACTGTTTCTTGTAAGCGTTTAATTTGCTGCGATACCGTTGGTTGCGTTAAATGTAATTGCCTTGCTGTTTCACTAATTGAGCGTGTTTTTACAACGCACATGAATACCTCGAGTAAACGAAAAGAAATATGCCTTAAATCCATAAAATCAAACCCATAGATAAAAACCTATAGGATATTATCATTTATTTTATTATTTACTATGTGATTTTTTATCTAGAATAGCGGCGCTTTTTAATCAAGAGGAGAACAAAGTGCCTGATATTGTTGTAATGTTTTTTGTTTTAGGACTCACTGCCGGATTACTTCGCTCTGACCTAAAAATTCCGCAAGCGACCTATGAAACTCTTAGCCTATTGTTAATGCTCACCATTGGCTTAAAAGGAGGTATGGTGCTGCATGGCAATTTGCATTGGCAACTTCTACCAGAAATGGGCGCTGTATTACTACTTGGTGGCTTAATACCATTGATGCTGTTTCCTATTTTAAACAAACTGCTAAACCTCTCTGTTGCTAATAGCGCAAGTATTGCTGCCCATTACGGCTCAGTAAGCGCAGGTACATTTGCAGTTGCTTTAGCCTATGCTGAATCGAATTCACTTAATGTAGGTGCTGAAGTCACTCTGTATTTAGTAATGCTTGAGTTACCTGCGATTATTGTTGGATTGTTACTGTATCGCCGCCTTGGTAATGGTTCTGGACAAAACCTTTCTCTAAAAGCACTTTGGCATGAAACACTTACTAACAAAAGTGTCATTCTGCTAGTTGGTGGTGTAATTATTGGCATGATGTACGGGACGCAACAAGGGAGCCAAGTAACGAGTCTCTTAACGAACAGCTTTAAAGTTGTGCTGGCACTATTCCTACTTGAAATGGGTTTAATGGCTGCACAAACTCTGCGCCCTATTCCATGGCACCAATGGCGATTAGCATTATTTGCTCTTATAACACCAAATTTATTAGGTACAATCGGGGTCTGCGTTGGTACTGCATTACAACTAGAATTAGGCTCTGTGGTAATACTAGCAAGCCTAGTTGCAAGTGCCTCTTACATAGCAGCCCCTGCCGCGATTAAAGCAGCCATACCCGATGCAGACATTGGTTTAGCCATGTTATGTTCTTTGGGCATTACCTTTCCTTTCAATGTATTAGTAGGAATTGGCTTATACCATCAAATAGCATTATTTATGGGCTAAAAAACGGTCACACCTTAACTTTATTAATGAGATCTTCTGAAAAGTCGTTTAATATAAACAAAAAAGCAGCGCAAGGACATGCTATGTTTAATCAAACGCTCAGCACCGAGCAACAGCATGTGAGTGATATTTTTAAGCGCATATGTACGCTTTGTAAGGTGCAAAACTATGCTGAATTAGAAAGGCACTTATCGTTAACATCAGGTTTTTGCGAGCAAAGTATTGAAGTTGCTGCAGTGCCTTATGAACTAATTGATAACGTGGCTAAAGCTTCTGAAGTTAGCTTTGATTCACTACTTAATGGTAGCGAACAAACCACAGTGACACTTGATGGGGCGTTACTACAAGCAGTAAGTAACGGTATTATTAAGAGTATAAAAAAGCTTTCTATGGCGGGGCTAATTAAAGGTGATAACCACACTCATGAAGCCCTTAGTCAGCTTGCAGATATTCAGCTAAAACAAATAAAAAATGAGCTCAAAATACAAAGCCAGGTTAAATAACCTGGCTTTTTACTAATTCTTACCTTTGTACATTTTATCGTAGATATCGGATATATTATTTTGTTTATCGTAGTAGCGCTGCAGCTCCCCAAGCGATAACTCTTTTATTTCATTACTATCAAGCCCAACAGGCTCTGCTAACTTAAAGTCTGCAGCTTGCGGTGAATTACCCATTAAGGTGGCAATTTCACTCTTTAACTGTTCAGCTTTATTAAATAGTTTAATTGCTTTGCTGATATCTGTTTCATGCTCAGCTTGTAACGTGCACCAAACTACCTCAACTGATTTAGATCTGATTTGATCTTCAAAGATATTTTTACGCGCAATCAACCATGTACTTGCAACAAGCAAGATGGCTAAAACGACAATGGCTATGTAAATTAGTTCAAGCATTACGATCCCTCGGTAAACTAAATGTTACTATACACCCAAACTTGGTTCGCAATACATCAGGAAAAAGCATTATAAATGAAGTTATAGGACTGAAAAACATCATAAATTAATGTTAACTTTTTGTTCCAAAAGGCCAGCTTGGACTAAGTAATAGTTTTAATTTGGTTTTCAAAAGACCTGGAAACAACATTACAACAGCAAGGACAATACTAATGTAGAGCACAATAAAACTATACATGTAGTGTATGTAGGCGTGTTCTTCTTGAATGTTTAAGACAACAAACTTAACCCAGACAATTAAATGTGCGATTGTCACTACGATCGTGAGCTTGAATACACTTAAAAACAGCTCTCCATACTTATAGCTGAATCGCTGATGTAATTTGTATAGGATATATAAACTTAAGAGGTTTATCCCAGCCACACTCAGATAAACATTTTGAGCAATTCCACTTTCACCGGTTTCTTGAACGTATATAAGTACTTTTTCCATAAGTAGAGATGTAAGCTGATATTTAAACACAACCACGGCTATTGATAAGAAATCACTGAAAAGCTCTCTATTTCGTAGGGCTCTATAAAATGATAGGACTAAAGCAACTGCATAACTTATTGCAATGATTACCTGCACTGAAAACACTTTATGAACAGCTGTTGCTACAAGCAACTCATTGTATAATTCGACTAAATATTGCATGAATCATCCTACTAAAGATGTTCATAATCATAATCTTATAGCATAAAAAAAACCAGCTCTTGGCTGGTTTTCTTTACTTTATATTAATTTTCTTTTTTCTTTGGGTTAAGAATGATTATCCCACCAGTTCCCTGCAATTCTTGATTTTTCTTTTTCGGGTTTAGAATAATGATTCCACCAGTACCTTGAAGTTTTGTTGTATCAAAGCTAGGAGCTGGTGCTGCGTCGAATGCTAAAGTAGATAGTAATAAAGCTGATAAAGTCATTTTTTTGTTCCTTCATTGTTAAAGATAGCTTTCGTTAGCAAATACCGAGCCACTACAATAAAAATTTAGGTAAAAACTAACGACTAGACCCTATATAAGCATAAAACCTAGCCGTTAGGCTATTTTTTATACCGCGCAGGTATATAAAACGACCACTAAACAGCATCAGCACCTTTAACTCTATAAACTAACAAGCCTCTATGCCATAATTCTGTCAATTCAAAAATAAGTCAAAGCGGCCCAACGCTTAGCAAGGTTTAATGCATGGCATATCCAGAACAACAGCAACCAACAATTTATTGGCACGACTACGAAACATTTGGCGCAAGCCCTCAAAAGGACCGCCCAAGTCAATTTGCAGGTATTCGTACCGATCTCGATTTGAATATTATTGGTGAGCCGTTAATTGAATATTGCAAGCCTGCAGCCGATTACTTGCCGCACCCTGAGGCGTGTTTAATAACGGGTATTACCCCGCAAGTTGCAATGCAAAAAGGCTTAGTTGAAGCTGAGTTTATGGCAAAGATCCATGCTGAATTTAGCCAACCTAACACATGTGTTGCGGGCTATAACAGTATCCGTTTTGATGATGAAGTCACACGTTACAGCTTATACCGTAATTTTTATGACCCTTACGAGCGAGAATATAAAAACAATAATAGCCGCTGGGATATTATTGATTTAGTGCGTGCCTGTTATGCACTGCGCCCAGAAGGCATTGAATGGCCGCTCAAAGAAGACGGTACGCCGAGCTTTAAGCTCGAGCATTTAACCGTTGCCAATGGCATTGAGCACACTGCTGCTCATGATGCATTAAGTGATGTAACGGCAACCATAGCGTTGGCAAAATTAATAAAAGAAAAACAACCTAAGCTGTATCAGTTTTTCTTTAGCTTACGCTCTAAAAAAGCACTGGCTGATTTAGTTGATGTGTTTAACATGACACCACTGGTGCACACTTCATCACGAATTCCGGCAAGCCAAGGCTGCACCAGCTGGATTGCACCAATGAGCTTTCATCCAGTGAATAAAAACGCCATTATTTGCTTTAATTTAACTGAAGATCCGCAAGTGCTATTAGATTTACCTGTTGAAGAGCTACGCACGCGTCTTTACACAAAACACAGCGACCTTGGCGAAGACGAAGCACCGGTAGGCTTAAAACTCGTGCATTTAAACAAGTGCCCTATTCTTGCTCCAGCAAAAACCTTGTTACCAGAGAACGCAGCCCGTTTAGGTATTGACCGCGAAAAGTGCCTACAAAATCTCGCTATTTTAAAAGCCAACACAGAACTTCGCGACAAAGTGACCGAAGTGTTTAACGAGCAGCGTGATTACGGCGAAACCACCAACCCTGACTATCAACTTTATGATGGTTTTACCAGCCATGCAGATAAAGCTAAATTTGCCATTATTCGAGATGCAAGCCCTGAGCAATTAGCCACAATGCAGCTAGATTTTGATGATAAAAAGTTTGCTACCTTGTTATTTAGATATCGCGCTCGAAATTGGCCACACACACTAAGCCAAGATGAACTGGCAAAATGGCGCCAGTATTGTCAAAACAAACTAATGCACGGTGAAGATAGCCCGTCGATCAGTGGCCAAGATTTCATGATCACTCTTGAAAATCTGGCTCATGAAAATGATGATAACGAGAAAAATCTGCATATATTAAAAGCGTTGTACAATTACGCACAAAGCATGTAATAAAAAACGCGACAATCATTGTCGCGTTTTTTATGGATATTACTTTTTATGTAACGCTTCGATACGCGCTAATAAACTAGATGTGTCGTACCGACCGCCACCTAAGGCTTGTACATCGGCGTAATATTGATCAACTGTTGCCGTCATCGGCAAAGTTGCGCCGTTGGCCTTTGCCTCATCCAAAGCGATGCCTAAATCTTTACGCATCCAATCAACAGCAAAACCAAATTCGTATTCGCCAGCCCACATTGTTTTGTAGCGGTTTTCCATCTGCCATGAACCTGCAGCGCCTTTAGAGATGGTTTCAATTACTTTTTCACCATCAAGGCCAGCTTGTTTTGCAAAGTGTAACCCCTCAGCCAAGCCTTGTACCACACCCGCAATACAAATTTGATTTACCATTTTACACAGTTGACCAGAGCCTACTTCACCTAATAATTGGCTAAAACGGCTAAAAGCAGCCATAACAGGTTGAACAACATTAAAATCAGCTTCGTCGCCACCAACCATCACGGTTAATACACCATTTTCTGCCCCAGCTTGACCGCCAGAAACCGGCGCATCTAAAAATGCGATGCCTTGTAGTTTCGCTTGAGCAGCCACTTCACGTGCCACTTCAGCTGACGTTGTAGTGTGGTCAACTAAATAGCTGCCCTCATGCATGCTTGCCAGCACACCCTGTTCGCCATAAACAACTGAACGTAAATCATCATCATTACCTACGCACATGAAAACGATATCAGCCCCTTTTGCTGCTTCACTTGGTGTTTCAGCGTATTCACCTTGATACTCAGAAACCCACTTTTGCGCTTTAGCCGTTGTGCGGTTGTAAACTGTCACGTTGTGACCTGCGTTGGCAAGGTGACCCGCCATTGGATAACCCATTACACCTAATCCGATGAAGGCGACTTTCATTGACATAAAACTGACCTATTTGAGTGATAAATTAGTAACAATTTCATTATCTCAACCGAATAACTAAAAAGCGAATGAAAAAAAGTTCATTTAAACCGTTAAAAAACACACAGGTAAAACATGGATAGTATATATCGTTTCAATGCCCAGCTTGCATCTGGTGAAAACTTCAGCCTTGAATCGCTACAAGGAAAAACAGCACTTATTGTCAATATTGCCAGCAAATGTAATTTTTCAGTGCAAATGGCAAGCCTTGAAAAACTCTATCAAGAATATAAACAGCAAGGATTTACCGTACTCGGTTTTGCCTGTAATCAATTTGGCCACAATGAACCTCTAGATGGCAATGAACTTAAAGCCTTTTATCAGCAACACTTTGATGTCAGCTTTCCCATTTTTAACAAGGTGTTAGTCAACGGCCCAGACGCCCACCCGTTATTTAATTATTTAAAGTGCCATACTCGAGGAATTGCGCAAAACCGCGCAATTAAATGGAATTTCACCAAATTCCTTATAAACTCAGAGGGTCAACTCGTTGCGCGATATGCCCCGCGCACCAAGCCCGAAACCCTCAAAATGGTGATAGAGAGTAATTTAAATGATGAAACTGGCCTTATTCAGTGCGCAAAAGTATGAGCAACCGTTTTTTGAAAGGAATCTAACTGAATACACTGAGTCTGTTTCGCTCAGTTATTTTGAACAATCCTTGAACAGCAATACCACGCCCCTCTGCCAAGGTTTTGATGCTGTATGCGTGTTTGTAAACGATACGGTCGACAAACACGTCATTGCAGATATGGCGGCTGCCGGTATAAAGGCTATCTTATTACGTTGTGCTGGCTTTAATAATGTTGACCTTGATGCTGCCAAAGAATATAACATCAAGGTTTGCCGCGTGCCTGCATATAGCCCAGAAGCAGTAGCAGAGCATTGTATTGCCCTTATGCTAACGCTCAACCGAAAAACCCATAAAGCCTTTAACCGCGTGCGTGAAGGTAACTTTGATTTAAACGGTTTACTTGGTTTTAATCTGTTTAAAAAAACGATTGGGATTATCGGCTGTGGCAAAATCGGTTTAGCGCTGGTTAATATCTTAAATGGCTTTGGTGCTAAGGTACTCGTTTGCGACCCAATGGCTGGTGAAGGCCCTTATACCCTGTGCGATTTAGACACATTGCTCACCCAAAGTGATGTCATCTCATTGCACTGCCCGCTCAACGAGCACACCCATCATTTAATTGATGCTAGCGCATTTGAGAAAATGAAAGACGGTGTTATGCTGATTAACACCTCTCGTGGTGCACTTCTTGATAGCCAAGCATGTATTCAAGCGCTTAAGTCTAAAAAGCTTGGACACCTAGGCCTAGATGTGTACGAACAAGAGTCAGAGTTATTCTTCAAGGATCACCGTGAAGAAATCATGCAAGACGATATTTTTTCACGCCTTATTAGTTTTCCAAATGTGTTAGTGACAGGCCACCAAGGCTTCTTCACCCAGGAAGCACTGAGCGAAATAGCCTGCACCACATTACAAAGTGCCAATGAAATAAGCCAAGGCTTAGCATTAACTAACGAAGTTATTTAAGAAATGGCCTTGATACTTCTCATCAGGCGTTAAGCTCATCAATGCTCGTTTAACCTTTCATTGTTATCGAGCATTTTTACTGGTAATTGGTGATCAACCAAAAAGTCGTAAAATCGTAAATCTTCAATTAGATCGGAAGATGCTAGCTCGAAATCTTGGTAAGTTAGGTTTTTATAACTAAACCTCACTGTATGTTCGAACCTTTTAGTTTGTGAGTAAAGAATTTCAGTTACTTCGGAAATATCTATTTTAACACCTAATAATAGTAACTTTTCACCGTCTATTGACACCTCAACTGAATTTTTTGGCTCTATCATCCAATAATCTACAATGATAGAAATGATGCAACATACAACTATAAAGCCGAGCTGCATAAAAAATGGTTTTTCTGCAAATTCAGTTAAATAATAAGCAAACATACCACCAAATAACAATCTGTATAAAAAGCTGTTGAGCAATTTAAAGCTAACCTTCTTCCTTTTTCTTCTAAACACTTGCAAAGCTAACCATCCTTTATTAACTTATTGATTTTATGACATTTTAATAAAATTATGTTTCATTACTTTTGAGATAACTCTTTGAGTGCATCTATGAAGTGTGTATGGTTGTATGAATAACTGCCATCTTCCTCTTCAACAAGCGAAGGGCTATTTAGTAATTCAGTGAGGAGCACTAAGAAATCATCAAGTGACTTTGCAAAAACACACTTATCATCTTCGTCTCGGCCAAAATTGATAATTTGACCTTTCGTTCCTGTCGGGCCTGGATCAAAGTCCACCCCTATAAAATTACCTCCTCCATCTCCAAGTAGAGGTAACCATTTAGTATTCGCATATTCAATTTTTATAGCGCTAGGTGTTAGGGATGAACAACTCTCATTTAACCCTTCTAATCCTTGGTCAATAATCTCTCGCCAAACATTTAACTCATGAATAATTTTTTCTGTACTTAATAATGAAAGGCCAAAAACGAAACCAGCCTTAGTGCGGAATTGACCATTACAATTTGCATATATTGATACAAAAGATTGAGGTAAAGTATTTCCAACCAAATCTGCAATTTTATTTAATGACTCAACATTCGACTCATTATTAATAACATCTATCAGAGCTGGAAACTTTGATTCTATTTTTTCTCTTAAAACAATCCATTCGTTCATAATATATCCTTATTTTAAATGACTTTACTTAAGATGGTCTGATTGAGTAAATGTGAGTATTAGTTTTTTATTTCAACAACGCCACGTTCACGAATACCGCCGTCATTAATAACGGGCAGATAAAGCGAATGTACTGGGCAAACCAATAATGAGGGCCGCTCGATACTTGATGCAATTTATTACCACGCTGCCATAACCAACCAACGGTAATGAAATAGAACAGCCCCATTAAAGGTAATTGGTACTGTGTAAGCACCATAATGACTAAACCAAATAACCAGTCAAAGTTTAAGATAATCAGTGATGAGGCAATAAACACGATTAGGGTTACAAATAAGGTCGCTTTTTTGCGCTCAATACTGTGATTCTCAACTAAAAATGCCACTGGAATTTCGGTCGATGAAATAGTTGACGTCACTGAGGCAATCGACATTAATACAAAAAATAATAAGCCAACGAGTAAACCCACTTGGCCCATTGTGCTAAACAGTTCAGGTAAAATCGCAAAAATTAACTGCCCTTCACCAACCAATTTACCACCGCTAAATACCTCTACACCGTTATGTTGAGCAACAAAAATAGCCGGAATAATCAATAAACCCGCTAAAAAGGCTACACCAGTATCAAGCAGTGCCACGGTTCCAGTTAGTTTAGGCAGGTTGGCATCTGGTTTTAAATATGAGCCATAAACCATCATACAACCAACACCTAACGACAATGAAAAGAATGCTTGCCCCATTGCCGCAATAATTAAGTTTGCATCAAGAATTTGACTAAAATCTGGCACTAAGTAGGCTGCAAAGCCATCCATCGCACCATCTAGGGTCGCGATATAAGCAATTAACGCCACTAATAACACTAGCAATAATGGCATTAAGCGACGTGACCAAGTTTCGATACCTGATTTAACGCCTTTTAAAATAATACTCGCAGTAAGAATAAGCATCAGTGGCGTAAACACAAAATTGCGCGCCATGGAGTCACTGTGTAAAAAGTTACTTAGCTCAGTAAAACCAAAGAAGCTTGCGACTGGCTCAAGCGCATAAGCGAGCATCCACCCTGCAACTATCGAATAAAAGCTCAGCATCACAACCGCACCAAAGAGGCCAATATAGCCTGCTGCAGCGCCCACTTTAGGCGCTGTGTCTTGCCATGCATTAGATAATGCTTTTACTGGATTCGCTTGCGCTTGGTGGCCTAAATACAGCTCAGTATAAAGAGCCGGAAGCGCTAATAAGAAGATAACAATGAAGTAAACGAGTAAAAATGCACCGCCGCCATGGTTTGCCGCTTGTGTTGGAAAGCCCCAAATATTACCTAAACCTACCGCCGCGCCAGAAGCTGCTAAAACGAAACCTAATCGACTTTGAAAGCCGTCACGAACTTGTGCCATACATCTACAAATCTGTTATTATTTTTCCTCATTAAACCATAATTACAGTCAACTGCGTAAACTATTTGCGTTTGTTCATGCCTATAAAAGTGCATTTGCTGTAAAAATAAACAAAACTAAATACGAGCTTTCGTGTAAGCGTTAAACCATGAGCAGTCACTACTTTTCGAACACTCTTATCATCGAGCAACAACGCCAAACAACGGCCAAAAAAATCATGCTGATGGATGCAACATGTATTGATGTTGCAAGTTTACCCCTTGATAAATTACTCAGTGAGTTTGAATTAAGCGTACTTGAAAAACGCAAAGTGCCTAGTACCAAGCAAGAGTACTTAGCGACTCGCCTAACGTTAAAGTATTTGTATCAACATGCTTACCCTCATGACGATTTAGCGCTCAGTGAAATATCAAGCCAGTTTGATGACAAAGACAGCAAGCTCAAATTACATACAAAACGAAGAGAGCCTGTGTGGGCTTGTTTATCACATTCGAATGGTTTAATTGGCGCTGCTCTTAACCCAAAACAGCAGCTATTTGGTTTTGATATTGAACAAAGCAGTAAACCTCGCCCTTTTATCAAACTCGCAAAGCATTTTTATCATCAAGATGAAGTTGACTTAATTAGCCGTTTTGACGCTCCCGATGAACAGGCACAGTGCTTTTTTAGAATTTGGACATTAAAAGAAGCGCTTGCCAAAGCAAGTGCTCAGCCGATTGCGAAACTACTTGCTCCTAATGTATTCGAAGAATTGAGCAAACATAATTTCAGCGCGAGCAGTAACTCTATTGAAGGGTTTGATATAAGTGTTGTGGCACAAAAAAGCACTGACTGGCAGTGCTCTTTTATTAATTTTAACGACTTACGCCGCGACTTGGCTTTCTAATAGTCGGCTGTGAATAGCCTGCACGACTTCATCTGACTCACTTTGCTCAACTAAGAAGCACAGATTATGTTTACTTGCACCGTGGCAAATTAAACGAATATTAAAATCACTCAATACCTGCATTAAGTTCATTTCTTGCTGACGTAATTGAATTTCAGAACCAATTAAAGCCACCAGCGTTAAGTTATTCTCAACCGACACATGACAAAACTCAGAAAGCTTATCTAAACAAGCTTGATCAAGCTCAGGGCGTGATGCATTTGGTGCGTTATCTAAAGTGATTGCAACACTGATCTCTGAGGTAGTAACCAAATCAACCGAAATATTAAACTCACTTAAAATGGTGAATACACGCGCTAAGAAACCACTCGCAAGGAGCATTTCTGGGCTTTTAACCGTTAACAGAATTTGATTTTTACGCTGTGTTACGGCACGAATACCTGGTTGCTGAGATTTTTCTTTTTCAATCCATGTACCACCTAACTGTGGTTCACGGCTTGAACCAACAAACACACTAATATGGCTACGGCTTGCAGGTAAAATGGTTGCAGGGTGCAGTACTTTCGCACCAAACGTTGCCATTTCTGCCGCTTCATCAAAGCTTAAGCGTGCAATTGGGCTTGCTTTAGCGCATAAACGCGGATCAGTACTGAAAATACCCACAACATCGGTCCAAATATGCACGCTTTTTGCGTTAATTGCTTCAGCGAGTAATGCAGCACTGTAATCTGAACCACCACGGCCTAAAGTGGTCGTTTGATTGTGCTCATTGCTACCAATAAAACCTTGGGTTACCACAACATGGTCATCAAGTAGAGGCACTAAATGCTCTTTAGCAGCCGCTGCGGTTGCTGCAACATTTGGGGTAGCTTTAGCAAATTGGCTATCTGTTTTTAGCACTTTACGAACATCAAAACGCACCGCATCAAGACCTTGGCCACGTAACACTTGAGTAAACAAATACGATGATAAACGCTCACCAAAGCTCAGTAGTTCATCTTGCTCAGCTACTGACTTTGCGCCTTCTGACGCTAGATTTTGGAAAGCCTTAAGCGTTTCATTAAAGCCATGTGCTAAATCAGCATCAAGCGATAGTTCTGCCAAGATAGCTTCTTGAATGGCGACAACGCCAGTAATGTGCTCGTCACGCTCAGCCGCACTCAAATCAGCTTTACACAATGCAACTAAATGGTTTGTCACGCCTGCACTGGCACTCACAGCAACTATACGTACTTGATTATCAGCACAAATGATTTCAGCGCAGCGGCTCATAGCATCAAAGTTAGCTACACTGGTGCCACCAAATTTTGCAACAACGTAATCTGATTTTGTGTTGGCGGCTAATTGGGTATTCATGTCGTCTCCTTTTGTGGAAAACTATCCACAGTAATTCAAGAAGAACTCGGCAAGGGGGTGCTTTGAAAATAAAGAGTAGTCCATGCCAGAAGCTCTCCACCTAGTTTGGTGACAGTTTTGAGGATTCAGCCCCATAAACCGAAAAATAACCGTGACGTCCGGTTAATTTTCTCGGCGAGTACTTCCCTCATTAATGGTCATCGGCGTTCGTCACCTCACATTAATTACCTAAGTATCGCACCTCTTCTGAATGTTAAGTTAACACCTGGTTAAAATAACAAAGCCTGCTGTTAAAAGCAGGCTTTGAAAGTTAACGTTTAGACGTCTAGCTGTCAAGTTGTTTTATGAAATTAAACTGCCCGCTAAGTGCGAACCGTAATAACCAACGGTATAAGCAATTAATAAATAAACCGACATTTTAAGATAGCTCATAAAGGTTAGTGCTTTTACCTTACTCATGGCAATAATACCTGCCGCAGAGCCGATTATAAGCATTGAGCCACCTACCCCAGTTGCGTAAGTAAACGACAACCATTGCTGAGGGCTCATCACAATATCAGCTTTTAAAAGTGCTGCAGTTAGAGGTACGTTATCTACCGCCGCTGATAATAGCCCCATTAAATAGTTGGCGTATTCTGGTGCCATCAATTCATAAAGATGAGTAAATTTAGCAAGCATACCGACTTCTTTTAATGCACCAACGAGTAATAATACCCCGACGAAGAACAATAAGGTGTCGTATTCAATTTCACGAATATAATCGATGATTTTTTTGTTTACGTCTTTTTTGCGCATTAAAAATTGCGCAACCAAAAACATAAGTGATAAACCAAATAAAAAGGTTAACAGCGGCGGCACACTATAAAGCACACTCAAAGTTAACGTGGCAATAATCGTCGAGAAGAAGATAACCGCAATGGTAATATCTGTTTTTTCGATACGACGGGCAGCTTGTTTTTCAAACACAACATTACCCGACATACCCACCGACAACATTGCCGCGAGCAGTGCAACACTTGTCAGTGCAGGGGCAATTAATAATAGTAGATTAGCAATGGTGACTTTTTCGTCTAAGAAAATCATCAAGGTTGTCACATCACCTGTGATCAACGACACCCCACCCGAGTTAACACTAAATACAATTAAGGTCGCATATTTTATTAATTTTTTAGGATCTAACTTAAGTGACATCACCACCGCAAGCGAGATTAAAGTTGCCGTTATGTTGTCTGAAATAGATGAAAATAAAAACGCAAAACCACCAATCAGAAACATCAGCTTTCGTTCACTGATTTGATTTGGCATAATTTTATGAACAATATTCTGGATAAAACCTTTAGAGTTTAAATACGCTACAAAGGTCATCGCAGCCATTAAAAACAGCCACAAAGTCGCGATTTCTAATATGTTGTGATCCAGTTGATGTTGTATGGTTTCTGGGCTTTGCCCATGAATTGGAGAGATAAATAAGATAATCCAGCATAAAGTGCCAAAAAAAAGCGTCGTTTTGGCCTTGTTTACATGGATAATATCCTCTATAACGATAAGCAAAAATGCCACCGCTATCAGGGTTAGGATAAGTGGGGTTACCATGGTGTTTGAACAACCTTTATAATAATGTAAAAATTGTAAGTCGAGTGTTTCGGCGCGGATTCTAGCAGCATAGAAAGCATAAAACTATTCTCAATTACATAATTTACTACTAATCGCCAACACCAAAGTCTGAATTTACTGGAGCCTTATGATCCCAGCTAAAAAGTTATTAAATACCCTTACTGAACATTGGGGGGTGTTAGAACTGCTATTTAAACGTTTTAAGATGGCTGATTTCAGCTTGAAAGACGTACAAAATGCGATAAAACAAAAGCAGCCCTCATGGTCAAACGAACGCATTTATAAAGAAACAAATCGTTTATTGAATCAAGATATTATCATTCCACTGGCAAAATCATCACAGTTAGAAATAAACCGCGCGATCGCCGATTTTGCGACTTTCTTGCTACAAGAAGAGCACTTAGGTCTTGCTCAAGAGATTAGCGTGCTCGTTGATGACTTAGCTCGCCTTGGCAATCGCCTTGCTAAAGCGGGTGAAATTGAAGATTACGACGAGCTTCGCCGCTTTAGCCGCATTATGGATGATCGGGTACGCAAAATAATGAAATTGTTTGCCCACAATGAAAACGCAATTTTAAATATTGTTGAGCAAGCAAAAGCAGACAACGCGGTGCAATCACTGCAAAAACGCTATCAGGCTGTAATTGAAGCGTTCGATGAATACATCGAGCCTATGCTGGAAATGGTTGATATTCGAGGTGACTTCCACGCTTGCTTTAATACCATCGAAGCGCAAATTAGCTCGCAAATAGAGCAAATTGACCGCCTTGGTAAATCATATCAAGACAAGCGCATGCTTGAACAATTACGTACTCGTATTCTAGAAATGCATTTAGTTGGCCGTGAAAGTTTACGTAAAAGCGCCGATATGTTGATGCCACTGCGTGAAGAGTTACGCCGCAACAACTTAATTACTCGCCAAGCGGCTAAAGTGCTTGGTTTAGTGCGTAAAAATGGCGTCGATAACATGTTAAGTGCAGTACAGCCTAACTTTGTTTCAGACGCACAACGTTTTTCACTTGGTCAGCAACGTCATATCGTGGCTTATATGGCAGGCTTAGTTGACTTTGAGCACGATGAATATCAGCTTCCTGAACATGATGATGTGCCCGCCTATCAAAGCCCGCATATTCCTGATTACAACGACGTTAAAACACAATTTAGAAAACGCTTTAAAAAAGCCAGCAAAAAAGCTCAGCCGCTGCTTAGTTTCTTAGATGAAAGCTACCCAGATCTAGAGGCTGACGAAATGCTGTTCTTATATCAAAAATTGATTAGCGATGGCGACCTTGAAATCAGCCAAAGCCAAGAGAAAGTAAAAATAAAAATTGCCCAGCAACACTTCTCTCTTTATCCATTTAACTCATCGATTGCTGACGATAAAAAAGCAACAGAGCAATAACCATGACAGATATTAATTTAGATGATTTAACGCATCTGCAAGCTATTAATAAAAAGCTCACATCAGGCTACCACATTAGCGAACAAGACACGCTGATGTGGCAAGAGCTTGATCAACACATTGATGCTTACCGCGCATTATTTAACGCCCTTGGCCATGACCTGCAACACGATAGCCGTGGCTTTTACTATTTTGGTAGCGACGAAAGCACCCCAAATATGGGTAAAATTTCGCGTGCCATCGCACTGACTATCTACATCTTGATTGAGCACTATGCCAATACCGGTAAAGATCCAATGCGTGCCTTGTTTGACGAAGTAAACGACCTTGAACTAATGCAAACCTTAGTGCAAATCAACAAGCATTTGTTTGATCAATTAGAAATCTTCTCAGGCTCAGATTTACGCAAAGACGTTTACCTACGTATGGTGCGTTTAGGTCTTGCTCGCGAAGTAGAAAACGGCTTTATGCTGCAAGCACCTATTTATCGTTATATCGATGCATTAATGGAAGTAAACGAAGAAACCTACCTAGGAGATGACGAATAATGCAAAGCCAAAGCCTTTACGGACTCAGCAAACTTGCGCTTTTAAATACCGCTGGCTATGCAAAATGCGTGATCCCGTTGGATAAAAGTAGCTCTATTTGTGCACCGAATAATACCGGTAAAAGCTCGGTAATTAATGCCCTGCAATTTCCACTGATTAATGATTTGCGTTTAACAGAATGGGATGGCCATGATTTAGACGAAACCCGAAAATTCTACTTTTCGTCAGACCAATCCTATATTTTGCTTGAAGCTGACCTACCTAATGGCCCTGTGGTGATTGGTGTTGCTGGCCTTGGTAAAATTGCTGGTTACGCGCATCAGTTTTTTTGCTACCAAGGTAAGTTGAACCTTGAACACTACACGCAAGGCAAAACTATTGTAAAATTCACCAAGCTTTTTAATCACTTAAAAGAGCAAGGTTTCAATCCAATTGAATTAAAAGCGCAAGAGCTAAACGCCCTACTCACTGGCGGCGCAACCCCATTTGATGGCGATATCAACTTAAAGATGATCCCCCTCAATAACGTGCAAGACTCAGCGATTTACAAAGAAATTTTCCGCCGTATCCTTAACTTGCATAAGTTAGGTGCCAGCGATGTGAAACGCTTTATGTTACGTGTATTTGAGCGCCATATGTCAAACTCACGGGTTGATTTTTATGAAGTATGGCGACGTTCATTTGATAAAGTGAATCGCGCTAAACGTGAATTAAAAGCCCTTGAGTCAATGCAAGAGCCAATTGCAGCTCTTGAATCTATGCTTGAAAACCAAACGGTTTTAAAAGGTAAGCTTGCTGCTTATGCGCCAAAAATTGACCAAGCACTGATTGACTTTGAAACCTATCAACAAGAGCAACTCACTGAGCTAAATATTGCCCTTGAGGATATCGAACACGAAAAGCACGAGTTCGAACAAAAGCAGCAGCTGTATATTCAGCAATCGCGCGATATTGAGCGTAAACAAACTCAAATAGAACAATGGTTTTTAGACTATCGTGCGCTTAAATCTGAGTTTGAGTTGGTTAATAAATCCACTTTAAAAGTCAGCCTTACTCAGCTTAAACAAGATTATGAATCGCTATCGCATTCATTAAGCAGTGCTCAAGGGCAAAGCTTGCACACCCTTGATTACCGTATTAGCGAAACACAAAAGCAAATCAAGAGCTTAAAACTGCAGTTAAAGAACCTTGAGTTCAATTTATTCACCCGTATGCGTGAAGATTTATCTTTGAAAGAAGTTGAAGAGATTTCGCGTATTCTGAACCCAGATATCTTATCGTTTGCCACCACCAGCAATGGTGATGTTGAGATCACAGACGAAGATGCCTTTGGGGAGTTCTTAGAGCAGTTATCGGCTAACGTGAAAGGCGGTGTACTGACTCTGCCTGGTGCGACGATTAAACTTAAAAAGCTAAGCCCAGTGCAAATGCAAACTGGCGAAAATAAAGAGCAATTAACTGCGCAACTTGCTGCTCTTGAAAACTCACTGAAAGAGTTTAAACAACAGCGCGAAGTCGCCGCAAATGTCGCCGAAAAGCAAAAAGAAAAAGATGCCTTGTATGATGAGTTAATGGCCTCAGAAGAAGCATTAAAACGTTTTGAACAATTTGAAGTGATGCAGCAATCTGTCGATGCACAAACCCTGCTAAAAGAGCAGTTAAATGCAGAACGCGAACAAGTTGACGACTACCTGCAAGATATTCAAAAGAATAGTGGCTCAATCAGCGATCGTCGCTCAATTATCAAGTCGAAAAAAGATTTGCTCGCGCGCCAAGCTGACCGTTTACGCCAAGTTAAATCTGAACGTATCGATCACACCCTTGATGTTTACTCAGGAAAAGTCACTCCGTACATGATTGAAATCAGTATTGATTTTGATAACTTAAGTGACCTCATTCACCACTTCAATAAAGACTGCCAAGAGTTACGTAACTTTGATATCAACGTACGTAACACCTACCTGCATATTTACAATGCAGGTATTACTAAATTTGATAACGAAAACGATGAGTTTACTAAATACGAAAAGCTTATTAGCGCGTTTCATAACATTGATAACGAGCGCGATGCGGTTGAACGTCAAGGCAGAGTTGCGTTAACTGAAGTAGCCGCAACCATTAAAGGCTTGCGCGAAGACTTAGACCGCCTACGCCGCGAAATGAACAGCTTTAATAAAGGCATTAGTCAGCACCGTATCTCTAACCTTCAAGCATTTAAAATTAATGTTATTCCGCGCAAGATGTTGGTTGATAGCATTGATACTATTATTAGTACCTCAAGTCAGTTTGAGCAAGGCGATACCCTCGACCTATTAAGCCAAGAGCCTTATAGCGAATCTGCAGTAAACGAAGCGAAAGATCATTTGATTAAGCTTGCCTCTGAAAAAGCTGGTTTAACACTGACCGACTTATTCGATATTCGTTTTGAAGTAGTAAACCGTGCTGGTGAAACTGAGCACTTCGAAAAAATCGATTCAGCTGGTTCTAACGGTACGCGTATTACCATTAAGTTACTTTGCGGTATGCTGTTTATTCGTTACTTATTAAGCGACCAAGAACAAAACTTGTATCGTATTCCGATTTATATCGATGAAGCAGCCGATATCGACCCACAAAACCAAAAAGCAATTATCGAAACCGCGCTTAGCTTTGGCTTTGTGCCGATTTTTGCCTCAGTTAAACCACAAGTTAGCTGTGATTACATCGTCCCTATTCGCACTGTTAAAGATGGCGCACAAAACTGGGTCGATGAAAAAGACTGGATAGAAGTGGAACACAGTGCTTAATTACAAACTATTACAGTACTTTTTTGTAAATGTGCCATAGTTTTTAAATAATCATTCAGTTGAGTATTTTTTGTGTTATGTTATCAATCAAGTAGTGGAAATTTTGCCAAGGAGCAAACAATATGAAGAACTTATTAATCGCGACGGCTGTACTATTTTTAGCAGCCTGTGCTAAAACGCCTGATTGGGATTACGACAAATCAGCCGATTTTAGTAATTATAAAACCTTCTCTTGGGTACCGAATGCCAGCTTGACTAAAAATGTATCGAACTACCAAATTAGTCCTTTAATGGAAAAACGGGTTCGTGAAGCCGTTAATGCTGAACTTGAAAAAAGCGGTATGAAGCTAGTTGATTTAGCACAAGCAGATGTGCTGATTAACTACCATGCCTCTGTTGATACTAAAATTGATGTAGATACCTTCAATGTAGGTTACGGTGCACGCTGGAATTACTGGGGTATGGGTTATAACACGCAAACAACTGCTCGCGAATACGAAGTGGGTACGTTAATTTTAGACGTGGTAGACCGTGCTTCTAACCAATTAGTTTGGCGTGGTGCGAAAGAAGGTCGTTTGCAAAAGAACCAATCACCTGAAAAGCGCACTGAAGTTATCAAAGAGACTGTTGCTAACATTCTAAGTAACTTCCCACCAAAACCTCAGCAATAAGCCTTTTACATAATTTTGAAAAGCTCACAAATTGTGAGCTTTTTTGTTTGTGAAGATCAAAGTTTGCTATGATGCTTTAACTTAAATAACTCTAAATGGAATTAGGGGTCTTAGAGAAAAGATCCAAAAAGGAATAAAATGAAATTAACTTGCCCAAACTGTAAAACCATAATTGCGACTAAAGATATAAAAAAGGTTAATACAAACAGCCTCTTCATTGAAAATCAATGCCCCTCTTGTCAAGCATGGTTTTGCTTAAATAAAACACAGACGATTTTAAAAATTTCCGGTATTTCTCTATTGTTAATAACTAGCTTGCTTAATATTTTTAATATTAAAGCTGAATATAGCCTAGCTTTTTCGGTCATTGGATTTATAGGTATTTTTGTTGCTCTCATCATTACTTTCTTTGGTAAATATGATGCGGTTAAAAATAAATAATCAAACTGAAACACACATCTTTTTTAAATAATAAATAGACACAGCTCTTATTGCACAACCGCGCCTTAGCGCGGTTTTTTGTTACCTGCTGAAATCTGGTTGGAGTGGTATAACTCAGTGATTCAGATACAATACCTGCAATTTCTAGTGCGCTCTTAACGGCCACTGCAACGAGTTAATCAAAATAATAGAGAGTTTTAGATGGTACGCGCAGTACAGCTTACACTTCCCGCTTTATTCGTCACTTGCTCAGTGCTAGCAGAAGACACCAACAATATTGAACAAATCACCGTTGAAGTTTCAGCAACCGCAAATAAAGAGCCTGTTGGTACCTTTGATGCGCCGGTATCAAACTTAGAATATGACCCACGTGTCGATTTGCAATCACGTAACATGGCTGAAGCACAAGCTG
The DNA here is from genome assembly GCF_041414715.1 of Pseudoalteromonas sp. DY56-GL22. NCBI lineage: Bacteria > Pseudomonadati > Pseudomonadota > Gammaproteobacteria > Alteromonadales > Pseudoalteromonadaceae > Pseudoalteromonas > Pseudoalteromonas sp. DY56-GL22. The sequence goes on along the minus strand of NZ_JANHZR010000002.1, from coordinate 191,258 downwards.
ATGTCACTATTCGTGGTGGTATTTTCGAAAATACTGGTTTTCGTGTCGGTAGCAGTACGTTATTCGACCCTCAATCTGGTCACTACTTTGCTGAAATTCCAATTGCGCCACAAATGCTAACAGGCCCTTCAGTGCTTACAGGGGCTGATAATGCCCTTTATGGTATGAATAGTTCGGTTGGCACAGTTTCATTTGGCTGGCGCCCTATCACAAGCACTGGCAGCGTTTCACTTGGCACAGGTACGAATGGCTTTAATTTACAAAGCATTCATGCTGCCCATAGCCAAAAGCTGGATAGTAAACCAGATTGGCGATTAGGCATTGAAGGGGAATACTCGCACTCAAAAAGTGATGGCTCAATTGATAATGGCGACCACGACTTTGAACGTGCCTCAGCACGCGTTCAAATTGCAAGCGATACCTCGCAAACTGATTTAATGTTCGGACGCCAAGAGAAGTTTTTTGGTTGGCCAAACCTTTACACGCCATTTAATTTTAACGAAACCGAAGATCTTGAAACCAAGCTTTTCATGCTAAATCACAAACAAATGTATGGTGAGAGCAATACCTTTGAAGTGACTGGCTATTATCGTAAACATAACGACCATTATGTTTTGTCTCGTGAAAACCCAGCTATTTTTGAAGCGTTTCACGAAACCACGGTTAAGTCATTAGCACTCTCTGGGCGTCACCGCTTAAATAATCGCTACGCAATTAATTATGCTGGGCAATTTATTGCTGATGAAATTGAATCAACGTCTCTTGAAAACAACTTTACGTCACGCAATTACACTAAGCTAAGTATCTTGCCTGAGTACAAATCAGCCCTTACAGCGAACAAAGAGCTTACTGTACGTATTGGTGCAGCATTTGATAATACTAACCACGATAGCTCAGCTACCTCATTGATTGCCGATGCCAGCCTTAAAGTAGCTAATCATAACGGCGGTGAACATACTTGGTATGCATCATACGCAGAAGCAACACAAGTTCCCGGTTATACCGCCATCGGCGGCAGCGAAACGGGCGGATTATTCAGAAGTAACTACAGCCTTGAGCGCGAAACAACCGATAACCTTGAGCTAGGTTTACTGATTGAACAGTCTTCGTGGCGTTTAGATTCAGCTATTTTCTACCGTAAAGATAAAAACCTGACAGATTGGACATATCGCTTTGATGCAACCTCAGCTCGTTTTGCAAACCCGGTTGATATAGACACCTTAGGCGTTGAGTTTTTAGCGAATAAATCGTTTGAAAGCACTGAGTTGATTGCCAGCTACACCTACTTAGAAAAGTCAGAAGACTATGGCGCGGCAGATATTGATGCGAGCTTTTATGCGCTTAACTACCCTGATCACCGTGTAACACTGGGTGCAGTATGGCAACCAATGGATGTGCTTGAGCTACGTATCGATAACGAATGGCGTAAGCAACATAGTAACCGCTTACGTAACTCTGATGATGAAGCCTTCTTCACGCAGTTAACGCTAAAATTCACCCCAGCTCAGCTTGATAATGTGTTTGTTACCTTTGCAGCTGACAACATTTGGGATGAATCTTTCGAAGAAGTCCCGGGTACCCCTGGTCGCGGCGAGCAATATACTCTCAGCGCTACTTATACGTGGTAAACAAAAACAACAATGCCAGTCAATTGACTGGCATTCCTCTATCGCGCTACCGCCTAGACATCTCACGAACCATAACCAAAATTATATTAAATGCTGTGAATAAAAATTTGGTTATAAAAAACACAACTGATCCCAGTAACCGTTAAAAAGTGTTAAAGGTTTAATCTTTTTTAAGTCATCTGCTCAAGCTCGGTAATTAAATACAACGCTTGCTCATTTGTCGTGCCGCACACATCAATAGTGGCAGAAAAGTCACTACACACCTTAGGCCTTGATTCATCACCAAATAATTTACATAGGTTATTATCATCAAGCTGAATACAGCGCTCTCCCGCTGCTTTCCCATTGGGCATTCCTGGGATCGGTGAGCTAATACTGGGTGCAATACAACAGGCGCCACAGCCTAATCTGCATGCCATTTTATCTGTCATTGAGTACCTCTTATAGAACCTTTGTAGCGCCTTTGTAATATGTGTAATGGTTTGTTACATCTTCAAACGCCTTGTAAACACTTTATTGCGTATGCTTAGCCTATCAAATTTATTTTTAATTACCGTCAACCGTGAGGGACTATCCCGTGGCTAGTAAAAAACAAATCATTCTCCCTATCGCCGTATTAGTCGGCGGACTTGGAATGGCATTCGCATTTGCCTCAATGAAGCAACCGCCAGTAGAAAAACCAGAACAAGATCTGCGCCCGCTTGTATCAATCAAACCGTTAAGCTTTGACGCCATTACCCTCGATGTAAAATCATACGGTATCGTTAAACCTAAAAACCAAACTGAGCTTGTTGCGCAAGTAAGTGGTCAGGTTGTGTCGTTATCAGATCAATTCGTACAAGGTGGATTTGTTAAGCAAGGCGACATTCTAGCACGTATTGACCCAAATGATTACGAAGCAGCACTCATTGAAGCTGAAGCAGGACTAGCCCAAGCAAGCTCTGCACTTGAGATAGAACGTGCACAGGTGTCAGTTGCGCAAGCTGAGTGGGACCGCATCAAAGGTGACTCAAACCAAGTTATCCCTTCTGAGCTTTATTTACGTAAACCACAACTTGCTGAAAAACTTGCAAGTTATCGTGCTGCGCAAGCGAGTGTAAAACGCGCAAAACGTAATCTTGAGCGCACATATATTAAAGCGCCTTACAATGCGATTATCGACGAACGCCTGATTAGTCTAGGTAGTGTGGTAAACCCAGGTAACAGCTTTGGTAGTCTGAGCTCAACGTCACTGGCTGAAATTCGTTTACCTGTTGCTGATAAAGATCTGCAATACCTAAATAACCAAGGAATTGGTGCAAGCGTATCAATTAATGCTGAATTTGCAGGTAAACAAACAACGTGGCAAGCAACTATCGTACGTAGCGAAGGAGTTGTAGACCAACGAAGCCGCATGAATTACTTAGTAGCACAAGTAGCAACGCCTTATGAGCAAAAGCAGCCATTACGTTTTGGCTCATACATTAACGCCACTATCGAAGGCCGAGCGTTAGACAACGCGATTGTTGTTCCGCACCATTTAGTTAAAGATAAAAAAGTCGCTGTTTTACAAGATGGCGAAACGCTTACCTTTAAAACACTTAACATCGTTCGCGAACAAAATGGCATGGTGATCGCCGATAATGGCCTTGCTAACGGTGAGCAACTGATTACATCGGCACTTGAATATCCAACTGAAGGCATGGCGGTCAAGTTAGATGACGCAACACTGAGTGTGCCAACAACGCAGTTAGCGTTAAAAGAGGAATAAGCCATGACCACGCACAGAGAAAAAGGGCTTATTGCCTGGTTTGCTCGCAACCCAGTTGCTGCAAACTTACTTATGATTTTCATTTTAGTGGGTGGCTTATTGACGGCTATGTCGGTGCGCAAGCAAATGTTCCCACAATTTGAGAGCAATTGGATCAGTATTCAAGCTGTCTACCCAGGGGCTGCGCCGCAAGAGGTAGAAGAAGGTATCACCATTAAGGTCGAAGAGTCTTTAGAAGGTCTCGAAGGCATTAAACGTTTAATTACCTATTCGAACCGTGGTTTTTCACAAGCTTGGATCGAAATCGAAGAGAAGTACGACCCGCAGGAAGTACTCGATGAAATCAAGATGCAGGTTGATTCAATCAATACCTTCCCTGCTGAGATGGAACGCCCAATTGTTCGCCGCGAAAAGTTTGAGCAAGAAGTGATGATACTCGCGCTGTATGGCGATATGAGTAACTACCAGCTCAAAGAACTTGGTAACGACATAAAAGATGAGCTACAAGCTTTACCACAAATTAACTTAGTCAACTTTTACAGTGGCTTAAACTACGAAATTGGCATCGAAATTAGCCCAGATAAGCTACGTGAGTATGGTTTAACTTTCCGTGATATTGCCACAGCCGTTCGCAGCTTTTCTGCCAATATGTCTGCAGGTCAAATTCGCTCTGAAAATGGCTACATTTCAATGCGTGTTGAAAACCAAGCATATCGTGGTAAAGAGTTCGAAAATCTGCCTTTATTACACTTACCAGATGGCGCTCAAGTTTTCTTAGGTGATGTAGCAACAATTAACGACGGCTTTGAAGAAGGCTTACAATACTCTAAGTACAACGGTAAAAACTCACTGACTTTTGAAGTAAATGCGTCGAAAGATCAAGACATCACTAAAGTTGCTGCGGTATTAAAAAAATACCTAGCAGATAAAGCACCACAGTTACCAGCAGGTGTAAAACTATCACCGATTGTTGATTTAACTTACTACCTTGAAGGTCGTCTAAACATGATGATCGACAACATGATTTGGGGTGGTATTTTAGTGATGGTGGTACTGGCGCTATTTTTACCACTACGCTTAGCGTTTTGGGTAATGATGGGCTTACCTGTGTCATTCCTAGGCGCATTTTTAATGATGCCACTGGGCTTTATTGATATCACGGTTAACTTAGCTTCTTTATTCGCATTTATACTGGTGCTCGGGATAGTCGTTGATGATGCTATTGTCGTCGGTGAGTCAGCCAGTGCTGAAATTGAAAAGCACGGTCATAGCCTAGATAACGTAGTACGCGGCGTAAAACGCGTTGCTATTCCTGCAACCTTTGGGGTGTTAACCACAATTGCCGCATTTTTACCACAAACACTGGCATCCGGTCCTGGCTCTGCGTTTTCTAAAGCCATTGGTGGTGTAATTATCCTATGTTTAATTTTCTCACTAATTGAGTCAAAACTAATTTTACCGGCTCACTTAGCGGCAATGAAAAATAAACCTGCGAACCCTAAAAATCCACTACATCGCTTACGTTTAGGTATGGATAAAGGCCTCAAGAACTTTGTTGATAATTACTACACACCATTTATTGGCCGCTGTATTCATTACCGTTACACCGTGATTGTTGGCTTTATCTGTGTACTTATTGTTAGTGGCGGTATGTTCGCTGGTGGCTTAGTGAAATTTGTTGCGAACCCTAAAATTCCACATGATTTCCCGCGTATCTCAGTTGAAATGAACTTATCTTCGTCTGAGCAAGCAACCCTTGAGACAGCGCAAACAATTGAAAAGCTGATTTTAGATGTCGATAAACAACTTGAAGAGCAATATGGTCAAGCAATGATCCGCGATTTATCGGTTAGTTTACGCGGTAGAACAAGTGCACGCATTATGGCGATTTTGGTTGAACCAGACTTACGCCCTATTGATACCTTCCAATTAAGTGCAATGTGGCGTGAGCAAATGCCACCACTGCCAGGTGTGAAAACGCTGAATATTGAAGACAGTATCATGAACGGTGGTCGTGATGACGGTGATGTGAGCTTTCGCTTAGAAGGCAAAGATATCAATAAGCTCAAAGAAGTGGCTGCTAAGTTAAAAGAAAAGCTAAATAGCATGCAAGGCGTAGGCGATGTAAATGACTCACTACAATCTGCAACTGACGAGGTTCAACTTGAACTTAAACCACTTGCTTACAGCTTAGGGTTAACCCTTTCAGATGTGGCATCACAAGTTAGTTTTAGCTATTACGGCCTAGAAGCACAACGTATTTTACGTGACGGTGAAGAGATCAAAGTAATGATCCGCTACCCTCGTGAATCGCGTAACGCAGTAAGTGACATCACAGATGCGCGTATCATCACGCCAACGGGTGTTGAAGTACCGCTTGCTGAAGTTGCTAAAGTTAACATTGTAGATGGTGTAAACCGTATTCGCCGTGAGAACGCTAAACGTACTGTAAACGTGTGGGCTGCGGTTAATACTGACCAAGCTGAACCATTTGCCATTGCAAAAGAAATTCGTGACGAATACTTACCTAGCCTACTGAAAAGCTACCCTGGTGTAGAAAGTAATGTGGCAGGTCGTATTCAAGAAGAGATGGATAGTGTGGCAGAACAAGTACGTGATTTTGCTTTATCAATGATGATTATCTTTGCGTTACTTGCTATTCCACTTCGCTCGTACTCACAGCCATTTATCATCATGTCGGTTATTCCATTCGGTGTCATTGGTGCAATGTTTGGCCACATGATCTTAGGTATGACAATGAGTAGCCTATCAGTATTCGGTATCATCGCTGTTGCAGGTGTTGTCGTAAACGACTCGCTAGTGATGGTCGACTTTGTCAATAAAGCCCGCGCCGAAGGTGTTGCAATCAAAGAGGCTGTAATGCAAGCCGGTGCGCGTCGTTTTAGAGCAATATTACTGACCTCGATTACAACCTTTATTGGTGTATTACCAATCATTATGGAAACAAGCTTACAAGCAAAAATCGTTATCCCAATGGCTGTATCTCTAGCATTCGGGGTGTTATTTGCAACGGTCATTACGCTTATTTTAATCCCTTGTCAGTACGTCGCGTTAGAAGACTTCAAACGCTTAATTGGCAAGCTAAGAGGTAAAAAAGCAGAGCCAGAAGCAAAATTACAAACAACCAGTAATTAACCCACCCTCAAAATCCCAACCGAGCGCTTGGCAAGCTTAATTGCCAAGCGTTTTTTATTTAAAAATATGTTCCTATAAATCCTGTTGTTTTGCTAAGCTTAAATGAGCAAAAAAGAAACAATTCAAAAAATAACTAAATACGTTATAAGGACATAGCTATGAAAATTCTGCACTACACAGCTTTGCTCAGTTGTTTATCAATTTGTATGCCAGTGCTTGCTGAGAACCAATACTTGCAACAACAGCTTGAACCTATTCTGATTGGTGAATCTCACAATATAGAAGGACAACAAATCCACTCCCCAGAAATGACTGTTGCCACCTATAAAGCAAATAGTTTTGAACGAGTATGGGATGACAGCAAATATGCCAAACAAGCGCTCAATTTAATTGCGCAAGCAGAACTTGAAGGGCTATCTCCTAACGACTATCACTTTGATACATTAATGGCGCTAGCCAACGAAATAGAGAAACGCGGAGCAGATGCCGTCGAAGCCCAGTTTGATGTACTGATGACAGATGCCGTGATGACCTATGCAAAACACTTAATACGCGGAAAGGTAAACCCAAAACAATTGGCAGCCACATGGAACTATGAACAGTTTGATGTTAGCCCAGATGCTGCAGCAACCTCATTACTCAAACATGTAAAATCAAAAAGCCTTGATAAAGGGCTTGAAAACCTAAAACCTGTTTTGCCTCATTATAAGCGTTTAAAAGACGCCCTTGTGTTTTATCGAGAGCTTGATGCCACTGGCGAGTTACCTGACTTCGCACTGCAAAATAAGGTATTAAAACCCGGACAATCAGACCCAGCAGTACCGCTTTTAAGACAAAAGTTAAAACGACTAAAGTATTTTGACGGCAGTAACAGTGATGCCACTGATTATAACGATGAGCTAGTCACAGCAGTTAAATGCTTTCAAAATGCCCATCAAGTTGCTGATGATGGTGTGATTGGCAATGTGACGTTAAAACTACTCAACAAAGATTACAGTGAGTACGTTAATGATATTTTAGTAAACCTAGAGCGCATTCGTTGGGTTGATAACACGCTCACAGAGCGCTTCTTAGTGGTAAATATCGCAGGCTACTTGCTGTATTTGTTTGAAGACAACAAATTGAAATGGCAAACCAACGTAGTTGTAGGCAGAAACTACACCAAAACCCCAATATTTAAAGGGCAAATGAGTTATATCGTGATGAATCCAACGTGGACAGTACCGCGGAGTATTTCAGGTGGCATCATCAAAAAAATGAAAGAAAACCCAAATTACTTAAACGAGAAAGACTTTGTTGTGGTTGATAGTCGCCGTAACCCAGTTGATAGCAAGAGTATTGATTGGCCGAATGCTAGCCGCAAAAACTTCCCGTATTGGTTTGTACAACAGCCTTCAGAGAATAATTCATTAGGGCAAATCAAGTTTATGTTCCCAAATAAATACTCAATCTATTTGCACGATACCCCTGCAAAAAGTTTATTCCAGCAAGACCAACGTGCATTTAGCCACGGCTGTGTAAGAGTTGATGACCCATTCACCTTAGCTGAGAAAATATTAGAAACCTCAGATAATTGGAGCCGTAGTGAAATTGATGACGCCATTGCTGCAAAAGAAACTAAAAAAGTCAGCTTATCAAAACCGCTGGATGTACTTTTAATGTATTGGACCGTTGCGGGTAACGACGAGGGCCTACAATTTTATACCGACGTTTATAATCGTGATGGCGCGTTATTAAAAGCTCTCACCACGCCATTAGCAAACAATACAATTTAGAGGTCACTATGTATTTCAGCCGTATTATTTTTAGTGTGTGCTTAGCGTTAACTACATGTTCTGTTGCTGCCATTGAATTAACTGACTCGCTGCACAGCCTTGTACTTGATGCAAAACAAGTGCTAACACTTGATAACACGGCTGATTTTGCTCCAACTGCAGTTTCAGATGTTGAGACAGAGCGATTAGGGCCAAATAGCATTGCCGTTTATGCGCCAGAAAATGCAGGGTTTTATAGCCTAGTACTGAGTAACAACAAAACGAGCAAACGCTTACTCGTTATAGTGAAAAAACCATTCAATGCTAACAATAAGCAATTGAATAGTTATCAAATAGGCCTCTACCCTGCCCCTTATAAAGGCTATACACAATACAGTGCACCAAACGGGTTTATAGAAATTTTTGAGAAAGACCTAACACGCCAGCTGACTCCTCATGTGCAAGTTAAAAATGTAATTTGTAAGCAAGTGAGTGGCTTTCCAAAATACCTTTATGTCAACAACGATGGCTTGATGATGCTCGAAGATCTGCTCTCGTTTGTACAAAATGAAGGGATTAAAGTCAGCAAATTTGCCTTTATCAGCGGCTATAGAACACCCCATTACAATCGCTCAATTGGTAATGGCAAACACAGCCGACACCAATACGGCGATGCCTTCGACCTATATATAGACGAAGATGGTGATGGCCGAATGGACGATTTAAACGGCGATGGCAAACTAACGGTTGCTGATGTTGATGTGCTTTATAAAGTGTTTGAAAAGTTCCAAATACAGAGCCGCTATAATGGCGGTATTGGCCGCTATAAACCCGCATCCCACCACGGTGGATTTGTTCACATAGATAACCGTGGATTTACCGCTAGGTGGTAATTGCAGCTTCATATAACCCTTGAATAAATATTATCCAATTGCATTATTACTGCGGGGTTGCTAAGTTATTGTAAGAAATGGAAATACTACAATAACAACAAAGGGAATTATGCGCTTTATCTTCTGCATTTTTTATATTTCAGTCCTCAGTGGTTGTCAGAGTTTTATTGCTTATCAAATCACTCAACCTGTTGAAGAGATATCTTACGGTGGCCCTGACGACCCAATGTTGAATACCGTTTACGAAGGTATACCTCGAAAAACATGTAACACTACACATGAATGTTTAGCAGTTAGAATATTTTCCCATAATGATTTAATCGAATATTTTGAGCAAGGTGAACAATTTGGCATAACTTTTCAACTTAAATCAAAAGAGGAAATGGAAACATTTGAAACAACTTTGACCTCTATAAATGGTGCCAAACAGAAAAACGATTCAGCAATTATACTATTCCCAGGTTATGGTGTGAGTAGTTTGATTTATAGCTTTCAAGCTCGTTGGCTAAGCCATTTTACTGGCAAAGATGTTATCCTTATGCCTGCGAGCAATCAATATAGTGAATTCAAGTTTGGTCTAAATAGTCTTGATGTATTAAAGCATTTTTTAAATACCAACCAATACCAACAAATTGATATTTTAAGTTATTCAATGGGCAGTATTGCCGCAATGCAACTTGCAAAGCAAATGCCTAATGTAAAGCAACAGATAATGGTTGCACCAATAGTGCATTTTGACACCGCATTAATGTCCGTAGCTAAAAATTATCACCCAAAATTAAGCTACTTTGTCGAAGATGATGATTTTAAAAACGCAGCAAAAAATGTAATTCAAGACAGTGGTATTGATGAAACACAGCTTGATTTATTCGCCCTACTGAACAGCAAACAATCAGCTAATAGAACCACACTCTATGTCAGTAACGCAGACCCAATAAGCCCAGCTGGTTATTGGCAAGCGCTTCAAAATAAGAGTGTATCTGTAGTGCATTACAGTAATTTGAACCACACCAGAATGGTCAGCCTTATCAATCAAGCCATGCGCAATGAAGTTTTACATCGATTAATGTAACCAACAAATAACAAGGAAAGCAATGAACATATTCTTTAATAAACTAAGACTACTTGTAGTTTTTTATTTAGTCGCAATTTCAAGCCTCGCACATAGCCAAAACATGCAAGCAGAGATGGCTGACTTTATTAATGGCTTTCATAACTTTAAGCAGTTTAATGGCAATGTGTTAGTTGCAAAGGATGGAAAAGTACTGTTTGAACAAAGCGTTGGCTATGCCAACTTTGAATGGGGTATAAAACATAGTAATAAAAGTAAATTTAGAATTGGTTCAATTACCAAACAGTTTACCGCCATGTTAATTCTGCAATTGGCACAAGATGGTAAACTCAAACTCGATGATCACCTTGCAACATACCTCCCTGATTACAGAAAAGATATAGCCACTAAAATTACCCTTCGGCAAATACTTAATCACACCTCAGGTCTTGGAAATTATACTCAGGCAAAATCGTTTCGTGATGAGTACAGCCGAAACCCTTACAGTGTTGATGAATTTATTCGCTTGCTATGTAGTGATGATCTAGTGTTCGAACCTGGCACTGAATTTCGTTATAGCAACTCTGGCTATTTTATTTTAGGTGCGGTAATCGAAAAGGTAACAGGTCAAAAATATCAAGACGTATTACAGAAGAATATTTTAGATCCACTCGATATGAAGGATACAGGCTATGACTCTCACAATAAAATCATTAAATTTCGCGTATCGGGTTACGACAATGGCCTAGCAGGTTATAGCAATACTGATTATTTAGATATGTCTATCCCGTATGCTGCTGGGTCAATGTATTCAACAGCACGAGATTTACTAAAATGGGATCAAGCTCTCTACACAGATAAGTTATTGAACAACGAATATAAAAAACAGATGTATCAAGTTTCTGAGCAAAGAAATTATGCGCTTGGTTGGGAAGTTACAAACCTTGATAAAAGCACCTACGGAAAACCCCTAACACGTATCCAACATGGCGGTGGTATTAATGGTTTTAATGCATTTATAAGTAGAATAATCGAAGACAAATTACTGGTTATTATTTTAAATAACACCGGTGGTGCGCCACTCACACCCATGACTAATGGCTTACTTGCAATCTACTATGGCAAACCCTACGAAAAAGCGACAGAGCATGCAGATAGTAAACTTTATAACGCATTTAAACGTGAAGGTATTGCAGGGCTAAAGAATACCTATCAGCAAATGGTGAGTGAGGGTAATACGCCTAGAGAAAGGTCGCTAAACTACTTTGGCTATGAATTAATGCAGATGGATGAGCTAGACGCCGCAATAACGGTGTTTGAACTCAACAATCAATCTTATCCAGATTCAGCAAATACGTTTGACAGTTTAGGTGAAGCATATTTAACAGCTGGTGATAAACAAAAAGCATTAGCAAGTTACAAAAGTGCGCTAAAACTTAATCCTGACAGTGAAAGTGCTAAACAAGCTATTGAGAAATTACAATAAATAAAGGCCACAAGAGTGGCCTTATTTTTTTACTTACGGCTTAAAGCTTTTAGCAAGCCTGTTTTTGCGTTGCTTGGATATAGGCAACTAAATCTTCAATCGATACAACAGGCATGTTGTGCTCACTGGCAAACTTGCTTACTTCAGGCAAGCGAGCCATTGAACCATCTGGATTCGTTAATTCACAAATAACACCAAACGGTGTTAAACCCGCTAACAGCATTAAATCAACAGATGCCTCGGTATGGCCACGGCGGACTAATACACCACCCGTTTGTGCTCGCAGCCCAAACACATGTCCTGGACGAGACAAATCTTCAGGCTTTGCATTGTCAGCTGTTGCCGCTTTAATGGTGGTTACACGATCAGTTGCTGAAACGCCAGTTGTCACGCCCGTTTTAGCTTCAATGGTCACTGTATACGCTGTTTTGTTCTGGCTGGTGTTATGTTCAACCATTTGTGGTAAATCAAGCTGTTTAACACGCTCATCGCCCATACAAAGACACACAATACCGCTGCCTTCACGGATCATCATGGCCATTTGCTCTGTGGTCAGGTGCTGTGCTGAATACACAAAATCACCTTCGTTTTCACGGTTTTCGTCATCTACTACAAGTACGCCTTCACCTTGCTGCAAGGCAGCAATAGCACGTTCAACGCGTTCAAGTGGTTCGCCAAATTGGCTAAGTAAAGAAGACTGAATCATCATTTTTAATACCTATTAAATTAAATATGAAAAGATTCAGGACATTGAAAGGCACAGCAAAAAAGACCACCCGCAGGCAGCCAATTACTGTTTTATAGATAAACTATATTCTCTTTCATCCGGACTATCACCGTCGGCTCTGGCCTCTCACCAGATCTGCTGACCTCTAACCAAAGTTAAAGCGCTCGCGGGCTCACTTAAATTCAAAGTATACCGCCGGTGGGGAATTTCACCCCGCCCTGAGAATGTTGCTTAATCAATAAGATGAATAAGCCAAGCTATTCTATACCTAAAGTAATTAGTTATCGAGTACCCGCTTATCTAATATGCCTTTTTCAATCAGTTGATTGAGTATCGCCTTGGTTTTTTCTCGGCATATATCACGCACTAGACGAACCGCGGGTGTAATGGACTGTCGACTTGGGCATATTAGCCAAAGCTCAGCACATAAGTGAGGATAATTTTGCATCACGGGCACTACCCGCCCACTTAGTAAATCATCACTGATATCAATACATGATTTAACCGCTAGGCCTTTACCAGCCACGCACCAACGCCTTACCAAATCACCATCATTAGATGCTCGGCGGCCTTGCATTTTCACCTTAAAACGCTCGGTTCCATCGGTAAATTCCCAGACATTATTGATGATATCTTGTAGTTGATAAAACAGGCCTTGATGCTGATTTAATTCATCGGGATGTGTCGGCGCGCCATGTTCGGCAATGTACTCCGAGGTTGCACATAACAGCCGCGGAACATTACAAATTTTAAAGCCATACAAATTTGAGTCGGATGGCGAGCCATACCTAAGGGCAAAATCAACGGAGTCTCGGTAAAAGTCGACATTACTATCGCTAATATGCGGGCGCATACTCAGCTTTGGATACTCATCAAGTAGCTCATCTAACCATGGGATAATGATGTTGCGGCCTAAATCTGAAGATAATGCGACTCTTAGTTCTCCTTCAATTTCATCATGCTCACCTTTTAACGCAAGTGTGGCTTGCTCTAGCATGAGCACTGCTTGCTGACACTGAGGTAAAAAGCGCTCCCCTGCCGCAGATAAACGCAAATGACGAGTAGTTCTAACAAATAACTCAGCCCCCAGCGCTGCTTCAACACGTTTAATTGCCGCACTGGCGGTAGCAGCTCGCATGTCTAATTTGGCTGCCGCGGTTGTAATACTGCGAAATTCAGCCACCTTGAGGATTAATTTAAGATCTTCAACCAGCATATTAACTAAAAATTTTTGATAATGTTTATTCGATTATGCGCTTTATCGCAAAGTATGCAAGGCGTAAACTGCACCTAATTGTTATACATGCGGGAGCAAATCATGACACACCCAATCATTTCTGACTTACAACGCCGTTATACTAGTAAACGTTACGACGCTTCAAAACAAATTAGCCAAGCAGACTTAGCTGTAATTTTAGAAGCATTACGTTTATCGCCATCGTCTATTAATTCTCAACCATGGAAGTTTGTGGTCATTGAATCAGAGCATGGTAAACAGCGTCTGCATGATAGTTTTGCAAATAAGTTTCAGTTTAACCAAGTTCATGCAAAAGCGGCATCACACACCATTTTATTTGCTTATAACCCAAGCTATAAACGTGCTGATTATGAAAAAGTAATTGATGCCGATATTGCTAATGGCCGTACAAAAGCAGAAAACAAAGAGCAAGCATTTGGCGCCTTCGCCTTTGTTGATTTAAATACTGATGAGCAAGGTGTTAACGCTGCTTGGACTAAAGCGCAAACCTACATTGCCTTAGGTAATACCATGCATACAGTGGCTCGTTTAGGTTTAGACTCAACACCGATGGAAGGTGTCGATAAAGACTTACTCGGTGAGCTTTTTGCAGATGAATTAGGCGACTATGTTTGTGAGGTGGCACTCGCTATTGGTTATCACGAGCCAGAGCAAGATTATAATGCTGCATTACCAAAATCGCGTTTAGATAAAAATTCTGTAATTAAGATTGTTTAACAAACCTTAATAGTTACGCCTTTTAATGTAGGCGTAACTTTAAATGGCTATTATAAATGAGCTTATAAGCTTTTAATCAGATAGAAACTGCCTATACACTTTTTCATCCAAGCCTAAATTAGGGCAAACCAAGGTTTTATCCTTCACCTTTGATAATGATAGTGTTTCATTATTAACAATAACAGCTTGATATTCTAGTGAACAGTTATCTTCTTTTGTTACGGACCATCTCGACAGCTTATCTAACGGTGATGGTGCCCCAGAAATAATATAAACCTCTGTTTCACCATATTTCTTAAAATTCAATAAATTATCATGAACTTTCACTAAACTGCATGGAGTAATTAACCCCAGTTTTTTTTCTGTGTTATTTAACTTCACTGTACAACTTTCAGAATTTACATAAAGAGCACTTTTCGCAGTTGAACAGGACAAAAGTAATATCATGCCAAGCAATAATAATTTTACTTTCACACTAATATCTCCCAAAACCAAACTTGGTCACCTAGTTCTAGCCAATCAGAGCTTCCTTTAATTACATATTGTCTTCACAACCACATTACTCGCCATACCTTCACACAAATCTGCAGTTATTGTGGCAACAGCACCATTAATTAATGCTAAATTAGGGGCTACGTGGCCAATGTCGGCATCAACAATAACTGGGAACAAATTGCCTTTAAATGCGAGCTCTATTGCTTGGTATTCATCAAAGTAGCAGTCGTTATTAATTGCAGGGCTGCGGCCGAATACCACCGCATTTACATCAGTAAAAACATCATTCAACTTTAACGATAACAAACAACGTGCAAGGGCCATTGGACTGAGCTCTGCATTTTCTAGGTATAAAATTAACCCCTCTGGTGCATACTGTTTTTTAAACTCATGCAATGCATAGTAATTAGAGGGTAACAACAGACCTAAGGTATCTAAACAGCCGCCAATTAAGCGACCAGACACTTCAATTTGGCGTTTATCTTTATAGTTAATACAGCGCCATTGGCTAGGAGCAGTATAGTCAAATTGAGCCTCAGGCTTAGCTTTATAATCAATTTGCTTTTGCTGATAAAAAGGCGAAGCAACTTGATGCAATTGCTGTTTTTCTTCAAGTGACATGGCACTGAATATATTTGCTAAATAAACATCGGGATCGTCAGGGTGAATTTGCATTAAATTCGCAGCGTGCAAGGTTGCCCAGCCACAACGAGTGGTTAATGCACATGCAAACGTGCTGATATCTGAAAAGCCAACCAACCATTTAGGTTTTGCTTTACTTATCGCATTAAAATCGAGAAGCGGTAAAATTTCCATGGTGAGATCGCCCCCCCATGGCGGCATGATGGCTGCGATTGAATCATCAGTTAAATACTGCATGAGCTCATCAGCACGTTGCTTTGCACTATTGTGTGACTGACGTAAGCAGGCACCTTCAATAACAATAAAACCTTTGGCTGTTAAGCCATTAAGTACTATGTCTAAGCGCTCATGAAAGGCTTTATCAACACCTGATGAAAAAGCACATATGGCTATTTTATCACCTTGAACAAGTGGTTTAGGATACTGAATTTTCGCCATTATTACTCCTTCATTGCAACAGTTTGTAGCCAACGTACCGAATAAATCCACGCCTGTAAACAGGCATAAAAAAACCGCAGTGTGAACTGCGGTTTTTCTCAATGCTTGGTTAAGCTACTAAATATACTCAACTTCAATGATTTCGTACTCTACTTCACCGTTTGGCGTTTTAATGATAACGGCATCATCTACCTCTTTACCAATTAAACCACGCGCGATTGGTGAGTTAACAGAGATCAGGTTGTTTTTGATATCTGCTTCGTCATCGCCTACGATTTGGTATTTTACTTCAGCATCGGTTTCAACATTAACGATAGTGACCGTTGTGCCAAAAATAACTTTACCTGTGTTAGGCATTTTAGTTACATCAATGATTTGCACATTTGAAAGCTTCGCTTCAATTTCTTGAATACGGCCTTCGCAGAAACCTTGTTGCTCACGAGCAGCGTGGTATTCAGCGTTTTCTTTCAAATCACCGTGCTCACGTGCTTCAGCGATATCAGCAACGATTTTTGGACGGGTAACTGTTTTTAATTCGTTAAGTTCTTCGCGCAGTAATGCTGCACCACGAACTGTCATCGGAATTGATTGCATATTATTCTCACTTAATCCCAAGGGCGATTGCCTCGCCCTTGGCACATTTCCTTAGTTCATTCGCTGGTGTAGTTCCTGAACTGACGTCACCTTGCTACGGTCATCTGCTTGGTTTGCAGTACAGTTAGCAAATGCCGCGTTCAGAGTCGTTGTGTAGTTAGTCTTATGCTGTAACGCACCACGACGTAACACCTTCGAATCTTCAATCGCTTGGCGGCCTTCAGTAGTGTTTACAATGTAGCTGTATTCACCATTTTTAATTCTATCAAGAATATGAGGACGACCTTCGTATACTTTGTTCACGCGACGAACTGCAATGCCAGCTTCTTCAAGTGCTTTTGCAGTGCCACCTGTTGCATCTAGCTCGAAACCAAGATCAGTCATGGTTTTAGCTAGTTCAACGATACGTGGTTTGTCACTGTTGCGTACCGATAGTAACGCGCGACCACCGCGTGGTAAAGTGTTGCTTGCACCTAATTGTGCTTTTGCGAATGCTTCGGCGAAAGTTTCACCAACACCCATAACTTCACCCGTTGAGCGCATTTCTGGGCCACGAATTGGGTCAACACCTTGAAACTTAGCAAATGGCAGTACCACTTCTTTTACGCTGTAGTAAGGAGGGATTACTTCTTTTGTAATACCTTGGCTTGCTAGCGACTGACCCGCCATACAACGTGCCGCTACTTTAGCAAGTGCGATACCTGTCGCTTTTGAAACGAACGGTACTGTACGCGCAGCACGTGGGTTTACTTCGATTAAGTAAACTTTACCGTCTTTCACAGCAAACTGTGTATTCATCAGACCTACTACGCCAAGCTCTAGTGCCATATCTGTCACTTGCTTACGCATTACGTCTTGTACTTCAGCTGTTAGTGAGTGAGCTGGTAATGAACACGCTGAGTCACCTGAGTGAACACCTGCTTGCTCAATGTGCTCCATGATACCACCGATGATTACTTGCTCACCGTCACAGATAGCGTCAACGTCAACTTCGATTGCGTTATCTAAGAAGTGGTCAAGTAGTACTGGCGCTTCATTTGACGCTGATACTGCTTCAGTCATGTAACGACGTAAATCGTCTTCATCATAAACCACTTCCATCGCGCGACCACCTAGTACGTACGAAGGGCGTACAACCAGTGGGAAGCCAATTTCAGCAGACTTAACAATCGCTTCTTCTAAAGAAGTAACCGTTGCATTCTCTGGTTGAAGAAGGTTTAGACGCTCAACAAGCTGTTGGAAACGCTCACGGTCCTCTGCACGGTCGATTGCATCTGGTGAAGTACCAATAACTGGCACGCCATTCGCTTCAAGCTCACGAGCAAGTTTCAGTGGTGTTTGACCACCGTACTGAACGATAACACCTTTTGGCTTTTCAACACGTACGATTTCTAATACATCTTCAAGCGTGATTGGCTCGAAGAATAAGCGATCAGATGTATCGTAGTCAGTTGAAACAGTTTCAGGGTTACAGTTAACCATAATTGTTTCATAGCCGTCTTCACGTAAAGCTAATGCTGCGTGAACACAACAGTAATCGAATTCGATACCTTGACCGATACGGTTAGGACCACCACCGATTACCATGATTTTATCTTTGTCAGATGGATTCGCTTCACATTCTTCATCATAAGATGAGTACATGTAAGCTGTATCTGAACTAAACTCTGCAGCACAGGTATCAACACGCTTATATACAGGCACGATAGCTAACTGGTGACGTTTCTTACGAATTTCGGCTTCAGAAACACCGGCAATTTCAGCGATACGCGCATCAGCAAAACCTTTACGCTTAAGCTTGCGTAAAAACTCAGCATTTAAACCAGCCATACCTACTTCGCTGATTGTTGCTTCGTCTTTTAAGATGTCTTCGATTTGTACTAAGTACCAAGGGTCAATCTTAGTTAATTCGAATACGTCTTCTACGCTCATACCGTGACGCATTGCATCAGCAACGTACCAAATACGCTCAGCACCTGGCTCACGTAATTCACGGATGATTTTTTCTTTTGCTTTCGGATCATCAAGGGCAACAATTGGGTTAAAGCCCGTTGCGCCAACTTCAAGACCACGTAATGCTTTATGTAGCGACTCTTGTTGGTTACGACCAATCGCCATCACTTCACCCACAGATTTCATCTGTGTTGTTAGGCGGTCGTTTGAACCTGCGAATTTTTCGAAGTTAAAACGTGGGATTTTAGTAACAACGTAGTCAATTGACGGCTCGAAAGACGCTGGTGTTTTACCGCCAGTGATGTCGTTTTGTAGCTCATCAAGGGTGTAACCTACTGCTAGTTTTGCAGCGATTTTCGCAATTGGGAAACCGGTTGCTTTTGATGCTAGTGCTGAAGAACGCGATACACGTGGGTTCATCTCGATGATAACCATACGGCCATCAACTGGATTCACACCAAACTGTACGTTTGAACCACCTGTTTCAACACCGATTTCACGAAGTACCGCCATCGATGCATTACGCATGATTTGGTATTCTTTATCAGTTAGTGTTTGCGCTGGTGCAACCGTGATTGAGTCACCCGTGTGAACACCCATAGGATCAAAGTTTTCGATAGAACATACGATGATACAGTTGTCGTTTTTGTCACGAACAACTTCCATTTCGTACTCTTTCCAACCGATTAATGATTCATCGATTAAAAGTTCATTTGTTGGTGATAAATCTAAACCACGCTCACAAATTTCATCAAATTCTTCTTGGTTGTATGCAACACCACCACCGGTACCACCCATAGTGAATGATGGACGAATGATACATGGGAAACCGATACGGCTAAGTACATCGTGTGCTTCTTCCATTGAGTGAGCGATTTCTGCACGTGGACACTCAAGGCCAATGTTCTTCATTGCTACGTCAAAACGCTCACGGTTTTCAGCTTTATCGATTGCATCAGCAGTTGCACCGATTAGCTCAACACCATGTTTTGCCAGTACACCGTGCTTGTCTAAATCAAGCGCACAGTTTAATGCTGTTTGACCACCCATAGTAGGTAGTACTGCATCTGGCTTTTCTTTTTCAATGATTTTCTCTACCACTTCCCAGTGAATTGGTTCGATGTACGTCGCATCCGCCATTTCAGGGTCAGTCATGATAGTTGCAGGGTTCGAGTTTACAAGAATTACTCGAAAGCCTTCTTCTCGTAGTGCTTTACACGCTTGTGCACCAGAGTAGTCAAATTCACAAGCTTGACCGATTACGATCGGGCCCGCGCCTAAGATAAGAATGCTTTTTATGTCGGTACGTTTTGGCATTGTTACTCCGGTTAAATTAGTTAGAACGTGCTTGCATCAGGTCGATGAAGTGGTCAAATAATGGCGCCGCATCATGTGGACCTGGGCTTGCTTCAGGGTGACCTTGGAAGCTAAATGCAGGCTTATCTGTGCGGTGAATACCTTGTAGCGTGCCATCGAATAAAGAAACGTGAGTTGCACGTAAATTCGCTGGTAATGTTGCTTCGTCAGCTGCGAAACCGTGGTTTTGCGCTGTGATCATTACAACATTGCGGTCAAGGTCTTTAACTGGGTGGTTACCACCGTGGTGACCAAACTTCATTTTCACCGTTTGTGCACCTGAAGCAAGTGCAAGTAATTGGTGACCTAAACAGATACCAAAGATTGGCGTGTCTGTTTCTAGGAAAGTTTTAATTGCTTCAATCGCGTAAGTACACGGCTCAGGGTCGCCTGGGCCATTTGATAAGAAGATACCGTCTGGGTTTAATGCCAGTACGTCTTCTGCAGATGTTTGTGCAGGAACAACGGTTAATTTACAACCGCGGTCAACTAACATACGTAAGATATTACGTTTAACACCGAAGTCATAAGCAACAACGTGGAACTTCTCGTCTGCTGCTTCTAGCGTTTTAAAGCCTGAACCTAACGTCCAGCTTGATTCGCGCCACTCAAAATTTTCCTTGGTTGAGACAACTTTTGCTAAATCCATGCCTTTTAAGCCTGGGAAGGCTTGCGCAGCTTCAAGCGCTTTATTCTCATCTAACTCGTCGCCTGCAATGATACAACCATTTTGAGCGCCTTTATCACGTAAGATACGTGTTAATTTACGAGTGTCGATGTCGGCAATACCTAAGATATTGCGTTCTTTTAAGTAATCACTTAACGATTGCTCGTTACGGAAATTACTTGCTAGCAGTGGCAAATCACGGATCACTAGGCCTTTAGCCCAGATTTGACCCGCTTCTTCGTCTTCGCTGTTAGTACCCGTATTACCGATATGTGGGTACGTCAAAGTTACGATTTGTTCCGCGTATGAAGGGTCAGTCAAAATTTCTTGATAACCAGTCATAGACGTATTGAATACTACTTCACCGACTGACATGCCGTCAGCGCCGATTGCAGTACCGCGAAACACTGTGCCGTCTTCTAGGACTAACAGAGCGGATTTAGTCAAGTTAACCTCCTAACAGTAAAAAACGGGAGTAAAGTCATTTGCTCTACTGCCCGTTTATAGCGATTGGAAACACGCATTTATGAATTTTTGGCAAATTGGCGCTATTCTACAGTAATTTAGCTTTCAGATCTAATCTTAATTAATAAAATAGTAAAAATAAGCGTTATTAACTAAAAATTCACTGAAACTGCCAAAAAAGAAACTAAACTACTTCAAGTCAAGCACATCTTGCATGTCATAAAGTCCAGCTGGTTTATTTTTCAACCAGCCCGCAGCTCTTACAGCACCTAATGCGAAGGTCATTCTTGAACTTGCTTTATGAGTTAATTCTAGCCTTTCGCCAGAAGTTGCGAAATATGCGGTGTGTTCACCTACTATATCTCCGCCTCTCATGACTGAATAACCGATTTCATTTTGCGATTTTGCATGTTCGTCATTGCTTCTATCAAAACGCGCGACTTCATCATGCTGCCAGCCTTTTGCCTCGGCAATCGCTTCACCAATTGCCAATGCAGTTCCTGATGGCGCATCGATTTTGTGACGATGGTGGGCCTCAAATATTTCGATATCCATATCATCGCCAAACTTCACAGCCGCAGTCTGCACTAAGTTAAGCAGTAAATTCACGCCTACGCTATAGTTGCGGGCAAAAACAATCGGAATGTGTTTCGCGGCTTCATTAAGGGCATCAAGATCATCTTGGTTAAGGCCCGTAGTACCAATTACCATGGCGATATTTTTTTCGACCGCTGTTTTTAAGTGGTTGCGCATGCCTTGAGGTAAGGTGAAATCTATCAATACATCTGCATCTTTTACGTCTGTTTCTTTACTAAATGAAACATCTGCTGATGCAGCGCTGTTTAATTGATTAACCGCACTATCTAAAAGTGGTGAGTTTTCGCGTACGTACGCGCCCGTTAATGTTGCGTCATCTTTTTTTGAGACTGCTTCTAAAAGTGCAAGTCCCATGCGGCCGTTTGCGCCAAATACACCTATGCGGTTCATATAGTTACCTTATCTATTCTTCTTAGCTGGCTGGATTTTATCGAAAACTCATGTAATAGTCAGGTTAGCTTATAAAAAATACAGAGCTAATTTTAGATTTATTAATAGAACAACAATAATAACAGATAGTCTTTGCATTTAGCCATCTATACATTTAAACTTCTTCCTTTGCGCCGATTTGGTCTTTGGCTTGCGGGCGCTGTTGTTGTCTTTTAGACACAACTAAATACAGCTAAAAGAAGTGTTTGGCTGTGTTATTGGTTATCTAACGAGGAATATGATGCAGCCATCATTTAATAAAACAAAAGCAAAACTTTCTTTGCTGCCGCTTTTGGTGTTTGTCGGCTTATTTTTAGGCGCTGGCTTATACTTACAGTCTCAAGGTGTCGATTACGCCTTCTATCAATTACCAGCTCCTGTGGCAATTTTACCTGCCATCATGCTGGCGTTTATCTTAAATAAAAATACCATCAACCACAGTGTTGAAACCTTTATTAAAGGTGCTGGCCATAGCAACATCATCACTATGTGTTTGATTTATTTGCTTGCTGGTGCGTTTTCTGCGGTTGCTGGTGCAACCGGTGGTGTTGATGCCGTTGTTAATGCGGGCTTATCACTTATTCCACCGGCTCTGTTACTACCAGGATTATTTTTAATTGCTGCGGTTGTGTCGACTGCGATGGGCACTTCTATGGGTACTATCGGTGCGATTGGCCCGATTGCTTATGCCGTCGCCCAAAAAACAGGCATTGATCCATCTCTGATGGCAGGCACGATTGTATCGGGTGCCATGTTTGGTGATAACTTATCAATCATCTCTGACACAACTATTGCTGCAACCCGCACGCAAGGCTGTGAAATGAAAGATAAATTCCGTGAGAACTTAAAAATCGCCTTACCTGCTGCGGCATTAACTATCGGCTTATTATTCTTCTTAACCCCTGCAGCAGAAGCTGTAGAGACACAAGACTTCGATATTTTATTAGTGTTACCTTATGCCTTTATCTTAGTGCTCGCGGTAATGGGCTTTAACGTATTCGTGGTGCTGTTTAGTGGTATTATCTTTGCCGCACTCATGGGCTTTACTGGCAGCTATGAAGGTGCAAGCTTTGTTAAAGATATTTATAAAGGCTTTACTGATATGCAGGAAATCTTCTTGCTATCGATGTTTATTGGTGGCCTTTCAGAGTTTATCCGTATTAATGGTGGTCTTGATTATATTGCTAACAAAATTCAAGCAATTACAAAAATCGTTGCAAAATGGCACCGTAAAGTTGCAGATCAATTAGGGATTGCAGCACTGGTTATGACCAGTAACTTATGCATCGCTAATAATACCGTGTCTATTATAGTTGCAGGCCCGATTGCTAAAAAATTAGCGGATGATGGTGAAATTACAGGCAAGCGTTCAGCAAGTTTACTTGATATTTTTGCTTGTGTTACGCAAGGCTCGTTGCCGTATGGCGCACAAGCACTTCTACTGGGCGCAACCTTCAAAATTAGTCCGTGGGAAGTTTCTACCTCATCTTACTACTGCTTTATTCTTGCCTTTACTGCCGTTGCAGTAATTTGCTTACGCCGGAATAAAGCATAAGTTAAATAATTTTTTCTCTCGATACGCCCAAATATGGGCGTATCTGCTATAATCCTCACTTTATATCCCCCATTACACCATCAATATTGAGATATGAACTTGAAAAAGATCCTTTCTGTTGCTGCGCTTTGTGCAGTAAGTACTTCGAGCTATGCCGCTAATTGGAGCTCTACGCAATTACACGTTAATAACGGTGAACACAAAAACCCGTTTTCATTGACTAAGTCAAACACCACGGTTGTATCACTACAGCATGCGTCTGGTTATGACTATGGCGACAACTTCTTTTTTATTGATTACAGCAATGACGACCGTCAAGATGGCTATCAAGATAAAGATTTTTACGGCGAGTGGTATTCAACATTTAGCTTATCAAAAATCTCTGGCAGTGATTTCTCATACGGCGCAATTGCTGATGTGGGTTTAACGGCAGGTTTTAATGCCGCAGGTGACTCGAAAGTTCTTAAGTATTTACCAGGTGTAAAGCTCAGCTGGCAAGCACCGGGCTTTAGTTTTTTATCTACTCTATTTACCGCTTACATCGATGACAGTGAAGGCGTAGCACGCGGTGGTGCACCAACTGAAACAAATAGCTGGATGATTGATGTTGCTTGGGGCTACCCATTCACTATTGGCTCACAAAAGTTCAACGTAACAGGCCATGTTGAATACATTGCAGAGCGTGAAAATGAATTTGGCGAAGATGTTAAAGCGTGGATTTTAGCGCAGCCAATCATTACGTGGGATTTAGGTCACGCAATGAGCATGAAAGAAAACACCTTACTGCTAGGCCTTGAGTGGCAATACTGGCACAACAAGCTAGGTACAGACACAACTGAGTCAGTACCACAACTTCACGTTGAGTGGACGTTCTAAAAAGCTGAAAGCTGAAAGCTGAAAGCTGAAAGCTGAAAGCTGAAAGCTGAAAGCTGAAAGCTGAAAGCTGAAAAAATTAAAGCCTGAAGTCATCACTGAGTACAGGCTTTTTTAATTTCTATAGATATTCTTTACAGTTTACACTGCGGGGTTTTACCCTTTGCTCGCGCCGCTTGTTGGGCTTTTAATGCTTCCGACATATGCTTTTGAAGCTCTTTGATGCGGTTACCCGGTGCTGGGTGAGTCGACATAAACTCAGGTGTACCGCTACTGCCAGCTGCACTCATATTTTGCCAAAGCGACACTGATTGCTCTGGGTTAAACCCTGCTTTTGCCATTAAATCTAAGCCAACAATATCCGCTTCTGATTCATGTGAGCGGCTAAATGGTAAAACAACACCATACTGTGCGCCTAAGCCTAAGGCTTGCATAATTTCGCCACGATATTGAACATTACCCATATCAAGTGCTGCACCACCAACTTGTAGTCCTGTTTGTAACAGTGCGTTTTGTGATACACGCTCATTAGAGTGCTCAGCAATAACATGTGCAACTTCGTGACCTAGTACTGTAGCCAATTGATCTTGGTTTACAGCGACTTTTAATAAACCTGTATGAACACCAATATACCCCCCCGGTAATGCAAATGCATTTGCTGAATCTTCTTCAAATACAACAACTTCCCAAGACTGCTTGGCATACTCGTTAGGTAAAACCGCAATAACATCATCGGCAATACACTTTACATAAGCATTGACACCTGGATCAGTATTAACAGGCTGTGTTTTTTTCATTTCAGCAAAGCTTGCTTGACCCATTTGGCTCATTTGTTGATCTGAATAAAGTGCGATTTGGGTACGTCCCGTAGGAGAGGTTTTACAGCCAGCTAAAACAGCGGTGGCTAACACTGCCATGATTAACTTTTTCATACTAGTCCTTCAAATACTTTGTGTAATTGAGGCTAATATAGCAAAGCATTGCTTAATTTTATATGAAAATGAACAATCACCCACTCAGTTGTTACCATTTAGTTAATTCTTTTACTTAGCAGGCAAACTAAGTTCACCACAGTGACTCACACTGCTACAATAGTGACCTACTATTTGATTATTGAGTAAACAATGCCTTCCCTTGAGACTTTAAATAAACGCATTTTATTACCTTTACTGGCAAGTATTGTCGCGATTACGCCTTTGGCAATTGATCTATATTTACCAGCGATGTTGGTGATTGCCAACGACTTGCAAACTACCATGCCAAATGTGCAAATATCACTCAGCATTTATTTAGCAGGTTATGCTCTTGGCATGCTTTTTTTTGGCCCGATTGCCGATGAACTTGGCAGGCGATTACTCGCTAAGGTGGGTTTAGCGCTATTTGGTATAAGCTCATTAGCATTGGCGTTTTGTACTAACATCGAATTATTTTGGTCTTTAAGAGCTGTGCAAGCATTCACAGGTGCCGCTGCAACCGTTGTAGTGCCGGGTATTATTCGCCACATTTACCGAGAGAACACAGCCAAAGGCATGTCTTATGTCTCGATGATCATGATGGTTGCCCCGTTAATTGCTCCTACTCTAGGCTCATTGATCATGGGTATTTCGACATGGCAGGTCATTTTTATTGCATTGGCGGCCTACAGTTTCGCTATTTTAGCCTTGGTGCAAATTCATTTAATCGATATTCCAATCTTTAAGAGTCAGCAACGTGGCTTGGCATTGTTCTTTAATAGCTATAAAACGGTATTTTCACGCCGCAGTGCCCTTGCCGATATTGCCAGCTCAATGTTTGCCTCATTCGCATTCTTTTGCTTTTTAACATCGGTACCTTATGTATATCTCGATTTCTTCAAAGTAGATGAGCAATTGTTCGGTGTGTTATTCGCCTTTAACGTGTTGGCTTTAATGTTCGGTAACTTTATGAATACACGTTTAGTGCCGCGCTTGGGTTCTCGTATACTGTTATTTATTGGGCTAGGTATTGGCTTTGTGTCTGGTGGGGCATTGTTGTTATTCAGTGTGATGCATCTATCACTGTATTTTATCGTAGCAAGCATCGCACCATTGATGATGAGCTTGGGTATTGTCGCGAGTAATGCGGACTCATTGATACTGATGCAATTTGAGGAAAAATCAGGCACTGCAACAGCTGTTATTGGTACCCTGAGATTCGGTAGTGGCGCTTTAGTTGGGCCTATCCTTGCCTTTGTTCACCCACAAAGCGCCATTCCATTTTCTGCTATGATGTTCTGCGCACTGATACTTATCTTACTCGTGCAGCTTTGGCATCGAAAATTGGACAAAAAAAATGCCTGTAATTAACAGGCATTTTTTATTTTTCTTTAAAGCTTATTCAGCTTCTTTTGATACCATAACCATTGCAGGGCGTAATAAACGGCCATTTAATGTATAGCCTTTTTGCATTACTGCAAGAACAGTATTAGGTGCTACATCATTGCTTGGTTGAATTGACATTGCTTGATGGAATTCAGGGTTAAATTGTTCACCCTGTGGGTTAACAATTTCAACACCGAATTTTGATACCGCATCATTAAAGCTCTTAACAGTCATTTCGATACCTTCAAGTACAGGCTTAAGCTGCTCATTTTCTTTATCAGAAAACTCAATCGCACGCTCTAGGTTATCGATAACTGGTAATAATTCGTTAGCAAACTTTTCAAGTGCAAACTTATGCGCTTTTTCTACATCTTGAGCGGCACGACGACGCATGTTCTCAACATCTGCAGCAGCACGAACAACACTGTCTTTTTGATCGTTAATCGTTTGTTTCGCCGCTTCTAATTCGCTGTGTAGTAGAGCGATTTCAGCTTCAGGGCTCATTTCTTCGCCGTCAACTTGTTCAACTGCTTTTTCTGCAGCTTCTACTTCAGCTTGCATTTGTTCAAATTCTTCGTTTAGTTCAACTTCTTGCTCTGGTGATTTTGTCTGCTCAGACATAGCTTACATGCTCCAATTCTTTACAACTGCGGTAATTATGGGGATTGAATTAAAAGATTCAAGAGGCTGATGAGCCGATTAACTTAAATTCTTGGATGATTGCTTCTATTTGCGCTGATTTTGGACAAATTACGCAAAATCGGCTCTGGTATTCATGGTTATTAAAATAAGGAATGCTGATCACCATCAACTCATTACAATCTGTAAATGGCAATTGTTCTGTGTTTAATACCGATACACCATTTTTAAATGCAAGTTTATCTTCAACAAAATTTAAAAACGATACACCTATATTTAAACTGGTTTGACAATCAACTTGGCGGTAAAGGTAGTTTTCACCGACCACAATACTGTTGTCTGAACCAAGCTTTTGGCTTAATTGCCGAGTCCATTGTGTTAGTGAGTCATGGCAATTATTTGGTGCCGTGCCTGCCATTGCCTGCATACGATATAAGCCTTCCATTAAGGTTTGCTGACTAAACACGGTATTAAGCCAAGTAGCAAACTGGTAACGAACGGCATCAGATGAATCTTCAGGTTTGGTAATGCAAATGTTATGGCTTTGCCCTGCTCTATCTATTAGTAGAATTAGCCAATTGCTACCATCAAAATCAAGTACCTCTACTCGAAAGACCAACTGTGAGCTGACTTGAGGTAAGCCCACACAACAACACACTTTATAACGCTGACTCAAACCATGGGCAAGCTCGACTAATTGTGCTTGCTCAGGCTGCCAATATGGTGCAATTTCAGGTAGAGCAAAAAACTCATCAAGCCAATAATCAAAACCGGCATTGGTTGGTACGCGGCCAGCAGAAGTATGCGGCGAATAGAGTAAGCCCACTTTTTCTAGCCGTGCCATAGCATTACGCACTGTAGCTGAACATACCGCCATGCCTTTTTGTTTGGCAATACGAGTTGAGGCTACAGGCAGACCTTCCCCGTTACAGTAAAGGCTCATCACAGCTGAAAAAATTTGTTGGTCGCGCGGATTTAATTTCATAATTCATACATCTTGCTTCTTGCCAGTGGATATTTGGGCGCAGCAAGTTTATTTCAAGTTATTTTCAAAGCATTAATTTTTAATGTAATCTATCGATATGAAAGTTTAAGTGCAAATAACATGGATTCACCGTTTAAAACCATAGGTTTAATTGGCAAACCTAATCACAGCGGGGCAGCTGCCACACTTGCTCGCCTGCACACATTTTTGCGAGCCTTGGGTTTCGAAGTGCTAGTAGAACAGCGCACTGGACGTCAACTTGAAGACCTTCCTCAAGAAAACCTAGTTAAATTGGTAGATTTAGGTGAACGAGCAGACTTAGCCATAGTCGTCGGTGGTGATGGCAATATGCTTGGCGCAGCTCGAGTATTAGCGCGTTTTGATGTCGCTGTGATTGGCGTAAACCGTGGCAACTTAGGCTTTTTAACTGACTTAAACCCAGAAGGTTTTGAAGCGAGCCTAGAACAAGTGTTAAGTGGCCAGTTCCTTGAGGAAAAACGCTTCTTGCTTGAAGTTGAAGTATATCGCCATGCCGAACTCAAAAGTGCAAACTTGGCAGTGAATGAAGCGGTACTTCATGCTGATAAAGTTGCGCATATGATCGAGTTTGAGGCCTTTATTAATAACGACTTTGTATTCTCTCAACGCTCTGATGGATTAATCGTTTCAACACCAACTGGCTCAACAGCTTATTCATTATCTGGCGGCGGGCCTATTTTAACCCCTGAGCTGAATGCGATTTCATTAGTTCCTATGTTCCCGCACACATTATCAAGCCGTCCTCTTGTGGTTGACGCTGACAATGAAGTACGTTTAAAGCTTAGCCTCGAAAATACCGACAGCCTACAAGTCAGCTGTGATAGTCACGTAGTTTTAGCTGTATTACCTGGTGACGAAGTAGTGATTAAAAAAGCAGACAAGCGTCTACGTTTGATTCATCCAAAGGAATACTCTTACTACAATGTATTAAGAAAAAAATTAAATTGGGGAAGCCGCTTATTTTAAGTGGCTTTTTTTATCTCAAGCTAATTGCCAAGGCGTATTGATTAGCGCAAAATAATAAGACTAAAAGCTGTATTTTTTAAAGGATTCTAAGGCGAAATGAGTTATATCGTTTTTCTTGCTCTATTATTACTTATCACCTTACTAGGTTGTTACTGGGTGGTTGAGAGCAATCGTCGTAAAGCTATTGAAGCTGAAAAAAAACGTTTTAATCAACGAGTCAAAGAAATCAATAATGACTTTAAAAATAAATTAATTGATTTTAGCGAAGGCAAAATTATCCGCCCTAAGAATATTTCGCGCCTAAATATGATCACCAGCAATTACTTTGTAGTGCAAGCGCACAATGAAGAAAATCTCACTTACCTCGAATTCATTAGCGATTTGCTTATCAACACAATCATAATGGAAGCCAGTAAAGCGCAAAGCCCTGAGGAAATTGATCAGCTCGCTGACAGGTTACAGTATTTTATGGCTGAATTGCCTTACAACGGCATCGAGTACAATAAAGCGTTTTATCAAGAAGCCTTACCATCGCTGATTGAAGTAATTAAATATCAGCCCCCCACCGATTTACAGGACGATCAGCCGCTAGCCCAGAGCACGCAAGCTGCAAATGAATCAGTCCAAGAAAATCAACTGCCAGAATTAAGCAAAGCTTAAAAATTTAATTTGCAAAACCCGAAAACACTGTATAAATTAACAGTTAATTGACTGGGTGGATAAACAGTATGTTAATCGGGTTAGAAATTAAAAACTTTGCCATTGTAAGTAATTTAAGTACTGAGTGGCACAATGGTATGACAGCTATTACAGGTGAAACGGGTGCGGGTAAATCAATTGCAATTGATGCCCTGTCATTATGTTTAGGCGAGCGTGCAGATGCAGGTGCTGTTCGCCCAGGTACGGATCGTGCAGAAATTTGTGCACAATTTGATATTAGCCAACTCCCTCTTGCCCAGCACTTTTTAGAGCAACATTTACTCTCAAACAGTGAAGGCGAATGTTTACTACGCCGTGTTATTTGCAAAAATGGCCGCAGCAAGAGCTACATTAATGGCAGCTCAGTTACCGCTGCACAATTAAAAGAAATAGGTCAGTATTTAATTTCTATTCACGGGCAACATGCCCATCAGCATTTATTAAAAGCTGAACATCAGTTGCACCTGCTTGATGCCTATGCCGGCCACAACCAGCTATTAGCTGATGTTAAAGAGCGCTTTAAAGCCTACCAAGCATTAATTAAAGAATTTAATCAACTTGAACAACAACAGCAGCAACAAGCAGCTCAAAAGCAATTACTGGAGTATCAAGTAGCTGAACTTGATGAATTTGCCCTGCAACCGGGTGAGTTCGAAGAGATTGAAGCTGAGCATCATAAACTAAGCCATAGCCAGACTATTTTAGAGTCATGCCAACGTGAGCTACAACACTTATACGAAAGTGATGAGCAAAGTGCGTGTTCATTGCTGCAACATAGCGCCCAACAATTTACAGAGCTGGCAAGCTACGATGAAAGCTTATCTAGCATAGCATCATTACTGAGTGAAGCTGCCGTTCAAGTTGAAGAAGCTAGCCGCGAGATACGCAGCTATGTTGATGTAACTGATTTAGACCCTGCCCGGTTAGACGAAGTTGAAACGCGTTTAACAGGTGCTATGGACCTTGCCCGTAAACATCATATAAAACCAGAAGAGCTGGTAGAATTTCATCAGTCAATCGCAGAAGAGTTAGCATCAATTAGTTATAACAGCGACCGCCTTGTTGCACTCGAAAGCGAAATTAACAATGCCCTTGAGCAATATAAACAAGCAGCAAAACTGTTAAGTGAAAGCCGCCATAAATACGCAGATACGCTTAATCAATTAATTAGTGATAGCATGGCTAACTTATCAATGGAAAACGGCAGGTTTGCGATTGATATTCAACAAACTAGCGATAAAGCGCCAAGTGCAATGGGTTTTGATACTGTGTCGTTTTTAGTATCTACCAACCCAGGTCAACCGTTACAAGCACTGTCTAAAGTGGCTTCTGGTGGTGAGTTATCGCGAATTAGTTTAGCTATTCAGGTCATTATTGCTCAGCGTGTTACAACGCCGACTCTTATTTTCGATGAAGTAGATGTGGGTATTTCTGGACCAACCGCTTCTGCAGTTGGCAAGCTTTTACGCCAATTAGGTAAATCAACTCAAGTTATTTGTGTAACTCACTTGCCGCAGGTTGCAAGCTCTGGACATCAGCAATTTTTTGTAGCTAAAGAAATTGCAAACGGCGAAACCTACACTCAAATGAATAAGCTATCTAAAGAAGGCCGTATTGATGAAATTGCCCGACTACTTGCCGGTGACAATATCAGTAAAATGGCTAGAGCAAATGCCAAAGAGCTTATAAGCGCACACGCATAACCCATTTTTAGCTATGAAACTTAGATTGTTGATGAATTTGATGGTATAGAGTTTATAAATGAAAAATAAAAATATACTTACAGCTTTGGGTCTTGCCTTAATAACGCTTAACTCAGGGCATTCGTTTGGCGCAGTGGTTGAACCACCCTATAACGATACGCAGTTATTCGTTGCTTTATTTAAATGTATTTTGTTTGTCTTGCCCTCAACTACATTGTTGCTGGTTCTATGGAGTCGCTGGAAGCACTTAAGATTTAAGCAATTATTACAAACAGTATTAAATTATTCATTGGTCATCATGTTAGCTAGCCTGATAATGGTTAATCATCTAACAGCTGAGCTTTCATCATGGTTAGTTGTGTTTGCAGGTATTCATTCATTGCTTGTTGGCATTAATTATTTATTGGTTAAACAACACACTAACAGGATAAAAAATTCACTTTCTAGTTGCTGGTAATGAAATTACTTTGGCTGCAAAAAAATCGCGAAACAGCACGTTTCGCGATTTTAGTTCTTATTTGCTGATTAGCGTTATTCGATTTCGCTAGCTAAATATATCAAATTCATAAATAAACGGTCTGTCATACTACTAACTCCGGTACCATTGGTATAATTACCAACTTTATTTTGAGAGTTAATAATTGCATTATCTGCGAGTAATATATCACCCGATTTCAAGTCAAAAACCACTGTCGGTAAGCCATTTGGATTGACAGCTAACACTTGGCTTTCTTCTGGCATTACTGAGAAGTATCCCTTTGAACCACCGGCCTGATAAAAGCGTGTAACCTCTCCAAAAGGACCTGCAAATATAGCTTGTTGTATTTGAGAGTTTAATCCTTCAGGGTTTTGGGTATTTGGTCCATCTTTGTAGCCTTCTCTGGTTACTGTATAACCCCACTTTGAATACACCTTCTCGTCAGTCATATCAGAATCTGATGCTATGATGACAACATTTCCTTTCTTCTTTGACCAATTATATAGCTCTGCAATTTCTGTTTCAGTAAAATCACTGTTGTAAAAACTGCCCATAAAGAAGATATCAGTGTTATAGCTTTCAATCGCTTCCTGAGTAATTGAGCCTGATGCCGCAAAATCATGATTAACCGATACTGATTTAGCTACAACCCCACTTTCACCAAAATTTTCTGGGCTTGCAAGTTTAGCCATCGGTAAATCAAACAAGTAAGCGTTTAATGTGTAGTTTTGCCATTGTGCCTTTCTTTGCTTATCAATACTCGTAATTACAAGCGACTCTACTCCTGTACTACAAGTAGGCTGCGCATAACATGCAACAGGCTTTAGAGTATTTAGTGCTAAATCGTTTATTCGCACTGGGTATGTCCCCAATGTGCATGTTTTACCCGTTTCGATTGATGCTTTATATAATTTAGTAATATTAAAATTACCTTGATCATTAATGACTTCACGGGAAATTACCAATTCGTCATTTTGATTTAGAGCAGCACCTGTTACCGTCGTTAAACCATGTTCAGATTTTTTTGTTAACTCCAGTGTTTCCGGATCCAATAAAAAAATGCTTGTGGCAGAGATGAGGTAAACCTCACCATTTTTAACAACCATGTCGCCACGCAGAATATCTGAACTACTATCGTAGCCCTTCATATTGCCTAAGAACTGAGTTTCTCCTGAATCAATAGCAACCTGGTAAAGCTTACTCCCTTTAGAGCCATAAATAACGTCTTTGTTAGGGTCATAAGCAAGACGGGTCATAGGGTTAGTACGTGCCACTACAGTGTGTTTGCCTGTAGACATATCAACATAGGCGAGTTGTGTAAATCGATACTTGTCGGCTTTTATAGGCAGATCATTTAACTCTTCATCTGATAAGTTGAGAACACTCGTATCCAGTTTATAAGTTAAAGGTCTTGGGGCTGAAACATAATAGAGTCTATTTCGATAGCTATCAAAAGCCATTGCTGCGGATGAGAACTTTGCAGCAGAATGAATGTTAGCCGTTTGCGCTTGCTCATCTAAAGAAAAAACGAAGCCCGAGCTCCCTCTCCCTGAGTTGATTCCATATAACTCACCCGTACATTCAGACGCGCTAAGGCCAGCAGGTATTAAGCCTAAAAGGCTAACTGTAGATAATAAAAACTTTTTCATTTTAAATTCCTTTCAATGTAAAAATAACTCACTTCCTGTTCAACTTTATTACTATCCTCCTCATAATTTTGAACGAAATTGGTATAAAACTCACAAACAAAATCGCGAGGCCACAAGCCTCGCGATTTCAATTAGCATCTAAAATTACAATTAATCGATTTCACTCGCATAATTGATTAAGTTCATAAATAAACGGTCTGACATGCTCGATACCTCGGTACCATCAGTAAAGTTGTCTTCTTTATTTTGTGTTGTCAGCATACCGCTATCAGCAAGTATTATGTCGCCTGTTGCAGCATCTAAAACAATTGTAGGCAAGCCATCCTGATTTACAGCTAAGACTTGAGTCCCTGAAGGCATTTCAGAGAAGTAACCTTTTGCGCCACCAGCTTGGAAAAAGCGAGAGACTTCACCAAATGGTCCTGCAAAGATTGCCTCTTGAGCTGCACTACCTACTCCTTCTGGGTTTTGTGTATTTGGACCATCAACATAACCATCTCGAGTAACTGTATAGCCCCAAGTCGTATACACTTTTTCTTCAGGGTAGTCAGAATCACCCGCTATTATCGCTACGTTTCCTTTTTTAAGGGACCAATTGTAAGCTTCATTTAATTCGCTATCTGTGAAGTCGCTTTTGTGGAAACTACCAATAAAGAAAACATCGGTGCCATAAGCATCTATCGCAGCTTCAGTAATCGAATTTGCCGCTGCAAAATCATGATTTACAGATACTGTTTTATAAACAGTTCCCTGTTCACCAAAGTTTTCTGTACTTAAAAGCTTCGCAAGTGGCTTATCCATTAAGTGGCCATTTAGTGTATAACCTTGCCAGGTTGCTTTTCTTAGCGTATCAATACTTGTAACAACAAAAGAGTCTGGCTCTACACTACATGTAGGTTGAGCATAGCAAGCAACTGGTTTTGCTGTATTTAGCGCCAAATCATTTATGCGCATCGGGTAGGTTCCCATTGCACACGTTTTGCCAGTCTCAATCGATGCTTTATATAACTTGGTAGTATTATAGTGACCTTGATCGTTTATAATTTCTCTAGAAATTAATAGCTCACCATTTTGATCAAGCGCAGCACCTGTAACAGCAATTAAGCCATGCTCTGATTTTTTCGTTAACTCCAATGTGTTCAAATTAACGGAAAAAATACTCGTAGCACTGATCAAAAATAGTTGGCCATCTTTAAAAACCATATCACCGCGTAAAATATCTGAGCTGTCGCCATAGCCAGTTAAGTTACCAAGTAATGTAGTTTTTCCTGATACAGGATCAACAGTATATAACTTGCTTCCTTTAGAGCCATACATCATGTCAGTATTAGCGTCATAAGCCAGTCGAGTCATTAGATTAGATCGAGAAATTACTGTGTGTTCACCAGTTGCCATATCAACATAAGCAAGCTGAGTATATTTGTATTTAGCCCCCTTAATTGGCAGATCTTTTAACTTATCTTCAGATAAGTTCAAATCACTAGGATCAAGTTTGTAAGTTAGCGGTCGAGGAGCTGAAACATAATATAAGCGATCTCTTGCACTATCATAGGCCATAGCAGCAGAAGAAAACTTTGCTTTTGAGTGAATAGCGGCTGTTTGCTCTTGCTCATTTAAAGAAAAAACAATGCCTAGATGGCCGCGACCAGAATTAATTCCATACAACTCACCCGTACATTCATTAGCGACTACATTTGTAGATAAAGCACTTGTGATTGCAAGAACTGAAAGTAGCGATTTTTTCATATTTTTACACCTAAAAATTAGGCCGACTAACTAAAATAACTAATAAAAATAATTAAATTACTGCTTTAACATCAGGCCATTACGTTTAAATTTTGTACGCAATAATTTTATTTCGCTACAGTTCAAACACAATCAGAAATTACTGATTTGTCTCTATTTATTATAAAAACAGACATAACAATTAGCACCAATTATGTAAAACACACTTTAGTATTGGCAATGGCTAATAACTTCTGATTTTCTAGATTCCCAATGTTTTAATATTCTTACTGCTCCATATTTTCCACACATTTTCTCAGTAGCATAACGGCAAACTTGGTCACCGAAATATTTAATGAAGCTAACTGTAACTTTAATCCTTGCTCTTCTTTCTCTTCCTTGTATGGCTAATACAGATCACATACCGCAGATAGAAGAAATATTTGCCTTAGAGCAGAAAGGAAACCTAAAAAAAGCACTATTGTTAATTGAAAAACTACAAAGCAATAACACGCCTGTCGCAAAATCAACGATTGATTTGATAAAAGCCCCAATATTAAGAAAACAAGGGCAATACGAGGCTGCAATAGAGTTACTTTTACCTTTACAGCATATTGCTGAGTTGTCCAAAGAAGAGCATTATCAAATCCAAAAAGAGCTTGGTATCAATTACAGACGCCAAGTTAAAACGACCCAAGCTCAGCAGCATTATATGGCAGCACTCAAACTAGCTTACGAGTTAAAGGATAAAAACAAACAGGCACAAAGCCATAGTAATCTGGGTACCTTATATGACACGTTGAATGACCTAGACAAGTCTATTTTTCAGCAATTAAAAGCACAAAAGCTTTTAATTGGCAGTAAAGATAATGAGTTAATCGCCACCAATTTTTATAATTTAGCAAACCTTTCTCATCGCCTAGATGATCTTGCTCAGTCTGAATACTTCTACAAAAAAGCACTTGAGTTTGATATTAAAACAAAAAATCAAATAAACATTGCAGATACCAGCTTACAGTTGGCAAAGTTAGTTTATAAACGTGGTGACTATGAGCAAGCTTTACCCTTATTAAAAAATGCCTACTCACGCTTAGCTGATTTAAATGCTTATGAAGGAATGGCAACAGCAAAGCATACGCTAATGCAACTATATTTAAAGCTCGAAAATAAACATATGGCTTTAAGTAGTGCAGATTCAGGCCTCAGAGCAGCACTTAAATCTGGCTCAGCATTGAGTCAAATATATTCATATTTCAATTTAATTGAACTCCACCTGCCACTTAAGAACTCACAATTGATTGACCTCTATTTAAGTCGTTCAAAAGAACTTATCGAAGGAATTGATAATCGGTTACTAAATAAAAAGCTGCATGGCTACACCGCAGTTTATGCCGAACTTATCGGTGACTACAAACTCGCAACTGAGCAATTGAAGCTTGAAAATAAACTAGCCGAGTCTTTGTTTGAAGAACATTTAAATCAAGCCGTTGAAAAAAACAAAAAGCAATTAACAGCAATCGAGCAACAGCAACGTATTGATGATGAAGTGCAAAAAAATAAGCTCACTACTGCACAAATGAATAACCAACGACTAGAAAAACAGATTTGGTTATTGTCTGCGGGTATTGTTTTGTTGTTCACGACTCTTGCGCTCGTGCTCTATTACTTCAAGCATCGAAAAGCGTTATTTAAAGCAAAACTTTATCAATATAACCTGCTTGAAAAAGACAAAATGCTTGCTGATATATCCCATGAATTACGCACCCCCTTAAGCGTATTAAAACTGCATATAGAAGCACTTGAGCTCGATATTCAAGAAAACCGCGATCTAGCCTATAGCAAAATTAATGGCAAAATAGCGCAACTTAACAACCTAATTTCAGATGTGTATCAGTTATCTCAAGCAGAAAACAAAACTCTCGCGCTAAATCTCCAACGCTTAAATGCTGCAAATGTCTTTGCTGAGTACGAGCAAGACATGCGTCATTATGTTCGCAGCCACCACCTGACATTTTTTTCAGACATTATTATTGCTAAAGATGTAGAGATCACGGTAGATAAACAAAAGCTCGATCAGATCCTTAATAATATTTTTACTAATGCCTGCCTATATACCGACAGCCCAGGTCATGTTCGGCTCAAAGTGAGAACTAACAAGCAAGAGCTGTTTATTCAAGTCGATGATACTTCTCCGGGTGTAGGTAAAGCCCATATAGGCAAACTCTTTGACCGTTTATATCGTGTTGAAGAATCTCGAAGCCGCGCATCAGGTGGCTCAGGTTTGGGGCTATCAATTTGCCAAAGTTTTGTCGAATTAATGTCTGGCAGTATCAGTGCATTACCGGGTAAGTCGGGTGGATTATGTATCCGAATTTTACTGCCTTTAAGCAATAAATAAGCTTCTCCATTTTTCCACCATATTTTATTGCTTAAATAGCATAATAAACTACTGTGGAATGGAACCATGTCAGAGTCATTAAAGCATGCTCAATGGGCAAAATCTGTTGAGCGTAAACACCGCCAAAGCAAAGTTAAAAAAACCAAAAAATCACCTCTTCCTATCTGCGCCGCGCTTGCTTGTGTGCTATTGAGTGCTGGGTTTTATTATGCGAGTTATGAAAAACCGAAAGAGTATCCACCGTTATCTGCAGCGGCGAAACAGCGTATCTCGCAATTTTTTGCCAAACAGTTTTTACTGGGGCAATGGCGCTTAAATAAAATTAACTACTCATCTGATGCAATTCAGGTGTATGTGCAAACGCCAAGCAAAATTGCTCTAGAAGGTGAAGCTTTGAGTCAATATTTACATTACGCTTTATGCCCTGTGGCTAGCAAACGCATTTGGCAAGATATCAAAACGAGGGAATTATCAGTGTATGTGTTTAGCCATTCGATTCGAAAAGGTGATCGAACAGTATGTAATTTAGAAAGCGATGAACGCCAAATCAATTGATTTGACGTTCATCATAGCGATAGCCAGCACCATAAACGGAAGCGACTATCTTAGGAGAGAAATCTAAACTCTTAAGCTTTTTGCGAATATTTTTAATATGGCTGTCGATTACCCGATCGGTAATATCAAAGTTGTTTGGTTGGATATGGTCAAGTATCTGCTGCCTAGAAAAAACACGCTTTGGGGCTTTGTACAAAAGTTTAAATACGTCAAATTCCACTTTTGTTAAACCTAAAGAGACACCTTTAATTTCAACTTCAAGCGCATCTTCTATTAAGCAAATTGCATCAGTCGCTTGCACTACTACATCGGTACTAGGTGCTGACGCACAACGCCTTAAAATAGCTTTAACACGCATCACCAGCTCTGCGCCGCTAAAAGGTTTACAAACATAGTCATCGGCACCATGTTCTAGCCCTTTTAGCCTATCAGCCTCTTCAACTTTAGCGGTTACCATAATAATAGGTACCATAGAAAAAGCGCGGATCTGCTTCATGCACTCCACGCCATCTAAATTAGGTAACATTACATCTAAAATTATCGCATCCGGATTATTTTCTTTAACCCACGACACCACAGCACTGCCATCAGTGATGTGGTGAGTAGTAAAGCCAGATGCATTGAAGAACAACAGCACTTGTTCTGCAATATCTAAGTCGTCTTCAACGACTAATATCTGCGGCATTTCTATTTCCGTTTATATTTTTTTTATTGTTCTAAGTTGTTGCTTCACCATCGCTTTAAGCGTATCTGATAAGGTTTCATCTAATAAAACCATAGTCAGAATATCGTGCAGATCTTCACTATTCATAACCTCATTGAGTAAATCATTTTCAGATTTCGAATTTGGCTGAAAAAAGCTTAACTGCTCGTCATTTGTGTGTTCGCAAAACATTTTCTTTTTATCCATGTTGTTAGCATCAAATATTAAGATGGGCTTCTGCCTCTACTAAATATTAAAACGCAACAATATGGAGCAAATATGGAGTTAGTACGAAATAATGAATTTTTTCTGTTCAACAGTTAGATTCATTCCTAGATTTTAGGTAATAAGCGCTATTTTTTCATTATTTTTCTAAAACTAGGTTAAATTTTCGTATCAATAAAATGATAGGCAATAAAAAAGCAAGCTCGGTAGCTTGCTTTTAAAAGTGTTGAATGGCGCCTTAGAATTAAACGCCTAAATAATCCATAATCCCTTCCGCGGCATTTCGGCCTTCGAAAATAGCCGTTACCACTAAATCTGAACCGCGGACAATATCGCCACCGGCAAAAATCTTAGGGTTGGTTGTTTGGTGAGTAAATTCACCTTTTTCTGGTGCATTGATACCACCCCAATGATTGATTTCAACACCGTACGGTTCTAACCAATCCATTTTATGAGGTTTAAAACCAAACGCCATGAGCACTTTAGTTGCTTCAATAACATGCTCAGAACCCGCAACTTCTTCAGCACGACGACGACCATTTTCGTCCGGCTCACCAAGTTGGGTTTTCACCATCTTAACGCCAGCAACTTTACCTTGCTCATCAACCACAATGCCTTTTGGCTGAACGTTAAAGGTAAACTCAACGCCCTCTTCACGGGCATTTTTAACTTCGCGCTTTGAGCCTGGCATGTTTTCTTCGTCACGACGATATGCACAAGTAACCTGTGTAGCCCCTTGACGAATAGAGGTTCTCACACAGTCCATTGCTGTATCACCACCGCCTAATACAACGACTTTTTCGTT
Organism: Pseudoalteromonas sp. DY56-GL22; assembly: GCF_041414715.1. Classification (NCBI taxonomy): domain Bacteria; kingdom Pseudomonadati; phylum Pseudomonadota; class Gammaproteobacteria; order Alteromonadales; family Pseudoalteromonadaceae; genus Pseudoalteromonas; species Pseudoalteromonas sp. DY56-GL22. The sequence continues at coordinate 150,866 of NZ_JANHZR010000002.1, read as the reverse complement.
CGCCATATCAATATAAGCTTGCTTGTCTTCTGCATAGCCCATAACACGGTTAGTGTTACCAATTAAAAACGGCAGTGCATCAAACACACCCTCTGCATCTTCATTCTCAAGGCCTGCACGCATACTTTGATAGGTACCCACCCCTAAGAATACGGCATCATATTCAGCCAAAATTTCATCAAGGGTAATGTCAACGCCAACTTCAGTGTTTAGCTTAAACTCGACACCCATTTCCGTGAAAATTTCACGACGCTTTTGCATTACTTCTTTTTCAAGCTTAAATGAAGGAATACCAAACGTAAGAAGGCCACCGATTTCTGGGTGACGGTCAAACACCACAGGCTTAACACCGTTACGTACTAAAATATCCGCACAACCTAAGCCCGCTGGACCTGCACCAATGATAGCCACTTTTTTGTCAGACCATACCACATACGACATATCTGGTTTCCAGCCCATTTTAAATGCCGTATCAGTGATGTACTTTTCGATATTACCGATAGTGACAGCACCAAACTCTTCTTCAAGTGTGCAAGAGCCTTCACACAAGCGATCTTGTGGACAAACTCGTCCACACACCTCTGGTAAGCTGTTTGTACGGTGAGACAGCTCTGCCGCTTCTAAAATACGGCCAGTACGAATGAGTTTTAACCATTGTGGAATATAGTTATGCACTGGGCATTTCCATTCACAGTACGGATTACCACAATCTAAACAGCGATCCGCCTGTGAGTTAACTTGTGTCTCAGAAAACGGCTCGTAGATTTCTACGAAAGATTGTTTACGTGCTGAAATTGGCTTTTTACGCGGATCAACACGTTGTACATCGATAAACTGGTATACATTTTCGCTCATACTACCCCCTTACTGAGCCTGAACACGAAGCTCTGCGCTACTGCGCGCTCGGTGTCCGAGTAAACTTTTTACATCACTAGATTTTGGCTTAACTAATTTAAACATTGGCATGTATAAATCGAAGTTAGCTAAAATCTGCTCAGCGCGATTTGAGCCGGTAAGCTCTAAATGCTCAGCAATGAGGCCGCGTAAATGTTCTTGATGTGACGCCAACCCTTCAAGGGTAACAATTTCAACAAGCTCAGGGTTAATGCGTTTTTCAAAGTCGTTGCCCTCATCAAGAATATACGCAAATCCCCCTGTCATACCTGCACCAAAGTTAATACCTACTTTGCCAAGTACGCAAACCACACCACCTGTCATGTATTCACAGCCATTGTCACCAACACCTTCTACAACCGCTTGAACGCCTGAGTTACGCACTGCAAAACGCTCACCGGCACAGCCTGCAGCAAATAACTTACCGCCTGTTGCACCATATAAACAGGTATTACCGGCAATGGTCGCTTTGTGGCTTTCGAACGATGAACCCAGCGGTGGGCGAATTACTAGCTTACCGCCAGCCATGCCTTTACCAACATAGTCATTGGCATCACCAACCAGTGTCATTTCAAGGCCACCCGCATTCCATACACCAAATGACTGACCCGCTGTACCATGAAGCTCAACAGAGACAGGATCAGCAGCCATACCTTGGTTACCGTGTTTAGAAGCGATATAGCCAGATAACATAGCGCCCACTGAACGGTCTGTATTGCAAATACGGTTAACCAGTGAGATACCTGATTTTTCATCAATTGCTTGTTTAGCTTTTTCAAGCAAGGTTTCATTTAGCTGACCTAAGTAGTGTGAGCTATTTGGCGCACTACAATACAGTGTTTCACCCGTTGGGTTGTTAGGCACAGCAATCACTGACGACAGATCGACTTTCTTTTGTTTCTCTGTGTTGCCTTCGATTGCTTCAAGTAAGTCCAAACGACCAATTAAATCTGTTAAACGAGTTACACCTAAACTTGCCATAATTTGGCGAGCTTCTTCGGCTATAAACTTAAAATAGTTCATCGCCATTTCTGGTAGGCCATGATAATGCTTTTGGCGCAGCGTATCGTCTTGCGTTGCAACACCGGTCGCACAGTTGTTTAAGTGACAAATACGTAAGTATTTACAACCTAGTGCCACCATAGGGCCAGTACCAAAGCCAAAGCTTTCAGCACCTAAAATAGCCGCCTTAATGATATCTAGACCCGTTTTAAGACCACCATCTGTTTGCAAACGAATACGGTGACGTAAACCATTTTCTACCAGCGCTTGCTGGGTTTCAGCAAGACCAAGCTCCCAAGGGCTACCTGCATACTTAACAGAGGTAAGCGGGCTTGCACCTGTGCCACCGTCATAACCAGCAATGGTAATTAAATCTGCATAGGCTTTAGCTACGCCAGTTGCGATAGTACCTACACCCGGCTCAGAAACGAGTTTCACCGAGATCAGTGCATCTGGGTTTACTTGTTTTAAATCGAAAATAAGCTGGGCTAAATCTTCAATCGAGTAAATATCGTGATGCGGCGGAGGCGAAATCAAGGTCACACCTGGCACTGAGTAACGTAATTTTGCAATATACGGCGTTACTTTTTCACCCGGTAATTGACCACCCTCACCTGGTTTTGCACCTTGCGCCACTTTAATCTGAATGACATCAGCGCTACGTAAGTAATGTGGTGTAACACCAAAACGGCCCGAAGCAACTTGCTTAATACGTGAGTTTTTCTCTGTACCGTAGCGAAGCTTGTCTTCACCACCTTCACCAGAGTTTGAACAACCCCCTAAGCGGTTCATTGCAATCGCGAGTGCTTCATGTGCTTCTGGCGATAATGCACCAATACTCATTGCAGCAGAGTCAAAACGTTTGTAAAGCTCAGTTGCTGGCTCTACGTCATCAACACTCACACCGCTATCAGGAATTTTCACCGCTAGCATGTCACGTAAATTGGTGATCGGCCGGTTATTTACTAAATCAGCATAAGCCAAGTAATCTTTATAATCCCCAGAGCGCACTGCCTTTTGCAGAGTTTGAATAACATCTGGGTTATAAGCATGGTACTCACCACCGTGAACATATTTTAGTAAGCCACCATGACTTAATAACTTACGTTTACTAAATGCCAGCTTATGAAGTTTACGTTGGTCATCATCAAAATCAGTAAAACACGCCCCTTTGATACGACTAGCTACACCGTTAAAACAGGTTTCTACAACCGCATCTGATAAACCAACTGCCTCAAATAACATCGAGCAGCGGTACGAAGCGACAGTACTGATCCCCATTTTCGACATGATTTTATACAGACCCTTGTTGATCGCATTACGATAAGCAAGCGTTACTTCGCAATAGCTCTTGTTTAAAATCTTTTTGTCACTCATTGCAACTAATGATTCATATGCAAGGTACGGATAAATTGCCGTTGCACCAAAACCAAGTAATACCGCAAACTGATGCGCATCACGGACACTACCCGATTCGATGATGATATTAGATTCACAACGTAAGTTATTATCGACTAAACGCCTTTGAATTGAACCAACCGCCATCGCAGCCGGGATCGGCAAATGCGTTTCGCTAAAGTTACGATCACTTAAAATAAGCATGACACAGCCTGACGCTGCTTTTTCTTGTGCTTCATCACAAATACGTGTGATTGCTTTTTCTAAGCCTTCTTCTTGTGTGTAAGTGATATCAATTTTACAGTAGCTGTAATGCTCATCGTCAGCATTGATCAGCTGTTGCATATCAGCGTACATCAAAATCGGCGTATCAAACTGTAAACGCTTAGCGTGGCCGGTTGTTTCGTTAAATACGTTTTGCTCACTACCAATACAGGTTGCCAGTGACATAACGTGATTTTCACGAAGTGGGTCAATTGGTGGATTGGTTACTTGCGCAAATTTTTGTCGGAAGTAATCAAACAGTGAGCGATGGCCTTCTGACAGAACCGCAAATGGCGTGTCATCACCCATTGAACCTGTTGCTTCTTGACCATTTTCACCCATTACACGAATCACGCTATCAAGCTCTTCGTTGGTGTAGCCAAACATTTTTTGATACTTAAGCAGTGTTTCGTCATCAAAAGAACGGTTACCCGCATCTTTTTCAGATAACTGTTCAAATGGCGTTAAACGCTTAACGTTTGCTTCAAGCCATGCTTTATATGGATGGCGTGACTTAAGATCTTGGTCAATCTCATCTGAATGCCAAATTTTACCTTGATGAGTATCAATTACTAATAACTCACCAGGGCCAACACGGCCTTTCTCAACCACTTCGTCTGGCGCGTAGTCCCAAATACCTACTTCTGAGGCAAGGGTAATAAAACCATCTTGGGTAATTACATAACGCGCTGGGCGTAAACCGTTACGGTCAAGGTTACAAGCAGCAAAACGACCGTCAGACATGACAATACCAGCTGGGCCATCCCATGGTTCCATATGCATTGAATTAAAGTCATAGAATGCACGTAAGTCATCATCCATAGCACGGTTTTTTTGCCATGCTGGCGGCACAAGCATACGCATTGCACGGAATAAATCCATGCCACCGGCTAAGAACAATTCAAGCATATTATCTAAACTTGAAGAGTCAGAGCCACTTTCGTTCACGAATGGTGCTGCTGATTGCAAATCAGGAATAAGTGGTGAGGCAAACTTATACGCACGGGCACGAGCCCATTGGCGGTTACCTTGAATCGTATTAATTTCACCATTATGTGCTAGATAGCGGAATGGTTGCGCCAGTGGCCAACGAGGTTGTGTATTAGTAGAGAAACGTTGGTGGAATACACAAATCGCACTGGTCATGCGGATGTCAGCTAGGTCTAAATAAAAGTTAGGTAAGTCTACAGGCATCATTAAGCCTTTATAGACAGTAACTAAACCAGATAAGCTGGCAATATAAAAATGTTCATCGTTTTCGAGGCGTTTTTCAGCACGACGACGCGCTACATACAAGCGACGTTCTAAATCTTTTGGACGCCAGCCTTCTGGTGCGCTTACAAAAATTTGTTCAAAGCCTGGTAGTTGTTTTTTTGCAATTGGCCCTAAACATGACGCATCGGTAGGTACTACGCGCCAGCCTTGAATGCTCAAGGTTTCTTTTTCGAGTTCTTCACTCAACACATCTTTAGCTGTTTGCGCAAGTACAGGATCGGCATTTAAAAATACCATGCCAACGGCGTAGTTCTTTCCTAAATGCCAATCATGTTCGCTGGCTATAGCACGAAAGAAGCTATCAGGTTTTTGCATTAATAAACCACAGCCATCACCTGTTTTACCATCAGCAGAAATACCCCCACGGTGTTCCATGCGATCTAAGCCAGTGATTGCTGTTCGAATCAAGCGGTGACTCGCCTGACCATTGACCTGGGCTATTAAGCCAAAGCCACAATTATCTTTTTCTAATTTTGAGTCGTATAACATAGACCCCTCCCCTTGCTACAACGACTAGCGGTTCAGTCTTTTGTGACAGTGCTAGCAGACGAACAAAACTATCGCCAAATACCTCATGAGTCAATAGAGTTTTGAATACATATTCATATTCATGAATATTTCTCACTTAAGGTACTTTTTAAATTCTATGCTATTTTTTTACATTTAGTCGTATTTTACCCGTTATTTTTTTATGACACTGGTGTCAAATTTAACAACTTGTAAAAAAACAATCTAAAAACCCGCCACTTTACGTTAACGTAAACTGTGCTTTATTTTGAATAATTATTCAAATTATGAATATCAATGCAGTTTTTTACGGGGTCTCGACTAGCCTAACTGCATCATTATTTACTCTTGGCTTTAGCATAGTTACAAACTATGTATCTGAGCAGACTACCTTAGTCGCAATGACTGAGTTCTTTACCCTTGCGTCAACAATCAGCAATTTAAAAGTGTCCGCTGCGGACACTTTTTCTGTCCGCGGACAGACATTAACTCACTGTTAAAACGTAAAATCATTAAAAATCAATAAATTAAAAACTGGCACGCTACTGGTATAGATAAGACATCAGCGAAATTGAGGATTTCAAAATGTTCACTATCAGTTTGTTTATGGCTTCTCCACTTACCATGCTTGCCGTTGGCTTCATGATTGTGTGTTTTGAGAATCGTAAGGAGTTATGATGATTAAAGATACCAGCGCCCAAGATATTACCGTGGCCAAGAAAACCACCATTAAAAAGCCACTAATAATAGCTGCAGGTGTAATACTTGTTGGTGCGCTCGGCTTTCAAGCATTGTTTGCCAGTAACGATGGCAGCATTTCGGTTGATGCAGCAAGCCTACAAATTAGTGAAGTAAGCCAAAAGACACTCACCAGAGATGTAGCAGCAAGCGGTAAAATCGTTGCAGCTAATGCGCCAAAGGTTTATAGCCCAGAACGCGGCTTTGTCGATTTAAAAGTAAAAGCCGGTGACAGCGTTGAAGTAAATGAAGTGATCGCAACCGTAACCAGCCCTGAGCTAACCAACGAGCTAAAACAACAACAATCAGTATTAGCGCGATTAGAAGGCGAATTACAGCGCAAGCAACTTGAAGCGCGCAGACAAAAACTAAGCCTTACTAAAGCGCTCGATTTAGCGCAAGTTGAACTCAATGCTGCAGATAGAGAAAACCGCCGAGCTAAAATCTCAATCGAAAAACATTTAATTAGCCAAATAGATTTAGAAAAAGCCGTTGATGACTTAGCTCGTGCCAAGCTGTCTTATAAGCACGCCGAGCAAGAAGTCAGCTTAGCTAAAGATACCCTCGCATTTGAGCTAAAAGCTGCAGAGCGTGATCTGGCACGTCAGCAACTGATTGTTGATGACTTACTCAGACAAGTAAATGAACTCACTATTACCGCGAGTGTAAGCGGCATTGTGGGTAACTTATTAGTGCAACAAAAAGAAGCGGTCACACAAAGCCAACCATTAATGACATTGGTCGATTTAAGTAACTTTGAAGCAGAACTGCAAGTACCAGAAAGTTACGCCAATGAGCTAGGTCTTGGTATGCAAGTTGAGCTTACGTTAGGTAGTCGTCATGTCACAGGCACGCTCTCGGCTATATCACCTGAAGTAAATAACCGCGAGGTGACAACCCGCGTACGCTTTGACAATGAGATTTCTGGCATTCGCCAAAACCAACGCTTAACTGCACGTATTTTACTAGAGAATCGCGACGATGTATTACAAGTAAAACGCGGCGCATTCTTACAACAAGGTGGCACCCATGCTTATAAAGTTGACGGTGACATGGCTTATTTAATCGATATAAAAACCGGTGCAAGCAGTATTAATGCTGTGGAGATAATTGAAGGCGTAGAGCCTGGCGATAAGTTAATTATCTCAAACTACGATCGCTTTAAAAAAGCACCCACACTGGTTTTACGCTAACAAATAAAAGGAATAATCAACATGCTTACAATGAACAACATCAGCAAAGTGTATCAAACAGATATGGTACAAACACATGCTCTTCGTGACTTTAATCTTCAAGTAGAAGAAGGTGAATTTATTGCCGTAACGGGCCCAAGTGGCTCAGGAAAAACCACCTTTTTAAACATCGCCGGTATGTTAGAACCCTTTAGCGAAGGCCAATACATGTTAGACGGTATTGACGTGGGTAAGCTAAACGACAACCAGCGTGCAGATCTTCGTAATCAAAAAATTGGTTTTATTTTCCAAGGTTTTAACCTGATCCCAGATTTGAACCTCTATGAAAATATTGAAGTACCACTGCGTTATCGCGGTATCAAAGCCGCCGAGCGTAAACGCCGAATCGAGCAATGCTTAGAGCAAGTTGGTTTAGCATCACGCGCTAAACACTTACCGCAACAACTTTCTGGTGGCCAACAACAACGTGTAGCTATTGCCAGAGCCCTTGCTGGTGAACCGCGCTTTTTACTTGCCGATGAGCCAACCGGTAATTTAGATAGCTTAATGGCCCGTCAAGTAATGGAGCTACTTGAGCAAATCAACCGTGATGGCGCAACCATCATCATGGTTACTCATGATCCAGAACTTGCTCGCAGAGCACCACGTAATATCCAAGTTGTTGACGGCCAACTCGCTGACTTCACCTTGTACCAAGGCACTCAAAATCTTAAAGCGGCTGGAGTGTAACCATGTTCCTTCATTATTTAGATTTAAGCTGGCGCAGCTTTAAGCGCACGCCACTTGTGAGCTTTTTAATGGTACTGGCCATTGCCATTGGTATTGGCGTAACCATGACAAGCTTATCTGTGTATCACATGATGTCAGCAGACCCTATTCCTGAAAAAAGTAGTGACCTTTATACAGTACAGCTACAAACCATGGATGAAGGCCGTACGTGGTGGACAGTCGATAACATGCCACTGCAATTAACTTATCAGGATGCCGTTAACCTTAATCAAGCGAATGCGGGTGGCAAACGTGTCACTATGGTTAGAACGGGTTTTTCGGTTTATTTAGACTCAGATAAAGTTAAACCATTTATTGGACAAGCACGCCTAACCACGCCTGATTTTTTCGATATGTTTAACCTATCGTTTATTTACGGTGGGGTTTGGAGCGCGCAACAAGAAGCCGATGCAGCCCCTGTTGTGGTGATCAATAAAGAATTAAACGACAAGTTATTCGCAGGTGAAAACCCGGTAGGCAAAATGGTGTACCTCGATGATGCCAGCTACGAAGTTATTGGCGTGATTGATGATTGGGATATCACCACCAAATATTATGATCTGAACAACGGTGCATTTAATAAGACCGAGCAACTATTTTTACCATTTAGCCTAATGAAAGCACGCCAGCTTGAAAACTGGGGTAATACCAATGGTTGGAAGCACGAAAAAACCAATACCTTTAACGACAAACTCAATTCTGAAATGGTGTGGTTACAATTTTGGGTTGAACTAAAAACACCTGCAGAAAAACAAGCTTACCAAGACTTTTTAATGGCCTATATGCAAGAGCAACAAAAGCTAGGTCGTTTTAACCGCGAAAAATTAACCGCTACCTTACGCGATGTAAATGAGTGGATGCAGTACAACAATGTTGTTAGCGAAGACAACGAAATTCTGGTTGGCCTTAGCTTTATGTTTTTAGCGGTATGCCTTGCCAACATTTTAGGCTTATTACTAGCGAAGTTCTTGCGCCGCGCTCCTGAGGTCGGTGTACGCCGTGCATTAGGTGCCAGCAAACGCCAAATATTCTTTCAACATATTGTTGAGGTTGCCATGTTAGGTTTCTTAGGTGGCATCTTGGGTATTATTTTGGCGCAAGTGGGTTTATTAGGCGTACGTCAAAGCTATAGCTACTACCAAAGCTTAGCCACTATGGACTTAACCATGCTACTCAGCGCACCTGTGATTGCAATTAGCACCTGTGTTATAGCGGGTCTGTACCCTGCTTGGCTGGTATGTAAAACCAACCCTGCTATTTATCTTAAGAGCCAATAAGGAAGACACCCATGTTAGAAATTAAACCTATCTTTCACGCCTTATGCCGCTCAAAAGTTGGCGCTATTTTATTACTGATCCAAATTGCCATCACCACTGCAATTGTTAGTAATGCGGCGTTTATTATCCAAGACAGAATTAGCTATTTAAGCCAAGAGACTGGCTATCCTGAACAAGACATTTTCGTTTTTAATGTCATGATGTTTGGCAAAGATGTGTCGCCGTCACAGCAATATGAGCTTGATGAAGCCATGCTTCGTCAAATACCTGGTGTAGTTGATGCTGCTTATTCAAGTAATACACCGCTTTCGGGCAGTGGCTCTTCGTCAGATTTTAGTTTAAAGCCAGCACCTGAAGAGAGTAAATCAGCGCGTAGCTCTTACATGTTTATCGATGAGCATGGCATTAATACTTATGGTGTAAAACTCATTGCTGGGCGTAACTACACCGAAGACGAAGTGATCGTCACCGATAACTATGATGAGCTTTCAAAAGTAACCGTTGTTACTAAAACTCTACTCGATGAGTTGTTCCCTGAAGGCAATGGTTTAGGGCAAACAGTCTACTTTGGTGACATTCCAATGAAAATAATTGGTGTTATTGATCTAATGAAAGGCCCTTGGCTTAAAGACAGCCGCCCAGATAACGTAGCACTGCTGCCTTTTATTAAACCTGGTACAAATGCACGCTTTGTGGTTAGAACAGAGCCTGGTCAACGCCAATCAGTCATGAACCGTGTTGAAGAAGCCATGCTAAAAAACTACAACAAACGCGTTATTTCTCGCATTCGTGGCTTAGATGACGATAAAGAGTCATACATGGCTGAAGATACATTAATGATGCGCATGTTGATTGTACTTATTACTATTTTAGTGTTGGTGACGGCCCTGGGTATTTTCGGCCTAACGCTGTTCAATATTAGCAAGCGTACTAAACAAATAGGCACTCGCCGCGCTTTAGGCGCCAGAAAATCGGCCATCATCAGCTACTTCTTAGTTGAAAACGCCATGATATGTATCGTTGGTTTAGTGATTGGTGTAATTGCTGCCGTGTATTTAGGCCAGTTGCTCATGCAGCACTTTTCAATAGCTCAGCTTGATGTTAGCTACGTGCTTGCTACAGCGCTGGCAGTGTTCGTTATGAGTTTATTAGCAGTCCTTGCACCTGCAAAACGGGCGGCGAATATCTCACCGAGCATTGCAACTCGAACAATTTAGTTCTCCCAACCTATGCTACACTGGATTAACAGTGTAGCATTCATCTTGCACCCTTATTAGGAAAATAACTAAAACAATAATATGGAAAAAATACTTATCGTCGACGATAACCCAGCCATTTTGGATGCATTGTCGTTATTACTCGAAATTCACGGTTTTGATGTTGTTACAGCAAGTAACCCGTTTGAGGCAATTCAAGCCGTACAATACCAACGTATTGCGCTTGTTATTCAAGACATGAACTTTACCGCCGACACCACTTCCGGCGAAGAAGGCAAAGAACTTTTTTATGCCTTACGAGACATAAATCCTCACCTACCGATTATTTTGATCACCGCATGGACAGAGCTTTCTACTGCCGTTGAACTTGTCAAAGCAGGGGCTGCTGATTATTTACCAAAACCATGGGACGACGCCAAGCTACTTACTTGTGTAAATAATCTAATCGAACTGGGTAAAGCAAAACAGCAAAACGAGACTTTTACCCGCCACCAGCAAGAGCGTGACGCATCTGTACGACAAGCAAATTTGGTGGGCTTGGTTTATAAAAGTACCGCTATGGAGCACATTGTTAATCTTGCGATTCAAGTGGCTAAATCGGATATTTCAGTACTGATCACAGGCCCCAACGGCAGTGGTAAAGAACGCATTGCACAAATAATACAAGCCAATTCATTATTAGCAGATAAACCCTTTATCACTGTTAATGCCGGTGCTTTGCCAAGCGAGCTTATTGAGGCTGAGTTATTTGGTGCCGAAGCTGGCGCTTATACAGGTATTACCAAACAGCGTATTGGTCGTTTTGAAGCGGCCGATGGTGGCACCCTATTTTTAGACGAAATTGGTAACTTGCCACTTTCTGGGCAAATGAAATTATTACGCATTTTACAAACCGGTGAATTTGAACGTTTAGGTTCAACACAAACACGTAAAGTGAATGTGCGGGTGATTTCAGCAACCAATGAAGATTTAAGCCATGCAATTAAAACAGGTCAATTTCGAGAAGACCTTTACTACCGCTTAAATGTAATTGAGTTAAATTTACCAAGCCTTGCCCATCGCCCAGATGATATTTTAGCTTTAGTCGCACACTTTTTACCTGAGCGCACACTGTCGCTAAGTACAGAAAAAGCCCTGCTCGCCCATAGTTGGCCGGGTAATGTTCGTGAGCTTGAAAATGCCTGTAAACGCGCTGGCGTTTTAAAACCCTCAGGGGTGATTGAGCTTGCTGATTTTGGCTTACAAGTTGAAACAAACAGCCCAACACAAACAAGAGCAGAGCCTAACAAACAGGAGATCGAACTTGCCATGCGCGAATACAAAGGTGTAATTGCTAAAGTGGCTCGCCATTTTGGTTTAAGCCGCCAAGCGCTTTATCGCAGGCTTGATAAATTTAAGATTGAATACTAATGCGTTTTTCGTTTCGATATAAAATCATAACCTTATGTATTGCAGCGTCTGCATTGCCGCTAATATTGGTGTGTTATTTTGCGGGCATAAGCTTGCTTTACAGCCTATTAGCCCTACTCGCTTGCACCTTGATAAGCGGATTTTTTGCCGCGCAATTATCAGCTCCGCTCATTGATGGCATGAACTCGCTCGAAACCGGGCTGCTTAATTTTAAAGATGGTGAGCTGGCTACATTATTAGCCTATGATGGCAGTGATGAGCTAGGTGATTTATGCCGGCTTTATAACCAAACTGCAAAACAGCTTCGCCAAGAAAAACAATGGATTTATCAGCGTGAGCTGATGCTCGATAAAGTACTGCAAAGCTCGCCACAAGCTGTGCTTTTGACTAACGACCAAGGCTTGATTGTGTATAGCAACCATAGCGCTCGCAGCTTACTCGATGCTAAATCAGCCCTTGAAGGCGCCAAGCTAGAAAACTTATTAGATTCAAGCTGCGAGCAATTAACGCGTGCCATACACAAAGGTGTTGATGGCTTATTTACCCTCGACAAAGCAGATCAAGAATCACAAACTTGGCATATGGCAACAGGCCGATTATTACTTAATAATCAGTTTCACCAACTGTATGTTTTTAAACAACTGACCCGCGAACTAAGCCGCCAAGAAGTAGAGGTATGGAAAAAAGTTATTCGTATTATTAGCCATGAGCTAAACAACTCCCTAGGGCCAATGTCGTCGATGCTTCATAGCGCGCAACTTTTAACAAAAGAAGTCGATGAACCACGCTTAAAACGGGTATTTACCACCATTGAAGACCGCATAAAACACCTTAATGAGTTTGTACAAGGCTATGGTAAATTTGCCAAGTTACCCACCCCTCAACTATCAACGATTAACTGGCCTACGCTGATTGAGCAATTAAAAAGTCAGTGGCAAGTCGAGGTTTCACTTGATGAGCGTGTAACAACTGACGCTGATCACACTCAGCTTGAACAATTACTTATAAACTTATTAAAAAATGCCTATGAGTCAGGGTCAAACCCCGAAGATGTCAGCTTAACAGTGCAACAAGAAGCAAGTGGCACACACATCACGGTGAGTGATAAAGGTAAAGGCATGAGTGAAGCTGTAATGGCTAACGCACTTATACCCTTTTACTCCACTAAAGCAACAGGCAGCGGCTTAGGGTTAGCACTTTGCAGGGAAATAGTTGAAGCGCACCACGGGCAAATTAGCTTGCATAACCGCGAGCAAGGTGGATTAAGCGTGCATGTTTTGCTGCCCGCGTAATACAACAGATACAAAAAAGCCGCAATCAGCGGCTTCTTTCTACACTAAATATAATTATTCAGCGTCTTTTTCTTTGTACTTTGCAGCTGTTTCAGTGATTAGTGGCTGTAATTCACCACGTTGAAACATTTCGATAATAATGTCACAACCACCGATAAGTTCGCCTTCTACCCATAACTGTGGGAATGTTGGCCAGTTTGCGTATGCAGGTAACTCTGCACGGATATCTGGGTTAAGTAGAATGTCAACGTAAGCAAACTGCTCACCACACGCCATAAGTGCTTGTGATGCTTGTGAAGAAAAACCACAGTTAGGTAACTTTGGTGATCCTTTCATGTAAAGAAGAATTGGATTTTCAGAAATTTGCTGTTTAATTTTATCGATGGTTTCCATTTACAACCTCAAAAAAGACATTGGCTTACTACATTGGCCTTGAAAAAGTTTCACTCTGGCCTCAGATATATAACTTAAAATCGGCATTCGTAGCCACAATTTTAAATAGTCTTTAGCAATAGCATTGCTGTTTGCTAAAACTTGAGTAAAATACTCAACAATTATAGTAACACTATAATACCACTTGGTATAGGGAAGTACGCTGTTTACCTTGCTATTACCTATAACTGAGTGGACTATCAACCAAGAAGATGGAGATAAAAAATGGCATTTGAACTACCGTCACTACCATACGCAATCGATGCATTAGAGCCACATATTTCAAAAGAGACTCTAGAGTTTCACCACGGTAAACACCACAACACTTACGTTGTGAAATTAAACGGTCTGATCCCAGGCACAGAATTCGAAAACAAATCTCTAGAAGAAATCGTATGTTCTTCAGAAGGTGGCGTATTTAACAATGCTGCACAAATCTGGAACCACACGTTCTACTGGAACAGCCTATCTCCAAATGGTGGTGGCGAGCCTACAGGCGCAATCGCTGACGCGATCAACGCTAAATGGGGTTCTTTCGACGCATTCAAAGAAGCGTTAAACGACAAAGCAGTAAACAACTTCGGTTCAAGCTGGACTTGGTTAGTTAAACTAGCTGACGGCACTCTTGATATCGTTAACACATCAAATGCTGCAACGCCATTAACTGATGAAGGTGTTACACCAATCCTAACTGTGGATCTTTGGGAACACGCTTACTACATCGATTACCGTAACGTTCGTCCAGATTACCTAAAAGGTTTCTGGGCATTAGTTAACTGGGACTTCGCGAACGCTAACTTCGCTTAATCTTCTGTTACTAGCAGTAATCAAAAAAAGACGCTTCGGCGTCTTTTTTATTGCCAGTGCACGCCCCTTCTAAGTCGCAGCCAAGCCCTCAGCCAAAAAGCGTAATCAAGATGAGCTTTTTTCAATTAAATTCTTAATTTTCTTGCGCAAAAATTCAAAATCGTGACTAAGCTTTAATTAGCCTTTGCTTTTCTCTTAATCTAATTACACGTCATTTTAGCGGGTTTTCGGAGGTCTCTATGAGTATTTTTGAGCATTACCAATCACGATACGAAGCAGCGCAAGAAGAAGAATACAGTATTGAGGAATTTCTCGAGATCTGTAAGAAGGATAAATCAGCTTATGCCAGCGCACCTGAGCGGCTATTGATGGCCATCGGTGAGCCGGAGATTATCGACACTTCAACCGATGCGCGCTTAAGCAGGCTGTTTTCTAATCGCGTAGTCGCACGCTACCCTGCATTTCACGATTTTTATGGTATGGAAGATGCCATTGAGCAAATCGTTTCTTATTTAAAACATGCTGCGCAAGGCTTAGAAGAATGTAAGCAAGTACTGTATTTACTTGGCCCAGTAGGTGGCGGTAAATCATCCATTGCTGAAAAACTAAAATACTTAATGCAGCAGGTACCTATTTACTCAATCAAAGGCTCGCCTGTTAACGACCACCCTTTAGCGTTATTTGACCCAAATGAAGACGCTGAACTTTTAGAAAAAGAATACGGCATTAAACCGCGTTATTTAAAAACGGTGATGTCACCGTGGGCTGCAAAACGCTTAAGTGAATTTAATGGTGATATTAGCCAATTTAGAGTGGTTAAGCGCTTCCCATCTATTTTAAATCAAGTCGCGATTGCGAAAACTGAGCCCGGCGATGAAAACAATCAAGACATTTCAGCGTTAGTTGGTAAGGTAGATATTCGCCAGCTTGAGCACTTTGCACAGAACGACCCTGATGCCTACGCCTACTCAGGTGCACTTTGTTTAGCAAACCAAGGCTTAATGGAATTTGTGGAAATGTTTAAAGCGCCAATCAAGGTGCTACATCCACTGCTTACAGCTACGCAAGAAGGCAATTACAACGGCACAGAAGGCATTAGTGCCCTGCCGTTTAATGGCATGATTTTAGCTCACTCAAATGAATCTGAGTGGCAAACATTTAAAAACAACAAAAACAATGAAGCATTTTTAGACCGTGTTTACATCGTCAAAGTGCCTTATTGTTTACGTGTTTCTGAAGAAGTTAAAATTTACAACAAACTTCTTGAAAACAGTGAATTACATGATGCACCTTGTGCACCGGGCACATTAAAAACACTGGCACAATTTACCACTCTTTCGCGTATTAAAGAGCCTGAAAACTCAAGTATTTATTCAAAAATGCGGGTGTATGACGGCGAAAGCTTAAAAGACACCGATCCGAAAGCGAAGTCGTATCAAGAATACCGCGATTACGCGGGTGTTGATGAGGGCATGACCGGGCTTTCTACTCGCTTTGCGTTCAAGATCCTATCGCGGGTATTTAACTTCGATACCACTGAAGTGGCAGCCAACCCAGTGCACTTATTCTATGTTCTTGAACAGCAAATTGAGCGAGAGCAATTTACCGCCGATGTTGAAGAGCGTTACTTAAGCCACTTAAAAGGATACCTCATTCCTCAGTATGTAGAGTTTATCGGGAAAGAGTTACAAACAGCCTATTTAGAGTCTTACTCTGAATATGGGCAAAACATCTTTGACCGCTACGTCACTTATGCAGATTTCTGGATCCAAGATCAAGAATACCGCGACCCAGATACTGGCCAGTTATTTGACCGTGCTGCGCTTAACGCAGAACTTGAGAAGATTGAAAAACCTGCGGGTATTTCAAACCCTAAAGATTTCCGTAATGAGATAGTTAATTTCGTACTGCGGGCGCGTGCCCACAACCAAGGCAAGAATCCGCTTTGGACCAGCTACGAAAAACTTCGCACAGTTATTGAGAAGAAAATGTTCTCAAATACCGAAGATCTGCTGCCGGTTATTTCCTTCAATGCGAAAACCTCTGCAGAAGATCAGAAAAAACACGAAGACTTTGTCAATCGTATGGTTGAGAAAGGCTATACCCAAAAACAAGTACGTTTACTTTCTGAATGGTATTTACGCGTTAGAAAATCGCAGTAAAAAACGTTTGTTTTAAGGGGGTTGTTATGGCGCATTTTATTGACCGACGCCTGAATGGAAAAAACAAAAGTACCTTGAATCGTCAACGATTCATCAGGCGTTATAAAAAACAGATTAAAGAAGCGGTATCTGATGCCATTAATAAGCGCAGCGTAACCGATACCACCAGCGGCGAGAGTATCTCTATTCCGCAACGTGATATCAGTGAGCCTATTTTTCATCAAGGACGTGGTGGCGACCGTGAACAGATCCACCCAGGCAATGACCAGTTTTCTACGGGCGACAAAATCAAGCGCCCGCAAGGAGGCGGTCAAGGTGGTGGTAGCGGCGAAGGTGAAGCAAGTGACTCTGGTGAGGGACAAGACGACTTTGTATTCTCTATTTCAAAAGATGAATACTTAGACTTATTGTTCGAAGATCTTGAGCTGCCTAACCTGCAACAAAACCAGCTCGATAAACTGGTGCAGATGAAAACCCATCGCGCTGGTTTTTGTAACGACGGCATGCCAAGCAATATTGATATTGTTCGCTCATTGCAAGGCTCGCTTGCTCGAAGAGTGGCGATGACTGCAGGCAAAAAACGTCACCTTGCAGAGCTTGAAGGTCAGCTCGCTCTGCTACAAGCTGAAGAGCAGCCAGACAAGGCAGCCATTGCGTTACTTGAACGTCAGATTGAGGAGCTGCAAAACCGCATTAAAGCAGTGCCATTTATTGATAATTACGACTTACGTTTTCGTAATTATGAAAAGCAACCACACCCAACAAGCAAAGCTGTGATGTTTTGTTTAATGGATGTGTCTGGCTCGATGGATCAAGCCACGAAAGACATGGCAAAACGTTTTTATATTCTGCTTTATCAATTTTTAACTCGTAGCTACAAAAATATAGAGGTTGTCTATATTCGTCATCATACCCAAGCGAAAGAAGTTGATGAGCAAGAGTTTTTCTATTCTCAAGAAACGGGTGGCACCATAGTATCAAGTGCATTAAAACTGATGAACGAAATCATCGCTGAACGTTATAACCCTGAAGAGTGGAACATTTACGCAGCGCAAGCCTCTGATGGTGATAACTGGGCTGATGATTCGCCAAACTGTGGCGAAATTTTACGTAATAAACTGTTAAAGGCGGTGCGCTATTACGCCTATATCGAAATTACAGCCCGTGCTCATCAAAGTTTATGGCGAGAGTATCAATCAATAGTGCAAACCCACGACAATTTTGCCATGCAACACATTCGTGGCGTTGAGGACATTTACCCTATTTTCCGTGAATTATTTAAAAAGAATCGTCAGCAGCAAGGCGCCGCATAGCCTTGCCAGTGAGGTAAAGTATGGCCGATAAACGTATTAGCGACGGTCCTGATTGGACATTTGATCTACTAACAGAGTATCAAACTGAGATTGAACGGGTAGCGAAAATTTATAAACTCGATACCTACCCTAATCAAATTGAGGTGATCACTGCTGAACAAATGATGGATGCCTATTCGAGTGTGGGTATGCCGATTGGCTATAGCCACTGGTCGTATGGTAAAAAATTCATTCAAACAGAGCAGAATTATAAGCGTGGGCAAATGGGCCTCGCTTATGAAATTGTCATTAACTCAGATCCTTGCATTGCCTATTTAATGGAAGAAAACACCCTGCCAATGCAAGCCTTGGTAATGGCCCATGCCTGTTATGGTCACAACTCATTTTTTAAAGGCAATTACTTATTTAAAACCTGGACTGATGCCAGCTCAATTATCGATTACTTATTATTTGCCAAAAATTACATTGCCAAGTGCGAAGAGAAATACGGTATTACCGAGGTCGAAAACCTGATTGATTCATGTCATGCATTAATGAATTATGGTGTTGACCGCTACAAACGCCCGCAACGTATTTCTCTTTATGAAGAGCAAAAACGCCAACAAGAACGTGAAGACTACCTACAATCTCAAGTCAACGAGTTGTGGCGCACAATCCCTACTTCGCAGCAAGAGTCGAAAAAGCGTGAACGCCGCTTCCCTGCTGAGCCACAAGAAAACATTTTGTACTTCATCGAAAAAAATGCGCCGCTGCTAGAATCATGGCAACGAGAAATAATTCGTATTGTGCGTAAAATTTCGCAATATTTTTACCCACAAAAACAAACTCAAGTGATGAATGAGGGCTGGGCTACGTTTTGGCATTACACCATTTTGAACCATCTGTACGACGAAGGTAAGCTCACCGATGCCTTTATGCTCGAGTTTTTACAAAGTCACACCAATGTGGTGTATCAACCACCCTACAACAGTAATTATTATTCAGGGATCAACCCCTATGCTCTTGGCTTTAACATGATGGTTGATATTCGCCGTATCTGCGAAAACCCAACAGAAGAAGACAAGAAATGGTTTCCAGAGTATGCCGGCAGCGATTGGTTAGAAACCTTGCACTTTGCAATGCAAAACTTTAAAGACGAGAGCTTCATTAGCCAGTTTTTATCGCCAAAAATTATTCGTGATTTTAAGTTGTTTACCATTATTGATCATGAAAAAGAGCCAACCCTCAATGTCGGTGCTATTCATGATGAAATGGGCTATCACCAAGTTCGTGAAACCCTGTCGGCACAATACAACCTAAGTAATCACGAACCAAATATTCAAGTCTATAATGTTGATATTAGAGGAGATCGTTCACTTACTCTGCGTTATGTACCCCATAACAATATTCCTTTAAACAAGTCTAAAGATGAAGTACTAAAACACCTTTACAGGCTATGGGGCTTTAAGGTAAAACTGGAACAAGAAAGCGCAACAGGTGAAGTTTCATTATTGGGTGAATGCCCAAGCAGTGATGCCCGACACACAACAGAGTAACCAAAAATGAATAAAAAGATATTGGTGATCATCGACTCAACGGCCGATGCTAAAACATCTATATTACATGCAAGACAAAAAGCCAAAGGCATGAAGCATATTGATATTGTTGCTTTTAGCTACGAAGACACCAATAACATTTTATTCTCTATTCCACCTGATGAAGCGCTCACTATTCAAGACAAAGAGCTTGCTAAAGTCCGTGCAGCACTTGGTCCACTTATCAGCGAGTATTTAGATGATGATAGCTATACTTTGCAAACCCTGTGGCATGAAAGCCCAGTACAATGGCTAGCCAATGAGCTTGATACGTCAGATTATGAAATGGTGATTAAAACTCGCCACATCGACGAAGAAACGCAATTTACAGAGCTAGACTGGCAGCTTATTCGCTTTAGCCCGCTGCCACTTTATTTGGCCGCCGATAACAAATGGCGTAACAATACCAATGTGCTAGCAGCCCTTGATTTAGGCAGTGAGAAGGCGACTAAATACTGTTTAAACGAAGCAATTATCAAAGCAGGCTTAGCCTATGCAAAAGACTACGACAGCGAGTTTTATGCCTGTTATACCGTACATGTATCACCGTTTTTACGTGATTTAGGCATTGTATTTTCAGATGAGCAAGTGATTAAAGCCTTTGAAAAGCTACCCGTAGCACAGCGAACCTTAATCGAAGCGCACGACTTAAAAGACAAGCTTAAAATCAAAGCCGGTGTGGTTGAGCAAGTGATCCCAAGTGTTGCAGCTAAATTAAATGCTGACTTAGTGATTATGGGTTCGGTGGGTAATACAGGTATTAAAGGTCATTTAATTGGTAATACCGCCGAAAAAGTCATGAAGCTACTTAAAACAGATATTCTTGTTTTACCGCCACTTGGGGTTTAATTTGCTTAACTGAATAGAGTTACTATGAAAAAGGGGCTTAATTGCCCCTTGTTTGTTTATAAATCTGTGTAAGCTGTGACCTTGTTACGGCCGTTTTCTTTTGAGTGATATAAGGCTTTATCGGCGGCTTCAACCCACTTTTCGTAGCGATCAAACTTCTCGTCGAAGCAGGCAAAGCCAATACTGACCGTCAGTTGAATTTGTTTGCCATCAAAGTAAATTGATGAGTTCTCAATGAGTGTTCTTAATCGCTCAGCAAATATATGTGCACCTTCATGATCAGTATCAAGCAAGGTTACCGCAAACTCTTCACCGCCATAGCGACCTGCTAAGTCTGTTTCACGCAGAGTTTTACGCAGTAAGTCTGCAATATGACGCAGCGCCTCATCACCGCCGCGATGGCCATGTTCATCATTGACCTTTTTAAAGTGATCAATATCAAACATTAACAAGGTGCTGCACCCGCCACTGCGCACTATGCGCATGTATTCTTTGCGTAGCTTTTCTTCCCAATAACCACGGTTAGTAAGCTTAGTAAGTGCATCGGTACGGCTCATTTGTTCAAGCTTGCTATTCGCTTCTTCTAGCTCTTTTTTATTCACCGCTTCATCGGTTACATCATAGATAATGATACAGATATGCGATACTTCACCTGTGGTCGTCGTCAGTGGAATAAAAGTGGCATTTTGATACATATGATCCGCTTTACCGGTAATTGGGCGGTAATTCTTAAAACGGAAAATATATGGCTGCTGCTCCCAAATAGTAAATGAGCGATTATTTAAAATGAACACAGACTCAGATTTGCTGCGAAACCACTTTTCATCGATTGATGGAAACAAATCAAACAGGTCTTTATCTTTCACCGCGCTTGGCAATAGGCCAGAATGGTTTTCCATAAACCCATTCCAGATGCATACTTTGTAGTCTCTATCGAGCACCACTAGGCCTACATCAACGGTATTAAACATATCCATTAACCAATGGAGTTCATTCATATTAAAATCGGCTGCAGGCATAGTTTAGTCTTCTAATAAATAAGCTACTTTGTACTTAAGGGTTTTTAATGAGTCCTCGGTGAACAGCAACATCAAATCACAGTTAATATTGTGATTTTCGATGCCATAGCTGATCTCAATCGCCAGCGTTCGTTGCCAGCGAGATTTATTCGCCTTTACTAAATCAGATACATCACAGTGTTGTCCCAGCACCACAGGATGACCTTGGCTAAAACGCATATCTAATTGGTGCGACAGTCCTGTCAGAATAGCCCCTATTAATATGTTACTCACATCCATTAATAGCTCTAATTCAACTTTATCGTTGAGCTCACCCTCATAATTCATTAACGAGGCGATTTCTTTAAAACTTGAATCATTTAACAGCAATAGTGCTTCGCCAGAAACACCGCCGCCAATAAAACCCTGACATACACCTGAGGTTGCGGCATTGGCATCAATCGAGCGCAAAGCCATATCTAGTTCATTGACTTCTAAAACATTTACATTAGGAATAGGAAGCTTTACGAATACATTAAGAAGACGCGCTAATAAGTCTCCAGCTTGCCCCATTGCGACATTGGTGAGTTCTTGGTAGATATCACGCACATCGGGATCAACTTGCTCACCTAGCTTATTAGCAAGACGCTCACGCATGGCTTTATCTTTAATACCATGATGTTCAATAATACTCGCTAGTTTCTCGGCGGAACAAGGTTTTTGAATAAAGTCGATTGCGCCTAACTCAAGCACACGTCGATGAGCATTAGGTTGGATGTCTCCAGATACAACAACAGTGAGAACATGAAGGTCTTGTTCTTGAATGGCTTGCAGTACTTCGTAACCATCCATTTCAGGCATGTTTAAATCGAGAAATAAAATTTCCGGCTGAATTTTTTTGATTTGCTCAATACAGTGAACACCATTTTCAGCAAACTCAATTTTTATATCCCAATCATCGGGTAAAGAGCGTGCTAATTGTCGACGTGCTAACTTTGAATCATCACAAACTAATACCGATGTTGACATATATTCTCTCTAAATCCACACTTTCTAACTAGCAAAAACATTAACTAGTAACTTTATTCTTATTTTTATATGTAAAAAATAGGGTCACAGGCACATGTTAATCAAACTAATGGTTATTTACAATTTTAAATTGTACTAATCCTTGGAGCCACTTCATGAGTATAATACACTGAAGTTAAATGCGTTAATTTAAAGGAATTTTATTATGTTACGTCCGCTAATGTTTGCATTAGGCGCTGTGTGCACGTTTACTTATGCAGGTGATTTATCAGAAAATAGTTTAGACGCAGGTAAGGTTTCAGCCCAGTCTAAACCGGTTACTTTACTAGGGCAAGGTGTTGAAGTTGGCCAACAAGCACCTAATTTTAAAGTAGTAGATGGCAACTTTACCCCCGTCACACTAGACAACTATCGAGGCCAAGCAGTGCTTTTAAGCGTTGTGCCAAGTTTAGACACAGGTGTATGTAGTATTCAAACCAAACACTTCAATGAAAAAGTAGCTTCAGAATACCCAAGTGTGGCGATGCTGACCTTAAGCGCAGATTTACCGTTCGCACAGAAGCGTTTTTGTAAAGCCGAGAATATAGACAAAGTAGTGACCTTATCTGACTCTGTATGGCGTGACTTTGGTAAGAACTACGGTTTGATTATCAAAGATATGGGCTTGTTAACCCGTGCCGTATTTGTGCTCGATAAAGACCATAACATCGTTTACAAGCAGCTTGTCGATAACCTTTCAAAAGAGCCTGATTACGACAGTGCTATTGCGGCATTAAAGAAACTGTAAAAGCGCAATTTTAACTTGCAGTGATACAAACACAAAAAAACCGCCCAAGGCGGTTTTTTCATATCAGCAATTAGGCTATTAACCTAAAAGCTCACCAAGTTGTTGGCTAACAGCTTCAACAGCTTGAGTACCGTCTAACTTGTGGTACTGAGTGTTACCCGCTTTTGCTTCTGCTTGGTAGTAATCAACTAATGGTTTAGTTTGGTCGTGGTAAATACCTAAACGCTTACGAACTGTTTCTTCAGTGTCGTCATCACGAATGATTAGGTCTTCACCTGTGATGTCATCTTTACCATCAACTTTAGGTGGATTATAAACAACGTGATAAACACGACCAGAGCCAGGGTGTACGCGACGGCCGCCCATACGCTCAACGATGATTTCGTCAGCAACGTCAAATTCGATAACGTGATCAACTACCACGCCATTCTCTTTCATTGCATCTGCTTGAGGAATAGTACGAGGGAAACCGTCTAGTAAGAAACCTTTTTCGCAATCAGGTTTAGCAATGCGCTCTTTAACTAGACCGATAATAATTTCGTCAGATACTAATTGACCTGCATCCATTACTTTTTTAGCTTCAAGACCAAGTGGTGTACCTTCTTTGATTGCTGCACGCAGCATATCGCCCGTAGAAATTTGTGGAATACCGTATTTGTCCATCAAAAACTGAGCTTGAGTACCTTTACCTGCACCCGGCGCGCCCAAAAGAATAATGCGCATATCATTGTCCTCTGTGTGATACTAATCTTAAAAATGGTCGATCAGTGGAGTTTTGTTTTTAGAGCCTGAATTCTTCCACAACTAAGGCTATACCTCAAGTAACTTATACCAATTGCCTATATTAGCGGCAATAAAAAAGGGAGCCTTGCTCCCTTTCCAAACTCATTGCGCTAAAACGCTTATTTGCTTAAATCTAGCATAAGTTTGTTCAAACGAGTTACAAAGCCTGCAGGGTCTTTTAACGTACCGCGCTCAGCCAGTAATGCTTGATCTAGAAGCACTTGTGACCACTGGGCAAACTTGTCTTCATCTTGTTCAACATTTAAGTGTTTAACAAGCTGATGCTCTGGGTTAAGCTCAAAAATTGGCTTTTGCTCAGGCACTGTTTGACCAACTGATTCCATTAACTTTTGCATTTGCGAGCTCATATCGTGCTCATCTGCAACAACACATGCAGGAGAGTCAGTTAGACGGTGCGTAAAGCGTACGTCTTTAACGTTATCACCTAGTGCAGTTTTAATGCGCTCAACTAGGCCTGCAACTTCTTTTTCTGACTCTTCTTGCGCTTTTTTAGTTTCTTCGTCATCCATGTTGCCTAAATCTAAGTCACCACGAGTAATTGACTGGAATGATTTTTCGTTGAACTCTGTTAAGTAGCTCATCATCCACTCATCAACACGGTCGCTTAATAGCAATACTTCGATGCCCTTCTTACGGAAGATCTCTAAGTGTGGTGAGTTCTTCGCTGCAGCGAATGAATCAGCAACTACATAGTAGATCTTGTCTTGCTCTGGCTTCATACGCTCAATATATTGCTCAAGCGATACATTTTGTGTGCTTTCATCAGTGTGTGTAGAAGCAAAACGCAGTAGCTTAGCAATGGCTTCTTTGTTAGCCGCATCTTCAGCTGGGCCTTCTTTTAACACCTGACCAAACTCGTTCCAGAACGTTTGGTAATCTTCTTCGCGGTTTTTCGCCATACGCTCAAGCATCTTAAGTACGCGCGACGTACACCCTTTACGGATTGCTTGTGTTACTTTGTTGTCTTGTAAGATTTCACGCGACACGTTTAGTGGTAAGTCGTTTGAATCAAGTAAACCTTTCACAAAACGTAAGTAGCTTGGCATGAACTGCTCAGCGTCATCCATGATGAAAACGCGTTGTACATACAGTTTTAAACCTGATTGACGCTCACGGTTCCATAAATCGAAAGGTGCTTTTTTCGGGATGTATAACAAGCTAGTGTACTCAGTTTTACCTTCAACCTTGTTATGTGCCCAGCTTAGTGGCTCTTCCCAATCGTGACCGATATGCTTATAAAACTCTTTGTACTCTTCGTCTGTTACTTCTGACTTGTCACGGGTCCATAGTGCTGTCGCGCGGTTAATACCTTCCCACTCGCCTGGCTGTGCTGGAATTTTCTCGCCGTCAGGACCTTCAGATTCAGGTACCTCTGCTTTATACATCTCAACTGGAATAGAAATATGGTCTGAATATTTAGTTACGATGCTACGTAAACGGAACTCATCAGCAAATTCTGTTTCGTCTTCACGAAGGTGAAGAATGATTTCAGTACCACGTGATGGTTTATCAATCTCTTGTAATGTGTACTCACCTTCGCCTGCAGATTGCCATTCAATACCTTGGCTTTCACCTGCTTTACGCGTACGCACTGTTACTTTGTCAGCAACGATAAACGCTGAGTAAAAACCAACACCAAATTGACCAATCAATTGTGAATCTTTGCTTTGGTCACCAGTTAGGTTTTGGAAAAATTCTGCGGTGCCTGATTTTGCAATTGTACCTAGTGAATTGATCACATCTTCACGGCTCATACCAATACCATTATCAGTAATGGTGACCGTGTTTGCTTCTTTATCGGCACTGATACGTACTTTTAGTTCCGCATCGTTTTCGTATAAATCGCCATTAGAAAGCGCAAGGAAACGTAATTTATCTGCCGCATCTGACGCGTTTGATACAAGCTCACGTAGGAAAATCTCTTTATTAGAGTAAAGAGAGTGAATCATCAGGTTTAATAGTTGTTTGACTTCTGTTTGAAAGCCTAATGTTTCTTTTTGTGCTGCAGTCATTGTGTAAATCTCCAATTAACAAAGTGTCTAATCTGCACTATGACTCTTTATATGGGGCAGGCTTTTTGAACTTCAAGGCAAAAAATTAAATTTACGGCTAAATTGGGGGCTATATACAAAAAAGCCTGCTTAAAGCAGGCTTTTGACACCATATTAGGTATTAGTTTTGGTTTACGGCGCGTCGTCCGCTAAATGCATGCATCAATGTCATACCATCAAGTAAGTCGAGCTCACCACCAACAGGGACACCGTGAGCAATTCGAGATGCACCTACCTGATACTTATGACAAAGCTCAGCAATGTAGTGGGCTGTGGTTTCACCTTCAACACTTGGATTGGTCGCGAGGATCACCTCATTAATGCCGCCTTGTTGCAACTTACTTTCAAGAATATCAAGGCCAATTTCTTTTGGTCCTATGCCATCAATTGGCGACAAGTGACCCATTAAAACAAAGTAAAGACCTTGGTATTGACCTGTTTGCTCAATCGCGAGTACATCGGTTGGTGATTCGACCACACACAATAAACCACTATCTTGGCGTTTAACACTTGAACAAATATCGCATACAGCTTGCTCTGTAAAAGTACGACAAGATTGACAATGCCCTACTTCATCCATTGCCTTGGTTAATGCATGGCCAAGCTGTTTACCACCCTGACGGTCACGCTCAAGTAAATGAAAAGCAATGCGCTGTGCCGACTTAGGGCCTATGCCCGGCTGGCATCGTAGCGCTTCAATTAGCTGTGTTAAACTAGGAGATAGTTGCATACAAAATCACTTAGAATGGCATTTTCATACCTGGTGGTAATTGCATACCGCCAGTTACTTTGCTCATGCGCTCTTGTGTTTCTTCAGCAACACGACGTACAGCATCGTTACACGCTGCCGCTAATAAATCTTCGATCATGTCTTTGTCGTCTTCCATTAGGCTGTCATCTAATTCAACACGACGAACATTGTGGTTACCAAGCATAGTTACTTTAACTAGGCCTGCACCTGCTTCACCTACAACTTCAAGGTTTGCGATTTCTTCTTGGGCTTTTTGCATGCGCTCTTGCATTTGCTGCGCTTGCTTCATCATGTTACCCATTCCACCTTTAAACATAACTGTCTCTCTTTCTAAACTACTTTAATTGGCATGAAGATAAGGGCTATTGTAACTAATTACAATGCCTGAATACTGTTTTCATCGATTATAGCGCTAAATAACTGCTGAAATTGCACTATATTTTCATCACTATTTATTACATCAATCGCTTGTTGATGACGTCCCGCATCAATTTTTTGTTGAATCAAATACGGTGAATCAATTACGCCATCAGCAAACTCGATACTAAGCTCTACATTATGGCCGTAAATTTCACTTAATGCAGCATTGAGCTTTTGTCTAAGCACAGCACTATCTAAATGGCGCTGTGATGAATCAACTTCAATGTGCAGCTGATTATTCTGCTTGGTAAAGATTGAATGCAGCGCAAATTGGCGCATGCGACCACCCAGTCCCATGCGTTTTATTAAATACGCCCATTCGTCTTGTTCGTGTGCAAATTTAATACTGCTGATCGGGCTTTCAAAATCATCAGGTATCGGAATACTGGCTTCTTCAACTACTGGCTCTGGCGCTTTTTGTGGATTGATCTGCTCAAGTAACTCTGGCGCTAAGTTTTCGGTGATTGTTTGATGCTTTTCTCGAAAGTCGACTTTTTTTACTTTACTACTGCTCTCCCCCGTTTGCTGGGGGATGGGCTTTTTTACTTCAGCAGCCATTGCTTGCTGCTGAGGCTGAATGTTGGTCGCGGCTGTGCTTTGTTGCGCTGGCGGCTCTGCTTTGGGCTTAGCTTCAGGCTGTGGTTCTGCTTTAGCATGAGTTTGCGTTGCTGCACCACTTAAACGCCCAGCACCTGAAATATTGCGATCTTGTAAAATACGAGCAATGGCCGACTGCGCCTGACTTTGCTGCTGTTGTAATTGTGCTGGTGCTGTTTGCTGTTGCTGAGGCGCAGATGCTTCATTGGCAGTAAAGCCCTGATCATAGGCGCTATTCATCACATCATCGTATTGCGCTGCAAGTGATGAATCCATTTCGGCATCATCATCCATATAATCTTGCGAAGAATACTCTGGTGATGAGTACTCAGCTGCTGGCACTTGCTCTGAGTGGCTTGGCTCTTGCTGTTGTGGCGCAGGTTGAACTTCAGCAACCATTGCAGTTTCAACAGATTGCTGAGGCTGTTGACCAGCATCAGGCTGCTCTACTGCTGTTGCTTCAACTTGCTGGGCAGGCTCATGGCTATGTGCCGTTTCTGCCTTGGCTGCTTGAATAGGCTCAGCTTGTGTTGGCTGAGGCTCTGAAGGAACAGCAGTTGTCTGTGCAGAGCTATGTGCAACTGGTGCTTGCTCTGAAGCAGCTTGCTCACGTCGCGCCGTAGATTTTTTCAAAATATCACGCAGTGCACCGGCACCACTTGGCTTAACCTGTTGCTGGGTATTCGTTGGTGTTTGGCTTTGTGCAAATTGCGTAGGTTGGAATGCAAGCAGTCGCAACATGATCATTTCAAAGCCAAGTTTAGCATCGGGTGCCCATTGCAAATCTTTTTTACCATTTAATAGCAATTGGTAGTAAACCTGCATCTGCTGTGCATCAGTGGTTTGTGCCACCTGCTCAACAAAATCTCGGTTAGTATCATCAAGTGCCGCTGCACTAGGCACAAGTTGCACAAGCTGAATAAGATGCGTCAGGGCAATTAAATCGTCGAGCAAGGCTACAAAGTTAGGGTTTCGGCTAACGACCGCTTTTACTTCTTGAAGTAATGCATCGCCATCTTGGCACAGTAACGCTGCTAACATGGTTTGGCTATATTGAGTATCCATCAAGCCAAGCATAGTTTGCACAGCCTGATGATTAATATTGCCATTGGTTTGCGCAATTGCTTGGTCTGTAAGACTCAGTGCATCACGCATACTACCATCGGCTGCCTTAGCTAAAATAGACAATGATTTATCATCAAAACTTAGCTGCTCTTGATTAAGAACATGGGCAAGCTGATCATGAATTTCTGATTGCGACAAAGCATTTAAATTAAACTGTAAGCAACGCGATAAAATCGTCACTGGCAGTTTCTGCGGATCGGTTGTCGCTAATAAAAACTTCACATGCTCTGGCGGCTCTTCCAATGTTTTTAGTAATGCATTGAAACTGTGCTTTGACAGCATGTG
The DNA here is from genome assembly GCF_041414715.1 of Pseudoalteromonas sp. DY56-GL22. Classification (NCBI taxonomy): domain Bacteria; kingdom Pseudomonadati; phylum Pseudomonadota; class Gammaproteobacteria; order Alteromonadales; family Pseudoalteromonadaceae; genus Pseudoalteromonas; species Pseudoalteromonas sp. DY56-GL22. The sequence goes on along the minus strand of NZ_JANHZR010000002.1, from coordinate 121,647 downwards.
AACTTCATCGATTAGGTATACCTTGTAACGACCACGTGTTGGTGCGTATTGAACGTTATCAAGGATTTCGCGGGTATCTTCTACTTTGGTACGTGATGCCGCATCGATTTCTAATAAATCAATATAACGGCCTGCTTCAATATCAGTACAACTTGAACATTGGCCGCATGGCTCAGCAGAGATACCCTTATCGCAGTTGAGACTTTTTGCGAATATACGTGCAATGGTTGTTTTACCCACCCCACGGGTTCCAGTAAAGAGATAAGCGTGATGGAGTCTATTTTGTGTTAATGCATTAACTAATGCTTGTTTAACATGAGACTGCCCCACTAACTCGTGAAAGGTTTGTGGTCGCCATTTCCTTGCTAGAACCTGATAACTCATTAATTATTCGCCTTCGAATTCAACCAACTTTAAGATTTTGATGCCCATATCAGCAACTCGTTGCTCACCACCCAGCTCAGGTAAAGAAACAACAAATGCCGCATCAGTTGCGTTACCGCCAAGTTTAGCAACTAATTTTGCCGTTGCTTCGATTGTGCCACCTGTAGCCAGTAAGTCATCTACTAGTAACACTTTATCGCCAGGGACAATTGCGTCTGTATGAAGCTCAAGAATATCTTCACCATACTCTAATTGATAACTTTGTGAAATCACTTCGCGAGGAAGTTTGCCTGGTTTACGAACAGGAATGAATGGAATACCTAGTGCGTAAGAAAGTGGTGCACCGAAGATAAAACCACGAGATTCAGTACCGATGATTTTTGTAAAACCTTGGTCTTTATATGCTGCAATAAAGCTGTCGATGGTTGCTTTAAATGCGTCAGCATTAGCCATTAAAGTAGTTACGTCGCGGAACATAATGCCCGGCTTTGGGTAATCAGCGATCGTTGCAATGCTCTGTTTGATGAGCGTTGAAGTTGCTTGAGTCATAATTATACTGCTCAAAAAGTTTATCTAACAAAGCTCGAGAGTATAACATCACCTTAGTAGAAAGTCGGTAGCAAGTTTCGAAATTAATCACTTAACAAGAAATATCAGCTATAAAAAAGGCTGCATAATGCAGCCTATTGTCTTTAATTTGCTTACGCAGATTAAGATAAAGAAGTGATCCAACCAAGAATAGCGTTTAGACAGCCAATGCCACCGAATACAGCTAAAAACGCAATGAAATAAGTTGCATTGAACGGATCTTTAAAGTCTTTATCATTCGACATAATTACTACCTTTATTTAAGCACGACAAAATAAGGCGCTCATAATAGTCGAACTAAATACATCAATAAAGACTTTTAGCTGATTTTTAAACCAAGGTATTAGAAACCACAATGCCGCGTTCTGCCATTGCACTTAAGGTATTGAGCGCTCCCTGATACAGCTGCTCTTGGCTAAATTCAGGCGCATGCTCTGCAACTGCTTGGCATACATCATTTAAATCTGCACCCGGCTGAGATTCAATAATATTAAGAAGTAATGCGGTCATCGCATTTGTCGATAAAAATTGTACTTCGTCATCGCTATCACGATAAACCACAAAGTAACTGGGTTGTGCTGCCGGTTCACTTGGTTGATTATCTGCACTGATGGTATGAACAGGAAAACTGTAACACAAATTACGGGCAAGTGAACTTAAGAATAATGCAGAGCTTGTCACTTGATGAGCCGATAAACTGACTTCTTCTGCCACCTCTTGAGCAACCGATACATCAAGCTCAACCCATTCATAGTGCGCTAGCTCTAACATAAACGCGGGATCATCGCTTTGTATTTCATAGTCATTAGCAAGAAAAGCCAAAAACTCCCCTGCAATATCTAAAAAATAAGGTGATTTACAATCATGCTGGCTAAAAAACTGCCTAACGAGTCTGTGCCAAGCTTGCTCTGAATATAAACTTTTTAGTACTGGATACGCAGAGCTTACAAACCCATCCACATTATTAAAAAATAAATCGCGGTAAATCGCCATCCGGCGCTCTTCAATATCACTAGGCTTAGCGTGTTGTTGAGGGTCGCGGATATGCGCCATAAACGCTTGCTGTACTTGAGTAAAATGTTCAGGCACTGTGTTTCACCCTTGCTTGGTTTTGCTTGCTCGCTGTTTGCTGCAGTGCTTCAATGGTTTTTAGCTCGGTTAACAACTCACTCATCGGCGGAATATTAAAATCACGCTCTAATAAAGTGGGAAATACGCCATGAACTTCATAAGCTTTTTCAAGCAATTGCCAAACAGGATCGATAACTGGCGCACCATGGGTATCAACCAGTAGATCTTCAGCCTCAGTGTAATGGCCCGCAACATGTCCATAGGCAATCCGTTTTGTTGGTAATTCAGCTAGGAATTGCTCAGCGTTATAACCATGATTAATCGAATTAACGTAAATATTATTCACGTCGAGCAGCAGTTTACAATCAGCTTCTTCTAAAACAGCATTAGTAAATTCAAGTTCTGTCATTTGTTGCCCAGGGGCGCCATAGTAAGACACGTTTTCAATAGCAATTGGCTGTTCTAAAATATCTTGTACTTGCCTAATACGAGAAGCAACATGCTTAATAGCATCTTCAGTAAATGGTATAGGCATTAAATCGTACATATGTCCTTCGCCCGAGCAGTAACTTAAGTGCTCGCTGAATAAACGAATATTATGCTCTTTAAAAAAGGTTTTAAGCGATTGCACAAATTCAATATCAAGCGCTGCTGGTGAGCCAATCGATAACGATAAACCATGGCAAACAAAGGCATGTTGTTCGGTAAGCTGTTTAAATTGTTTACCAAAACGCCCCCCAAGCTTTAGCCAGTTTTCAGGTGCAACTTCTAAAAACTCAATAGGTTTAGGAACATCAATGAGCATTTCATCAAGCATTTCTCGGCGCAAACCTAAGCCAATCAACCCAAAATCAGCTACTGATTCATTTAACATACTACCTCCTACTAAAAAGGGCCTTTACGGCCCTTTTAAAAGCTAAATGAGCGCTTAGTGATTAGAACCACATTTACCTTCGCCACACTTACCTTCTTTAGCTTTCTTTTTGTCTGCGCCACATTTACCTTCGCCGCACTTACCTTCTTTGGCTGCTTTTTTGTCTGCGCCGCATTTACCTTCGCCACACTTACCTTCTTTGGCTGCTTTTTTATCGCCGCCGCATTTACCTTCGCCGCACTTGCCTTCTTTGGCTGCTTTTTTATCTGCGCCGCATTTACCTTCGCCGCACTTACCTTCTTTGGCTGCTTTTTTGTCGCCGCCGCACTTACCTTCACCGCACTTGCCTTCTTTTTCAGCTTTTTTATCGCCGCCACATTTACCTTCACCGCATTTACCTTCTGCGGCATCTAGTTGATAGCCCGCTTGCATTTGCTGAAATTCAAATGGGTTTGCACTTGCATCAGTTGCTACAAAACTTGACGCACCTACTACAACCGCACCTAATGTTAATGCAATTGAATTTTTCTTAACTGTGTTCATTCGATGACTCTCTTTTTTATAAAGGGTTATTAAACAAGACCCGAGAACTAAAAATTACTTTCAAAATTTTTATAATTATTTTCTGAAAGTGCCAAGAATGCAAATTACGATTTATAAAACAATCCAGAAAAGCTAGAATACGCGTCCTAATTTTTGATGAGTTAACAGGTATCATGCGACTAGTTTTAGCACCGATGGAAGGCGTTGTGGATTTTAAAATGCGACAACTCTTAACTGATTTAGGTGGATTTGATTTATGCGTAACAGAGTTTGTTCGTGTCGTTGAAGACACAATGCCCGAACGCGTGTTTCATCGCTACTGTCCTGAGCTAAAAACCGGTGGCTATACCCGTGCAGGTACGCCAGTGCGTATTCAGTTGCTAGGTCAAGTTGCCCATGCTTTAGCAGCAAATGCCGTCAAAGCAATACGCCTAGGCTCCCATGGCATTGACTTAAATTTTGGTTGCCCAGCTAAAACAGTGAACAAAAGTAAAGGTGGTGCGGTACTGTTAAAAGACCCTGAGCACATGTACGAAATTATTAAAGCCGTACGTGATGCTGTTGATCCTTGCCATGAAGTTAGTGCCAAAATTAGGCTTGGTTTTGATGATGATAGTAATAGCCAAGAAATTGTTGATGCTGTTGTTAGCGCGGGTGCTTCAAGTCTTGCTATTCATGCCAGAACTAAAAGAGATGGTTACAACCCTCCGGCATACTGGGAAAAAATCCCCCCGTTGATCAAAGATAAAAATATTTCGGTCGTTGCTAATGGCGAAATTTGGCAAGTTGAAGATGCCATGCTTTGTCAAAAGCGCAGTCATTGCCAAGATTTAATGCTTGGTCGTGGTGCATTAGCGATGCCTGATCTAGCAAAACAAATAAAATCTCATGCAGAAAACGAGCATTACACTCCGATGTTATGGGAGCATGTGATATACCACATTATTCATTCATCTATGCACCAAGACGAGAGCAAATGTGAAAAGTATTTTGCTTCTCGTACTAAGCAATGGCTCGGCTATTTAAAGCGCCAATACCCACAAGCTAACGCACTTTTTGATGAGATCCGCCGCCTAAAAGCCAAAGACGAAGTTGCAGATGTACTAAGAAAGTACGCGAAAGCGCCGAGTATTGATACAAATCATAATTAGCAAATCGATTTTGTTTGATAATACCAGTATTGCCCACTTGGAAGAAAAGCGATGAACAATACTGAAATTCAAACAAAGTTATCTGCGGAACTTGCGCAGGTTCGACAACGTTTACTGGATATGCTGGCTAATTCTGATCAAGCCTATCATCAGCAACTGCTATCGCAACTCAAGGATCATTCCCCTTCAGACTGGTTAGAGCTGACAGCAAATAATCTCGGTTCTGAGTATCAAATATTGATTGCTCGAATAGAAAAGTTAGAAGCAGCACTATGCCAAATCGATATTGGGCAGTATGGCTATTGCTGTGATTGTGAAGAAAAAATTGATGACGAACGTTTACTTGCAGATCCTGCAAGCCAACGCTGTCGGCGATGCGCTCCATAGAGCGCAGCGCTGTACTAATTTATAAAAATAAAGCTCATCGCAGGATAAAGCACGATATCCTCAATTAACCAATCAGCTTGTTGCTGATTTACCCCTAGACGCTTCATCAAACTAACACGTGCTTGCTGTTCACTCCATGTGTGATAATGAATTCCTAAGTCGGTTTCCATCATAACTTGCCAGAAGTATTGCTCATCTTGTGTGAGTTTACGCTTACTTTTAAGCGGGTCGAGATAATCAAGCTGCCAATCAAGACCTGTGTGCTGATGACTTTCTACAAAATAGTTCATTACTAATGGTTTAGCGTGAGAGTCTGATACAGGTAATACAAAATCTGCATTCTGCGATTGCTTTAACGAAGCCTGGATTTCACTTAACCAAGTTAAAGGCGGCTTAGTCTCACCACTAAAGTAATTAAGTTTACTTTGATACCAATCTTTACCATTTGCCAAACCGACTAAACCAAGTTTTGTACGCGGTTTATATTGAGTTAAATATTGATTAAGTTTGTTTAGTGCTGCTTGTACACTGTCATCGCTATTATCAAGGTGCGATTTGACCATATTATGTAAAAGCGTTAATTCGATTTTATTTAATTTCAGATTGCTTTGCTCAGCTGCAATTAACTGCGTTTCAACTAACTCTAGCCAGTTAGCTAATTCATTTACCGAATAGTCATCTACTAAACGAGCTTGCCTAATAACATCACGTTGTACAGGCCACACAAAGTAACGTTCGGGATAACGCTCAGCAATGATTAAATAGTTCAATTGCGCCTGTTGTGACACATCTAACGTCGTCGTTTTTAGTCCTTGATAAGCCTGATGACGTGCTTGCAAATAACTTTCTGAGAAAGGCCAGCTAGCAGCTTCACTTTGCTGTTCTTGAGTCGATAATAAATTATTAATAGTTTGCAGCGCTTGCTGCCCTTCACTAAATGTTTTGAAACCTGATGTTTGCTCAGAGCAAGCTATCAGCATCACACTTGCGACAACTAATAATACGATCTGTCTTAGCATTTTAAAATTCCATAAAAAAAGCCCCAGAGGGGCTTTTTAATTAAAACAACATCAATTAGATTTTTACACCGTTACGAGCGGCTTTATCTTTGATGAAGGTCGACCAGCTCTTCGCAAACTTGCGAGTGCGCGGATCGTCCATTGCTTTAGTGATAGCGTTATAAGCTTGCTTATACTTCTCTTGGTAGTAATAAGCTTCAGCTAAATCAGAGTAAATAGTTCCTTTTTTGTCAGAACCTAACTCTATTGCCTTGTTCAAACGAACAACGGCTGCACTATAATTTTGCGATTGTAAAAGTAATGAACCCGCTTTGCGGTAAAGCTCAGCATCATCATCAAATTTAGCCGCTTCTTCATAGTATTTAGCTGCTTTTTCAATATCTTTAGAACGGTGGTAGTTAGATGCCACTGCACTGATATTTTGCTTGTTACGCTTAACTTTTTCTTCGTTGATTGCCTTTTCAAGCACAACTGCTGCTTTGTAAGGGATATCATTTAACGAATAAAAGTTAGAAAGTACTTTGTATTCAACTTCGTTTTCAAAATAGCCATTTTTATAGGCAACTTCCATGGTCGCTAGACCTTTCTTGAAGTCTTCGGTTTGAAGGTAGTATTTACCTAAACCAACCCAGGCTTTTTTGTCTTCAGGCCAAACACGAACAATTTCTTCAGCAACACCTACCATATTTTTGTACTGTTTAAGTTCAAAATAGGCAGCTAGCTTTAATTGGTAAGCAGCCTTTGCAGGTTCTTTTGCCAATTCAATTGCTTTGTTTGCAGCAGGAAGTACGTCTTTGAAAAGTTTTAACTCGTAGTTTGCTTGCGCAATACGTGTATAAACCTTGTCGTCTTCCTCACCTGTGAAGTCCATCCAAGCTGCATAAGCTTCTTTCGCTTTTGCATATTGCTCAGTACCCGCGTACATATCACCTAGAAGTTTTAAGCCTTGCTCTTGGTCAGCAAAATTTAAAACGTCAGGCTGAACTGCCGCTGCGATATGCTTGATAGCCAATTGATACTGCTCTTTTTGAGCGTACATTTGACCTAAGTAACGATCGACTGTTGCCTTATCAAATTCATCCGAAGGATCGATTTCTTTAAGTAACGCAATCGCTTCATCAAGCTTCTCTTCATTGTACAAATCAAACGCTTTAATAACTTTTTTACCAACGCGCTCGCCCATTACTTTAGTTTTTGCTTTTTTACGCGCTTCAATCTTCGCGTAATCTGGCGCTGCTAAAGCAGGTGCAGTGAAAGCTACACCTGATAGAGACATAAGAAGCGCAAGTGCAGTTACTTTAGATAAATTTCTCATTACTCGCCTCCTTAGTTACCTTGGTTAAGTTTAAAGTCTAGTTGTACTTGAAGACCAAATTGCTTCTGTGGTTTGCCGTCAATGATTTTCGGACGGTACTTCCACTTACGTAGCGCACGTTTAGCTTCGCGGTCGAAGATACGTTTAGGATCGGCGTCGATCACTTCAACATCTTCTACACCACCCACTTCATTGATAGTGAATGAAAGTTGTACCCAACCTTCTTTACCATCACGCGCTGCTTGCGTAGGGTATTTTGGTTCAATACGAACGATAGGTGTCGCGTCACCATCACGTCCAAATGCACCTGGACCACTTAGGCCACCAGCTGTGCTACCCACATCGATGCTTGGCATATTAAATGACAAACCACCAGTGTTAGGGTTGCTGTTTTCCGGCTGAGGCGGCTGCGGTTTAGGCGGCTGCTTTGGCGGTGGCGGAGGCGGAGGCGGAACACGCTTCCTCTCCTGCACCTTAGATTCAGGCGGATTCGTCATAATTTCGACTACGATCTGTTCTTTTTGTTCAGTCGCACGGTCAGCTCCACCGGAGATGAGGTACGCCATGAAGTAGAACAAGCCGAAAGTAACTGCCCCACCTGCAATCAGTGAAAACAGAAAACGAATCATTACTGATCTCCAGCTATTGAAATTTTAAGGTTATCACCCGTCGCTTTGATCTGGTCCATAACTTTAACTACTACGCCGTGTTTTGCTTCTTTATCAGCTTGCAAAATTACAACTTCAGTAGGTTGTTCTGCTAATAAACTTTCAAGTTTAGCTGATACACGCTCAACGTCTACTTGTTGTTTATCAATCCAGATCGCACCGTCAGCGCGGATAGCAACAAAAATGTTTGCATTTTTTTGCTTCGTAGCTGCAGCTGCTTTAGGTTTATTGACTTCGATACCAGCCTCTTTAACGAACGATGTAGTTACGATAAAGAAAATAAGCATGATAAATACGATGTCAAGCATTGGCGTCATGTCAACCGCTGCTTCTTCTTCTTCACGAAAACGTTGTTTACGTGCCATATTTAATTCTCTCTCTAGTGATGAGGCATGCTATCTACAAGTTTAGCTTTCGCCATTCTCGCTCTCGCTTCAAGACGTGAGCTAAAGAATACTCCAGATAGTGCCGCAACCATTCCAGCCATTGTTGGGATTGTTGCCATTGAAATACCTGATGCCATTAAACGTGCGTTACCAGTACCTTGAGTAGCCATGGTTTCGAAAACCGCGATCATACCCGTTACAGTACCTAATAAGCCGATTAAAGGACAAACAGCTACTAATGTCTTAATCAACAACATACGCTGATCTAATTTTTCAGACGCTTCAGAAATCCATGCTTCACGGATTCTGTGTGCGTACCAAGACGTAGTGTCTTGGCGGGCATCCCACTGAGCTACAATGTTCTTCGTCATACGAGGAAACTCAGCTAGTAGGAACCAATAGCGCTCAATCATTAAAACCCACATAAGAAAGAGTGCTATCGCGACCACGTATAATACCTGGCCGCCTGTGCCAACAAAATCCCTGATAGATTCCCAGATCTCCATCAGGACTAGCATTAGGCTTTCTCCTTCTCCGCGTGAGCAGCGATGATACCAGCGCTTTGCTCATCAAGGACATGTAGAACCGACTTACTACGACCCGCAACAATTGAGTGAAGTAGGATAAGTGGTAGAGCTGCAATTAGACCTAACGCTGTAGTTACAAGTGCTAGAGAGATATTACCAGCCATGATCTTCGGATCACCTGTACCGAACAATGTGATTGTTTGGAACGTAAGGATCATACCGATTACCGTACCTAGTAGACCTAGTAATGGAGCGATTGCTGCCAAGATCTTGATGATGTTGATACCAGCTTCGATGCGAGGCGTTTCACGTAGGATTGCTTCGTCAAGTTTAAGCTCAAGGTTTTCAACGTCTTGATTCTTGTTGTCAGCGTAAACCTTAAGAATACGACCCAGTGGGTTGTTTGTATTCGGAGTAGAAAGGTTCTTAAGCTGGCTCTTAATCTTAGTGCTAGTAAGCGCAAGATCAATGAAACGAACGATAAAGATAAGTAGACCAACAACTAATAATAGTGTGATGATGTAACCTACTTCAGCACCTTGCTCGTAGTATTCCATTAGTGATTTCTTCTGCGTGTTGATACGTAAGATCGCGCCACGAGTCGGGTCGATGTATACGCCAGCGTAGTTATCTGCAGAAGTACCTTCTAAATCGCTGATACCCGCTAGGATGTAGCTATCAGGTTGCTTACCTAGAGGTTGAATCGCTTTAGTTTCTGGAGAGTAGATTAAATAACCGTCGTCAGTTACTAAGTTGAAGTTACCGATACGCGTTACTTTCTTCACAGAAGATGAACCGTCAAGACCTGCAACTTCAGTTTCGAAAGTTGAAACTTTAGCAGACTCAGTCATTTCAGTTTGAAGAGAAATCCAAAGCTCTTCTAGTTCACGAACAGTTGGAAGTTCTTTCGCAGCAGCTAGTGAGCGAAGTACTTCAGCACGTCCTGGTTTTTCAGCAGAAACAAGTGATGCTTCGATTGAACCGATTGCATCAGCAGCTGCACGACGTACAACACCGAACATCTCACCTAAAGTACCTTGAGCATTTAAAAGAGCTTGCTCTTTTTCTGCTAAAGTATTTTCGTTTTGAGCATATTCTTTAGCTAAACGGTCACCACGTGCTTTTTCAGCAGCTAGGTCGCTTTTAGCTTTGTTAAGTAACGCTTGCTTGTCAGCACGAGCTGAAAGGAACTCTTGTTCACGTTGCTTATTTAATTTGCCTTCAGAGATACGTTCTTGCTTAACTTGCTCAAGAATTTTGTCTAAAGCATCAGTGTTTGCGTGTGCATTAAGCGCGGTACCTGCAGAAACAGATAGTACTGCTGCAACAGCAAAACCTTTAAATAGTTTCTTCATTATTGATTACTCCGCGCCAAAAATTGGTAGTTTAACAAGTTCTAATGTCGCTTGTTTACGCGCCATACGGATAACTTCTTTAACAGGTTTTAGGTATTCTTCACCTAATTCTTTCCACTGTTTAGTGTTGTTATCCCACACCCACGCGTGCTTAAGGTCAAAAGACTGAGCTACGTAAGTGATACGACCTAAACGACCGAAGTCAACGTTGATGCTCTTACCATCGATCTCAAGAGTACCTTGAGAAGCAGTTACAGCTGAGCTGTATGCAGTTTCAACAGTGTAAGCTTCAAGAACTTGGCGGAATTTTTCAGATGTAGTAACTGAAGCTGACGCCATGATGTCACGAAGTCTTTCAACACGTGCTAGACGGTTTTCAAGATTGAACGGAACGTCCGCTTTGATGAATTGCTCAAGCGTATCGATCATGCGATACATCAAAGGCACAACGTTTTGTTTCGTGTTATCGATAGTTGCGATTTGACGGTCAAACGATTCGATTGAAGCGTTTTGGTCAGCGACCAAACGTGCTACGTGATCGTTGTAAACCTTCATTAGCTCAGTTTCGTCAACAACGCTACGGTACTCAGCGATTAGCTCTTGAGTTTGACCATATACATTGTCAATTTTAGTTTGAGACTTAACAGCAGCCTTTTGAATTTGTTGACCTGCATCTTGCACATCTTTCAAAGGATCTGCAATCACATTGCTGCTTGCAAATGCAAAAGCGCCAACCAACGCTGATGCTACAAGACTCTTTCTGATTTTAACAGACATAGTTCCCAACCAATTAAGTAATGTTACTTTTATAATTTAATTACCCTCCGAAGAGGACAACCCTGATATCTTTTAATAGATATCAACCCTCCAATAATGCTAAATGCATCTGAGTCTGTCAACTTGATGTTCGGCTTTCATCGGAAAAATTTGGTGACTCGTCGTTGATATGAAAATAACCAAAACAACGAATTAACAAAAATATAACAGCCACACATCTGTAAGGCTTCTATAGCCCTTTAGTAACAATCATCACATTCATATTCCGTTCAAACTTAAACATAAATGTAACATTTATTGAAATCAAAAAGCGGTAAAGAAAAATGAAAAAAAAATTCAGTTTTTTCATCTAAAAAATCTAATTAGAAGAATTTTTATGCATTTACAGGCAGGGAATGTTTAATAAGCAAGCAAACTGCTTACTAAACATTAAACGGGATTTAATCTTGACTTATAACTGCCGCCATTAGAACACGGCGCGGTCTTTTACTAGCTTAGCTAATGAGATAACTGAATCAACCTCAAGCTTTTCAAATATTTTTGTTTTGTAAGTACTGACGGTCTTGTTACTGATGAAAAGTTTTTCACCAATGTCTTTATTCGATAGCCCTTGCAATAGGTAATTCATTACGGCGAGTTCACGCTCAGTGAGTAACTCGTCAATGTCTTTTTCAGAAGCAATTAAATGCTCTTGAGGAAAAAAGGTGTAACCACGCAAGATCATTTCAACTGCAGAAGAAATATCTTCAAGGCTTTCAGCTTTGTTAACGAAGCCTTGCGCTCCCAACTTTGCTGCAGTGCGTATAATATGCTTATCTTGCTTAGCTGATAAGAATAACACTTTGCCAGTAAACCCTGCACTAACAGCCCGCTTGTATAAGCTAAAACCATCTGAGTCTTCTAACTCAATATCTAATATAGCTAACGCTACATTATTAGCTTTTAAAAATTGTAGTGCTTCTTTTTGACTTCCAACAGCTTGAACTTCGTTAACTAAGGTCGATTTGGATAAAACCATTTTAATTGCTGTTGCCACCATCGGGTGATCGTCTACCAAAAGTATATTATTTCCTATGCTCATCAATTAGCAAACCTTCATTATATCTATCAAACGAGTATTTTATTGCTCATTTAAATTACCGCTGTCTTATATATCATTAAGTTTAGCGGGAAATTCAGATGTTGGTAAAAAAATCTACAATCTCTGAAAATGAGTACTAAATTTTCTCGTTAGATCAAATTCTTCACTTACACAACGATCAATGTCATGTTTAATTAACTAAGTCTAAGAGCATATAGTACTTTAGATACCGAGAGTAGCTTTAAAGGAATAGTTGAGAAAGTTCTAGAAGAATTACCTATTAAAAAAGGCTAACACAATACTTTAGGTTTAAATAGGTTTAGGTACAACTGTATGATATTTGGGGAGTAAATGAATTTTGGTGAAACAGAAACTGTTTCACCAAAATGCTTAGGTTCACATAATAAATTATGCTACTTCTACGTTCTCAGCTTCAGGGCCTTTTTGACCTTGTTTGATGCCGAAAGATACTTGCTGGCCTTCGCTTAGAGTGCGGAAGCCTGTACCTGTGATAGCGCTGAAGTGTACGAATACATCAGGGCCATTTTCTTGTTCAATGAAACCGAAACCTTTAGCTTCGTTGAAGAACTTAACTTTACCAGTAACCGTGTTTGACATACCAAATTTTCCTGTAAGTCAATTATTAAAATTCAGCCATAATGGCTCTATCCTCCCTGAGTGAATGCCCAATAAACTTGGGGTAAAGTACAGGAAGAACCAATAACCAAACCGGTAACCGTACAGCCGCACATTATCCGTAAATTCAATACGCAAAAACTCAAAGCAATTTAAGACTAACACATTAAATAGCTTTTAGCTCTATTAATCGAAAATAATTTTAAGGTCAACCGCTCAAACAAAAATATATGACAGTACTATTTATAAACAATTAATTATAAATGAAAAAAGCCCATCAAATAGATGGGCTTTTTATTCTCGATTTAGACCTTGCTAAAACTTACTTAACTTGCCAGTCCATTTGTGCTTCTGCTTTGATTGGCACCACTTCTGAATCGCCTAGTTTATAGCTAGCTGGTACTGTCCAGCTCTCTTTTACTAGTGTAATGGTATCTTGGTTTCGAGGCATACCGTAAAAGTCAGGACCGAAGTGACTCGCGAAACCTTCAAGCTTGTCTAAAGCACCCGCTTCTTCAAACGCTTCAGCATAAAGCTCAATAGCTGCATGTGCAGTATATGCACCAGCACAACCACAGGCCGCTTCTTTTTTGTCTTTGTAATGTGGTGCAGAGTCAGTGCCTAAGAAGAACTTTTTGCTGCCGCTTGTTGCAGCACCAATTAACGCTTGTTGGTGAATGTTACGCTTTAGAATAGGTAAGCAGTAATAATGCGGGCGAATACCACCTGCTAGCATATGATTACGGTTATAAAGAAGGTGATGAGCAGTAATGGTTGCAGCAACATTCTCTGGTGCATTATTAACAAACTCTACCGCATCTTTTGTCGTGATGTGCTCAAGCACAATTTTAAGACTCGGAAAGTCATTTACTACATCCGCTAAAATTGTATCTAAGAAGACCTTCTCACGGTCAAAAATATCAATTGATGAATCGGTTACTTCACCATGTACTAACAGTAACATCCCTACTTCTTGCATTGCCTCAAGTACAGGGTAAATATTCTTAACTGATGTCACACCAGAATCTGAGTTGGTCGTCGCGCCAGCTGGGTACAGTTTAGCAGCAACAATTTTACCTGTTGCCTTAGCTTTTTTAATTTCTTCTGGCGTAGTTTTATCTGTTAGGTAAAGCACCATTAATGGTTCGAAGTTACCTTGTGGGCCCGCAGCTTTAATTCGCTCATAGTAAGATAATGCAGTGTCTGTACAAGTTGCCGGTGGAACAAGGTTAGGCATGATGATTGCTCGCCCCATGTAACGGCTTGCATCACGAACGGTATCAACGAGTTGCTCACCATCACGTAAATGAATGTGCCAATCATCTGGGCGTGTAATTGTTAGAGTTTGCATCGAATTTAAATCTGACATTGCTTGTTTCCACGGCTAAAGTTAGGGGGATAGCATAAACATTGAGCAAATAACCTCGCTTATTTACCCAAGTTCATTTTCAGGTGACTAGTTTACACCAGTATACGTTTTTTTTGAAAATAACTTTGTGGATAGTTTGATAGTAGGTTAACGTAATAAATTAATACAACATTTTGGTTACCTTTTATTCTATGCCTAAGAGTTTAGACACGGCTTTTGCACTTGAAGTCAAAACAGACCAATTACATATTATTAATCAGTTCTCATCATCTCTAATGCAGTTAGATACAGTTGAAGAGTTACTCGAATATGTTACATCAGAGGTAGTGAGCCGCCTGGGCTTTATAGAGTGTGTCATTTACCTAGCAGACGATAAAACACGTACCCTAAAAGAAATGGCGTCTATTGGCACGGCAAGTAGCCATGATACTTACCATATCGACCGAACAGAAATTAGCTTTGATCAAGGTATTACGGGTTATGTCGCAAGCACTGGCAAACCCTTAATGATTGGCGATGTCAGTCAAGACCCGCGTTATATTGCCGATTCTCGCCCTGCTCTTTCTGAGCTTTGCGTACCATTAGTTTACAAAGAAAAAGTACTGGGTGTCATTGACTGTGAGCACCCGCAAAAACATTACTACAATGATACGCATTTAGAGATTTTATCAACTGTCGCCCACTTACTCAGTGCCAAGATAAATCAAGTTCGCACCGTAGAAGACTTACAGCAAACTGTGATGCAGTTAAATGATGCACAAAAGCTAGAACGCTCGATGCTGCAAATCGCTAACTTAACCTATCAATCAAGCGAGCTAGATAGCTTCTTTGAATCTTTACACGGCATTATTACCTCTTTACTGAGGGCTGATAACTTCTTTATTGGCCTGTATGACAAGCAACTCGATGTGCTTGATTTAGTTTACATTATCGAAGAAGGCGTGCGTTCTAACGCCCATAAGAAAATATCGAAAGAACAACTAAAAGACACCGCATCTTATTATTTATTAAACATCGACCAATCTTTACTTTTTACGAAAGAAGAATTTCAACAACACATTGATGCGGGTCATTTTAAAATGGTTGGTCGTCAGGCCGAGTCTTGGCTAGGGGTGCCATTTAAAGTAAATGAGCGTATTAGTGGTGTTATCGCCGTACAAAGTTACAGTAAAAGCTATCACTATGACGAACATGACCGTGCCTTACTCACGTATGTGAGCCGCCAAATTAGCATGGCGATAGACCGCCAATTATCAAGACAAGAGCTTGAGCACCGAGCTCTTCACGACGAATTAACCGGCCTTGCTAACCGCTCGTTATTAATAGAGCGTATTAAACATGCGATCCTTCGTTTGGCAAGAGCAGATAAGCGCCACCAACATGCCCTGCTCTATCTAGACTTTGACCGTTTTAAAAGTATCAATGATTCATTAGGTCATGAGGTTGGTGACCACTTTTTGGTAAAAATCTGTGAGTTAATCTTAGGTACCATCCGCAATACCGATACCTTTGCCCGCTTAGGGGGCGATGAGTTTGCCATTTTTATGGAGAACATCACCGATAAACAACAAATTAAAGATGCCCTTGAACGAATTCAACAGGTTCTCGCTGAGCCTCTTGATATTGATGGCCACTTACTTCAGGCATCCACAAGTATTGGTGTTGCGTTTTGTGAAAGTAGTCGCGATCAAGCTTATAAGCTACTACAGCATGCTGATGCTGCAATGTACGAGGCGAAGTCATCAGGCCGCGGTAAAGTTAAGTTTTTTAACAATACCATGCGTAAAAAGCTTAAAAACCATGCGGATATAGAAAATGATTTACAGCATGGTATTGAACATGACGACTTTGAACTTTACTACCAGCCAATTTTTGCTATTCAAGATGCACAGGTTGTCGGCTTTGAGGCGCTTGTGCGCTGGCATCACCCAAGTAAAGGCTTTGTTTCGCCAAATGATTTTATACCCGTTGCAGAAGACACAGGCCAAATTATTAACTTAGATTTACACTTGCTTGAACTCGCGGCAAAGCAAATAGCACTGTGGGCAAGTAAAGGTAAAGCGTTTGGCCGAATTACCGTGAATGTGTCATCACGTCATTTTGCAAGTCTCGACTTCGTCGCGCAAATCCATGCTTTGTACTCTAAATACAAACTCCCTTTAGGCTCGCTGTGCTTAGAAATCACTGAATCTGGGCTAATTGGTAATTTAGAGCTAGCAACAAAAATCATTAAGGGCCTTGAGCCTCTTGAAGTTAAACTGTGCTTAGATGATTTTGGTACTGGCTACTCAGCGCTTGGTTATTTACACCAATTACCTATCCATATTTTAAAAATCGATAAAAGCTTTATCGATCATTTAAATAAAGCACACAACCCCTTGGTGGATGCCATATTATCGTTAGCACAGTCGTTAAAACTCGATGTTGTTGCGGAAGGGATTGAAACAGAAAAACAATTGGCAATCTTAAAACAAACGCAATGTAAGTTTGGTCAAGGCTTCTTAAAAGCGAAACCAATGCCAGCCAGCGAAGCAGAAAAAGTCATCACTCACGGATTGGTATAAGCTAAGATAAAAAAGCCTTGCAAATGCAAGGCTTTAATTATTTCAACTTGGCAAGAAGTTACAGCTCGCCGGGGGAGAAGTTATCAACGGCTATCGCTTGTTTACGTAGCTCATTGGCTTGATTCATACGCTCTGCAACGGTTTCGTTTATCAAGTTTTTCTCTGCTGCTGCGGCAATTGCGCCCTCAAGTTCAAGGTTTTTGGCAATAGTGCCTTCTTTTTGCCATTTACGAAGCTGCTTAAAGTCTTCATGGGTGTCAATCATGGCTAAAAAGGCATTTTCCATGACACCCGTGCCTGCATTTTCATCAACATAACAAAGATGGGTTAATCTGTCTCTAAAGACCCCTGGTTTGCTCATGTGCTCACACATTGTTTGTGCTAACTCATCGCTTGGACGGTGGTAATGATTACCCAGAGGGAACACAATACGTTTTAGTAAAAAATTAACCACTGGGTTAGAGAAGTTTTTAAAGAAGCCATCGAATGCTTGACCAATGCAGAATAACGAATGCTCAACGGCATATTGCACAAATGGTAGGTCAGCTTGCTGACGCCCTTCATCTTCATAACGTTTCAATACACATGAAGCAAGGTATAAATGGCTAAGCACGTCACCTAAACGTGCCGAAATCATCTCTTTGCGTTTTAACTCACCGCCTAATACTAGCATCGCAACGTCAGTACAAAATGCTAAACCACGACTCATGCGACTTAACTGTTTATAGTAACCAGTGGTTGCGCCACAGACAGGGGCTTTAGCGAAGTAACTGCGCGTTAAACCGTGCACAAATGCCATACCAGCATTACTGCCAGCAAATAAAATATGTTGCAGCAGTAATGAGTCAAATTCTTTTAAAGCAACATCTTGGTCTTCCATTGCTGCTGCTTCCATTTCTTTTAAAACAAATGGATGACAACGGGTAGCGCCTTGACCAAATATCATCAAGTTACGAGTCAGAATATTTGCACCTTCAACGGTAATCGATACCGGGATCCCCATATAGCCATGGGCTAAATAGTTATTCGGCCCGACTTGAATACCTTTACCAGAATGAATATCCATCGCGTCGTTCATAACTGTACGGCCCATTTCAGTCATATGGTACTTAGCTATAGCGGTAACCACAGATGGACTCAATTTTAAGTCTATCGCCCCTGCGGTCATTAGCCTCGCTGATTCTAAGGTGTAAGTTAAACCACCAATGCGAGCGAGTGCTTCTTGAACACCTTCAAATTGGCCAATCGACACACCAAATTGTTGGCGAACGGTTGCATAGGCTGATGTCATTCTTGAAGCCAAGTGACCTGTTGCCGTACTAAGTGCCGGTAACGAAATACCGCGGCCCGCACTTAAACATTCAACTAACATGCGCCAACCTCTACCTGCGCCCTTTTCGCCACCGATGATCCAATCAAGCGGAATAAACACATCTTTACCGTACGTTGTGCCATTCATAAATGCCATGTTTAACGGGTAATGACGCTCACCTGTTTGCACACCTTCGTGATCTGTCGGAATAAGTGCACACGTGATGCCAAGCTCTTTTTTATCACCCAATAAACCTTCAGGATCGTACATTTTAAATGCAAGACCCAGTACTGTGGCGATTGGCGCAAGGGTGATATAACGTTTTGACCAGTTAAGTTTTAAGCCAATCACTTCTTCACCGTTATGCATGCCCTTACAAACCACCCCAGTATCAGGAATACTGCCTGCATCAGACCCAGCCTCAGGGCCCGTTAATGCAAAACAAGGCACATCATCGCCCTTAGCTAGGCTTGGCAACCAACGCTCTTGTTGCTCTTTGGTACCGTAATGAAGAAGTAATTCGCCAGGACCTAAGCTATTGGGGACCATAACGGTGACCGCAGCGGTTAAGCTCTTAGTTGCAATTTTCGATACAATGGTTGAATTAGCAATGGCTGAAAACTCTCGGCCACCAAATTCTTCAGGAATGATTAGTGCAAAAAATCCTTCTTTTTTTAGGTAGTCCCACACTTCTTTTGGTAGGTCTTTATCTTTTTGCACGATTTGATAATCATCAAGCATGGCTAGCAAAGTTTCGACTTGCTCACCCATAAATGCGCGCTCTTTTTCGCTGAGTTCAGGTTTAGGAAAACGATGCAGCTTTTGCCAATCAGGGTTACCACTGAATAACTCACCGTCCCACCAAACATCACCCGCTTCCATAGCTTCACGTTCTGTTTGCGATAACGGCGGCAAAACTTTTTTAAATAGTCTAAACGTAGGTCGTGTGACAAGATTGATGCGAATGTCTTTCACAGCAAAAATTACAATCACAGCAACTAGTAACAGAATGATTACGGTCGTCATTGTGCAATCCTTTTATTTTATTTAACTGGTTCAAGTATGACTGATCGTGCCATAAATACAACGTAAGCAGCGCTTACTTAGCTTGTTTTCAACTAGGCAGTTTGTTGTTTACTAAGACACTGCTATTATGCATGGGCAATAAATAACAATAAACTTCTAGGGAACGTTATGAAAAAGACTCCATTTAAGCTCAGCATCAGCGCGCTTATGGTCGCCAGTGCACTAGCACTTACAGGCTGTAATGATGACACTGCGAGCACTAAAACAACGACTGCTGAAGTCAAAACAAGCCAAGTAACCGCACAAGATGCCGCTAAATTTATCGCCGATACTGAAAAAGAATTAAGCGCGCTTTATTTAGAAGCAAGTCGTGCTGAGTGGATTTATGCCAACTTCATCACCCATGATACTGCGGAACTATCTGCTGAAGTAAATCGCAAAATGACAGAAGCTGTGGTTCGTCTTGCTAATGAAGCCGCAAAGTTCGATAGTTTAGAGCTTGATTACGATGCACGTCGTAAACTCGATAAACTTAAACTCGCACTTACCTTACCTGCTCCACAAGATGCTGAAAAAACAGCTAAGCTCTCACAATTAGTGGCTGAGCTAGGGGGTATTTATGGTAAAGGTAAATACTGTAAAGAAGATGGTAGCTGTTTAAGCCTTGGCGAGATGACTGCTAAAATGGCAACGAGCCGTGATTACAATGAATTGCTTGATTTATGGCAAGGCTGGCGACAAGTTTCAAAACCTATGCGCCCGCTTTATGAGCAACAAGTTGCACTCACCAATGAAGGTGCAAAAGAGCTAGGTTATGCAGATACAGGTGCTATGTGGCGTAGTAAATACGACATGCCAGCCGATGATTTTGCAAAAGAACTCGACCGCATTTGGGGCCAAGTTAAACCGCTATATGATTCATTACATTGTCATGTTCGTGCCAAGCTAGGTGAAAAATATGGCGAAGATAAAGTCCCGCAAGATCAACCTATCCCAGCTCACCTTCTAGGTAATATGTGGGCCCAAACATGGGGTAACATTTACGACGTTGTTGCACCAGAAAATGCCGATCCTGGTTATGATGTAACAGAACTATTAGCTGAACACGATTACGACGAACTTAAAATGGTACGTGGTGCTGAGAAGTTCTTCACCTCAATGGGCTTTGCACCACTGCCTGATACCTTCTATGAGCGCTCGCTATTCACTAAACCGCAAGACCGTGACGTACAATGTCATGCATCTGCATGGAATATTGATAGCAAAGACGACCTACGTATTAAGATGTGTATTCAACGCACAGGTGAAGAATTCTCTGTTATTCACCATGAACTAGGGCATAACTTCTACCAACGCGCCTACAACACACAGCCTATTTATTATCAAGAAAGTGCGAACGATGGTTTCCACGAAGCGATTGGTGACACCATTGCACTTTCTGTAACGCCAGGTTATTTAAAAGAAATTGGTTTATTAGACGACGTGCCTGATGAATCTAAAGATATCGGCCTGTTAATGAAAATGGCATTAGACAAAGTAGCATTTATCCCATTTGGTTTATTAGTAGACCAATGGCGCTGGAAAGTTTTCTCAGGTGAAGTAACGCCAGAGAACTACAACAAAGCGTGGTGGGAATTACGTGAAAAATACCAAGGTGTACAAGCGCCTATCGCACGTAGCGAAGCAGACTTCGATCCAGGTGCTAAGTATCACGTACCAGGCAACACGCCTTACACACGTTATTTCTTAGCGCACATTTTACAATTCGACTTCCACAGAAGTTTATGTGAAATTGCCGGTAACGAAGAAGCGATTCACCGTTGTTCTGTATACAACTCTGCTGAGGCTGGTGAAAAACTAAATGCTATGTTAGAAATGGGCTCAAGCCGCCCATGGCAAGAAGCACTTGCGACAATCACTGGTAAAGAAGAAATGGATGCAACAGCAATCTTAGATTACTTTGCACCGTTACAAAAATACCTTGATGAGCAAAATGAAGGCCGCCAGTGCGGTTGGTAATGATAAAAACGAAAAAGCCCGCATAATGCGGGCTTTTTTATATCATCAAATTAATGATTAAAACTGTAAGCTTAGGTTTGCAAAGTATGCATCGTAGTCTGAGTCATCCCAGTTGTTTGCATAACCAGCTTTTAAGCCAACGTTTTTATTAAAGAAGTGCTGAGCACCAAAGCTGTAGTCATCTTCTTTATTAAACGTTACAAATACTGATGTTGCTTTAGAGAAGTAGTAGTTAGAACCTAGTTCCCAAGAGCTACCACTATCATCAGTATCAGCAATTGTACCTTCAATCGTTAGGTAATTACCTTGTTGAAGATCCATAAAGTATTTAGCGCTAACCGCACGATAATCAAACTCGTCGTCTGCAGTGAACGTGAAACCTAAGTAATCAGTGCTGTTAATTTGATGATTGTACTTAAGGTCGAACATTACATAGTTATCACCATCTTCAACGTCAGTGAAAGTCGCTTTTAGAAGAAGGTTAGGGTTAAAGAAGTAACCCGCAGACACATTGAATAAATCAGTGTCTGAACCGTAATCGTAATTGCTGTAACCCGCACCGATTACAAAATCTTGTACGAAGTACTCACCGCCGATGTTAGTCACATCACCAAAGTCATCATCTGCGTACGAACCAAACACGTTAGTTGTTCTGTTGATGTATTCAAACTGGTCGTATGGACCCATCGTTTTCTTTGGTGCGAAGTAATAAGTTGAATCAACACTTACAGTGTCGTTGCCATCGGTGTCCTTGTATCCTAAATGGCTAATTGATTGGTAACTATCCGCAGCAGTCGCGGCAGTTGACAGAAGCATACTCGAAATAATAACTGCTAACTTTTTCATAAACAGATTTCCCTATTAACATTGTTTCATTGCTGTTGAAAACTAGCCTGATGGCTAAGTTGGGCACATGCTAACGTCAGAAAACTGAATGGAAACTTAACTAAGCGTTTGTTTTTACTTGATTAATTGTAATAAAGTGTCGGTAAATGTAAAGAAAAAGTTGGCCAAAACTTT
This sequence comes from Pseudoalteromonas sp. DY56-GL22, assembly GCF_041414715.1. Taxonomy (NCBI): domain Bacteria; kingdom Pseudomonadati; phylum Pseudomonadota; class Gammaproteobacteria; order Alteromonadales; family Pseudoalteromonadaceae; genus Pseudoalteromonas; species Pseudoalteromonas sp. DY56-GL22. The sequence continues at coordinate 99,575 of NZ_JANHZR010000002.1, read as the reverse complement.
CATCTTTTAGCCAACTTTTAATAAAAAAACAAGATTTGTCAGTACTTTATAAAGCAAATTGACTTATAATTCTATAAACCTCATTAATGTTATCTCCTGCTTTAAAGTCTTTACTGATTGGCGTTGGATCTGAACCAACCCAAATTTTCAGTTCAGCATCTAGGTCAAAATGCCCGGCACTTTCTTTACTAAACTTAGTAATTTTTGAGTAAGCAATACTCAGCATTTCAACTTTAGAACCGGTAACACCTTGTTTATCTATGATAATTAATCTTTTATTAGTAAAGATGAACATATCACGAATAACTTTATAGGCTTTTTGAACTGTTTCACCATCAATCAATGTATTAGCAAGCAGCTCTTCTAAGTCGTCGTTATCGACTTCACTTGCATTACCCATTAATCCACTTAATAGACCCATAACTAGCTCTCCTTATGAAAAATTTGATTTTCGAGTGTGTGACCATTTACCAGTTGACGATACTGCCAACCTTGCTGATAACAAAATTGTAGAAGATTGATGTCAAAAGGCTCTGCGGTTTTCTCAAACTCGATCACATATTCTTTTGCTTGGCTCATATAAACATGATGTACATCGGCAAGGCCAGCAAGCTTTGCTTCTACATCATCATAGTGTTGATTTAACTGCAGCGTAATAAAGTGTTTATTATCTTGCGTGCTAGAACGGGCTTGATGCTCACTTAACACCCCTTTATCGAGGTGTAAAACTTGTGAGCATAAACGCTCAAGTTCAGTTAAGTCATGGGAGCTTAAAATAAATGTTGCTTCGTTACTTAAAGAACTTACCAGCTCCCTTACCTCACGAGCATGAATTGGATCAAGGCCTGCAGTTGCTTCATCAAGCATCACTATTTCAGGTGAGCCAATTAATGCCTGTGCAATCGTCACTCGCTTACGCATACCATGAGAAAGATCATCTGGTCGTTGCTTAGCCACTTCTGATAAACCAACCAACTCTAAGACGCGAGCCGTTTCTTTTTTACGAACCGCACCACTGAGCCCTTGTAATTGGCCATAAAAGTTAAGTTGATGCGCAATACTAAAACGAGGATCAAGCTGGGCATCTTGCGGTAACGCGGTTAGCTTACCAAATAACGCCGCACTGCCTGGGGTATACCCCATTACCGATAGCTTTCCTGAGCTAGGTAAAATATAGCCACATAACAAACTGAATAACGTTGTTTTACCTGCACCATTAGGACCAACTAGCGCTACCGGTGCCCCTTTGTTTATCTCAAAGCTAACGTTATCGAGCGCTCGCTTAGCCCCGTAGTTTTTTGACAAGCCTTGTGCTTGAATTAAAACGGTCATAATGAGCTCCTTGCAAAAATTCGTTCACCAGCAACCAGTAGCACTGCCGTTTGTAAAAGTGGTAAACCAAGAGCCAGTGTCACACCTGCACGTTGACCTGCCATTAAATCAAGTTGATAGCCCGGAAATATGTAATTTAAAACCTCAAATGCAGGCCATTGCCATGTTAGTAAGCCAATCACAATATTACCGCCAGCAAAAAACAAAATAGCCAAAACAAACGCAAGACGCGATGAACGGGCAAATGTATTTAAAAAGCTCATCAAGGCAATAAATGGCATAACTGCAACAAGCAAATAAAATAACAACATAAAGCTTCGCGATAAGCCAGAAAGCAGTAAACTTGGCTCACGATAGCCAAGCATTGCAACCGTTGCCATCAAGGTAACAAACAACAATGCCGCTAAGATGAGTAGCTGTCCTAAAAAGCGGCCAATAATAATTTCTGAACGAGTAGCTCTAAGTGATAAAAAGCGTAACGTACCTCGCTGTCTGTCGCCCACTGTTTGGTCACTACATAAAAACAAACAAAAGCTTGGGAAACTAAATAAGGCAACCAGCCAATAAACGGCAAGTTCAGATTCAGGCCAATCAAGTAATTTACTGATGCCAATGGCGCCAAATGCTTGCCTTGCAAAGTCGGCAAAATCAGGTGAGCTAATCAAGGTCACAGATTGGGCAATGGGATAGCGTAAAATAAGTAGCCAACAAATGGCAAAAGCGGCAACCGCCAACAAACCACGTTTGGTCAGAAATAGTCGTACCAGCTCAAATTGGGCAATTTGTGCAAGGCGTTTAGGATGTAACTGCGTCACTCATAATCCTTAATGAATTTTATTATTAGAATTACACTAAGTTGAAACAGCTTGAATTACCAGAAAAAAAAGACCCGACAAGCGGGTCTTATGTAACAAAGTATAAACTTTTAACCTAGAGGTGGCTTTCGTACACTGCAAGCGCTTGGTCAAGATCGGCTAGTAAATCAGCCACATCTTCAAGACCAATGTGTAGCCTTATTACCGGGCCTTGTGACCAACCTGTTTCAGAGCGAAGCCCTTTCATGCTCAGGTTTGCCGTGACCAAGCTCTCATAGCCGCCCCAAGAAAAGCCCATTTTAAAATGGTGCAGGCTATCTAAGAACGCATCAATTGCTTGTTGATTACCCTGCTTCATTACAAATGAAAATAAGCCGTTACTGCCATCAAAGTCTCGTTTAAAGAACTCATGACCCGGGCACGTTGCAAAAGCGGGATGGCGAATATGATCAACCAATGGGTGTGTTTCAAGCCATTTAGCCACTTCGATGGCGGCTTGTTCATGCTGTTTTAAACGCACAGCCATAGTACGCAGACCACGTAGCGCTAAATAAGCATCATCCGCAGAGGTGCATTGCCCTAGTAGGTATGAATTTTCTCGAAGGGTTGGCCAATACTTTTTATTAGCGACCGCCACACCCATCATCACATCAGAGTGACCAACAATGTATTTTGTCGCTGCTTGAATACTAATATCTACGCCATGCTCAAGCGGTCTAAAATGCAGACCATTACCCCAGGTGTTATCTAGCATGGTCATTACACCGCGCTCATTAGCCTTAGCAACCATGGCTGGCACATCTTGTACTTCCATAGTGATTGAGCCTGGTGATTCTAAAAACAATACGCGAGTGTTATCTTTGATAAGCTCATTAATTCCTGCGCCAATTCCCGGTGGGTAATAGGTTGTTTCAATACCTAATCCAGCCAGTATTTTGTCGCAAAAATCACGGGTTGGCTCGTAAGCGGTATCCACCATTAAAATATGATCGCCTGTTTTTACAAACGATAGCAGCGCATTGCTTATTGCAGCCGCACCTGATGGATAGAGCGCACAGCCTTCGCCGCCTTCAAGTTCAGCAATCGCTTCTTGCAGAGCAAAATGTGTCGTCGTACCGCGACGGCCATAAAATAACGTTTTGTCGCCTCGCTTCTTCGCCGCTGCTTTTAAATCAGCCACTGAATCGAATACCACTGTTGATGCACGTTGCACCACAGGGTTCACAACCCCTTGTGTATATGCTTTTTTACGCCCTGCAGAGACGATTTGGGTATGTTTATTTGTCTTTGTCATAATTTGTCCAAGCTGTGCTTTACAGGTTGCGCCAGTGCTCAACCAAAAATCGAGAAATAGAATCTTGTCGGGTTAGTTTAAGATGGCTACCCTGCTCATGCCATTGGCCAAATTCATTAAGTTCAGCACGGCTAAACCATCTTGCATCGTCTAACTCGTCTTTATCTACCTGAATATCTTCTGAAACCGCTGTGGCCATAAAGCCAAACATGATTGATGATGGAAATGGCCAAGGCTGTGACGCGATATATTGAATATCTGTCACCGCAACACCGGCTTCTTCCATGACTTCGCGGGCAACGGCCTGCTCTAGTGTTTCACCTGGGTCAACAAAACCAGCAAGAGTTGAAAAAACACCGTCAGGCCAGCTTGCTTGACGGCCTAGTAAGCAGCGCTCAACTCCATCTGAAAAGGTTTTAGTCACGATCATAATCACCGCAGGATCAGTTCGCGGAAAAGTTTGATGCTGGCAAGTTTGGTTCTCACATAAACGTGAATGCCCTGCTTCAACCATGTTATTTTCATGACCACAACGACCACAAAAACGGTGCGTTGCGTGCCAAAAACACAAGCCCCTTGCCAGTGCGGCAATCGAGCCTTGTTTTAGCTCAACTTGTGGGCCTAACTTGCGAATATCAACAAATTCAGCGCCATTAAGCATAGGCTCAATGAGTGAGTCTGGAACATGGCTGACATCTAAAGCAAAATGCGCCACATCATCGTCGTCTAGACCCAATAAAATGCCTTTTGATAAATCGAGATGATCCACTTGAGATAAGCGTAAATAACACACTTCAGGACTGTCTTTAACAAATAAACTTTGATTGTTATTGACCAATAACCAGCGACTCTGAGAATTCATTTGAGCCTTTAACCACTTTGGATCTTTACGGCGATTTGATGCACGATCCAATGGCATTTGAGAGTAATTCAGCATGGCGTTCCTTGAAAATAGTTTACTCGCTAAAACTACCATAAGCGGATAATAAACCCAATTTATTACAGGCATAAAAAAAGCCCAAACTGGGCTTTTTTATTCTCTCTCACAATTTTACAAGGTCGCTAGATGCGCTTGTAGTTTTTGGTTCTCAGCTTCAATATGCTGATAGAACTCTAAATCTTCTAATTTACTCGCGGCAGCTTTATCAATGATGATCACCGCATCTTTATGAAGTTGCAGTGCTGAAGCTGGGCATTTAGCCATTAACGGGCCTTCTACCATGGCATGAACGGCATCCGCTTTACTTGCACCCGTTGCTAAAAGCACAACTTTTTTGGCTTCTAAAATAGTGCCAATGCCCATAGTGATTGATAAATGCGGTTGATATTCGCCTTCTGCAAAAAATCGTGCATTGTCTTCAATCGTCGCTTTCGTCAGTGTTTTTACACGGGTGCGTGATGTCAAACCTGATGAAGGTTCGTTAAAACCGATGTGACCATTACGGCCAATACCAAGTAGTTGTACGTCAACACCACCAGCCGCTGTGATTTTTTGCTCATATTCAGTACAAGCAATAAGCGGATTTACTGCATCACCCGGCGGTACATGGGTGTTTTGTTTGTCGATATCAACATGGTTAAACAGCTGCTCATTCATAAAGTAACGGTAACTTTGAGGATGCTCGCCAGTTAAACCTAAATATTCGTCTAAGTTAAATGTTGTCGCTTGGCTAAACGAAATATCGCCAGCTTTATTTTTTTCGATCAGTTGTTGGTACAAAGCAACAGGTGTTGAACCTGTGGCAAGACCGAGTACCGAGGCTGGTTTTTTTAGTAATTGTTTAGCAAAGATGTTGGCACCATACGCTGCAACTTGGGCTGCATCATCAAGAATCACTATTTGCATATCGATTAGCTCTAATTATAAGTTGGAAAAAAATGGGACCTAAAACCCAACCCCACGTGCAATCGAGCTGGGTTTTAGATCAAACCACTGCCAGGATACGATGCAGTAGCTACAACCATTATGACAACGCTGTCATTATCACTTCTAGTTTTATCTTTGTAAAGTAAAAGTGAATAAAAAATTACTCTTTTTGTTAGTGTTTAATAATTATCAAACACTAACAAAGATCTTACGGCGATACATCCAATGCAACACCAGCATTTGTACTGCTAATAATGCAATTACCGCCATCAGGGGTTGCCATGCCGCTGGCACAGCTCGAACCACCCCACCAAATACGCTTTGGCTTACATAACCCCAATTCACTAGACTTGACGCTAAATAAATAATAATCGAGTTTGCACCTATGATCACAAATGGATACGCAGCGCGTTGCCCCGGTAAAATATCAACCAGTGCATAAAATACGGCGAGCAATATGGCACTCCATCCAACGGTCACAAGCACAAATGAGCTGGTCCAAAGTTCTTTATTTACTGGGAACTGTAAATCCCATAACCAGCCTAAGCATACACTTACCACACCTGCGGCGAACAATAAGGCGGTCATTTTCCACTCGCCAATTTGCTGAGCACGTGCCACTAATTGACCTGCAAACACACCCATTAATGCATTAACTATCGCAGGGATATTCGACAACACACCTTCTGGGTCTACTACACGGTTTTGATAACTAATCCCCGGCAGTAAGTGTGCATCAAACCATGCATTCCAACTCCCTGCTGCTGAAAGGTCACCAGCACTGCCACCCGGCACTGGAACAAAACAAAGTAGTAACCAATAACCCACTAAAATAGCCGCAGCGGTAATAATTTGTGTTCGTAAACCAGTATGCCAAACCAACATTGCACAGAAGAACCACGCAATAGCGATGCGGCCAAGCACACTGGCATAGCGAATTTCATCTAACGCCATCGGCATCCCTGTGCCCCAGCCGTGGTTATACAAAATACCTAATAAACACAATAGTAAAAGACGTTTACCCGCCTTACGGTAATACACTTTGCGCTCATCAAACGGTAAATGGTCAATGCGTTTCGGGGCTAACCCCATCGCAACACCCGATAAGAATATAAACAATGGGAAAATCAGATCGTAAAATGTGAAGCCATGCCAAACGCTGTGCACTGTGTGTGCTTCAAAAACTTTCCAGCCAGTCCAGCCAGTTAAAACGAAGAGCGCTGCGAATAGTGACTGTCCGCCTAATATCCAAAACATATCCATGCCGCGCAGTGCATCCAGCGATGCCAAACGTTTTCTTGTTGGTTGTGTTGTTGTCATTGTATTACCTTAAATAGAAAAAGCCCCGCGATACAACGGCGGGGTTTTTACCAGGGAAGCTTGTTATAGCGCTTTTCCAGCAATAAAGGTGGCTTGTACATTTTGCTGTTCGTCTAACACCACAAAGTCAGCGTCAAACCCGCTCAGTAAGCGACCTTTTCTATGTAAACCTAAATATTGTGCAGGATAAAGTGATGCCATACGTAAGCTCTCAGCAAGGCTAACATCCAATGTGTTCACTGTGTTGCGCACCGCACTTGCCATATCAAGTACGCTGCCTGCTAATTCACCGGTCGTTGAATTTAATCTATCGCCAGTACGAATAACTTTACGACCATCAAAGAAATCAAACTCCATATCATCAGTCCCCACAGGTGGCATTGCATCTGTGACTAACATAATTTTTCCGCGCTGTTTGCTGCGAATTGCTAATTTAGCTGATGATGGGTGTACATGGTGACCATCAACAATTAAACCGCACCAGCTGTTATCATCCCAAAGTGCAGCACCCACAACACCCGGCTCTCGCGATGTAAATGCTGACATAGCATTAAATAAGTGGGTAAAACCATCTGCCCCTGCAGCAAGTGCAGCATTGGTGGTCGCAAAGTCTGCATTGGTGTGGCCAATTGATACTTTTACACCACACTCGACTAAGCGCGCGATATCATCAGCACTGACATTCTCAGGCGCTAGGGTTACCATTTTAATGCCTAAGTCTTGGCGGGCATAAATTGCAAATTCTTGCTCTGTAATAGGGCGAATAAATTGCTCGCTGTGGGTGCCTTTTTTCGGCAATGAAAGGTGCGGTCCTTCGAAGTGCACACCCATTACGCCCGGAACACCTTCAGCAATTGCTTGTGCAGTGGCATCGGCCGCTTTTGCCATGACTTCGACTTGGTCAGTGATCAGCGTTGGCATAATCGCTGTTGAACCAAACTGACCATGTGCTTTGGCTATTCTATCTAAGCAATCTGGCGTTTGTTCAGCGTTAAAAAACGCACCGCCACCGCCATTCACTTGTACATCAATAAAACCGGGGGCCACTAAACCCGTTAGCGTAATGGCATTAGCATCTGCTTCAACATGCTTAAACACACCATTGTCGACGCTAAAATACACATCAGATAAAAATTCATCACCGGTAAACAATGAACTTGCATGATAAATCGTCATTACAAACTTACCTCTTGGTTTTGTTCAAGCACAGATTGCTGAGCAAAGTACACAGCGCCCATTTCCGGTGGTTGAATAGGAGATTCAACGCGTTTCGCAATATCTTCTGCAAGCCATTTATTTAATGGCTCAGCTAAACCGCCAATCATAGATAAACGTGGCGGGTTATTCTCTAATAAGCGCTGCGCTAATTTACTAACGTAATCAGCCCCTTCTTTCACAATCGAAACCGCAACTTTGTCGTTGTTATTAGCTGCTTCAAATACATAGCGGGCTAATTTAGCAAAACTACTCGAAGGCTGACCAGACATTTGCTCAACAATCGCCATCGCATTGTCAGCTGCAAAATGCTCGGTGATCACGTTAGTCAGATTTGTTGATTCGCCTAGGCCATCAAGGTCTAATAAGGTCGCTTTTATTGCTTCAAGACCCATCCAGGCACCACTGCCTTTATCGCCTAGAGCAAAGCCATGACCGCCAAAGTTAGTTGTGCGACCATTTACGCAAGAAAAACCACAAGAGCCAGTACCTGTGATTATCACCGCACCATCACTCCCTTCATGGGCGCCGATACAGGCTGTATGTAAGTCGGTGGTGAGGAACATTTGTTTGAATGGATGCTCCCATTCCATAATCTTGTCGTACAAACTTGGTAGGTTTACGCCTGCTAAACCTAAGCCGGCATAAAGCTGATGAACGGTTTCAAGCGGTAAACCCGCATCACGAAGTGCTAATTGTGTTGAGACCATAATTGATTCGAGAGTACGTTCCAAACCATGTAATGGATTTGCAGGACCACCTAGGCCAGTTCCTAATACACCTTGTTTAACAGAGTAGATAGTTGCGCGACATTTCGTTCCGCCGCCATCAATACCAATAAACAATTGGTCCTCACTCACACTCTTCGCCATCATTTAACGACCCCTAGCCTTCGTTTAGTTTTTGTCTAAATCGCATTATTTTTCTTATCAGAATGCGAAATCATCTCAACCTTTGTTGATTTAATGTTACACAACAAATGACAGCGTTGTCATTATATTTTTTATAAAAATTCGTATAACTTTCATATTTATTTTTAATTTATTGAATTAAAACGCTTTATTTAACAGACAAGAAAATTAGAAACCACATCAACAATGTCCTCTAACACCTTTATTTATGCTTTTTTGCATAATTTAGTGCGTTGTGCGTGACTATTCCTTTATTTATCATCAAGTGTAGCTAATGTTAGCTTAGCTGAAATAATACTTTAGTTAAACATTTTATTTTTATAGGAATATTTTTTTACCTTGAGAGTAACAGTGAATCATCAATACAATGAAATTCAGCAGCAGCTTGCTTTAAAATATCTGCTGTGAGGTACTCTGCCCCATAGACATCACACGGTAGCTGATACTTATTCGATAAGTGACCAAGTAATAATGCAAAATCACCATCACCCGAAAGTAATACCATTTTATCGAGCTGCTTAGCATGCTCTAGCATATCAATGGTTATGCCAACATCCCAATCCCCTTTCGCACTGCCATCTTTGCGCTGAATAAAAGGTTTCAGTTTTACCTCAAAGCCAATTGCGCGCAGAATATTTTGAAACTGCGATTGCTTTTCATCGCCACGATATATTGCATACGCAATGGCGCAATCGATTTGGTAGCGTTCGCTCATTTGTGCCCAAAAGGCATTGTAGTCAAAGTTTTTCTTATAGCTTTCTCTACAGGTGTAATAAATGTTTTGTACATCTACAAAAATACCGACTCTTGGCTTATCAACTGCTGACATAATTTTTCTGTTCTTTAGAGATTTGTGTTCACTGTAGCATATCTAGGTTGATATTTACGAAAAAGTAACCTAAATTGGTTACATAAAACAAAGTAACCAAATTTGGTTACTTATCGCGATGTAACTAAATTAAGTTACTTAATCTAAGGGATCATAATGATTGCGGTGATCAGCGGTGATTTAATTAAATCACAAAAAATTCCACAACAAGAATACGACGCCATGCTTTATCAGCTTGATCAAAGCTTGCGCTTTGTTGCTAAGCGCTTTAATGCAAGCTTTACCATTTATCGTGGCGATGCATTGCAAATACAGCTAACAGAGCCAGAGCTTGTATGTCATGCAGCAATCTTGTTGTATTTGCAAATGAAAGCAGCCAATTACGAGCTGCGACAAAGTTTGGCTATTGGCTCACTCGATAACCCCCGCGCCGATATTAAAACAGCCACAGGTAGTGCTTATACTTTATCTGGCCGTGGTTTAGATAACATGAGCCAACAACGCTTAGTGTTAAATATTGAAAATAACCCCCTTGAAGAAGCCTTTGCGCTTAATATTGCGCTTGTCGAAGTGTTGCTTGAAAAAATGAGTCAAAAGCAGGCCAATGCCCTGTTTTATTATTTAACCGCCGAGAACAACAGCCATGCAGAGCTTGCCAAAGAACTTAATACTAGCCGAGAGAATGTCACTAAGTTACTCAACCTAGCCCATTATCAACTTATCGAGCGCTTTATAAATTATAGCCAAACCACACTCAAAGGATTGTTATGACCAGTTTTGCTCTACTACTCACCGCGTTAGTACTGGGCCACTTACTTGCTGACTTTTATTGGCAGCCAATGAGCTGGGTTCACGATAGAAACAACCGTCACTTTCGTGCTAGTAAGCTCTATTTGCACGTATTAACACACGGCGTGACCTCTTTAGCTGTGCTCACACTGTGGGAATACACCTACGGCTGGCAAGAGTTCTTTCGTGTATTGTTAGCAATGGTTGCGATTATGCTAAGCCACTATGTCATTGACTTGGCAAAGTCGTATTCAAATAAAGGCGTAGTGCCGTTTTTACTCGACCAGTTGGCGCATTTTGTTGTGATTGTAATGCTAAGCGTTTGGCTTAGTGATAAGAATGAATTTTATAGCTTAGCGTGGCAGAAGCTGATTGCCCTCGATACTTTGTTTGTTATTGCAGCTTATTTATTGGTGCTTAACCCAAGCTCTGTGTTTATTCGCATGCTGTTTGAGAAAATCAATATTCAGATAAACAATGAAGGCAGTATTCCTGCCGCGGGGCATTTTATAGGCTTGCTCGAGCGAGTGTTAATGTTGAGCTTTATCTTGTTAGGTGAATACGGCGGCGTGGGCTTTCTACTGGCGGCCAAATCTATCTTTCGATTCGGTGATTTAAAAGAAAGTAGCGAAAAACAACTTACTGAATATGTCATGCTGGGCACTTTGTTAAGTGTCACCGTGACACTCTTTATTGGTGTCGCCACCTTATATTGCATTAAACTCATTTAAAACAAAAAACGCGCAATTGCGCGTTTTTTGTTTTTACTGCTATTAACTATCCGCAGCGGGCTTACGTCTTGGGCGAGATGGCCCCGATACACGCTGACGATTACCCGCAGGTTTATTACCTGTTGGTTTAGTGTTATTTGATTTATTCCCGTTGTTAGCGCCTTTTTGGTTTTGGCCCTGCTCTTTACCCTTACCCTGCCACTTACCTTGTGAAGGTCGCTTTTGCGATTTAGGTTTTGGCTTTTGTGAAGGTTTTGCTGCACCTTGACCATCTTGAGCTGGTGCTTTTGGCTTTTTCGGTTTCTTTGGTTTTTTCGGCTTGATTGGACGCGTATCTAGTGGCCTTTCAGCAACTGGTTTGCTTGGCTCAAAACCTGCTTCTGTTGCACGCGGAATAAGCTCACCAATAAAGCGTTCAATACCATATAAATCGTCGGCATCATCTACTGTTACAAACGAAATAGCATGGCCCGATGCACCCGCTCGGCCTGTACGGCCAATACGGTGTACGTAATCTTCATAAATATTCGGTAGATCGTAGTTAACAACGTGCGGTAGCTCAACAATATCAAGACCACGGGCAACGATATCGGTTGCAACTAGTACGCGCACTTCACCGGATTTAAAGCCTTCGAGTGCTTTAACACGAGCGCCTTGCGATTTATTACCATGAATCGCAGCGCCGACAATATCATCGCGTTCAAGCTGCTTAACTAAACGGTTTGCACCATGCTTGGTACGGCAAAATACTAATACTTGTTGCCAATCATTAGTACGGATCAAATGACTAAGTAATGCTGTTTTACGTGATTTATCTACCGCATAAACAGATTGAGCAACCGTTTTAGCTGTGGTGTTTTTTGCCGCGACTGAAATTTCAACGGGGTCGTTAATGAGCCTTTTTGCAAGTTCACGAATTTCGTCAGAAAAAGTCGCTGAGAACATCAAGTTTTGACGTTTAGCAGGCAATTTAGCAATGATACGTTTGATGTCATGAATAAAGCCCATATCAAGCATACGGTCGGCTTCATCAAGGATCAGCACTTCTAAATCATCAAACTTAACAGCATTTTGATTGTGTAGGTCTAATAAACGACCAGGTGTGGCTACTAAAATATCAACACCTTTACGAAGGCGCATCATTTGCGGGTTAATTTTAACGCCGCCATAAACAACAAATGAGCTAACATTTGAATGCTTAGCGTATTGCTCAACATTTTCGCTTACTTGTAAAGCCAGCTCACGAGTTGGTGCCAATACTAATGCACGTACTTTATTGCCACCGGCTTTAGGGTCTTTTGACAAACGCTCGATTAACGGCAGTGTAAAACCTGCTGTTTTACCTGTACCAGTTTGCGCTGCGGCCATAACATCACGGCCTTCAATGATCGCAGGGATAGCTTGTGATTGAATAGGCGTTGGTGCTTCATAGCCCTTTTCTAAAACTGCATTTACTAAAGCTGGTGATAAACCTAACCCATCAAAACTCATACTATCTCTCTTTAAAAATTTCAGCCGATTCGGCGAAGTGCGCGCATTATACCTAGGATAGTCAATAATGCATGGAATTATTTGCAAACTAGCACTTAATAGCGAACTGAGCAGCCTAATTTCAGGCATAAAAAAAGCGGCTCAAATGCCGCTTTGTCTTATATACCCAAATCACCTCAAGGTGGTTCGGGTATAACCAATCTTTACTTGACACCAAGTTCGCGTAAACGCTCTTGTAAGTAGCTGTCTGCTGTGTAACGCTCAGAAAGCACAACATCAGGACGCGGGTGTAAGAATAGTGGTAACGAAATACGTGATTTCGTTGACGCTTTACCCGTTGGGTTGATCACACGGTGAATCGTTGATGGGAAGTAACCACCTGACGCTTCTTGTAACATGTCACCAATATTGATGATCAGGTTACCAAAATCACATGGTACGTCTAACCAACCACCATCTGTTTTTTGTACTTGTAAACCTGGCTCATTCGCCGCAGGTAATACAGTTAGTAGATTGATGTCGCCATGCGCTGCTGCACGGATTGCGCCTGGCTCTTCATCACCTGTCATTGGTGGGTAATGAAGAATACGCAGAAGTGTTTGCTCAGAGTTAGCAATCATATCTTTAAGGTCGATAGAGAACTTAGCGCGCACCTCTTCTGGTGCTTCAGCTTGAACCCAGCTTAATAATGTTGCTGCAAACTCATTCGCTAAACGGTAGTACTCACGGATTTCTTCTTCTAGCTGTGCTGGAACGCGGCCTTTTGGATAAACGTGGTAGTACTCTTTAATATCTTTAACGGTAAAGCCTTTTGCAACTTCTGACACTGATGGTGGGAAGTAACCATCTTGTGTTTCTTTTGAAAATAAAAACTCGTGCTTTTGCTCAGAATTAAAGAATTCTTGCCAATTTTTGTAAATAGACTCAACTAATGACTGAGGGATTGGGTGATTTTTTAGTACACCGAAACCTGTGTTTCTTAGTGACTCAACAAATTGAGCGGCCGCATCGCTCGCTTTATAATCAACGGTAGGTAAATGTTGCATTTGTCTTTTCCAGTGAATAAGGTTCAAGAAGTCTGTGCTAAGCATAGCATTTCTTCATTATAGCGCTTCGCGAGGATAGAGAAACACAGGTAAAAACATAAGGACTTATGTCCGCTCCACCTTGCTTAGCTCCTTAACTTTGATACAGATCAAGCAACAAATCATTTGCTATTTATTAGCAAGTAAAAATGCGTTGAGCTCTTTACTCATTCGTTCTACAAGCGCTTTTGGGCCACCATCATACATATCGTTATGGCGCGAATCTTTAAGCTTAATTTGCGTCACTGGGTACATAGCAAGTTCTTGCGGCGTTAGCAATACGTTGTCATCTGCTGGGTAATCGCTACCGCGTAGTGTCAGTACAGCAATATTTTTGTTTCTTGGGGTCAGCATCCGACGATGATCAAGGGTGATCAGCTTAGCCACCTTAGCAGGATAAATAGCGGCATATAACGCTGCAATATCACCGCCATTTGAGTGCCCAAATAAAGTGAGCTGATTAAAGTCATACGCAGGGTATCGCTTTGCAAGTTCTACGGCTAAAAACTCAAGGGTTTGTACACCACGGTGCCAGTTTTCCATACGGGTGGTCATGTAGGGTGGCTCAGGGTTTAAACTCGGATCGCCTTTTAACTCATGAGCAACTTCAACCGTTAAGTAACCATGCTGATGAAAGGCCTGCTGGGCAAATTGATAGTCTGTATGTGCCATACCATAGCCTGCCCCAATAAACGCCACGGGGCATTTCTTCTTTATCGTGCATTTGCTATCGGCTGCTGTAATGGTCACCGGAATATGGCGTGCCCGCTCAGTATCAAACAGTGTCTCTGTTTGATTTGCAAAGGCTGTTTGCCCGCAAAGCGTTAAAGCGAGCAATAGCGCCGCCTTTTTAATATTTAACATGCTAATTTGAATTCTAAACTACGTTTAACCATAGGCCACTCACCATCAATAATTGAAAACACCACGGTGTCGCGTACGCATCCATCAGCCATTATTTGGTGATTACGAAGCACCCCATCTTGTTTCGCCCCTAAGCGAGCAATGGCATTGCGCGAAGCCTGATTATGCCAATGGGTACGAAACTCAACAGCAATCACATTAAGTATTTCAAATGCATAACTCAGTAGCAGTTTTTTACAATCAGTATTAACCCCAGTACGCTGAAAACGCTTGGCATACCAGGTATAGCCAATTTCTAAACGGCGGTTTTTACTGTCGATATTACAAAAGCGAGTTGAGCCTATCACCTCATCGGTGTGTTTATCGATGACAGCAAATGGTATTGCGCGACCAACTGACTGTTGTTCAAACGCCATATTTAAATAATCGTCAACACGTTCTTCATTGGGCACTGAGGTAAACCAAAGCTCCCAAAGCTTTCCATCTGAAGCGGCGTTTACTAAAGCATCACGGTGCTCAAGCGTTAACGGCACTAATTTAACAAATTGACCTTCTAAGGTGATGGGGCTTAAATCCATAACTTTCCTTAACCTTAATTAGTAATAATATTTAATCCACCAGCTCTATATCGAGCCCTGCTAATAAATCCAAAGCGGCATAACGTTCAAATTTGGCCTTACTGATATTGTTAGCTGTTATATCAATGGCGAAATGACTGGCACCAATAAAATTAGCTTTACTGAGGTTGGTTTGTTGAAACAAGCTGTCACGAAAGTCCGTATTAGTAAAATCAGCAGATGTTAAATCTGCATGTCTAAAATCAACATCTTTGGCAAAACAGCTACGCATTTTTAAAGCTTTTAAACTAAGTTCAAAAAAGCTGCTGTGGCTAAGTTCACAGCCAACAAAACTCACTGGAGCACGGCTGGCGAGTAGCGGCCAATCAACATCAGTAAAACGAACACTGGTTAATTTACACTGTTTAAAGCTTACTTCTTCAAGCGAGGTGTATCTAAGCTCAAGCGCAGCTAAATTACAATTTTTAAACTCACACTCTATAAACCGACAGTTTTCAAACTGACTATTGCTAAAGTCACAGTCAATAAATTCACATTGCTCAAATTCGCAATGCGAAAATGTTTGTCCTGCAAGGTTTGCTTCAAAGGTGTGCTCAAAATAAAGGGAATGGCTTGCGATCACGCGGTGGTCTCAATATCTTGTTTAAGCGCAAGTACAGCAATAAAAATAAGACCAAACAATGGAATTAGCCCTAGTAAGCCACCAATAATTGCCACCACGATTGGTGTTGAGGTTTTACGCTTACCTAAGTAATAGCTGATAGCGGCAAACAGTGGGAACAGAACAAGTACAAAATAACCTAAAAAAGTTGCACTGATATTCATACTCTTTCCTTGAAGAACATACTAAATATTCATTTAAGCACAAAAAAACCCTAAGGCATACACCTTAGGGTTTTCGTTGATCAGCTTATGAATTATTCAGCGTCTTTCGCTACAACATCAATAGCAAGCTCAGTTAATGCATCGGCATTTGCTTTGCTTGGTGCATCTGTTAATAAACATGATGCTTGCGTTGTTTTAGGGAAAGCAATAACGTCACGAATATTATCAGTACCGCATAGCAGCATAACTAAGCGGTCAAGACCAAACGCAAGACCCGCATGCGGTGGCGTACCATATTTAAGTGCATCAAGTAAGAAGCCAAACTTGTCTTGCTGCTCTTGCGCTTCGATACCTAAAATTCTAAATGCTGTTTCTTGCATTTCTGCATTGTGAATACGTACCGAACCACCACCAACTTCGTAGCCGTTTAATACCATGTCGTATGCATCTGATAGTGCACCAGCTGGGTTTGCTTCAAGCTCTTCAGGAGAAATACCTTTCGGTGCAGTGAATGGGTGGTGAACCGCATGCAATGTACCTTCGTCGTCTTCTTCGAACATTGGGAAGTCAACTACCCATAACGGTTTCCAGCTATCAAGATCAGTAATACCTAAATCAACACCAATCTTAAGACGTAGCGCGCCCATCGCTTCGTTTACAACGTTACGCTTGTCAGCACCAAATAAAATGATGTCGCCAGATTGTGCGTTAGTACGCTCAAGTAACTGGTTGATCACCTCTTCGTTTAAGAACTTAGCTATTGGTGACTGTACACCTTCAACGCCCGCTGCACGGTCGTTCACTTTCATCCATGCTAGGCCTTTCGCGCCATAGATACCGATGAATTTAGTGTAATCGTCGATTTGTTTACGAGAAAGCTCAGCACCGCCTGGTACAGTTAATACAGCAACACGGCCTTTTTCGTCATTAGCAGGACCAGAGAATACTTTAAACTCAACGTCTTTTACTAAATCAGCAACGTCTACAAGTTGCATTGGGTTACGTAGGTCTGGTTTATCAGAACCATATAAACGCATTGCTTCGCTGTATGGCATTACTGGGAAGTCGCCTAAGTCAACGTCTAGTAATGATTGCCACATTTCGCGGATCATTTTCTCAGTCATTGCACGCACTTCATCAGAGCTCATGAATGACGTCTCTAAATCGATTTGTGTGAATTCTGGCTGACGGTCAGCACGTAAGTCTTCGTCACGGAAACATTTAACAATTTGATAGTAACGGTCAAAGCCCGACATCATTAATAATTGTTTAAATAACTGTGGCGACTGAGGTAAAGCGTAGAAGCTACCTTTATGAACACGGCTAGGTACTAAGTAGTCACGGGCACCTTCTGGTGTTGCTTTTGTTAGTACTGGTGTTTCGATATCTAAGAAACCGTTGTCATCTAAGAAACGACGCACAAAGCTGCTCGCTTTTGCACGAAGTTTGATACGGTCGCTCATTTCAAGACGACGTAAATCTAGGTAACGGTATTTTAAGCGGCGCTCTTCAGAGTTTTGCTGATTAAAATCAAGTGGTAATGGCTCTGAACGGTTGATGATAGTTAAGCTTGTGCCTAAAATTTCAACTTCACCTGTTGCCATGTCTTTATTTACTTGGCTATCAGGGCGTGCGCGAACAACACCTTTTAACTGCACACAAAACTCTTGACGTAGTTTATTCGCAGTATCCATTAATCCTTCTACTTCAGGATCAAAAACAACTTGTACTAAACCTTCTCTGTCACGTAAATCGACGAAGATAAGGCCACCAAGGTCACGGCGTTTGTTGATCCAACCACATAGTTCAACTTCTTGATCTACGTGAGATTTATTTAGCTGTCCGCAATATATAGAGCGCATAGTATTCCTGTCAGTTAAAGACTTATAGCCGCCTGCTCTTAAGAGTTCGCTATTTTGAGAGCAAAAGCCACTATACAAAGTAATCATTTAAGGCAGAGCATTATACCCAAACCATCGCAAAATGCGAGTGCCAGCAGTGCCTGTCGGGGGGGTAAATATACACCCCGACTTCTGAGCAAACATTTCTTTTGATACACTAGCTAAAGTTTAAATTTATTGGTTGGTTTAATGCTGTATTTAGGTTGTCCGCAGTGGTCTAGCACCGCATGGAAAGGAAATTTGCTCTCTAGTCACTGTAAAAGCGCCGACATGCTCAGTGAGTATGCGCAATGCTTTAACTCAGTCGAGGGCAACACCAGTTTTTATGCTGACCCAAGTCACGAGTCATTATTACGCTGGCATGATGCGGTACCCGAAGACTTTAAATTTACGTTTAAGTTTCATCGGCGTTTTAGTCACGAATTACAGCTGACGAATATAACTAGTGAGCTTAATGCGTGGCTAAACTTATTTGAGCCAATTTTTGCTAAAACGGGGCAAATCATGTTGCAGCTACCCCGCGCCTTTGAACCTGATGCCCTACCCCTTCTTGCAAATTTTATTGCGCAACTACCCAAGCAACTTAGTTACGGTGTAGAAGTCCGTCACCCTGGCTTTTTTAATAAAGATGATGCAGAAATTCGCTTAAATCAGCTGTTAATTGAAAATAATATAGATCGCATCAGCATGGATACCCGCGCTTTATTTGCAGTACCCGCCGATACCGATGCACTCATTGATGCGCAAAAGAAAAAACCTTATCTACCTGTGCATGCCATTGCAACAGGAAATCAGCCTATGCTGCGCTTTGTGATTGCCAGTCTTGAACATGAATACAAGTCGTATTACCAGCCATGGCTGAAAAAAGTAAAACAATGGCTTGATGAAGGAAAATCACCCTATTTGTTTTTTCATACCGCAGATAATCGCCAGTCACCACTTTTAGCAAGACAGTTTTGCCAAGATTTAGGTTACAATCACCCCGTGCTTGCGCCTTTTATGGGTGAACGCGAAGCAAGCCAAAGCAGTTTATTTTAGCGCCCGATTTATCAAAGAAAATATGAAAGATTACAGCCGTTATTTTCAAGGTTATCCGCCCCATATCATTGAGCAAGTGTTACAGCTATTTAATGGTGACAGAGCCGCAAAATACCTTAAAGGCAAATACCCTGATGCGCATAGCATTACCAGCGATAAAGCTTTATACAATTACGCCACTGAACTAAAAAAGCGCTACCTTAAAAATGCCCTGCCTTTTGGCCGTGCCGCATTCAAAAAACAAGGCGATATGGTCACAAATGCCTTAGGCACCCATACTTTTCGTATGCAAGGTAAAACCCGAAAACACGATCTTGCCATTAATAGCGACCTGCTTCGCGCACCTGAACCACTTCTCAAAGCACTCGTCGTACATGAGCTGGCTCACTTTAAAGAAAAAGACCACAACAAAGCCTTCTATCAACTTTGCTGCCATATGGAGCCGCAATATCATCAACTAGAACTAGATTTAAGAATATTCAGTGTGTTGGTAGGTGAAGGGAAAAATCCGTATTAAAACTATCAGCTAAAAACTGACGGCTGAAAGCTGACAGCTAAACTTCTGAAACCTCAAACCTTCTTTGCCCTATCAGCTGCCCAGACTCGGTAACCACTTTGACGACCCATTTCCCTGCAGCATTAGCAGGGAAATTCGTTTTATGGCTCCACGCTCGATAGCCCTCTTTACGACCACCAGAAATATCCAAGGCTATGCGGTCAACTTCTTTTCGATTATGCACCCAAACGTGGAAGATTTTTTCATTTAAACCTCGCGGTGCTTTTACCGCACTAAAACTATATAGACCGTTTGCATGCAAGCTCTGCTCAGTGAGTTCTGTTATTGGCGAAAGCGGTTTACGAACTTGTGCATCTAACTGATATGACATACTCATATCCGTTAAACGCAGTGCCGCAGGTGGCACAAAGCTACGTAATTGCCAAAGCCCGGCACCTAATGAACAAAGCAATAACACCAACAACGGAAAACGCCACCATTTCGCATTGGGCATCAAATTACCAAGACTAGGGACAGTTAAAATAACCGCTATTATCAGTGCAATTTCAAAACTTTGGCTGGTCGTTAACTTCAACAAAATAGGTAAGGTAACCGACAGCACGACAAACAAAGAAAAGCTATGAAACACACTAAACCACACACTGTGCCTTGCAAGCTTTTTGTAATAGAGGGGGTCAACAACAGAAACGAACGCACAAAGTATAATTAAAGCGGTAAACGCGGCCTGCCCATGATCCCAGGTTGTCACTGCTAAGAAAAATGGTAAGGCAAAAAACAAACTTTCTTGCTGCACAACTTGCAGCGCAAAGCGCATCACGTTAGGCGACACCGCCACACCAAAACGCTCCTCGACTTTATCTCTAAGCCAGTTATCTATTAACAACCACAACCAAGTGACTAATAATAAGATAGATATAAGCTGCGAAAACGATTCTTTTCGCTCAACAAAGACATAGCTTGCCACACCACTGCAAAAAGCCAACACCGCCATCAACCCCGGCCGCTTCTGCATCATGAAAACAAATTTAGTTATAAAGTTTTTTAAGTAATTCATGCAATCATCAAATCCATTTAAGGCTTTATGAGTAAACCATAAATTGGATGAATGTAGGCTTTAAAACGAGCTTTAAGTTCAAAGCTTTAAGCTGTAAGTTTTGAGCCAAGACTAATTACTCAACCGCATCGATTATGAAGGTTCGTAAATAACAATTTGACTCAACCACCAGTTAAGTTCATCGTCAATTTGCCATGCCTCACATGAATTCAGATGTTTTAAAATTACCTGCTTATCAGACTGACAACACATAGCTTTTAATACAAGATTACCATTTTCCCAAAGTGTTGCTCTTGCTATAAGGCCATTGCCTTTAATTTCGATGTATTGAGCTTTAATTGGCTCACCCAATTGAGCAGAGAGAACCACCTTGAGCTTTTCAATTGTCAAAATTTTAGATTTTGAATTTCTCCAATTATCTAATTCTTGCAGCATTATTTTCCTCAACATAAGAATGTAAGCAATTGCTACCAAGCACTATTTTTATACCGAGGTAGCTTACAAGGCTCTTAACCTAATGAGTCAAAGCAAATTTCCGTATAACTCTCATGTGAAATACCTAGGGTAAATTTGCCATACTCAGCTTGATCAGATTCGCTATATTCGAGCCAAAGTTGTTTTGCTTCTAACAAATCAGAAATATTATCAATCTCTCGGACTCCATTAAGTACAACATGTAGAGTCTCCGATTGAGTTTGGAATGTAACAAACACTTGAAACTCACTCCCAGCGCGTTTTAACTTCACTTCATCGACTATAACATCTTGGTATATGTGATTAAACTTCAATTCAATTGCCTATTGAGTTATTTCAGTAGATTAATTTATGTATTACACACCAAGACATTAACTTAATGAAAGCTGAAAAACCATATTTCAAACTTAGGGTTCAGTACCCTCAATTGAATTTCAGCGTTGAAATAAACTCAACATAGAACACTAAGTCTTATAGCCTTTTCAAAACAAAAAAACGCGGCCTGACCCGTACCTCTATTTTATCTGACGGCTGAAAGCTCATGTTAAATAAAAACACTTTTGACTATTCAATCAAACTTGGATAACTTCAGTCGAACACCTAAAATGCTTGAAATTATTTTTTCACAGTGGAGGGGGTGGAGAATAGAGGTAGATTATGCACGTTAAATTGAAATTCACTTTAATACTTTCTTTATCATTACTTTCTATTGGCTGCGCAAAAGCAGAGCAATGTGCAGAGTCAATGCAACTAGGTGAAACTACTTTGTATTCAGAGTGTCGAGGTGCTGAAGCAATTTCATCCAGTACTATACACTCATCAATGAGCCTAGATGAAGCATTCGAGATGATGTTGAATATTTTAGAGTCTAAGGGTGATATTCAAGCTTCAAAAAACGATTTATATGTTTCTATTTTTTCAATAATGCAGACAGAAAAATTTAATTTTAGAGTAACTTCTTTTCCTAACGGGATATTATTGGCTTCTGAGAATACTAGCGCAATTTATCTGAAAATAGATGAGAAAACATGGTTACAAAAGGTTCTGTAACGTACACATTAAAAAATGTTAAATTGCAACTTAAATCGCATTCCACCCTGCATTTATTTACTATTTAGCATTTTATAACAATACACATAACGCCTCCCATTTATTGATTCAACAAACCTCGCATTAATATCAAATTAATAACTGAACCCAATATAAGCCCAATATACAATTGAAAAGTTAGTTTCCAGTTAATATTTAATCTTGTTAATAACTGAAATTAACTCCTAATAAAATAAAAGGTAAAGAAAGGAATATCTAATGCCATTAAATGCAAACGTAAAAACAGAGGTTATTAAAAATACTGAGAAGTTTGAAGGACGAGTTCCTCATTTGTATCTTGATACCAGAGGATTAGATACTGTGGGAATCGGTCATCTAATTTAAAACAAAGCAGCCATGGCATCAGTTGTCATGTATAAAAATAATTCAAACAACACGCTTGTGTTAGCTTCATTAGCTGAGAAGCAAGCTGAGTATGACTCGATAAAAAAGCAACCCTATGGCTTTAGTCGCAATGCAAATTTTTACAAATTGCATACAACTTTAATTATGAAAGACCATGATATAGTAGCGCAAAAAGAAAAACACATTTTAAAATTCTATAGTGAACTTACTAAATATTACACCACGTCTAATGGCTTCGCTAAAAGCTTTGATTTAATGCCCTATTCAGTACAGAAAGCATTACTTGATATGGTCTTTAATTTGGGCTGCGTACGCAGTATGTAAAAATGAATAACGCCATTAAGAAAGAAGACTGGATTGTTGCAGCAGTTGAGAGTAAAAGGGTTGGCATTTCAAGTTCAAGAAACAACTATGTCAGCAACTTATTCCTTTCTGCCCAAAAACAGTCAATCACACCTTAAGAGGTTAAAAGCATGTCTCAGCAATTATTACGTTTAGGAATATACGTTAGTGTTATTTTTACCTTGTTAAGCGCTTGCTCTACAAGCAACCAACCATCAAAACAACAGCAAAACATTGAAACTGCTTGGCTAAACCCTTTGATATTTGAACAACAAATCGAGACTAATGACTCTTTGGAGGATATCAAATTCAATATTGAGTTTACAGGAACTCACAAAAAGCCATTTTTTGCTAAAGGGTGCTCTTTTGTACTTCAAAGCGGCGATGATATTGTTGTGGACTGGGAGTATGACCGCTGGCAATGGCTTAAAGCCAACTGTGTGGGGGCAAATAGATACTTCAACGCACCAAAAACTGCCTATAGTTTCTGGCCTGAATTATTTGACTTCGAAACAATTAAGCACCTTCCTGCTTCGGCGATTCCCAATTTAGGAGGCGAAAGTTTAGAAGGGCGAACTGGTAGTTTATCTTCTTACGATAAAAGCCTTACGTTCGTTGCAGCATCACGTGAAAACAGTATTTCGGTAGAGGTAGATGGTTTAGAGGTGCATTATACTCAAGTTGCACGTGCAGACTTTAATCATGATGGTTACCAAGATATTTTCATCCGTATGGATTGGTTTGTAAAAGATGCGTTTGGGAAAGGAACTGATTGGGTAGTACTAACTAAATTATCCTCAGTTGAAGATCCTATGTTGCTCTGGCGAAATTAGAAAATTAAATATGGATGTGTAATTTAGAATCTATAAACAAATCCACATTGAACTCAACAAACAATTTAAACACAAAAAAAGCGCGGTCTAACCCGCGCCTCTATTTTTATCTGACGGCTGAAAGCTGATGGCTGACAGCTCAAGTCTTTGGGTTACAAACCAAGTTCTGCCATAAAATCATCATCTGCATCGTCTGCTTGTGATGATGCTTTTTGCTTTTCAGCTTTTTGTTTAGCTTCGTTTTCGATGATGTCATCCGGATCAACCGCTTCTGAAATATCAAAGTCATGTAGTTTAATAAATTCAGTTTTATCCATGGCTAATTCTAGATAGAAGATATTTTGCTTCGCTGTGGTGAAGGTCACACGGCGTGCTTGTGGTCTATCCATAGTGGTATCAACAGAGATTTGCACCTGCTTATTAATTGCCATCATCTTAGGTTGGTTTTGCGTGATAGAAGTATGCAGCTGGTCGCGTACTTTTGACGTAAAGTCACCAACGATTTGGTTCATCAGTTCGCCGAGTACGTTTGCCACATCATCTGATAAATGGCTTTGTGCAATTTCTTCTTCTGGCATTCCCATGTTACGCATGTAGTCATGGTAAATTTCCATGGCAGCTTGCGCTGTGAAGTTTGTTACCACAAGACCGGTAAAGCCACCATCGAACAATACAAAACAGCCAATATCTGGGCGCATACAGGTACGGGTAATTTTTTGAACCATGGCAGAATAACTAATACTGTTACCGCTTGCTGAAGACAGAACTCCAGTCACTGAATGACACAGAGTTGATAAGATATCTTCTGTACTGATCACTTTGCTTTTTGTCATTAAACTTCTCTTTTTTGTACTTGTTATTGATAATTCTAGCCAAGCTACTGAATTTATCACTGACTATCCAGTTAAAAATGCTAAAATAGCGGTATTATTTTTTAAAGAGACTGTTCACGTGACGCAAAAAGACAGTATTTATGCCACTGAGCAAGCGGTTAAAGACTTTAGCTTTGACCAACATGTAGTAGAAGTTTTCCCTGATATGATCCAGCGCTCGGTGCCAGGTTATGCAACTATTGTTAGCACCATAGGCAAGCTGGCTGGCGAGTACGCGCAAAGCAATTCAAACCTATACGACTTAGGCTGTTCTCTTGGCGCTGTAACGTTAAGTATGCGCCGTAATATTCGCACCGATAACTGTAATATTATTGCCGTCGATAACTCAGAAGCGATGGTTGAGCGCTGTAAATTACATTTACAAGGTTTTCGCTCTGACGTGCCGGTCACGGTTACACTGGGTGATATCAACGATTTAGCTATCGAGAATGCCTCTGTGGTCGCGATGAACTTTACACTACAGTTTATTCCACCTGAAAAGCGCCAAGCGGTGCTTGAAAAGATTTACGCAAATTTAAAACCAGGCGGTGTTTTGCTGCTGAGCGAAAAAATTAGAGGTGAAAATGAGCAATGCGATAATTTGCTCATTGATTTACACCATGATTTTAAACGTCACAACGGCTATTCGGAGCTTGAGATCAGCCAAAAGCGCACCGCTATCGAAAATGTCATGCGTCCTGATCATTTATCTACCCACTTAAACCGATTAAGTGAAATTGGTTTTAGCCAAACGCAAGTGTGGTATCAATGTTTTAACTTCTGCTCGATGATTGCAATCAAGTAATCATCACAACGATATAAAGAGTATTTCATGTCTCAATGGTTTAACCAATTTTACGCTGCGATTGCACAAAGCCCGCTTAGCCACTGGCTCGAAACTTTGCCAGGTCAATTAAAGCACTGGGAACTCGAAGCCAGCCACGGTGATTTACCGAAATGGCAAAAAGTGCTGAAAAACTTACCTGAGGTAAGCACAAACCATGTGAATCTTCAGGATAAAGTACAAATTGGCACCGGTGATGAGCTTTCTGAAGGTCAGCAAAAACAGTTAACGCATTTATTAAAGCGCATGATGCCATGGCGTAAAGGACCCTTTAGCTTACACGGTATCGAGATTGATACTGAGTGGCGCAGTGATTGGAAATGGGATCGTTTACTACCTCATATCGAACCGTTAAAAGGCCGCACTGTGCTTGATATTGGCTGTGGCTCGGGTTATCACTTGTGGCGCATGCGCGGTGAAGGCGCAAATTTTGTGGTGGGTATCGATCCATCCGATTTGTTCTTATGCCAATTCCAAGCGATAAAGCATTATCACCAAGATGAAAACGTGCATTTATTGCCATTGGGTGTTGAAGCTCTGCCAGAGCTAAAAGCATTCGATACAGTTTTTTCGATGGGTGTTTTATATCATCGTCGTTCGCCTATCGACTTTTTAGCGCAATTAAAAGCACAGCTTCGCCCTGGTGGTGAGTTAGTCCTTGAAACACTGGTTGTTGAAGGTGATGAGCACACAGTTTTAGTGCCAACCGACCGCTATGCAAAAATGCGTAATGTATGGTTTATCCCAAGCACCGCGGCATTAAAACTATGGATGGAACGCGTTGGCTTTAAAGATGTACAAGTTAAAGACTGTGCAATCACAACGCTTGAAGAACAACGCAAAACCCAGTGGATGGAAAACGAATCATTAGTCGACTTTTTAGACCCTAATGACACCAGCAAAACCATTGAAGGTTACCCTGCCCCTCTGCGCGCTATTTTAACAGCGAAAGCTTAACAAATAGTGAGAAGTTTCGAGTTTCAAGGTTAAAAGTTCATTTGCTTGATACTTTTGCCTTGTAACTTGAAAACAAAAAACCGGACAACTGTCCTTGTCAAGTCGGTTAAAGTGATTTTTCAACTAGCCGCGCCAGTGCAATTGTTGTAAAATACGCGCGTTTCTAAGCAACCCACATGCAACTTTTTTGAGGAAAACCTGTGAGCGAACAAAAACAGTCTCTTAGCTATAAAGACGCGGGCGTAGATATCGATGCCGGTAATGCACTTGTTGAGCGTATTAAAGGCGTAGTTAAAAAAACCAGACGTCCTGAAGTAATGGGCGGTATCGGTGGTTTTGGCGCACTTTGCGAACTACCAACTGGCTATAAAGAGCCTGTACTGGTTGCT
Source organism: Pseudoalteromonas sp. DY56-GL22 (assembly GCF_041414715.1). Classification (NCBI taxonomy): domain Bacteria; kingdom Pseudomonadati; phylum Pseudomonadota; class Gammaproteobacteria; order Alteromonadales; family Pseudoalteromonadaceae; genus Pseudoalteromonas; species Pseudoalteromonas sp. DY56-GL22. Next base: position 72,953 of record NZ_JANHZR010000002.1, on the reverse strand, counting down.
GGCACAGACGGTGTTGGTACAAAACTACGTTTAGCAATCGATCTTAAAAAGCACGACACAGTGGGTATCGACCTTGTTGCTATGTGTGTAAACGACCTTATTGTACAAGGTGCAGAGCCACTATTTTTCCTTGATTACTATGCAACGGGTAAATTAGACGTAGATACTGCGGCTGATGTTGTAACAGGTATTGGTAAAGGCTGTGAGCTTTCTGGCTGTGCATTAATCGGTGGTGAAACTGCTGAAATGCCAGGTATGTACGACGGCGAAGACTACGACATGGCTGGTTTCTGTACTGGTGTTGTAGAAAAATCAAAAATTATCGACGGTACTAAAGTTGCTGCAGGCGATCAATTAATCGCTCTTGCATCAAGTGGTCCTCACTCAAACGGCTTCTCATTAATTCGTAAAGTTCTTGAAGTATCTGGCGCAGACACGAGCGCTGAGCTTGAAGGCAAAACACTTGGCGATCACCTTTTAGAGCCAACTCGTATCTACGTTAAACAACTACTTGAGCTATTCAAGCAGGTTGACGTACATGCGTTATCTCACATCACGGGTGGTGGTTTCTGGGAAAACATCCCGCGCGTACTTCCTGAATCTGCAAAAGCAGTAATCAAAGGTGACAGCTGGAAATGGCCTGTTGTTTTCAACTGGTTACAAGAAAACGGCAACATCACAACACACGAAATGTACCGTACATTCAACTGTGGTGTAGGCATGGTTTTAGTTGTTCCAGCTGACAAACTTGAGCAAAGCTTAACAATCCTTAAAGATCTTGGCGAAAATGCATGGCATATCGGTGAGATCCAAGATGCGAAAGCAGGCGAAGAGCAAGTAGAAATTTTAGGTGGTCGTGACTAATGACCCCTTGTCGTCTTGTTGTATTAATTTCTGGTAGCGGTTCAAACCTTCAAGCCATCATTGACGCGTGTGCGCGTGGTGAGATAAAGGCCGAAATCGCCGCTGTAATTAGTAATAAAGCCGACGCCTATGGCCTTGAGCGAGCAAAAAATGCAGGTATACAAACATGTGTACTAAGCCATAAAGATTTTGACTCGCGCGAGGCCTATGATGCTGAGTTAATGGACATTATTGACAATTTTGAACCAAATCTAGTTGTATTAGCTGGTTTTATGCGTATTCTTACACCTAGCTTAGTGCAAAAGTTTAAGGGAAAAATGTTGAACATTCACCCTTCTTTGTTGCCTAAGTACCAAGGGCTGAATACCCACCAACGAGCGATAGATGCAAAAGATGACGTTCATGGTGTTAGTGTTCACTTTGTCACAGAAGAGCTAGACGGCGGTCCCGTTGTTCTTCAAGCCAAAGTGCCGGTACTCGAAAACGATACCGCAGAGACACTCGCACAACGTGTTCATCAGCAAGAACATATAATCTATCCGTTGGTGGTCAAGTGGTTCAGTGAACAACGACTCAAGATGGAAGCAGATTATGCAGTTTTTGACGAAAAGAAACTTCCTGCACACGGCGCGCACTACCCAGAATAAAAATCTAAGTGCCCTACTCGCTTGTGTGGGCACTTTATTACTTCCTACCAGTGTATTAGCTGGCGACCTCACTCAATACGAAGCCAAATACGATGTACTTCGTAAAGGCGAAACCCATGGTAAAGCAGTACGCGAGCTGAAAAAAGCCGCAGACGGTAACTACGTGATCACTTATCACAGTGAAATCGAATGGATGATTTTTTCAGACTCACGAAAAGAAACATCCATGTTTACTTATCATGATCAGAAAATTTCTCCGCTAAGTTACACTATGGAGCGTTCGGGCACCGGGCCTGATAAAGAGTACAGCTTAAAATTTGATGCTACGCAAAAGCAAGTTCAAAGCAGCCAAAGTAAATACCCTCTTAAAATTGATTGGTCAGATGATTTTCAAGATTCACTGTCTTATCAAGTGCAAGTACGCGAAGAGCTAAAACAAGGTAAAACGCAATTATCGTATCCACTGATTGATAAAAAAGGCAACCTTCGTAATTATGACTTTGAAGTTGTCGGCACAGAAATGATTTCGCTACCTATTGGTAATGTAGAAGCGATTAAAGTAAAACGATTATACGATAACGATAAGCGTCAAGCGCTTGCTTGGTTTGCCCCAGAAATGGATTACATGCTAGTTCGTATGTGGAAAGGTGAAAAAGGCGTAGAGCAATTTGAAGTGCAGCTCAATTCATTCACCGTGACCACACCTGTTAGTGTTCCAAATGAAGTGCAACAAGAAGTGAGTAATGAAGCGCCTGAGTAGCGCTTCATCTTTTATTTAAATCTTTTCGCCCATTTTAAACAGTGCAAACTCACCTGGCTCCATTTTCTGCCAGCGTTCATCATTGGTGAGCGGCCTTGTTGCAATCACAGTAACCACATCGTTCGGTGTGGTTTCTTTTTGAAAATCAATCACCATGTCTGCATCAATTAATGTCGCTTTACCAAACGGTGCACGGCGTGTGATCCAATGTAGGTTATTGGTGCAATAAGCTAAAACATAAACACCATCGGTAAGTAGCATATTAAATACGCCTTTCTCACGCAGCGTATGAGCAAGCTTTGCAGCATAACGAAATACAGACGCCATATTTGATGGGCGTTTAGGGTATTTTTCGCGAATTTTATCGAGCAGCCAGCAAAACGCCAGTTCACTGTCTGTATTCCCCACAGGTCGATAGTAATCTGGTTTTAAATCATGATAATTCGATAGTTGCCCGTTGTGAGCATACGTAATTTCGCGTCCCCATAACTCGCGAGTAAATGGGTGGGTATTTTCAAGACACACTCGGCCACGATTACCTTGGCGAATATGGCTTATCACCGAAATACTTTTTATTGGATAGGCTTTGACGAGTTTGGCAATTTCTGATTGGCAACTTGGCTCAGGATCTTTAAATGTACGACAGCCTTTGCCTTCGTAAAAAGTGATGCCCCAGCCATCTTTATGCGGGCCAGTATTACCACCGCGTTCTAATAATCCTGAAAAACTGAAACAAATATCCGTTGGTACATTGGCCGACATGCCAAGCAACTCACACATAGAACTCTTAACCTATAAAACTAATCGAAGGAAGGCATGATGGGCTGATCCCTGCCTGCGCTCATTGTTAAACATAGCGTTAAAGATGGCAACTGCTATGCTGAGATTTTCAGAACTATCTGAGCAATTCAAAACTAATCGTAAGTATAACGGCGCTGATTATAAGTAATTACTCAACAATTCCTCATCTGCTGTAAATGTTTTTGCACTGATAGCCATTTTTAAAATAATAAAACTCACCAAACAAGCCGTTTTAATCCTTGTTCCCCTCTTGATAATTCGCTTTTCTAGCGCTACTCTAAAAGAGGTGGTCTGACCTCTATTAAGGAATAATCAATGACTCTCATATTTTTACTTGGTTTACTCGTGCTGCTTAGTATTGCGAGTTACCACAGAGCAAGCTGGAATACCTGCTTAGGTATTGCCGTTGCGACTTTACTTGTTGGCACATTTGCTGGCGCGTTTGGCGCAATTAGTTGGCTACTATTCTTACTTATCGCTGTGCCACTTTCTGTGACTGGCGTTCGTCAACAATACATCATCAAACCTATCTTCGCTGCTTTCAAAAAAGTAACCCCGACGATGTCGGATACTGAAAAATCAGCAATCGATGCCGGTACGACGTGGTGGGAAGCGGATCTTTTTTGCGGTCGTCCTGACTGGAACAAATTACACCAATACCCAGCACCTAAACTGACTATCGAAGAGCAAGCGTTTATTGATGGTCCAGTTGAAGAAGTGTGTAGCATGCTAGATGACTGGCACGCAACTCACGAACTAACTGATTTACCGCAAGATGTTTGGCAATATCTAAAAGATAATAAATTCTTTGCCATGATCATCAAAAAAGAATTCGGCGGTTTAGAGTTTTCTGCTTATGCACAATCATGTGTACTGCAAAAGCTAACTAGTAAATCAACGTTACTTTCTTCTATCGTAGGTGTACCTAACTCATTAGGTCCGGGCGAATTACTTCAGCACTATGGTACTAAAGAGCAAAAAGATCATTACTTACCACGCTTAGCAAGTGGTCAAGAAATTCCATGTTTTGCTTTAACATCACCAGAAGCCGGTTCTGACGCAAGTGCAATTCCAGATTACGGTGTTGTTTGTAAAGGTCAATGGAACGGCGAAGAAGTTGTTGGTATTAGCCTAACGTGGAACAAGCGTTACATTACTCTTGCTCCTGTTGCGACTGTACTTGGTCTTGCATTTAAACTACAAGATCCAGACGGTTTACTAGGTGATGACAAAGAACCTGGTATTACCTGTGCGCTGATCCCTACAGATACTCCAGGGGTCGAAATTGGCCGTCGTCACTTCCCGCTAAACGTACCATTCCAAAATGGTCCTACTCGCGGTAAAGACATCTTCGTACCACTTGATTACATCATTGGTGGCCCGAAAATGGCTGGTCAAGGCTGGCGTATGCTGGTTGAATGTTTATCTGTTGGTCGTGCAATTACATTGCCGTCTAACTCAACAGGTGGTATTAAAACAATTGCGCTTGCAACAGGCTCTTACAGCCGTATTCGCCGTCAATTCCGTTTACCAATTGGTCAAATGGAAGGTGTTGAAGAATCAATGGCAAAACTTGCAGGTTACGCATATAGCTCTGATGCTGCAGTGAGCATGTCTACAGGGGCTGTTGACCTTGGTGAAAAACCATCGGTTGTATCTGCGATTATCAAATACCACTTAACTGAGCAAATGCGTGAAGCAACGATTCACGGCATGGATGTTCATGGTGGTAAAGGCATCATGCTTGGTCCAAACAACTACTTAGGTCGCGGTTACCAAGGTGCGCCAATTGCAATTACCGTTGAAGGTGCAAACATCTTAACGCGTAACATGATCATTTATGGTCAAGGTGCAATTCGTTGTCATCCATTTGTGTTAACTGAGCTAGGTGCTTGTGCTATTGAAGACCGCGAAGAAGCGCTTGCTGTATTCGATAAAGCGTTAATGGGTCACGTTGGCTTTACTATTTCGAACCTTGTTCGTACTAAGTGGTTAGCATTAACAAATGCTCGCTTCACAAGTACACCATACAAAGACGAAACAGCTGAGTTTTATCGTGTTGCGTCACGTTTCAGTGCATCATTAGCATTAATGTCAGATATCAGCATGGCAGTATTTGGTGGTTCATTAAAACGTAAAGAGCGTATCTCTGCACGTTTAGGTGACTTACTAAGCTACTTATACCTTGTATCTGCAACACTTAAACGTTACAACGACGAAGGCCGTAAAAAAGAAGATTTTGCGCTTGTTCAATGGAGCTGCCAAGATCACCTTTACCACTGCCAACGTGCACTCGCTGACTTAATCAATAACATGCCATCTGCACCACTACGTGCGATGCTAAAAATCATGTTATTCCCATTCGGTCGTCCAGTACGTAAGCCTACTGATAAGCTTGAGCACAAACTTGCTCACTTATTACAAGTACCAAGCGAAACTCGTAACCGTTTAGCTAACTACATTTATCTTAAAAACGAGCCACTTAACCTTGTTGGTCGTCAAGAGCAAACGCTTAAAGACATCCTTGAAGTTGAGCCTCTGTTTGACAAGGTATGCCGTGAAAAAGGCGTAAAACTGCCTTTCTTCCAGCTTGATAAAGTAGCGCAAATGGGCCTAGAAGCAGGCATTTTAAGCCAAGCTGAAGCCGACAAACTAGCTGCTGTTGAAAAAGCCCGTCTTGACGTTATTAACGTTGACGACTTTGACCCAGCAGACTTAGTTGCAGGTAATGTTGCCCGCGGCGAGAGCGATAAAAAAGCAGACGCCGCTTAAGCTAGCAAAACAATTCCAATTGTTATGAAAAACCAAACCAGCGCAAATTGCGCTGGTTTTTTTTGCGCTAAATATTGTTGCAATACACACCACACTGCCCCAATAGGGATGTAAATCAAGTTAGTGCCAAGCATGCTTATAACGACAATGAAAGCCATAGCAAAAAATATAAGGCTCGGTAAAAACTGGCTTATATAAAACGGCTTATCTTGGTTATTGCTTTGAAAGAACAGCCGATATTTTTTAAAAACAGCCAAGCAATCGAACTGCAGCGAGCTCGTTAGCAACACGCATACTGAAAAAGCCAAAGCCAGTACCAAGTCGCTAAAGTCATTACGCACTGCAATTAGCTGTAATAAAGCGAGCAAGCATGCTAGCAAGACTGAACCACGCCATATTAAGCTCCAGCTATGCTGTATAAAGTAACTAAGCCAAAACAACGCAAGCGAGTGTACTTTTAACTTATGACTTATTCTTACAGGTGGGAGTAAAATCGAACAGCCGAAAATTGCAATAAAACTTAGATAGTATTGCAGTGAAGTTAAACTAACAGGCAGTAATACCAAGATAGAACTGAGTAATAAACTATAAAAAAGTGCACCTGGCCTATAAAGAACAAATACTCCACATAGCCACTGCAACAACATAAACAGCATAAAATGAGGTACTTGTAGCCACTGCTTTAACGATAGATCTATTGCGATTAATAAACTGGCAATAAGCCAAGCATTACTTAAAAGTAGTAACTTGCAGTCAGCACATACTCGCCAAAAGGATTTATATAGACTTCGCTGAAACACCCTATTTTTCGAATTTTTAATGGCTGGCGCCATGGCCCATAACATTACTGATTCAAGTAAAAGATAAACCACTGCTAATTTTGCACCGTAACCAGGTGCTGCATGGCTATCGACTATTTTACCAAGTCCTAGAAACAACAATAAAACCATACCAAGAAAAGCTGGGCCCAGTACCAGTGCAAACAACAAGCTAAAACTCTTTAATTGAGACAGCATGCTCTTGAGGGTGGTCGTATATGCTAAGTATCGAAAAGAAAGGAATGAGAAGTAACTTGCAAAGGAATTTATCATAGTGATGTGCACTCAAAACCGTGCTGTATAAACACTTCTGGTTCGTGGCTTGTAATGATAATTTGCCCATTAGGTTTATCATCAAGGTAGTCATCAAGTAAGGTCAGCAAAAATTTTATACTTGTTTGATCAAGTGCAGCACTCGGTTCATCTAATAGCAAAAATGGGGCTTGCTTTAAAAAAGCAGTGATAAGCTGACACTTCTTTTGATTGCCACTCGACAAAGCACTAAAGCGAGTATTGAGGTGCTCTTTAAAGTTAAATCCAGTAATGAGTTGCTCAGGCATATCTTTCTTTAACGCCTTGCAACTAAGTTCAATAACTTGTCGCGCAGTTAAAAAATCTGGCAGAGCAATACGGTCGCTAGCAATTGAAACAATGTTTTGCGGCGATTTTAATGCTTGATTATTATATAAAACCTGCCCTGATTGCGGCTTTTCAAGGCCAGCTAGCATCATCAATAATGTTGTTTTTCCTCTGCCATTGGCTGCCTGTAAACAAACTCGTTTACCTTGAAATTGCTTATTATAGTTTTCAAAAACGTGGGCTGAAGCAAAGCGCTTATTGAGGTTGTTAATTTCAATCATGTTTATTCCTTTAATAGTGAAAAAATAGTAACACACTCATATCTCTTATTAGTTACATGATTTGTAACAAATATCGAACGGGTAAAACTTGCGTTTAGATTATGAACAGGCAACACTTTAAAACGAAAAATTAACAAGGAATAATTACAATGAAACCGAGTTTTCAACTAGCAGCTGTTGCATGCGCACTTAGCCTTGCACTTGCAGGATGTTCACAATCAACCTCACCAACGAGCAGCACCGAAAGCGTGCAACAAAGCCAAACTGTTAAACAGTATGACGCTGAAACCTTTTTTGATACAACCTCAATCATGGGCAGCAGCTTTTCACCAAAAGGCGACAAAATACTCGTTAGCAGTGACGAAAGCGGTATTTATAGCCTTTATGAAGTAGATATAAAAACCGCCAAAAAAACCCGCTTAACAGATTTTGAAGACAGTACGTATGCTGTGGCTTATTTCCCTAAAGATGAGCGCGTACTATTTACTAAAGATTCAGGCGGTAACGAGCGTTATCACATCTATGTTCGCGAAACAGACGGCACAGTTAAAGATCTTACGCCAGGTGAAGAAACCCGTGCAGGATTTGCAGGCTTCACAGAAGACGGTAAACACTTTTTTATAACCAGCAATCAGCGTGATGCTAAGTTTATGGACCTATATCGTGTTGATGCTAACAGCTATGAAGTAACGCCTGTTTACCAAAATACTATGGGGCTAGATGTCGGCGCAATCAGCCCTGACGGTCGATTTATTGCTTTATCGAAAAACAATTCGAACAAAGACAGCGATGTGTTTATTCTCGATACGCGTAAAAAAACACTGAAACCAGAGCTTATCACCCGTCATGACGACGACGCTAAGTATGGCCCAGAAACCTTCTCAAGAGACAGTAAATCATTGTATTACTCAACCGATGCCAAAGGTGAGTTCGCAGAAGTGTGGCGCTATGACTTAACGACCGGCGAGCACAGCCCTGCCCTCAAAGATGAGTGGGATGTGAGTTTTATCTACTTCTCTAAATCTGGCCGTTATCAAGTAAGCGGTGTTAATGCTGACGCAAGCACTAAAGTGTCGATAATTGATACCACCACAGGTAAAGGTATTGCCATGCCATCGCTGCCTGCTGGTAACTTACGTGGTGTGAACTTTTCAGCTGATGAAAAGACCATGGCGTTTTATTTAAATTCAGATACCTCCCCAAGTAACCTATTTGTGTGGCAACTCGGAGAATCAAAAGCTAAACAGTTAACCAACACATTAAGTGATGCAATTAATCAAAATGACTTGGTTGAAAGCACAATTGTGCGCTTTAAAAGCTTTGATGGTTTAGAAATCCCCGGGGTTTTATATAAGCCTAAGCAAGCTAACAGCAACAACAAAGTACCAGCTTTAGTTTGGGTGCACGGCGGTCCTGGCGGCCAAAGTCGTACAGGCTATAGTGCAATGCAGCAGCATTTAGTCAATCATGGTTATGCCATTTTTGCAGTTAATAACCGTGGCAGCTCAGGCTATGGTAAAACCTTCTTCCATTTAGATGATAAAAAACACGGCACTGACGATTTACAAGATATTGTTTACGGTAAAAAACACCTGCAAAGCCTAGATTGGGTTGATGCTGATAAAATTGGCATCATGGGGGGCAGCTATGGTGGCTTTATGACCGCCGCCGCACTTGCCTTTGAACCTGAAGAGTTCAAAGTAGGCATTAATATATTTGGTGTAACAAACTGGGTTAGAACCTTAAACTCGATTCCACCATGGTGGGAAAGCTTTAAAAAGGCACTGTATGATGAAATGGGCGACCCCGCGACAGACGGTGAACGTCACCGTGCCATTTCGCCACTATTTCATGCTAAAAACATCACCAAGCCATTAATGGTGATCCAAGGTGCTAACGACCCACGCGTTTTACAAGTTGAAAGCGATGAACTTGTTGCCGCTGTAAAGGCAAATGGTGTGCCTGTCGAATATGTATTATTCGATGATGAAGGCCATGGTTTTACTAAAAAAGAAAACCGCATAAAAGCCTCAAATGCATACCTTGAGTTCTTAAATACCTACTTAGATAAGTAGCAAAATTGCAAAGCTAAAGAGCCGGTATTATGCCGGCTTTTTTATGCAAAACACCTGTATAGAATCAAAATTTAACAGTTTACACAGTACTGTATAAAATACTGTATGGATTTAATGGTAAATTTTTCACCTTTTTTCCACCTTCAAACCAAAACTATAAACCATTGTTAAATAACAATTAAATTGTTTTTATTAAAATAAAACTGAATCATTGGTTAAAAAATAGCAAAAAAGTACTTGCGCAAAAACACTGTATAAACTACTGTATACACATACTGTATAAACAACCAGTGAGTGAAAGTTATGTTACAGCCAATTACCTTAAGAACAGTTAAAAGCTACCAACAAGATAACGACAAAGCGTCTGTTAATTTAATTCAAATTGAAGACGAAATTTCAGCAACCTTTGAGCTATTAAAAGTATTGCATCATTACAATAGCCAAAATGCATGGACACTATTAATTGCTCCTGATCATGTTCCTAGTAAAGCCTTACTAGATTCGTGTTCGATTGATACCAGCAAACTACTTGTGATCAGACAAAAACATTTAGTTAATCTTGAGTACGTTCTTAGTTCAGCATTACATAACGGTAATTTTGCTGCAGTGATCACATGGACAGATATTGTAAACAATCATCAACTTGATTCGATGAACTTAAACCTTGAGCAGGCATCTGCTAAATTTTATTGTTTTACAAAAAGCGCTCAATTAAACAATTTAGTACCGCAGCCACAATAGGCTTGTTAAAATAACAATTTATAGTTTTAGGTAAGTTGTTATGACATCACTCACACACTCCCTTTGTCCTTGTGGCAGCGAATCGACTTACGAGCTTTGCTGCCAACCTTTTCACACAGGTGCAAGCCAAGCTGATACCCCAGAGCAACTTATGCGTTCTCGTTTTAGTGCTTACGCACTAAAAGATGCAAAATATGTATTTAGTACCTATGCACAAAGCCAGCAAGCCGCTAACCCTGTTCGCGAAATTAAAGATTTTGCTAATAGCTGCCGTTTTACCAAGCTAAGTGTTTTAGATACTGAACATAACGATCAAGAAGGTCTTGTCGAATTTAAAGCAAATTACTTTTACCAAAACTTGTATTGTGAGTTACACGAGAGGTCGCGTTTTATTAAAGAAGATGGCCTATGGCGTTACCTAGACGGTGATATAACGCCAGTTGCAGATATTAAAATAGGCCGTAACGACGAGTGCCCTTGTGGGAGCGGCAAAAAATATAAAAAGTGTCACGCTCTTTAATTGCTCTTATACCAATCTGCTTAATTAAGTAGTCTATTTTGAGGCAATAAAACCTCGTTGATAGCAAGGCAAAAATTTCGTTATTTAGTTGTTCTCGGCAATTGCTCCTGCATTGCTCTACCTTCTGCATCCATGCAGTCGTAAATGAGATATTTTTAACGCAGTTAGCGACAGGTTTGATCCCTCAAAATGATTAAGTATTATTGCGGGTTGGTATTAACCTGGTAAATCCAGTCTAAAGCTTGGGTAATCGTTGTTGGGAATGCGGTTGCATGGCGTGCCTGAGGAATAACAAATAAATTTGTTGTAACCAGCGCGCCGCTTTGTTTATTAATTTTAGCTGCTAATTGCCTTGCGCCCGACACCATTTTTTCACCTTCGCTTTCTTCAAGTTCACCCACTGCGATGTAAACTTTTGTTGTGTTGGCAGCTGGTTTTACAGCCATAGCTAATATTGAGTTTTCTTTAAACCACACTGAAGGACTGCCGATAATATAATTTGAAAAAAGCGAAGGCTCAGTGAATAAGGTATAAGCCGCAAATAAACCGCCAAGTGAGTTACCGACTAACGTACTTTTTTGGGTTGTTCTGTAGTGAGCCTCAATATGAGGCAATACAGTATGTTTTAGGTAGTTTAGATACTGGCTTGCTCCACCCGTTTTACGCTGCCAACTGCTATCTTCAAACGGCGTGTAGTCATAAATACGACTATTAAGCCCTGACACACCATTTTGGTATCCTACTGCAACGATAATTACCTCTTCTATAGCCCCCGAATTCATCATAAAGCGACTAGCACCAGAGGCAATTGGCAAACTGTAGTTTGCATCTAATAGGTAAACAACTGGGTAGCGCTTCTGGTTTTGCTTTTGGTAGCTGCGTGGCAATTTAATCGTAATCGGGTATTCGTTTTTGGTCTGTTTATCTTTAAGTAACACAGTATTAGTACGTGGCAAAGTAAACGGTTCAGCATAGCTTACAGAGCTCACACCCAAAACGCTGATCACAAAAACGAGCAATATATAAGGCATAGTTAATCCTTTAGCCACTTCTTAATTGGTAACAGCCACTCATCTTTTGGTTTATAAAATGCGCCATGGGAGAGCCCTGTATTAATGCTTATTTCTTCGAACTTGGTTACGTCACTTCTATCAATTAAAAATTGGCAAGAGCCAACCTGATCTGAGCGCTCAAAGATAGAATACACCTTGCCATAAGCCTTAACTGATGTGTGATTTTTTATAAGGCCTGCGCAACCTGCCAATATAATTAAGTTGATATGTGTACGTTTCAGTTCATTAGCCGCCAGGATCGACAATGCCCCGCCCCGTGAAAAACCAACCAAACTAATGTTCGACTCAGCAACACCGGCACTGATCAATGCTTCAACATCTGCAGCGAGTTTCTTCGCAAACGCAAAAGGTTCAGTGTCTTTTGGCCTGTGGTAGGCAATTAAATGATAGCTATCATCTGCCAGAGCTTCTTTTACAGCCACAAAATCATAAACTCCAAAGGTTTTGTGAACAGGCTTAGGGTTTGTCCCTTCGACGATAAAACCATGTGAATAAAAAACATAGTGACCATGCGGGTCAATCTCTGTTGGAAGCTGGCTGTAAATAGTGCCAGCGCAAACAGGCAAAACCCAGCATGCACAGAGTAAAAGTACGGTACGTATCACAAGCATTCCTTTAAAAATCACGTTACACCTAATGGAAGATAATAACACCTTAAAAAATAATATCTTAGCAAACAACTAAACCCTACTCTCAGTAATTTTAATTAAATATCAAATTACTAATCGCAAGCTGTATCACGATTTGAACGGCAAGTTTCAACTTGAGGTAAATTCATGGAATTTCATAGCTAAACTACAAAAAACTCAATGACAACGCTGTCTATTATTTATAGAAAGGCGTATTGTAAAAAAGCAGTTAAAATAACCGCATATTTTAGACGTCTAGACGTTGAAAAAATAAATTCTAAGGCGTAGTATGTTCGTAATCTGAGTTAGACTCACATTTTCCATGAGATTTTTTAAAGATGATTGATATAAAGCACCTAAAAACCATAGCGACCCTTAAAGAAACAGGCTCTTTGGTCAATACCGCCCGTGAGTTGTTTTTAACTCAATCGGCTTTATCGCATCAAATTAAAGATCTCGAGAATAAGTTAGATTGCCAGCTGTTCGAACGTAAAACACAGCCTGTGCGTTTTACTCCGCAAGGTATGCTACTTCTGGAGCTTGCTAATGAAGTATTACCTCGTGTTGAGGCAACAAAATGTCGGTTAAAAGAAAGCCTTAACCAGCCAATCTCAAATTTACGTTTAAGCGTTGAGTGTCATGCCTGCTTTCATTGGTTGCTCCCAACCATCAAAGAATTTAATAATTTTTGGCCTGATATTAAAATTGATTACGAGCGCGGCTTTAGTTACGACGCCATTCCAGATTTAATTAATGATGAATTAGATCTAGTGCTGACTTCTGATATTCGTGAACCCGATCAGCTTGAGTATGCTCACCTATTTGATTTTAAATTAAAGCTGATAGTCGCACCGGATCATGAGTTGGCAAAAAAAGCCTATGTCACCGCCCTTGATTTAAAAAACGAAACAATTATTTCGTACCCTATTCCCCGTGAGCGCCAAGACATCTTTAAACATTTTATTCAAAATGCGCGCTTTGATGGCACGCTTAAAACGGTTGACCAAGGCTTATTGATATTTCAATTAGTGAGTGCAGGTATGGGGGTTGCAGCATTACCAGACTGGCTAGTCACTCCTTATGAAAGCCAAGGACTCATTAAGTCTATTCCGTTAGGTGCACTAGGCCTTACTCGCCCTATGTATTTAGCGATGAAAAAGAATATGAAAGATAACCCAGTTTATCGCCACTTTTTAAATACGTGTAAGCAAAATAACGGTCGCTAAAACAAGGCAAAATAACTAACATAGCAGCATCTATTACTAATAATAATGTTGATACATGTTTGAAATTAAAAAGATCATTGGCTCATTATTAATGCCCCTGCCGTTGCTCGGGCTGCTTACTTTAGTGATGGTATTTTTAGCCATTGCACATAAACGCAAAGCACTCTATTTTGGCTTTGTTAGCATTTTAACTTTAATGCTGATAAGCACGCCATTTATTGGTCAATCACTGATAGCTGCAAACAATAACCCTGCATGGCAATTTAACCAAGCAAAACACCCTAAACTTGATAATATAGTGGTACTTGGTTGCTCAATAATGCCCAACTCGCGCCTTCAAGCAAACCACCAGTTAGGCGATTGTGCACTTAGTCGCTTACTTGAAGGTGTTAAACTTGCCCACCACTACCCAAATGCCACCCTCTATGTATCAGGAGGCGGCTTTGCTAATGCCACCAATAGCCAGCTCATGTTTGAAACAGCAAAAACGCTTGGTATCTCAGCAACTAGAATTAAACAAAACCCTCTCGCCATGGACACCGCAGAAGAAGCGAAACGACTTGCCATTTATTTAGTCGATAAAAAAACAGCGCTTGTCACCTCAGCGAGCCACATGCCACGTGCGAAAGACTTATTTAATGCACAAGGCATTGATGTGAAACCAGCGGCAACCGACTTTCAAGATTTTAGTCAGTATCCAACGTATAAGCAGTTTATACCTAACATTGCAGTACTTGTTGCAGTGACCAGAGTAGCGCATGAGAAAATTGGCAGTGCTTGGGTGAGTGTGCGCCGCTGGATTGATCCAGAGGCGCTGTAGAACAATCAGACTGGATTGTCGATATCGATAAACGTCACATCAAAACCATGCTGCTCAGCTAAAAGCTCGCCTAAGGCTTTAATGCCATAACGCTCAGTAGCATGGTGACCAGCTGCAAAAAAGTCGATACCTTGCTCGCGTGAACTATGAATCGTTTGCTCAGAGGCTTCACCTGTAAGATAAGCATCAATACCTTGAGTAGCTGCTAAATCAATATACCCTTGTCCGCCACCTGTGCACCAAGCGATGGTTTCGATTTTCTCTTTTCTTACCAAACTAGCTAATGGTGCACGGTTAAGTACTTGGGTTATTTTGGCGGTAAACTCTTCACCACTTAAAGGGGTTTTTAAACGCCCTTTTACCGGCACACTATTTGGACCAGATTCAAGCCCACCTGTGAACTCAATATCGAGTAACTTAGCCAGTTGCGCGTTATTACCAATTTCAGGGTGTATATCTAGCGGTAAATGATAGCCATATAAGTTAATATCATTATTTAAAAGCGCTGCAATACGGCGCTTTTTCATGCCCGTGATTGGCTGCGATTCCCCTTTCCAGAAATAGCCGTGATGTACCAAAATAGTATCTGCATTTTCTGCAATAGCGGCATCAATTAATGCTTGGCTAGCTGTGACACCCGTCACTATCTTTTTTACTTCGCTCGCACCTTCAACTTGTAAGCCATTTGGGCAAAAGTCAGCGATAGAATCAGGTTTAAGAATGTCGTTTAATAATTGAGTAAATTGTTTGCGTTGCATATAAAAATCGTCCTTCAACCCTCTATTTTGTGCAAATTTTGGCGTTTATGAGTGAAAAATGGAAGGAAAATCGCAAAAAATTGAAAAGTAAGCTGAAAATAGGTATAAATATATATTCTTAATCTGTGTTTACAACGTATAGGGTCTCTGATGAGCAAACTAGACAAAACAGAAGTGTTAAATGCCTTCGAAGCAGCATACGAAGCAGCGAATGGTAAGAAACCTGAAATCACAACAAAACCTGGTTGGTATAGCATCGACGGTGGCAAAAATATGCGCCTTGCTGATGTTGCAGCACTGACTGAAGAGCTCACTTCTGGTAAAACAGTTGAGCCTAAAGCAGAAGAAGCACCTAAAGCACCAGCGAAAAAAACCAAAACTAAAACCGCTGCACCGGCTAAAACAGCTAAGAAAGCATCGTTCACTGTTGTTACAGCAAACGATGACGGTTACAAAGCTGAAGAGCTTTGGATTGTTAACCTAGCTGAAAAAGACCACGATTGTCGTTTACCGCGTGGTGTTGTGTAATCAAATTACACTTAGCAATTTTAAAAACCGCTACTCGTTAGCGGTTTTTTTATGGCTGTTCATTTGGCTAGTTATAACCCATTGGCTACTATGGCCAAACAACACAATAAATACGGTTCCAATCAATACAGGCATCACTAAAAAATCCCAGCTTTGCATAGATTGCATTATCAAAATTGGGTTTGCGCCTGCAGCAGGATGTACTGTGTCCGTCAACATCATTAGGCTAATTGCCAACCCTGTGGCTATAGCAATTTCAACAGGCCCTACACCGACATAATTTACAAAAACAACGCCGATTAGTGCAGTTAAAAAGTGCCCACCGATAACATTCTTCGCTTTCGCAAGCGGACTATGTGGCACACCAAATACCAACACCGCAGTTGCTCCAAATGGGGCCATCAACCACACACCATAACTTCCTAATTGCTGTAAATAGGCCAACACAAAAATTGCCATACAAGCAAATATACCCGCAACGGCCGCCTTGCTTACTTTATTCTCCATAAAACCTCCAATAGGTAGACCGACTTGTCTACCAAGCAGATAGTAGACAACTCGGTCTACTTCTGTCAAGCTGTCATTAGTCACCCAATGAGGCCTTGTTATGGATAAACGAACACATATTATTTTGACCGCCCTGTCACTTTTTTATCAAAAAGGCATTCATAGTGTGGGGATAAACGAAATTATTAGTGTGGCGGGTGTCGCCAAAAAAACCATGTACCACCATTTCACAAGTAAAGATGAATTGTTATTAGCGTGCCTTAGTGAGCGACATACCCGATTTTTAAATTGGTTAACGCATGCCACCAGCAAACTAACCACTATTGAAGAATTTAAAGTCGCTTTGATCAGCTGCCATGAAGCTTGGTTTAACTCTGAGGTGACTGAGTTAGGTGATTTTAATGGCTGTTTATTTATTAACACCGCTGCGGAGTTTGCTGATCCTGCAAGCCCGATAAATCAAGCCTGCAAAGAGCATAAAATGGCAGTACAGCAGTTAATTAAACAGCGTCTATCAGCGTGTGAAAATATGGAAAGCTCGCAGCTCGACTCACACAGCCACTATTTAATGACGCTGGTAGAGGGCATGATCTGCCAAGCAAAACTAGTAGGAATTAAACAGTTTCCTTATTTAAAGCAATAAATAAACAATAAAAAAGCGGCACAATGGCCGCTTTCAGTTTAGATTTTTGCTATGTTAGATTTTTTCAAAATATAGCTTTTCGCGTTTTTTCTCACCCACTTCGTTCATGGTTGCAGCATCAAATAAACGACCATTGATCATGGTGTAATCGATTTTATCTGTATCACGAATGTTAGTTAGCGGGTTACCGTCAATAACAATTAAATCGGCAAGTTTACCCGGCTCAAGAGAACCGATGTTGGTATCAAGGCCAATGTATTTAGCAGGATCTAAGGTTGCTGCACGAATTGCTTCAAGTGGTGTCATACCACCTTGCGCAAACATCCAAATCTCCCAATGTGCCGCTAAACCTTCACGTTGACCGTGAGCACCTAGGTTTACTAAAACACCTAAGTCTTGCAGCTCTTTAGCAACACGGGCATTGTTAAAGTGGTTATAGTGATGATCGGGCGCCTTAACACGACGCATTGAACGAGGTAAAAGCTGATTCTTTGGTACAAACTTACTTAAGCGTGGGTGATTCCACACATCTGTCTTGTCGTACCAATAATTTTCACCCCAAATACCACCGTAAGCTACACCCAGTGTCGGCGTGTAGCCTACATCACTTTGTGACCAAAGCTGGCGAATATCATCGTAAATATTGGCAACAGGAATTGAGTGTTCAATACCCGTATGACCATCAACTACCATAGTTAAGTTATGCTGCAGTAATGAACCGCCTTCTGGCACAACCATCATTTCAAGTTCACGACCTGCTTCAATAACTTGTTGGCGCTGTTCACGACGAGGTTGGTTATAGGATTTAACACTAAACGCACCTACTTTCTTTAAACGCTCAAGATGGAATTTAGCATCTTCTAACGAGTCAATATGCGATGTATAACCTGGCATATTTGCACCATATAAAATGGTACCCGTTGAGAAAATACGAGGGCCGACAATCATGCCTGCTTTTTGCATTTCGCTTGCAGCAAAAATCTCTGTTGTGTCGTTTGATGGATCATGAATCGTTGTCACACCTAACGCTAAACCCGCTAAGTTCTTCCAGTTTTGCTGTGGAATGATCTCATCGCTGCCTTGCGAGCCATGCGCATGTGCATCAACAATACCCGGCATAATCGTCTTGCCAGTTACATTAATTACTTCTGCACCTTTAGGAATAGCAACACTGTCTTTACTGCCAACCGCTTTAATATGCTTACCATCAGTAACAATAACGCCGTTTTCAATGACCTGCTCACCGTTCATGGTGATAATACGCGCACCAGTTAACGCGAATACTGATTTAGGCTCCGCCATGGTTTTTGTAAAACCGATGTTGTCGCCGCTTTTAACTTTAAAGTCAGTCTCTGCATTTTGGTTAATATCAAATAAACCCGCTAGGCTGGCATGATATAACTCTGGGCCTAAGCTCCAATAAAGTTTATCGCTTGTGCCACTCCAACTGATGTTTTCACCCGCGCGAACAGAGAGCTGTTCAATTGGGAATTGGCTATCTTTCGGGCCAATATTAATGGTTTTGCCACGCTCAACAAATGGCGTAACAAATACTTTAAAACGCTCTGCAAACGCTAAGTATTGGCCATCTGGTGATACTCTAAACTCTGTAGCATGTTCTGATTCGTAAAGTTTACGAACTTGCTTTGATTCAAGCTCAACAACACTTAATGTTGGTTTCGGCCAAGGGCTCATCACATAAATACGGTCATTCGCTGCACCAAATTGCGGCTGATAGCCTGATTTAGTGATTAGCGTCGCTTTACCGCCTTTAGCACTTACTGAGTAAATGCCTGGCTCTAATGACCATGTTGGGTTAAGGATACTACCGCCAGACGCTTTACGGTAAACAACTGTTTTGCCATCAGGGCTGAAAGTTGGCTCTACATATTTACCCGGCTCTTTAGTAATGGTATCGCCACGGCCACTGCGCGCAGATACTACACGTACTGAGCCCTGTTCGTTATCATCCCATGTGGTGTAAACAATCTTCTTCCCATCACGAGAGAACTGCGGGAATAATTCAAAGTGGTCGTCTTGCTTAGTCAGGCGCTTTACTTTGCCAGACTCTAAATCACGTTTATAAATATGGCCTAGCGCTTCAAATATAGCCGTTTCACCATCCGGTGAAATTTGTACATTACGCAGCATTTTCACATCAAAATTATCGCTATCGATGTTTTGTGTAAAACGCACGGCTTTTTGAATTTGCTTATTGGTCTCCACTTTAAACGGAATAGTCGAGACAGACTTATCATCCACATCTAGCTTATGAATTGACCCACCCGCCCAAAAGACCAGTTGTTCGTTATCTGGTGTCCAAGCAATTGTTGGGTATACGCCATGAATTGCCCATGTCTCTTGCATATCACGCTCAAGCTCGCCATACAGCTTAGTATGCTCACCGGTGTGAAGATCATATAAGTACAAGCTTGTTTGGAAATCATCGCGCTTAATATACGCAAGCTTTTTACCATCTGGTGAAGGTGTTGGTCGAATAGCCCCACCCATGCCATCAATAATTGTTTCAATCTCGCCAGTTTCACGGTCATAGCGTTTAATTTTATAAATACCCGCTACAGAATCTTTAGAGTAATGGAATGTTTTACCCGGCGTTGCATCATGCGAGAAATAAACATAACGACCATCCGGTGAGAACATCGGTTCGCCTAAGTCTTTTTGGTCGTTCTCACGTGCGGTTAGCTGCACACCTTTACCACCCGCTTTGTGGTAAAGCCATACTTCACCAGCCCCTAGAGAGCGGCTTGCAGTAAAGTGCTTACGCGCAACTAAGTAGTCACCATCTGGGCTCCAAGCTGGGCTGTTTAACAAACGAAATGTTTCGTTCGTTACGGCTTTTTGGTTTTCACCATTTAAATCCATAACCCAAATGTTATCGCCACCACCTTGGTCTGAAGTAAACGCAATGTGCTTACCATCAGGGCTAAAGCGTGGTTGCATTTGCCATGCAATATCACTGGTTAATTGCGTTGCTGTGCCACCTGACATTGGCATGGTATAAATATCGCCGAGTAGGTCAAACACCACTGTTTTACCATCAGGGCTAATATCTACGTTCATCCACGTGCCCTGCTCAACACTAATTTTAGCGTCTAGGAATTGGCCTTTAGGTGCGTCCACCTGCCATTTGTCGTCATTTGATTGCTCAGCTGCCGCCACTTGCCCAGTTAGAGCAAGTGAAATAGATACAGCGAGCGCTGTATGAAGCATTTTCTTCATTGAAATCTCACTTTTTATTGTTTTGCTTATATGCACACTTTTAAGATTGCACCAAATAGCATAGCAAGATTCCAGTGATTCGTGTTAAACAGACGTAAATAGTCGACTAATGCCACGCAATCGGATCAAACTGATAAAAGCCAACCAGTAAATGATAAATTTCTGGGTCAAATTGCCTGAGTTCAGCGGGTTTTTCTAAGAAAGTTTCGGTAATAACAGCAAAAAACTCTGCCTCGTTGGTCGCGCCATAACTATGGATAACATGAGGCATGCCATAAGCTAAATGGGTTTTCAGTTGATTAAAGACGCGGCTAAATACTTTTGCCCACTTTTGATAATCTTCATTACTCGCAAGCAGTGGTGTACCCGTGGTTTTGCCGGTTTCTTGGTCGAGCTGATGGGCAAATTCATGAAACACTAAATTATGGCCATCGCTTGGTAAACGGTTCCCCTCAAGGACATCATGCCAACTCAATACCAGTGTTCCGCCTGGCCATGATTCACCTTGGCGCACCGTATTGTGATAACTAACAAGTCCGGCATTATCGCGGGAAGTTTGCGGGGCATAATACGCGCTTGGATATAACAGGATCTCTTTTACATTACGATACAGTGGCCATGGTTTATTAAGCACTAAAACACAGGCATCGGCTGCCACAATCAGCTTCATTGCATCATTAAGCTTAAGGCCATCACAACCGATAAAGCGTTTTTCATTTAAAAACCAAACGATATGACGCTCCAGCTTTTCACGATCGGCATCCGTCATCTTTCGGTAGATGGGCATATATTTTAACAGCAGATCTTTTTGCTGAACATTGAGGGAGTTATTTAGGTATTTTTTCTGCCAAAAGTGATTACGGATATCGTCCCAGCGCCAGTAACACACAACAAAAATTATTAAAAAAAGTATCAAAACCAGGTTAAGCATTACTATCGCCTAAAAAACAATCTTGATACTTTAATGTGTGCAAACAAAAAAAGATCAATTGTTTACACACATTTTTATTTTTAAAGCTGATTAATCGAGCGTAATACAGCCTTGATTATAAATAAAAATTTGGTTCCGGCCGTTATTCTTCGCATTGTATAAAGCGTTGTCGGCGTGTGATAGCAAGCGGTCGTAGTCTGCAACTTGCGCGTTATCTGCCACACCAAAACTTACCGTTACAGAAAGGCTATCTGCTAATTCTGAGAAATCGTAACCCGCTATCTCTAAACGGATAATTTCACATAATCTTGCGGCCTCTTCAGCGTTTTTGTATGGAAACAACAGGGTAAATTCTTCACCGCCCCAACGCGCCGCATAACCTTCATCAGGGAAGTTCATGCGCAGTAAACGAGCAATTTCACAAATCACTTTATCACCAATTAAGTGCGAGAAATTGTCATTAATGAGTTTGAAGTGATCAATATCCATAATCGCAATACTAAGCGTTTTATTATCACGTTGGAACTGACTAAAGTTTTCAGACAGCCATATATCAAAGGCACGTCTATTCGGTAATTGCGTTAATTGGTCATGATTCGCTAAATGAGCAAAGGCATCGGCTTGCGTTTGCAAATCATGCATTTGCTGTTCAACTTTTTCAGTTAACTCAATTTCAATGCGCTTGTAATGATATAAGCGGTATTTATAAATGGCATAAGCAGCAAAAAGCACTGCAACTAAGATAAATAATTTAAAGCTGGTTTTCTGCCAAAAATAAGGGGCTATTTTAAACCGCAGTACTTGTTCATTATCTTGCCAATCACTATTTGGATACCCAGCGCGCACTTTAAAGGTATAGTTACCCGGTGGTAAATTAGTGTATTCGGTAATGGCCAAGCGCCCCCTGTCTACCCATTGTTGATTGTAACCACTTAATTGCGTTTGGTAGTTTAAACGCCCGGGCATGATAAAACTAAGCCCAGCGTAATTAAACGAAACACGAGAAACACCAGCAGGTAAGCTCAACACCTCACTTCCAACGGGTAAAGTAATGGGTTTGCCATCGACTTCGAAGCTTTCAATAACCGTCGATAGTCGGCGTTTACTGGCTTCTTTTAAACGCTCTGGTGTCGCGATAGCAACGCCTTTTGCTGTGGCAACCCATACTTGTCCATCTGAATGAAGTACAGCAGCAGGGTTTGAACCACCATTAGCTTGCGCGCTAAGCATGCCATCGCCTTCATCATAAAGCTGCATCGAAACACTCATTGGCTGAACTTTTTCAGGGTTATCTAGCAGTGCTACTAGCTGAGCTTTATTGACTTGAATAACACCGCGGTTACTGGTCAGCCACAGTGAGTCACCTTGTTCAATGACTTGGAACAGCTTATCGACAGGTAAACCTTGATCTCGACCAAATAAGCTCATTTTATCTGTACTGAGATTGTAACGAACGAGACCTCTATCGGTTGCAAGCCACATTTTATCGCCATCTAAGTAAAAGCCGAATGCATACTCAGTGCTGAACTGCGTTGGAAACTCAAGTGTTTTAAACTGCTCTGTAACTGGGTCAAAAATAGACACACCGACGCCCGTGCCAACCCATAATCTACCATGGTCATCCTCATTAAGTGCCATTATGAAATCACCGGCTAGGCCATCCTCCGTGGTAAACGAATGAATTTGCCCTGCAGGGTCTATCTTGGTTAAGCCTGCAGCGGTACCAACCCATAGATTATCAAAAGCATCAAACAACACAGCGCGAACTTCGTTACTGATCAGGCCATTACTGCGGTTTTTTACTGGGTAAATTTGCCCATTAACCACTTTCATTAAACCGGCAGTATAAGTGCCTAGCCAGACTCCGCCCTGCTTATCTTCAGTTAAACTTAAAACGGATAGTGGGTCTTTTTCATAGGCTTGGGTAAGGGTTGTGAGCTTGCCATTTTCAATACGATTTAAGCCATTACTACTGCCCACCCATAAGCTGCCATCAGAATGCGATAACACGGTACGCACATAATCAGATGCAAGCCCACGACTTTGGCTCCAATTCGTAAATGGTGCTTCGCGCAGGCGGAATAACCCGGCATTCGTGCCAACCCAAATACTTTTTTCCCGATCGAGCAATAAGGATAAAATACGGTTGTTGGGTAAGCCATCATCTGCCGCTAAGTTTTCAAGGCCTAAACTGCTAAGTCTAAATACCCCTTTATTGATGGTGCCAAACCACAAATCGCCTTGTGCATCTTCGAGTAAACTAGCAATTGATTCGTTGTTAAGGACGGGATTAATAGCAACAAACTTATTATTTTTCTTTTGCCATGCCCCTTTTTCAGTGCCGACAATTAAAGTGCCTGACTCCGTTAGTAACAAGGTAAACACAGAAGCATTTGGAAGCCCTGAGTCTTCATTGATCTTACTAACTTGCTTATTCTCAATTTGATAAAGACCATCACTGGTCGCAGCCCAAATCACGCCTGTTTTGTCTTGTAAAAGGCGGTAGGCACTTAACTTATCAAGCAGTTTTTGCTCAGTGGCAGTTTCAGAAGCGCGGTATACAATACCTTGCCCTTCAAGTGCCAACCAAAGCTCACCTTGTTCAGTAACATGTGCATGATTAACCATGGCTGATGAGCTTGGTAATGCGCGCCACCCTCCTTGTGAGCGAAGCGCAATGCCACCACGGGCGCCCACGATATATAAATCGCCATTTTCCATTGCAATAAGGCTACGTAGGCCAGAATCAGGTAAGCCAGGTATTTCTGTTCGAGTAAAGAGTTTAAACTCGCGACCATTAAAACGGGCAAGCCCTTCCCAAGTTGCTATCCAAATGTAACCATCTTTGGTTTGCGCTACACCATTGATACTATTGTGAGGAAGGCCGGCGCGAGTACTCCAAGTCTCTGTAAAATAGTCACTTAAAGAGAGGCGTGCAGATTCTGCAACCGCGCTGAAACATAAAAAAAGAAAAATACAACTAACTACCCGCACCATTAAACTAAAACCCTGATATTTATTATCGTTCTATTCAGTGATGTAGTTATGCGAAGTAAAGTCATCCCTAACTTCAGATAATACTACATTAGTTGCGATTTTTACTTACTTCGATAACATTTAGCAAGAATCAATTACAGAAATTAGTAATTTTTTCTTGCAGTATTTTCACAAATCTTGCTACATGCAGGCCATCCATCAAAGCATGATGCACATCGATTGAAAGCGGCATCTTGCCAGTTTGTACGTCATATTGGCCAAACACAAACTTGGGTATACCTAGACCATGCCCTTCACTCACCGCATGCGAGAAGCCGGTAAAATTAAGCCATGGGAGCACTGAGATATGAATAAGATCAGGCTGCCCTTCTGTTGCAGCAAATGCATCAGAGAAAAATGGTTTTGCTTTACTTGTTTTACCCACAGCAATCGCGTGCTTTGAAAAATCTTCCATCGACGCTTGTTTTTCAAAATAACTAAAACGAAAAGTTTCATCTTCTGCAAGCTCTACCACACTGCCTCTTACAGATGACAGTTGTACGGGCAACAAATCAATAATACGTTGACGCATTGGTGCATAGTCATGACATGCTTCAAGTGTTAGGTAAACATAGCTGTGAAAGAACGAATACGGTTCTGCTTTGCACTTGTTATATAGAGCCGCCATATCGAGTGAAACACATACATTAAAATATGGCAGAGAAAATTCTTTGAAAAAAGCGAAATGCTGCTTACGAGGCCAAGTATCAAGATTGATTGGGGTTATTTCACAAGGCTGAGTTTTCATTAGGCGTCCTCGAGATTTAAAAACCGAGTGTACCGAGATAGTTAGCCTTCGTCATTTTGTTGCGATAAATAACAGCGACAAAAAAGGTGCGACCTGCGCACCTTTTTTAACTGTAAATTTAGTGGGTTTACTAAATTATAAGCCGTTTTCGATGATTTCTAACGCGAGTTCATCGGCAATTAAATGCGTCGATTTTTGTTCTTTTTCAGAACGTGCGAAGATTTCAGTTAACGTATCGTAGATACCTTCAACGTGCTTAGTTGATGCTTCTGCACTATAACCTTCTGGTGCAGTTTCGTAATAAACATTGATGATACCACCTGCGTTAATTACGTAATCTGGTGCGTATAAGATACCTTTTTCGCGGATGATCTCACCGTGACGAGACTCTGCTAATTGGTTATTCGCACAACCTGCAATAATTGTTGCTTTTAAACGCGGGATAGTCGTGTCATTCACCGTTGCGCCAAGTGCACATGGTGCATACACATCAACATCTAAGTCGTATATTTCATCAATACCCACAGCCGTTGCATTGAAGTCATTTACAACACGCTCAACAGCTTGTTCGTTGATATCTGTTACAAATAATATTGCGCCCGCTTCATGTAGGTGTTTACAAAGGCCATATGCTACTGCACCTAAACCTTGCACGGCTACTTTGATACCAGCAAAATCTTGATGACCTCGTTGATGTTGTAAAGCTGCTTTAATACCTAAGAATGTACCATATGCTGTGAACGGTGAAGGGTTACCACTTTTACCTTCAAGGCCTAATACATAGTTAGTTTCTTTATTCATGATAGCCACATCATCACAAGTGATGTTTACATCTTCAGCTGAATAGTAGCTACCACTTAAACGCTCTAACTGACGACCAAATGCACGGAAAAGTTGCTCTGATTTAATTTCCTTAGCATTACCGATGATCACTGACTTACCGCCACCAAATGGTAAACGTGCCACAGCATTTTTGTAGGTCATACCTTTTGATAAACGAAGTGCATCAGTAACAGCATCTTCATCAGTTGTGTAGTCCCACATTCTGCAACCACCAACCGCTGGACCTAACTTGGTATTGTGAACCGCGATAATAGCTTTTAGGCCTGATTCTTTATCTGAACAAAACACCACTTGCTCGTGGTTATCAAAGTCGACTTTATTAAATACAGCCACAGTTAAATACTCCGAAATTTTCTTACCCTAAAGGGGTGTGAGCGCTGAAAGTGCCGAGACTTTATCACTTCGTATGCTCCCTTACCACTAAATGAGATGATAAAACTAAGCAAAGTTCTCAGGCCGAAATAACAACTCAAAAACTAACACTTTATGGAAAAAATATACCAGTCAACGTACGCATTAAGCATTGTTAATTCAAAACAAAATATTAACATCGCCAACTTTATTACGTGAACGTAAAGGTAAAGTATAGCGTAAAGAAAAAATGACAAAAAAATTATGCCGATAAAGCCAAGTAAAATCAGCTTTTAAAGAGATGTTAGAGAAATAGCTGAGACTGGTCAGAGCTGAAAAAAACGGCGCAGGTGCGCCGTTTTTTCAAGAGAGTTTCAAGATGGTTATTTTAATTTGCCATCAAGTTCTTCGATTTTTGCTTTCCAAATAGCAGGGCCTTGCGTATGCGCATTGGCACCTTCACTATCAACAGCAACGGTTACTGGCATATCTTCTACTTCAAACTCGTAGATTGCTTCCATACCTAAATCTTCGAACGCAACAACACGTGCTTTCTTGATTGCTTTAGATACAAGGTAAGCTGCACCACCTACTGCCATTAAGTAGATAGATTTATTGTTTTTGATTGATTCTACTGTAGCAGGACCACGCTCTGCTTTACCAATCATACCGATGATGCCCGTTTTTTCTAACATCATATCAGTGAATTTATCCATACGAGTCGCAGTTGTAGGGCCAGCAGGACCTACCGCTTCATCACCCACTGCATCTACAGGGCCAACGTAGTAGATAAACTTGTTATCAAAATCAACGCCTTCAGGTAAACCTTCACCTGATTGGATCATATCTTGTAAACGTTTATGCGCGGCATCACGACCCGTTAAGATAGTACCAGACAGAAGAACCGTTTCACCCATCTTCCATTCTTGCGTGTCTTCTTTAGTCAGTGTGTTTAAATCAACACGACGTGTACCTTCGCCTACTTCAAATGTAACTTCTGGCCAATCTTCAAGTTTAGGCGCTTTAAGATCGGCTGGGCCTGAACCATCTAATGTGAAGTGAACGTGACGAGTTGCTGCACAGTTCGGGATCATTACCACTGGTTTTGATGCTGCGTGAGTTGGTGCCGTTTTAACTTTCACATCAACTACGGTTGTTAAACCACCTAGGCCTTGTGCACCAATACCTAATTTATTAGCACGTTCGAAGATATCGATACGCATTTTTTCTTCAGTTGTTTCTGCGCCGCGCTCAATCAGCTCGTGAATATCAACCGGATCCATTAATGACTCTTTAGCAAGTACCGCAGCTTTTTCTGCAGTACCACCAATACCTATACCTAGCATGCCAGGTGGACACCAGCCCGCACCCATGGTTGGTAATGTTTTTTCAACCCATGCAGCCACATCATCAGATGGGTTAAGCATAACCATTTTCGTTTTATTTTCTGAGCCGCCGCCCTTCGCTGCCACCATTACTTCTACTTCAGCGCCTGGCACTAAGTCGATATGAACAACTGATGGAGTATTGTCTTTGGTGTTTTTACGCGTACCAGCAGGGTCTGCAACAATTGATGCACGTAATGGGTTATCTGGGTTTAAGTATGCGCGACGTGTACCTTCATCAACCATTTGCTGAACAGTCATGTCTGTTTTATCCCACTTAACATCCATACCTACTTTTACGAAACAAGTAATGATACCTGTATCTTGGCACAGTGGACGTTTACCTTCAGCAGACATACGAGAGTTAATTAAAATTTGCGCAATGGCATCTTTTGCCGCTTTGCTTTGCTCTTTGTTGTAAGCTTTTTCTAAGGCCTGTACGAAATCGAGAGGGTGATAAAAAGAAATGTATTGCAATGCATCTTCAATGCTATCAATGAAGTCTTGCTGACGAATTGTACTCATTACGGGTTCCTTAAGTTTTTATCGCGTAGCGCTGTACGTGATCCTGAGTAAACCGGTGACGAAGATTTACTCTACGGGTTAGTCATGGCATCACTATAAAGGAAATCATAACGCTGCCAATCAAATTTAACTTATGATACCCTCCTCGCCCGTTTCGGGCTAGTTATTCAGGGCAATGTAGATGATAAACGATGAAAATTTGTGCATAAAATTAGATTTAAGTGGTGATTGCATCGCGCTATATAGTCATTTTGCTCATTTGCCCCATGCCGTGTTGCTCGATTCAGCCAATAGCGAACATGTGAATAGCCGCTTCGATATCATCGCTATTGCCCCATTAAAGCAATTAGAAGTGCGTGAAAATACCTGCTTTGTCGACGGCAAAGCACAATCAAGTGATTGTTTTAGCTTGATGAAAGAAGGCCTTCAGGAATTTAATCACACAGCAAACTCTAATAACCTGCCTTTTACAGGTGGTTGGCTTGGCTATTTTGGTTATGATTTAGGTCGCGTGATTGAAAGCATGCCAACTACTGCCGAAAACGACATTAACATGCCGCAAATGGCTATTGGCCTTTATCCAGATGCCCTTATTTATGATAAGCAACAGCAAAGCTGGTTTTACGTCTGTCAGCCAAATCATAATCGCTTAGCGCTATACCAGCAGCACCTAAACGAAACACCAGCAAGTGCAGAGTTCGCGCTACAAAGCGACTGGCAATCAAACATGAGTAAAGCCAGCTACAGCGAAAAGTTCGAGAAAATTCAAGCTTATTTAAAAAGTGGTGACTGCTATCAGATCAACCTTGCACAGCGTTTTAAAGCTGAGTTTTCTGGTTCAACATGGCAAGCCTATAAACAACTTCGAGAAGCGAATAAAGCACCGTTTTCAAGCTATATAAATCACCCTGATGGCGCTATTTTATCTATCTCCCCTGAACGTTTTATTGCTATTAATCAGGGCCAAATAGAAACCA
This sequence comes from Pseudoalteromonas sp. DY56-GL22, assembly GCF_041414715.1. NCBI lineage: Bacteria > Pseudomonadati > Pseudomonadota > Gammaproteobacteria > Alteromonadales > Pseudoalteromonadaceae > Pseudoalteromonas > Pseudoalteromonas sp. DY56-GL22. The sequence goes on along the minus strand of NZ_JANHZR010000002.1, from coordinate 43,875 downwards.
AGCCAATTAAAGGAACCCTCCCTCGTTTGGCTGACTCTGAACAAGACCAAGCGCAAGCAACCCGTTTACAACAATCTGAAAAAGACCGCGCAGAAAATGTCATGATTGTTGATCTGCTACGCAACGATTTAGGCAAAGTGGCTCGCCCAGGTAGCGTCACCGTTCCCTCGTTATTTGCCATTGAAAGCTTTCCGGCTGTGCATCATTTAGTAAGTACTGTGCGCGCAGAATTAGCGGATGGCAAAGATGCCGTTGACCAAATTCATGCCGCTTTCCCGGGTGGTTCAATTACCGGAGCGCCGAAGATTCGCGCTATGGAAATTATAGAAGAGCTCGAGCCGCATCGTCGTAGTGTGTACTGCGGCTCAATTGGCTACTTGAGTGCTTGTGGCAATATGGATACCAGTATCACAATCCGTACTTTAGTGTGTCACAAAGGTGCAATCTATTGCTGGGCTGGCGGTGGCATTGTGGCTGATTCAAAGGTCGACTTGGAGTACCAAGAAACTTACGATAAAGTAAATAAAATACTGCCTTTATTAAAGTAAAAGTTGAAGTAACTACCTTGAATAGCCAGCAAATAATTGCCCGTTTTAGTTTAAGTCAAACCACAGAGCGCCCAGCTAGCATTCGCTTTAATGCCGAAAAGCGTGCCAGTGCCGTAATGTTACCTCTGCTTGATGTTAACGACGAAGCGCATTTGTTATTGTGCAAGCGACCTAGTTATTTACCTCATCACCCGGGGGAGATTTGCTTACCGGGTGGAAAGTATGAAGAACAAGATGACACGTTAATGCACACCGCTCTTCGAGAGCTCAATGAAGAGCTTAATATTGCGACTCACCAAGTGACTGTCCACGGTAAATTACATCAGTACGCGACTCTAACCGGTTTCACTATTGAACCTTTTGTGTGTGTGCTTAGTGAGGGCACTACATGGCAAGCAGATCCCAACGAAGTTGCTGCCAGTTTTTTACTACCCTTATCTTACTTAAGTAATCAACAAAATTGGCAACCCCTCCCCTTTGAGCGAAATGGTAAAACCATTACTTTGCAAGGCTTGATGACCCCCCATGGTCTGCTTTGGGGAGCAACAGCAAGCATTATTAATAACTTTATCAAGCAGCTCGCCCTACCAGTTTAATTATCCTGCTTTTAGGGTTACACAGACACGTTTAAACGTTATCATGTGGCACCGTTCAAAGGCAGGTAGTATGCCGTTAATAGAAAAATGAGTAGCAAATTATGATCAGTGCATTCGATATGTTTAGTATTGGTATTGGCCCATCGTCATCTCACACAGTTGGTCCGATGCGCGCTTCGCGTTTATTTGTAAACGAACTAGAAGAAAAAAACTTACTTGCAAACGTCACCGATATTAAAGTTGAGCTATTTGGCTCACTCGGTCAAACAGGTATTGGCCATGGCTCTGGTAAAGCTGTGATCTTAGGCCTTGCCGGTTATGATCCAGAAACCATTGATGCTGATTTAGTCGACGATATCCTCGCAAAAATCGAAAAAGAGCAGGTTATTTATTTAAACCAAAGCCATAAAGCCAATTTCCCTAAGCAAGGTGCGATTGTATTTCATCGTCGTAAAACTCTACCAAAACACTCAAATGCAATGGAAATCATTGCTAGCCAAAATGGCGAAAAGTTATTCAGCAAAGTGTATTACTCAATCGGTGGCGGCTTTATCGTCAGTGATGAAGAGTTCGAGAACGAAAAACAAAAAGCACTCGAAATTCGCGAAGAAAACCCAGCGCCTTATCCGTTTAACACGGCTAAAGAGTTATTAGAGCTATGCCGTGAATCAGGGTTTAGTGTATCAACACTTATGATGCATAACGAAAAAACCCTGCGCAGCGAAAAAGACATCAAGGATGAGCTGTTTAATATTTGGCAAGTAATGAAAGCCTGTATTGAGCGTGGTATGCGTACAGAAGGGATTTTACCAGGCGGATTAAAAGTAAAGCGCCGTGCCCCTAGTTTACACCTTAAATTAAATATTGAAGTAAACAACGACCCATTACGTGCGATGGACTGGGTTGATTTATTTGCCCTTGCAGTAAACGAAGAGAACGCTGCTGGCGGCCGTGTTGTTACCGCACCAACCAATGGTGCTGCAGGTATTTTGCCAGCAGTATTAATGTATTATCACACTTTCATTAAAGAAGTAGACCGTGATATTGCTACTCGTTACTTATTAACGGCGGCAGCAATTGGTATTTTATATAAAAAGAATGCGTCAATTTCGGGGGCTGAAGTTGGTTGCCAAGGTGAAGTGGGCGTTGCTTGCTCAATGGCAGCGGGTGCACTAACTGAAATCATGGGTGGTAATGTTGTACAGGTTGAAAACGCCGCTGAAATTGGCATGGAGCACAACCTAGGTCTAACTTGTGACCCTGTTGGCGGTCTTGTACAAGTACCATGTATTGAACGTAATGCAATGGGCTCAATTAAAGCAATCAATGCGTCACGCCTTGCTATGCGTGGTTCTGGAGAGCAAAAAGTAACCCTTGATAAGGTCATTAAAACCATGCTCGATACAGGTAATGATATGAAAACGAAATACAAAGAAACCGCTCGCGGTGGCTTAGCAGTTAATATCATCGAGTGTTAATTTAAGCATAATAAAAAGCCGCTTTAAAGCGGCTTTCTTATCTCTATTTTACTGGTAACTCAATGTTTTCGAAGAGTTTATCAACATCTTCTTGGTTACGTAATAAACTTGCTCGTTCAACCAGCTCTTTCGTTAAGTGCGGGGCAAAACGCTCAATAAAATCATACATGTAGCTACGCAAGAAGCTGCCTTTTCGAAAACCAATTTTAGTGGTGCTCGCTTCAAATAAGTGACTTGCATCAATACAGACTAAATCAGTATCTGTTATTTGATCAATCGCCATAGACGCCACAACACCCACACCTAGCCCTAAACGAACATAAGTTTTAATTACATCAGCGTCCGTTGCAGTAAAGACAATATGCGGCTCAAGGCCATGAGCATTGAAAGCTTTATCTAATTCAGAACGACCAGTAAAACCAAACACATAAGTTATCAGTGGATATTTAGCCACATCGGCAACCGTTAAGTTATCAGCCTTTTGCGCAAGCGGGTGTGTTTTTGCCACAACAATACTGCGATTCCAGTGATAGCACGGCAACATAACTAAATCAGAGTATAAATGTAGTGCCTCAGTCGCAATGGCAAAGTCAGCATCACCGCGTGCTGCCGCATCAGAAATTTGCTGTGGCGTTCCTTGATGCATATGCAGAGAAACTGCCGGGTACTTTTTCATAAAGCCTTGAATAACATTCGGTAATGCGTAACGAGCCTGAGTATGAGTAGTCGCAATGTTAAGTTTACCTTGATCAGGCAAAGTATGCTCATTAGCAACCGCTTTAATACCTTCAACTTTCGACAATATCTCTCGCGAAATATTAATTATTTCGTTACCGGCACTGGTTACATGGGTAAGGTGTTTGCCACTACGGCCAAAGATCTGTACGCCCAGTTCGTCTTCAAGCATACGAACTTGTTTCGAGATCCCCGGTTGCGAGGTAAATAAACTTTCGGCTGTCGCTGAGACATTCAGTTTATGATTTTGGACTTCGACTATATATCTGAGTTGTTGTAGTTTCATGGCTGCATTGTAAACGTTGTTATTGTTTATTTATAAAGGCTGCAAAGCGCGATGCCAAGCGATATTTCATCGCGCTATACATTTATATCGATTGTTTCTAAGGCTAACACATTAAATTAATGCTCGGTAGCCGTGTTTACTCGCAAAATATTCAATAAAGATGTTAGTTTAGCGCTATACTCATTATAAAGTAGTAAACTTAATAAGTTTATTCGAGATAACTACCGCAAAACTGTTCAGATCTAATCTTTTTAAGGTAATATAAAAAAATTAGATAGTTAAAACTGAGATTTAGTAATGATTGTTTCTATCATCATCATGCTCATTGTTGCATTAATTGTGATCGCATTATGGGTCAGTGCTGTGCAACAACACAAAGAAAAACAAGAAGCAGAGCGCCGCAAAGAGTTAACTAAGCAAAAGAAAATCATTGAAGAAGCAGAAGACGTGCTGCTTAACAGTGCCAATATTCCCATGTCTGAGAATATTCTACGTATTATTCAGCGCCGTATATATGATGCGCTTGCAAGTATGGTACAACTCTCTCCAAGTTCTAAGGAACTCAAAAGTCGCTTAAATGAAGCTAAACAGCGTTTAGGGGGTCCAATTGAGGCGAATAATAGCGACTCATTAGTGTTACCAGACAACGATAAGCAGCTTATTTCTTTAATTCAAGGAATAAAAAAACTAAGGGCAGTGCTACGCTCTGAACATAGTAAAGGTAAAATCGAGAGTCAAATATTTGTTGCCGAAGATAAACGCCTTGAAAAACTACAACTTCGAATCAACGTAGAAAGCCAAATTAAGCGTGGGCTTTCAGCTCGCTCAGCAAATATGGTGGGCTCTGCCAGACAGTATTTCGAAAAAGCACTGGCAACGCTTAACTCAGTTAGCTATAGCGATGAATATGTAAACTCGAAAAGACAAGAAGTTGAAGGTTATTTAGAAACGATTAGCTCTGAGTTGAAAGCATCAAATGCGACGTCACTAAAGAAGAAAGCAGAACAAGAGCAGGACGATTTAGACGTGTTATTCGCACCAAAGAAAAAGTGGTAAACCACTTTTTCTTTGCTTTGTGAAAATTAAGATAAAAACGCAAACTTAACAATAAACAGCGCTGTTAATACCCACACACTAATACTGATTTCATCTTTTTTACCACATACCAACTTCACTGCAGTATAAGAAATAAAACCAAGCGCAATACCGTGAGCAATCGAGAAAGTTAACGGCGTCATTAATAATACTACGCTCACTGGAATGGCATCTGTCATATCATCCCAATTTACCAGCTTTAAGTTTTGCATCATTAACACAGCTACATATAAAATTGCACCTGCCGTTGCATAAGCTGGGATCATGCCAGCAAGTGGCGCAAAGAACATCATTAACAAGAAACAAATGCCTACAACAACAGCAGTTAGGCCTGTACGGCCGCCCACAGACACACCTGCTACTGATTCAATGTAAGACGTTGTTGTTGACGTACCAAGCATTGAGCCTGCAATGGTAGCTGTGCTGTCAGCGCTTAATGCACGACCTAAACGAGGCATTTTACCTTGTTCATCAGCAATACCTGCTTTTTGCGTTACAGCAACTAAAGTGCCTGAAGTATCAAACAAATCAACAAATAAGAACGCAAATACCACTGTTAGCATTGAGATTTCGAATGCTGCTGCAAAATCCAATTGCATAAAGGTTGGTGCAATTGAAGGCGGCATTGAAATAATTCCTTGATATTCCACAAGGTCTAAACCAAGCGCAATAGCCGTTACTAGTAAAATACTAATAAGCACGCCGCTTTTCATATCGCGGTATAACAGTGCTGCAATAACAAAAAAGCTAAAAATCGCAAGTAGTGGACCTGGGGCCGTGATATCGCCTAACTGCACTAAGGTTGCAGGGCTTGCTACGATAATCTCGGCGTTTTTCAATGCAATAAGCGCTAGGAAAGCACCGATACCTGTGGCAATAGCACGCTTTAATACCAGTGGAATAGCGTCTATGATCCACTCTCTCACCTTAAATAGGCTTAAGAATAAAAAGATACAACCAGACATAAAAACTGCACCTAATGCAGCTTGCCAAGTGTAGCCCATGCCCAAAACAACACCATAAGTGAAGAAGGCGTTCAAGCCCATACCCGGAGCCAGTGCTAATGGGTAGTTTGCCCATAAACCCATAATAAAACAGCCAATTGCAGCAGCAATACAGGTTGCTACGAATGCCGCACCTTGATCCATTCCCGCTTCTGCTAGCATGGCAGGGTTAACAAATACAATGTAAACCATGGTAATGAATGTAGTGATGCCAGCAATAGTCTCGCGGCGCACAGAGGTGTTGTTTTCAGTGATTTTGAAAAGTCTTTCGAACATGTTGAACTTTAAGTTGAGATTAATTGGCTAATTTTATCATATTTTATCTCAATAAGAGGACATTTTACCTTGCAATGTTCTAAACTAATAAGGTCTTTTATTTCAAGAAAATAACTAAACTATGTCTGATAATTCGCCAGTAGGCTTAGATTTAGAGCAACAGCTTGATAATGTACTTGCCTTTATTACCCAACCCGATAAAGGGTCGGCGCCAAATAAAAGTACTCAATCTGTTGAAAACGTACTAAACAAAGCTTTGTATTATTTAAAAAATGAACAGCCTCCCCTTGCTGCCAAATGGATGCGCTTAGCAGCTATGGCGGGTAACCATAGAGCGCAATTTTATATGGGGCTGTTTTTCATCAAAGGACAAGGTGTTCCGCACAGTGTTTTTCATGGTGCGGTGTGGCTAAGTCTGGCAAGTAGTCAAGGTTATGAACCTGCAACGGCTGCACTTGATGATCTTAGAAAGCACATCAGTACGCGCAGATTACATGATGCGCAGAGCTATGCAGCGACCTTATACGAACAAATCCACCAGCAACAGTTTGCTCATTTAATTCCTCGTGATCCTGACGCCAGCTAACACGCGTCAGGTTCTACAACTCATTAATGCTGTCTTGTCAGTTTACTCTCAAATGTTATGAGACCTGCACCAACTACAAGCAATAAGATACCTATAAACTCAAGCCACACATGGCCTTTATGGGGCTTGATAATAGGTGTTTTTGAAGTAAGGCTATATAAGCGCCTGCCTTGCTCGCCAGATTCTACAAACGAAATACCTTTATAGTCCGCTGAAATAATAAATTTAAAATCATGCCTGCTAATCATTTCTCGACGTTTAGCATCTATTTTCTCGCGGCTTTGTTCTACGAGTAGCGTACGCCAATCATGAAAAATGCCATCTGGTTCACTATCTTTCACTACACCATATGATTTGTACTCATAGAACGTTGTATTGAATAGCTTTTCTTGATGCCCTAAATAAAACATGGCACAACCTAGCGCACTTAACAGTATGGCAATATAGACGAGTGAGCGCTGTTTAATGAATTGCTTATTACTTTGTTGCTTATACCAAGCTTCAATGTCAGGCACATTAATCAATCTCGCTTTATCTACAGAATGTTTTAATGGCTTCATAAAGTCGCAAATTGTTAGATTGAGCGCCGTTAATATTGAACGAAATGTGTCGTTTGAAGGCACTGATTTATCGTTCTCAAGTTTTGAAAGGTAGCTTTGCTCTATTCCCACTTGCTCAGCAAATTCTGGTTGGCTTAGTTTTAGCTCACTGCGATAGTGCTTTAGTTGTGTTCCGAATGTACTCATAACGCATTTCCTTTTTGTTGTGGAGTCGCCATTCTTTGCTATTCATGCAGATATAAGAAGCTGAATAAATAGGAATAATGAAGAATATTAGCAAGATAGGAAGAAATTTACGAGATACGAGATACGAGATACGAGATACGAGATACGAGATACGAGATACGAGATACGAGATACGAGATACGAGATACGAGATACGAGATACGAGATACGAGATACGAGATACGAGATACGAGATACGAGATACGAGATACGAGATACGAGATACGAGATACGTTGTCAGTATAAGTAAATAGTAAAGTGTAATGTAAAGACTTATTTAATCATTTGCTTGAGGAAAACAAATGGCGGAGTGGACGGGACTCGAACCCGCGACCCCCGGCGTGACAGGCCGGTATTCTAACCAACTGAACTACCAC